>DATGFT010000082.1:0-30013 GCA_035308915.1 Solirubrobacteraceae bacterium
TCCAGATCCGCCGGATTCTTAGAGATCGCGGCGAATGTCGTGGCCTGATCGGTGAACAGCCGCGAGTTGATCTGGGCCACCGGGGAGACGGTGGAGAAGAACCCGTTCAGCGCGCCGAGCAATCGCGTCAGCTCGGTATGCGGGTCAGACAGGTACTGGGCCACCGGGCGCAGATGGCCGAACAGCGCCGGAAGGCTCGCGATCGTGTCATTGAGAGCGGAGCCCCGGGCGGTCAGCGCGTCGCCATATCCGGCCAGGTTCTGCTGGATCGACGGCCGCGTCCGGGCGTCGAACATCTGATTGATGTCGTCGAACTGCACCGGCACCGTCGTGTGCGCGGCCGACATCGTCCCGCCATCGGCGTAGTAGCGGTGCGAGTGCCCGTACTCGAGGTCGATGTACTTCAACCCGAGGGCTGACCGGGGCCGGATCATCGCCGTCGAGTCGATCGGGACCTTGCCCGCGCTCTGGTTGAGCTGGAGCGTGGCCTGGGCCAGGATCGTCCCGTTCGGCCCCTCGACCGGGTGCATCTCGGAGACGAGGCCGATCCGGAAGCTCCCCTGCTCGACATCGTTGCCCGCGACCAGCGCCGCGCCGTTGGGGAAGTCGACCTTGAGCTCCCGGGTGGGGACGAACGGCAGTCCGTTGTTGGCGTTGTAGGCCAGGAACACGGCCACGATCGCCACCAGCACGGTGACCGCCCCGATCAGGACGGGATTGGCGAACGCGGGCTGGCTGGTCTTCCTCACGGCGAGAGCAGGTAGTTGAGGAGTTGCTGGGCCTGCGAGCTGCCGCTGGAGCTCGATTGCGTGGAGCCTGCGCTCCCGGCCGACGTGGTCGTCGGGCTGGCCGTGCCGGCGGACTTCGTGGGCGCGCTGGCGCTGCCGCTGCCGAGCGCGGAGATGATCTGGCCGATCGCGCTGGAGAGGCCGGGCTGCGCTGTCGAGCCGCCCGACCCGCCTCCGCCTCCACCTGAGCCGGTGGTGGCGTTCTTCGAACGTGACAGCGGGAGCGGTATCGGGCCGCCGCCGGTGCCCCCGCCCGTCGGGATCGGGAGGTTGGCCGCGGGGTTCGGCTGGAGCTTGCAGGCGTTCGTCTGTGCGCCGTAGTAGTGGGTGCCGTAGCCCTGGACGGGATAGCCGCCCGGATCCGGCACGCACGCGCTCGGGTTGCTCGGGTCGGTCGTCGTGACGCCGGGCTGGTTCGGCCCGAGGAACGCGTAACACGTGCGCGGGTTCTGCGGGTTGAACGAGTTGAGGTCGCCGCCGCCCTTCTGGTAGGTGGCGATGTTGTTGGCGATCGACTGCGGATCGGCGTACGGGCTGCAGACCGAATTGGCGAAGGCGTCGACCGCGAGCTCGTGCCCGTAGCTCGAGAAGGTGTTGATCGCGTTGGTGATGTTGAAGACGTACTGGAGCAGCCCCTCGATGCCGCTGTAGCCGGCGCCGCCCGGGCTCCGCGGGTCCGGCTCGACGGCGTGCGAGCGGCTGTCGAGCCATCCCAGGCTGATGGCCAGGTTCTGCGCCAGCTCGGCCAGGCAGGTCGAGGTGAAGCCCGTGGTGGCGCCGCGGCGGTTGAGGGCCTGGTCGTGGGACTGACAGGTGGTCGGCCCGGTGAAGTTGAGGAGGTCCTGAACGGTCGGCTGAGCGTCGATGACCGCCGGTTTGCCCGTCTTCGAGACCGTGCCAAGCGAGGAGCCGCCGTTGGGGCACGGGGCAAGGTTCTGCTCGCCGCAGCCGAGCGACACCGCCGACTGCTGGGAGAAGGGCACCAGGCGGTGGAAGAAGGTGTTGAGGTTCGAGGAGGCCGCGTTCAGGTTGGAGAAGACGACGTCCTGCGCGTCGGCCGCGGCGCCGAGCTTCTGCATGGCCGGACGGAGCTGCTCGAGGAAGCCGGGGAGCTTGTTCCAGGTCCCGGCGATGCAGTTGGCCTGGGTTGAGCCGCCGCAGCTCGAGTTGGCGGCGGCGCTCGCCGACTCGCTGGCCGTGTTGTTGGCCTCGACGATGAACCGCTGCACCTGATGGTTGTTTTGGGCCAGCGCCGTGATGACGTTGTTGGCGCTGACGTTGAGGTCGCGGATCGTCTTGTTGTCGCTCGCGAGCAGCGCCAGGAGGTTGTCGGTCTCCGCCAGCGCCGGGTCGGCCCGGCGCAGTGCCGACTGGAGGTCCGTGGAGCGGCCGGCGACCGCGGCACCGAGCTCGTTGATGATCAGCGAGAAGCGCTCCCGGTAAGGGAGGCGCATGATGTTCTGGACGAGATCAGCCGGGATCGTCGACTGGGTGTGGCTCACCGGGATCGTCGCCCCCTGTTTGAGCACCGGTCCCTGGGTGCCGGGCTGGCAATCCAGGAAGTACTCGCCGATCAGCGACTGGGGACGGGACTGGCAGAAGGCGTCGCTATGGAACTGGCCGAAGCCCTTTTGGTTGACCGACACCGTGATCAGGGCGTAGCACCCGGTCGGGTTGCCCTTGATGCAGTTCTGGGGCAGGTCGATGTTGGTGATCTTGCCCGCGATCACACCCGCCACCTTGAAGTCAGATCCGCTGACGAGCCCGAACGCGTTGTCGAGCTGGATCTTGTAGGTGGCGCCGGTGTTGACGCTCTTCGATCCGAGCGCGACGAACAGGAAGGCCGCGACGGCCAGAACCACGCCTATGCCAGCCAGGATCCGCCTCATTGCCCGGTCGGCACCTGGTTGGGACTGCAGGGGAAGCCCGACTCGACGCTGGTGGCGCTGCTCCCCGGATCCTGCGGGCCGCGCTCCATCGAGCCTGGGCAGCGGTCGCCCTGACCGGTGGTCAAGATGCTCGAGGCGAACCCTGCCCGGCCCTGCGGGTTGAAGAGCAGGTTGTCGAGCGGGTTGGTGATCGGGTTTGACCCGATGATGTTGAACACGCCGTTCTGGATCGAGCCCACGCCGACGACCGGCGCGATCCGGCTCACCGAGCCGTTGGCGTCGTAGAGGCCGGGGTGCGAGTAGCCCTCGAACCAGCCGGTGAGGTCGACCGCGTACGGCCGGGCGACGGCCATCTCGGGCGCCGACTGTTGCAGGGCGTTGGCTGAGACCGGGAAGGCACCCTGGCGCTCGGCTCCGTTGGCGAACAGCATCGGCTCGCCGAACTCGCCCGCCACGGTCGCCTGGGCGACGGCGGGAGCCAGCTTGTTGAGATCGATCAGGTCGTTGTTGGCGCCCGGCTTGCTGATCACATTGGCCAGGTCACGGATCGTCGGCACCGACTGGATGGCCAGCGGTTCGAGCTGCTGGAGCAGCGCGTAGAGCTTGCCGCGCGGATAGCCCGGCGCCGGGTTGGCGACCGTCTTGGTGGCGTTGATGAGGTTGGTCAGGTCGACCAGCGAATTGCGCAGGTTCACGAAGGTCGTGTTGGCCAGGCGCATGAACGGCGGGAGGCGCTGGACCGACTGGCCAAGCGCGGTCTGCTGGCGCGCGAGCGCGGTGAACGTCGTCGAGAGGTGGGAGACGAGGCCGCTCAGATCGCCCTGGCGCTGGGCCAGCGTGGTGACCAGGTTGCTCGAGTTGACGATGAAGCGGGTGAACTTGGAGGTGTCGCGATTGAGCTCGTGGAAGAGCAGGCTCGCGGTGGCGATCTGGGGGTTCAGGTACTCCCAGGCCAGCTGGGCCTGCTGCCCGCGCCCCTGATAGGACGCCGCCGAGCCCTGGAAGACGTTCTGCAATCCCTTGCGGGTGGGGCCGTTCAGCGCGTTGAACAGCTCGTCGAGGTCGACCTCGCTCTGGGTCTGGGTTTGGTCGATCGTCCCCCCGGACGGGATCGCCGGGCCGCTGGCCGAGCCCAGGTTGAGATCGACATAGCGGGCAGCGATCGACGAGAGCCCGGGCTGGCGGATGATCGCCTCGGTCCCGCGATGCAGGGGCGTGAACTGCGAGTTGTTGATGCTGAGCGTGAGCTCAGCCCGGCCGTCCGGAGTGAGCGCGATGTTCGAGACGCTCCCGATCGAATTGCCCGCCACCTCGACCTGGTCGCCGGTCACGATCTGGCTGGCGTTCTCGAAGATCGCCTTCACCTGGTAGCCCGAGCTCCCGGAGAGCAGGATGATGCCCACCGCGGCAACCGCGATGACCAGCGCCGCCAGAGCGGCAATCCGGCCGATCACTGATCCGTTACGCACCGCGGCGACCTAGCCAATCGTTCTCTCCCACCTCGGGACTGACTCCAGGGGACAAAGCTTTTGGCTCCCCTGCACGGAGTCCGCCAGCGAACGTACCAAGGGGTGATTCGCGCTGTCAAAAGGGAACCGTCGCCCCCGCGGCCCCTGTTTTGCGGGCCTTTGGCCCCCAACCGGCGCCCGTCGGCCGCGGCCCACTCGAGCCGCCGGTCGCGGCCCACTCCGGCCCTCAGGCGCGCCCCGACTCGCGCTCCCGACACGGCGCCAGTACCCGGGGCGGGACTCGAACCCGCAACGCTCTTTCGAGCAGCGCGTTTTAAGCGCGCGGACTTTGCCAGTTTGTCTACCCGGGCGTGGGCGAAATCTTAGTCGCCGCCTGGGAGCGCAAAATCACGCCCTGAGCGCAACTTAACCGCTGCTACCGTGTCCTGGTCGTCGAGGATCGAAGGGCGTCTTAGAAAGATCCTCCGGCTCTCCGTGGATGGAAGTCTCAGCATTTAGATACTCAGCTGGGATCGGGCTGCACGGCCGGTCGCCACTGCTGCGCCTCCAGTCCGACGAGCGGCTGATCGCCCTCATGCGCCGGGGCAACCACGCCGCCTACGAGGTGCTGGTGTCCCGCTACCACTCGCGGCTGCTGGCCTTCTGCCGTCACCTTCTGGGATCCAAGGAGGACGCCGAGGACGTCCTCCAGGAGGTCCTCGCGGCCGCCTTCAATGCCATCCTGGCCGATGAGCGCGCGATCAACGTCCGGCCGTGGCTCTACCGGATCGCCCGCAACCGCAGTCTCAACCACCTGCGCCGGATCCAGGCCATCGGCGTCGACTCGATGGACATCCACTATTCCGAGTACGGCGCCACCACCGCCGACAAGGTGCACGACCGTGAGCGGTTCCGGCTCCTCGTGGACGACATCCACGGTCTCCCGGAGACGCAGCGGACGGCGCTCGTGCTGCGTGAGATGGACGCGCTGTCCTACGAGCAGATCGCCGAGGCCATGGACACGACGGTGCCGGGCGTCAAGTCGCTGCTCGTCCGAGCCCGGATCTCGCTCGCCGAGGCGGCAGAAGCCCGCCAGCTGTCATGCGCCGAGGTGCGAATCGAGCTCGCCGAGGTGGCCGAGGGTCTGCAGAAGCGCCCGACGCCGCTGGTCCGCCGCCACCTCCGCGGCTGCCGGCGCTGCGCGAGCTTCCAGGGCCAGCTCAAGCAGACCAACAAGGCCCTCGCGGCCCTGCTGCCGATCGGTCCGCTGGCCCTCCTGCGCCAGCTGCTGGTCGCCCATATCGGCCATTCGGCGGGAACCGGGTCAGGCGCCACGGCAGCCGGGGCCACGGCGGCCAGCGCGACCGGCGCCACCGGCGCGGGCGCAGGCGCCGCCGGCGCCGGCGGGATGGCCGCAGCCGCCGGGACGGCAGGCGGAACCGCCGCCTTCACCTCGGTGGGCGGCCTGATCTCGGCCGGGGCCGGCGCCGTGGCCACCAAGGCCGCAGCCGGCCTCGCCGCGGCGGCGCTCGTCACCGCCGGCGCCGTCGAGGCGACGCACGTCACGACCCACCGCCACCTGGCCGCCACGCCGCCAGCCGCGAGCCACGTCAGCGGAGGCAGCTCGGTCCTTCCCGCCCCGGCCATCGGCGTGGTCCATGACGTGGCCGCGCCGGTCCACAAGCGCGATCACCATCACGCCGTGACAAAGACCAAGAAGACCCCCGAGAAAACCGGCGTGACCGCCGCGTCCACGACCACCGCCACCGCGAGCCTGACCGACAAGCAGAAGCTCGCGCTCGACAAGACCAAGCCCTCGAAGCCCGGCCGCACGAGCACGCAGACGGATGCCACGGTCCTCTCGACGCCGAGCGCCCAGCCGGCGCCCGATAGCGGCGCCACCGACACGGGCAGCTCAACCGGCTCGCAGACGACGTCAAGCTCCACGGGCACAACCGGGCCGACCGGTCCGACGGGTCCGGCCTCCGGCGGCACCGGACTGCCGTCCGGCTCAACCTCCGGAGATACGACAACGACCACCACGTCGAGCTCCACCGCCACGACCACGACGCCGACCACGACGACGCCGGCGCCCGCCCCGGGGCCCTAGGCCTCTCCGTAGACCTCCATCAATCCCGAGTAGTAGCGCTCCTCGCCGAAGCGCTCACGCGCTAGCTCCAGCACCTCGGCTCCAAGCCGCGCCCGGAGTGCCGGATCGGCCCACAGCCGCTCCAGCGCCTGGCGCCAGGCGGCGGCGTTCTCAGGGTCGAGCGCGACTGCCTCGCCGACCAGTTCCCCCACCCCACCGCGCGTCGAGCCGAGCACCGGTATGCCCGCCGCGAACGCGTCGAGCGCGGCATAGGACCCTGATTCCTCGCAGCGCGAGGGAACGAGGACAACCGCCGCCTGACGGCGGAGGTCAGCCAATGCGCCCGGCGAGAGGAGCCCGGTGAAGCGGACCTCGGCGCCCGCCGCCAGCTCCCGGAGCCGCGGCTCGTCGGGCCCCCTGCCCGCGATCACGAGCGGGACGCCAGCCGCCCGGGCGGCAGCGATCGCCGTGTCGTAGCCCTTCTCCTCGACCAGCCGCCCGGCCACCAGGGCGAACTGCCCCTCCCCGGCCCCCGAACGCTCGGCGACCTGCGCATCCGGGATGAAGTTCGGCAGGGTCACCGCCTTGTCCGCCGGGAGCCCGAGCTCAGCCAGCCGCTGGCCATGGGCCCGGCTGACCGTGATGAAGCGGTCGCTCTCATCGAGCAGGTGCGGCTGTTGTCGGTGGAGCGCCGCCGCGTACACCGCGGACTCGGTGAACGACCCCCGGCAGCGCAGCCGGAGCCCCGGCAAGGTGTTCCGCCCCTGGCAGCGATGGCACGGGGCACCGTCGCGGTAGGCCACGGCGATCGAGCAGAAGAGACGGAAGTTGTGCAGGTGAAGGACGGTGCGTGCTCCGGCTGCTCGCGCCGCGGCCAGCGCCCGCCACCCGAACATCGGGTGGACGTTGTGCGCGTGGACCACGTCGGCGCGCAGACGGCGGACGGCGACGCCCACGTCATCCCCGTCAGCCCCTCCGGTGAGCAGCGAACGCGCCGCACGCCCGCGGCCGACGTCCCGGCTCGAGCGCTCGAGGCGCTCGACCGTGTGGCCGCGGCGTTCGAGGAGCTCCGCCAGGTCGCTGACCGCGCGCTCCTCGCCGCCCAGTGAGCGGTAGCGGTTGTGAATCAGGAGGACGCGCATCCGGCGGCTCGATTCTGCCAACGTGCCCGCCGTGGCCATCGCCCTGATCACCAACTACCTGACGCCGTACCGCGTCCCGCTCTATGAGCGATTGGCCCACAGCCACGGCCTCGAGGTCCTGTGTTACGGCGGCGGCGGGCGCTACGTCCCCAGCTGGTTTGCCGATCTCGACCGCCAGCTCGAGACCGCGTCCTTTCCGGCTCGCCGGATTCACGGCGCCCGGGCCGCCTTCGCCGCCCCGGGGTGCTACGAGGCGGTGATCGCGCCGTTCGCAGGCGGGGCCATCCTTCCCGCCGCTTACGCGGGCGCGCGCGTGCGGCAGGTCCCGTTCGTTCTCTGGGCATCGGTGTGGGCCCAGCCGTGGTCACTGACCCACGCCGCCGCGCTGCCCGTGACGCGCCATATCCATCGGCACGCCGACGCGGTGGTCGCCTACGGCGAGCACGTCCGGCGCTTTGTGGCTTTGATCCGCGGCCACGACGAGGACGTGTTCATCGCGCCCCAGGCGGTCGAGCCTGAGCTGTTCGCGCGGGAGGTCGGGGCGGAGGAGCAATCGGAGTTTCGCTCCGCGCACGGGCTCGGCTCCGCCCGGCTCGTCCTCTACGTCGGGCGCCTGGTCGAGGAGAAGGGGGTCGCCGTCCTCCTCGAGGCCTGGCCGCGCGTGAGAGCGGAGGCGACGCTGGTGGTGGTCGGAGACGGACCGCTGGCCGCGCGCGCCCGGGCCACGAAGGGCGTCAGGCTCGTCGAGCCGCTTCCGCGACCCTCGCTGGCCGCCGCCTACGCCACCGCCGAGGCGACCGTCCTCGCCTCGGTCCCGACGCCCCGCTTCCGGGAGCCCTGGGGCCTCGTCTGCAACGAGTCGATGCACCAGGGCCGCCCGGTGATCGCCTCAGACGGCGTGGGCGCGGTGGCCGGGGGTCTCGTTCGCGACGGCGAGACGGGCCTCGTCGTCCCCGCGGGCGACGCCGAGGCGTTGGCCGCCGTGATCGACCGGCTGCTCGGCGATCGCGGGCTGGCCGAGCGGCTCGGCGCCGCGGCCCGGGCGGCCGTCGCCCCGTACACCTATGACGCGATGGCCGAGGGCTTCGGCCAGGCGCTTGTCACTGCCCGATCGAGAACAGCGCCTCGAGGTCGTGCCGTGAGAAGGCCTCGAAGGCCACCATCGTCTGGGTCCGCTCGACGCCACTGAGCCCGGAGATGCGGCGCGTAACCACTTCGGCGAGCTGATCGGGGTCACGCAGGCGGACGATGGCCACGAAATCCCAGTCGCCGGTCACCGAGTAGGCCTCGGCCACGCCCTCGACGTCGGCCAGCTCGCCGCCCAGAGTGGCCAGTGCCGAGCGCTCGGCGCGGATCAGGACGATCGCGTGGGTCACGCCGAATGCGTCTCCCCCGGCTCGAGGATCACCACGTTCGAGCTCGTGGCCGATTCGACATCGGACTTGAACGCCTGGGCGTCGGTCTCGATTGGCGGGAAGGTGTTGTAGTGACACGGGATCACGGTCTTGGCGCCGACCAGCTCCGCCGCGTCGACCGCGTCGGTGCGGTCCATCGTGTAGTGCCCGCCGATGCACATCAGCGCGACGTCGATCGGGCTGCGCTTGCCCACGAGCTGGAGATCTGAGAACAGACACGTGTCGCCCAGGTGGTAGACGACCCGCTCGCCGATCGAGATGACGAGGCCCGCGGGTGTGCTGACGGTCCCCTTCGGAGTGGTCGAGGTGTGCCACGCCGGCACCAGCTTGACCCAACCCCAATCGAAGGTCACGGTTCCGCCCATGTTCGGGTCAAGCGTCTCGACGCCCTCCTCGCCGATCTCGTTGGCGATCTCGACGATCGCCACCACAGGGGCGCCGGTCCGCTTGGCGATGTCGACCGTGTCGCCGTAATGGTCGCCGTGGCCGTGGGTGAGCAGAATCGCCGTCGGGTTGACGTCCTGCGCGGTCACCGCGGCCTTGGGGTTCCCGCTCAGGAAGGGGTCGATCAGGACTCGGGTGTCGCCGTCTGCCAGCTCGAAGCAGGCATGGCCAAGGAAGCGCACGTCCATCTGTCTATCTGTCTCCTTAGTTGTCTGAGGGGTCGGGGGTGGGCGAGCCGGCGGGCGCCCGCTCGAGCTCACGCGCCAGCTCGAAGCCGATGGCCACGCCGACAAGCATGCCGAGGCGCGTTTCCTCGGCCACCAGGGTCCTGAGCACGCGCTCGCGCTCGGCGGGGTCCTCGGCGCCGGCGGCCTCGCGTATGGCCTGGTCGTGGCCCGGGCCGAACCATCCCCCCTCGCTCAGCGCGCTGCCCAGCAGGCGCTGGAGCGAGGGCGCGGTGCGGAGCACGACGTCCTGGGCCTCCCGCAGGCGAGTCAGGTCGCTGATCGCCGCCACAGCGGCCTCGAGCTCGTCATCGGTGTAGGCGCGGTCGGGCAACCGGGTGGGATCATAGGTGGGTGGCTGTGACACTGACCTCCCTCTCCCATGGGGCCGGGTGTGGCTGCAAGCTCCCCGCCGCAGCAATCGCCCCCCTGCTCGAGCGCCTGGGGCCGGCGGTCGGCGACCCGAACGTCCTCGTCGGCTTTCAGACCAGCGACGACGCCGGCGTCTATCGGGTGCGGGACGACCTGGCCATCGTCCAGACGGTCGACTTCTTCACGCCGATCGTCGATGACCCGTTCGACTTCGGGCGGATCGCCGCCGCCAACGCGCTTTCCGACATCTATGCCATGGGCGCGACGCCGCTCAGCGCGCTCAACCTGGTCGCCTTCTCGCTCGAGAACCTGGGCGAGGAGCCGCTGGTGGAGATCCTGCGCGGGGGAGCCGCGATCGCCGCCGAGGCCGGCGTGGCCATCGTCGGCGGACACTCGATCGAGGATGCCGAGCCCAAGTACGGGATGGCGGTGACCGGCGCGGTCCACCCCGACGAGGTGATCAGGAACTCAGGCGGCCAGGCCGGCGACACGCTGGTGCTGACCAAGCCACTCGGCGTCGGCGCGGTCTCGACCGCGGTCAAGCGGGGGCTCGCGGCGCCCCTCGAGGCGGCGGTCGCCGTGATGACGACCCTGAACCGCGACGCCGCGGCGGCGGCCCGGGCCGCGGGCGCGCACGGCATGACCGACGTCACCGGCTTTGGGCTCCTCGGGCACCTGCGGGAGCTCGCCGCCGGGAGCGGGCTGGCCGCCGAGGTGGATGCCGAGGCGGTGCCGGTGATCGACGGCGTGCTGGATCTCCTGGCCGACGAGGACGAGAAGGCCGTGGCCGGGGGCACGCGGCGCAACCGCGCTCACGCCGAGGGCTTCGCCAGCTTCGCCGCGTGGGTTCCGGCGGCGCGGCGCTGGCTGGTCTGCGACGCCATGACCTCAGGCGGGCTGCTCGTGGCGCTGCCCCCCGACCGCGCGGACGAGATTCCGGGGCAGGTGGTCGGCCGCCTTGTCGAAGGCCCGGCGGGGGCCATCGCCGTTAGCTGACGCGCGATCGGCGCTCATATACTCGCCGCGGATGGGATCTCGGTCCGAGCCGGGCGCATTCGAGCGCAACGCCCCGTACGCGCCGACCCCGGACAACCGCCCCGCTCCGCTCGAGCATTCGCCGCTCGATCTCACCCGGGAGGCGAACACGCAGATGTCCTTCGGCGAGCGGGCGGCGGTCGAGGGGATCCTCGCCCAGCTCCGTCCGGAGCTGGCGGTGGAGATCGGAACGGCGGCCGGCGGAACCCTGGCGCGGATCGCGCGCTATGCCGGCGAGGTCCACTCGGTCGACATCTCCCACGCCGAGCTCGCGTCCGACGTCCCGGAGAACGTCCACCTGCACGAGGGGCCGAGCGCCGAGCTCCTGCCGCCGCTGTTGGCTGAGTTCACCGCTGCCGGGCGGATCCTCGACTTCGCGCTCGTGGACGGTGACCACTCCTTCGACGGGGTGATCGGCGACGTCCGCACCCTGCTCGACTCCCCGTGCACGGCCCGCTCGGTGATCCTGGTGCACGACAGCATGAACGCGGAGATCCGGGCCGGCCTCGAGCGCGCCGGCGTCGAGGCCTACGAGAAGGTCGTCTATTTCGAGCCGGATTTCATCGCCGGCTACCTGTACGCCGAGGGGGCCGCCGCGGGCGCCGTGTGGGGTGGGCTGGCGCTGATCCTCTGTGACCACCCGCGCTCGGGCGCCTACCGCCGATCGGTCCGCCAGTGGCGCTACCGCGAGCCCTACGAGGCGATCCACCGGATGCGCGCCGAGCTGAACGGGGCGAGCGCCGATCCGGCCACCGGCGCGCGCTCGCCGGTGCTGCGTCGCCTCGCTCGCGTCCTCAGGCGTTCTGGCTGAGTGCCAGCGGGACCCCGACGGCAAAGCCGCCCGCCACGCCGACGGCGTCGGAGACCCAGCTCGCACCGTCCACGACCGCGGGCATGAGCGCGACCGCGACCCCGATCACCACCGCCCCGAGCAGGTCGCCGTCGATCTCCTCGCCGCGGCGGAGGCTGATGAGATCAGGCACGAGCCAGGCGCAGATCAGCGCCAGGGCCGCCCCGTTGCCCCCGAGCACGAACGGCTGGCTGTAGAACGCGGCGCTCGCGGCCGTCCCGCCTACCGCTCCGACGGCGAACAGGGCGAGGACCGGCAGCGGGCCGTGCCGACGCTCGAGCAGCCATCCGAAGAGGGCGATGGCCCCGAGGCTCAGGAACGTGAACCCGACGTTGTTGTAGATGAAGGGCGCGGTGATGAGCCGCCACCAGTGCGGCCCGGGCTTACCGTCGACTATGACCTGGCCGAGACTGAACAGGCTCGTGCGCCAGAGCAGGCACCCGAACAGCCCGAGCACGACCAGGACGATCGTTGTGTAGGGCCGCGACTCGGCGCGGATCCCCGGGATCTCGCCCCGGCGCAGCCGCGGGAGCGAGGGCGTGGGTGGCCGGCGGCGCTTCTCGGCCAGGCGGCCGTGGCGATCCAGCTTGGGCGCCCGTTTGCGCAGCCGGTTGCCGCAATACGGGCACTCGGTGATGTACGGGCTCACTTCGGACCCGCAGCTCCTGCAGACGACGAACAGGTCCGGGTTACCGGTGCTCATTCCTGATTCGATTGTAAAGCCGCCTCCGAGCCGCGCCGGACGCCGGTCTGGCTATACGGCAGATGCAGCGACGATCTCCGCCATGACCTCCCGGAGATCGTGGTTGGCCTCGTAGACGACGACCTGGCGGGCGGCGCCGTTGCCTCGCTCGAGCAGGTCCTCCACGGCCTCGAGCTCATCTGCGGAGCCCAGCTCCTGGCAGTGCTCGCGCATCCGGTCGATCAGCCGGCGGGCCAGCGCCCGGGTCCCGACGCGCTCGAAGCTCGGGAGGTCGACCAGCTCGCCCTCGAGCCCGTGGCGGGCAGCCAGCCACTTGTTTTCGTCGAGCATCTCGTATGGATAGCGGGACAGCTTGTCCCCGGACTCGTAGTGCTCGGCCAGCTCCTTGACCATCCCCTGAACCAGGGCGGCGAGGCCGAGCGTGTGCTCGATCCGGGTCTGGGAGTCCATGACCCGGATCTCCACCGTCCCGAACTTCGGATGCGGTCGGACGTCGAACCACAGGTAGGTGTAGTCCTCGATGACGCGAGCGTTGATCATGAAGTCGATCCGGCGCGAGTAGTCCTCCCAGCCCTTGTAGGTCGGCGGGATCCCCACCCGCGGGAAGGCGCGAAAGATCGGCGTGCGGGTCGAGGCCAATCCGGTGGCGTCAGCCCGCCAGAAGGGGGAATTGGCCGACAGGCCGAGCAGGATGGGCATGTGGACCCGCATCCCGTTGGTCACGTGGATCGCCTTGTCCGGGTCGTCGAGGCCGACGTGGACGTGGACGCCGAAGATGAGCTCCTGCCGGGCCACGAAGCGAAGGGCGGAGATCAGGTCGCGGTAGCGCGGCCGGGCGACGATCCGCTGGTCCTCCCACATAGCGAAGGGATGGGTCCCCGCCGCCGCGATGGCGAGCCCCTTGGACTCCGCGGTCTGACGCACGTGGCGGCGCAGATTGCGCAGCTGCTCGCCGGCCTCCCCCACCGTCTTGCATGGATCGGTCGAGATCTCGAGCACCGACTCCATCAGCTCGGGCTTGATCTCCCCGGCGTCGGTGGCCTCGAGCATCGTCTCGATCGCGTTGACCAATTCGAGCGAGCCGGCATCGAGGATCATCAACTCCTCCTCGATCCCGATCGTGTAGGCGGGCCCGTGGAATGCGTGCTCCATCGGCGTCGCAGCCTAACGCGCTCCGGCCCCCTAGACTGGGCGCCACCGCCCAGTTCTGAGCAAAGGAGGTCTGATGCCTCTGGGATACGACGGCAAGCTCTACATCCTCGCTTTCGACCATCGGGGGTCGTTTCAGAAGAAGATGTTCGGGATCGAGGGCGATCCCACCCCGGAGCAGACCGAGACGATCGCCGACGCCAAGCGGCTGATCTTCGAGGGGATGGTCGAGGCCAGCCGGCGCGGCGCCGAGGCGGGCGCCCTGGGCGTTCTCGTCGACGAGCAGTTCGGCTCTGACATCCCCCGGCAGGCCCGTGAGCATGGCCTGAAGCTGGCCATGCCGGTCGAGAAGTCTGGCCAGGACGAGTTCGACTTCGAGTACGGGGATCAGTTCCCGGAGCACATCGACAAGTTCGACCCGGACTTCTCCAAGGTGCTCGTTCGCCTCAACCCCGACGGTGACGCCGAGATGAACCAGCGTCAGCTGGAGAAGCTCAAGCGGCTGGCGGATTGGCTGCACGACAACGGCCGGAAGTTCCTCTTCGAGCTCCTCGTCCCGGCCACCGAAGGGCAACTGGCCAGCGTCGAGGGCGACACCGACCGCTACGACGCCGAGCTACGCCCGGCGCTGATGCGCGAGGCGATCGAGCTGATCCAGAACTTTGGGATCGAGGTCGACATCTGGAAGATCGAGGGTGTCGACGCGCGTGAGGACGACGAGATGCTGGCCGAGCAGACCCGGTCAGGCTCAGGCCGAGAAGGCGTGGCCTGCGTCGTCCTGGGACGCGGCGCCTCGACCGAGAAGGTCGAGCAGTGGCTCCAGGCGGCCTCCCCGGTCGATGGCTTCGTCGGGTTCGCCATCGGCCGCTCCATCTGGTGGGATGCCCTCAAGGGCTTCCTCGAGGATCGTCTCGAGCGCGAGGCTGCGGCGGCGCAGATCGCGGAGAACTACCTGCATTTCATCGACGTTTACCAGGGCCAGAAGGTGGCGAGCTGATGGCGATGCGGATGCGTCAGAGCCTGGCTCAGATCGAGGAGGAGTTCCTCGAGCACATGGAGCGGGAGCAGTCGCGGGCCGAGCTCCAGGTTCGCCACGCCGTGGCGCGGACCCGGATCCGCCGCCGCGAGCGAGCCAAGAAGCGCAGCTCGATGCGCTTCTGGTTGCTCGTGCTCTCGCTGGTCGCGACCGCGGTCGGGGTCACGATCGCGATGTTCGAGACCCTCTACACACTGCTCGGATAGCCGCGCCCGCCGACGCACGGGGCGCGGCGGCTCAGGTCTTGTCGCCCCCGAGTCTGTGAAGCGCGACGTCTACCTCTTCACGCGCGCCCTTGCCGCCCCCGGCGACCTGCTCCTGTTGGATCTCTAGGTAGACCTCCTTGCGGAAGACAGGGATGTCGCGGGGCGCCTGGATTCCGATCCGAACCTTCTCGCCCATGATCGCCAGCACTGAGATCTCGATCTCATCGCCGATCATGATGCTCTGGTTCGACTTCCGGGTTAGTACCAACATGGGAATTCCGCCTCCCTGCTTGCCTTAGGTCAAATGAACCCAGCCCGGCAGCGCGTCGATTGGGCCCAACTCGGCCAACTGGAGCGCAGCATATCGCTTCAGTTCCGCCGTACTCAATCTTTTCTGGGCACTGTTCACGACGCCATCGTGGCACAGATTCAGATGCTCAATTTGGCCTGAGCGGACGCCTGTCCTAGTGTCAGGGCCCCAACGCTAAAGGTCTGGTTCGCGGCCGTTTTCACACGTCTGTGTGCGCGAGGCCATGGCGCTTGGGGGCGCCGCTATGCGCGAGGGTGCCGAGCGCGGTGGCGCGGAGCCTCGCCGGGGCGGCTGTATTAGTCTCACGCCCTCATGGCACGCCGCTCCCTTCGTCCCGAGCTCAACCGGATCCGCGCCTGGGTCCGCCAGGGGCGGACCGACGCGTGGATCGCCCACCAGCTCGAGGTCACGGTGCAGCAGATCCAGACCTTCAAGCGCGAGCACGACCTCGAGGAGGGCCAGGTGGGCGACGGCGTCAGCCCGGCGGCTGCCGACTACGACGACGAGATCGACCTCCGCGCCGAGGACGACGCCCTGATCGCGGCCGAGCTCGAGGCCGCCGAGGCGCGCGCCGCGGGCGACGAGCCGGACGACGACGAGGACGAGTCCACCGAGGAGAAGCCCAAGCGCCGGCGGGGCCGGCGCGGCGGCCGCCGACGGGGGCGACGGACGGCGGAGGTCCTCGAGGCCACCTTCGACCACGGCGAGGAGGGTTACGGGCTGTGGCTTGACCCCGCGGTCCAGGACGACCCGGTCTACGCCGAGTACTGGGCCGGGCATCGGCCCGTGGAGGTCACGATCGAGGAGGACCAGATCGTGATCCGGCGCGCCGGCGAAGAGAACGGCAACGACGCCGACTGATCAGTCCTCGGCGGCCACCTGCCTGATCCGGTAGTCGGCCGCCTCCCGGGCGTAGCGCGCGAACGCGGCCCCCACGACGGTCGGCATATCCCACGCCGCGGGGTTCGCCGGTGCGACGCGGGTGGCGATGGCAAACGCCCAATCGGTGCCCTCGCGGGCGTACAGCCGTGCCAGCTCGTCGGTCGTGAACGGGCCGCCCAGGCGCCGCCTCAGCTCGACCACGAGCTCGTCCACGACGCGGTCGAGCGCGGCGCGGTCGCTCGGCTCGGCTTCACCGAGCCGCCCCTCCCCCTCCTGCCAGAGCCCGAATACCTCATCAAAGCGCATCCCGCCAAGGATGCCCGACTTGGGGTGGGCGAATCAGGTTGGGTGGTAGGTCATGCGCTAGGGAGGGTCATCCGCCCGGGAGGCCGGTCACCCGCCAGCGCGGGTCATCCACCAGGGAGGCCGGTCACCACGTACGGCCGCTCCCCCGGCGCGACCATGCCGAGGGCTCGCGCCGCCTTCACGATCGCCGCCGGGTTGTTCAGCGCCTTCGCCTGCCGGGTGAGCTTCGCGTTCTGCCGCGCCAGCTGCGCCGCGATGGCGTTCTGCTGATCGGTCTGGCTGCGGGCCGATAAGTACCTCAGCCCCTGCTGGATGTAGAGACCCGCCACCACCGCCAGCACGATCACGAGCAGCACCCGCCCTACCCGCTCCCAGCGGATGCGCAGCGGCCGGCGGGCGGCCGCGGGTCGCTGTCGCCCGCGAGGTGAGGCGGCGCCGTGAGCCCGCGGGCCCCTGGCCGCGGCACGCGCCGCCGATCCCCGCACCTGGCGGCGCGGCCGTGCGGCTGTCGTCCCTGCGCGCGGCATCCGTTGGCGCTTCGTTCGACACGCAAAGACTCCTTCCTGCTGCACGCAGACGTGCGTCAGACTGAACGATGGCGATCCAGTTGACCATGCGTCAACTGGAGGCGCCAAAGTTCGACCGCTCTGAGCCTGCTGTGGGCTCAGACAACAGAGCCGGCCGCTCGCCAACCCCGCGCCGGCGCCCCCTCTACCCCCTGAACGCGCTCCGCCCCGGGTACGTCGCGTCCGCGCCCAGCGCCTCCTCGATCCGCAGGAGCTGGTTGTACTTGGCCACGCGATCGGTCCGCGACGGCGCGCCGGCCTTGATCTGGCCACAGCCCGTGGCCACCGCGAGGTCGGCGATCGTCACATCCTCGGTCTCGCCGGAACGGTGCGACATGACCGCCGCATACCCGTTCTCCCGCGCCATCCGAATCGCCGCCAGCGTCTCGGTCAGCGTGCCGATCTGGTTGACCTTGATCAGGATCGCGTTGGCCACTCCGCTGTCGATGCCGCGCCGCAGCCGTTCGGTGTTGGTCACGAACAGATCGTCACCCACGAGCTGGAGCCGGTCGCCCACCCGCTGGGTCAGGCTCGCCCAGCCAGCCCAGTCCTCCTCGTCCATCCCATCCTCGAGCGAGACGATCGGGTAGCGGACCAAGAGATCCTCCCAGTAGCCAGCGAGCTCGTCGGAGGTCAACGTCCGACCCTCGCTCTCGAGCACATAGGACCCGTCGTGGTGGATCTCGGAGACCGCCGGATCCAGAGCGATCGCCACCTGCTCGCCGGGCTCATAGCCGGCCGCGCGGATGCCTTGCACGAGTAGCTCCAGAGCCTGCTCGTTGGAGTCAAGGTCAGGCGCGAAGCCGCCCTCGTCGCCCACTGCGGTGGACATCCCCCGCGCATGGATCGTCTCCTTCAGGCGATGGAACACCTCGTCCCCCATGCGCAGCGCCTCGGCGAAGCTCGCCGCTCCCACGGGGACGATCATGAACTCCTGGAAATCGATCAGGTTGTCGGCGTGGGCGCCGCCGTTCAGCACGTTCATGAGCGGGACTGGAAGCACGTGGGCGGTCTCGCCGCCCAGGTAGCGCCACAGCGGCAGGCGCTCCTCGGCCGCCGCCGCGTGCGCCGCCGCCAGCGACACCGCGAGAATCGCGTTGGCGCCGAGACGGGACTTGTTGGGCGTCCCGTCGAGGTTCGAAAGCAGGCGGTCGAGCGCGGCCTGTGCGGATGCGTCGTGCCCGCGGACCGCCTCGGCGATCTCGCCGTTGACGTTGGCCACCGCCTGGCTGACGCCCTTGCCGTTCCACTCGGGTCCGTTGTCGCGCAGCTCGGTCGCCTCGAACTCCCCCGTCGAGGCGCCGGAAGGCACCGCGGCCCGACCCCAGGCGCCGGAGCGGAGGCTCAGCTCTACCTCGACGGTCGGGTTGCCCCGGCTGTCCAGGATCTGCCGGGCGTGCACGTGCTCGATCTGACTCATCCCCGATGTGGCCCTTCTCCGCCTAGGCGGACGCGGGCGTAGTAGCTGAGCTGCTCATCCGGGCGCAGATCGTTCCAGCTTCGCCCGTCCGATGCCGCCAGCTCGGACCCGGCGCTCACGCGGTCACGGAACCTGTCAGCGGCGGCACGCAGCGAGAGCTCGGGGTCGACCCGCAGTTTGCGCGCGATGTTGACGACCGCGAACAGCAGGTCCCCCACCTCGTGGAAGCGCTCCTCCCGAGTGCTCACGGACTCGAGCTCGCCGAGCTCCTCGCGCGCCGCCTCGACAACCTCGCCCACCTCGGTGAAGTCGAAACCGCTCGCGGCCGCGCGGCGCTGAACCTTGCGGGCGTACAGGGGCGCGGGCAGGTTCTCCGGCACCTCACCGAACAGCCCGGGCTCCCGGCCGGGCTCAGCGGACTTGATCTGATCCCAGTTGCGCAGGACCTCCGCGGCGGTCGAGGCCTCCGCCTCGCCGAACACGTGCGGGTGGCGGCGGATCAGCTTCTCGGTGCAGTGCTCGGCGACCTGGGCCAGGTCACCGGCCCCGCGCTCCTCGAGCAGCAGGGCCAGGAAATAGACCTGAAACAGGACGTCGCCCAGCTCGTCGAGCAGCTTGCCGTCGTCCCCGCGGTGGGCGGCGTCGGCAAGCTCATATGCCTCCTCGACCGTATGGGGGACGATCGAGCGCTCGTCCTGCTCGCGGTCCCATGGGCACTCGGCGCGAAGCCGGTGCGCGACGGCATCGAGTCGCGTGAGCGCCTCGGCCGCCGGTCCCTCTGTGCTCACCCGCCCGAAGCCGGGCTCGCGGACGTCCTCACCCGGTGGTGACCGCTCGTCACCTGGTGGCACCGGTCGGCGCCTTCGGCGCCGTGTACCCGCTGCAGTCGTTCATCGCGTACTCGGCGCGGCATTTGGTCTGGCTCAGCCAGTGCTTACGCGCGGTGGCGGTGATCGCGTTCTGGGCGTTGGTCTGCTGCTGACCAACCAGGGTCTGGCGGATCAGCGGAGTCGCCTGAGCCAGTGATTGCTGGGTCGACTGCGTGATCTTCGTCACCTCGAAGACGTAGTAGCCGAACTGTCCGCGGACCGGACCGATCAGCTGATTCAACGGCGCCGCGAAGGCCGCCTTGTCCAGCGCCGCGTCCTGCTGACCCCTGACCACGCCGACGAGCAGGCCGCCCGTCTTCTTCGAGGTCGGATCGATCGAGTACTTGTTGACCACCGTGTTCCAGCTCTTGCCTGACTGGAGGGCCTTCTTGGCCGCATTGGCCCGGGCGCTCGTCTTGGCCAGGACGATCCGGATGTCTCGGGTCTCCGGTGTCCCGAACTGCGACTGGTGGTTCTTGTAGTAGGCCTGGATCGCCGCGGCGGTGACGGAGTGGGTGTGGCGGGCCAGGAGCTTCTGGTAGATCTGATTGATCCGGAAGCGGAACAGGATGTCGTTGAGCGTCTGTCCCGTCTGGGTGAGGAAGGTCTGGAACCCGGCGCCGTTCGGGAACTGCTGTTGCTTGGCCTTGTTGAACGCCCTCTCGACCTGGGCGTTGGTCACCTTGATGTGGTCGCGAGCGGCCTCCGCCTGGTACCAGTAGCCCTTGATCAGGAAGTCCATGACCTGGCTCGAGAGCGAGGTGAAGAGCTGCTTGCAGTCGGATCGCAGCTGCTTGGTCGCCGTCTTGGCCAACGCCGGGATCTGCCGGCGCACCTGAGCGACGCAGTGGTCGAACTGAGGCGGGTCGTTGGGCACGATTACCGGCGCGGTGGGATTCTGCGCCGACTGGCTCTTGGCGGCGACGAACATCCAGTGGTTGAAGGCCTGGGTGCTTATCGGGTTACCAGCCACGTCGGCCACGGAATTGCCGGGCACGCCCGAGCCGCACGCGGCCAGTCCGACCGCGAGCACAAAAAAGGCGCCGAGCGCCGTGAGCCTCCTGGATACCTTCCTCATCCGAGCGGTCGATGGTAGCGAGCGGACCTAAGAAGGTCGGGTTCGCTCGGACATGGCCCGCTCAGGCTTTGCGGATGCCTCGGCTCAGGCGTTGCGGAGCCGGCCGCTTCAAGCCGCCGTGGCCGCCTCCTCGGTCGCCTCGCGCGTCACCGCCAGCAGCACGTCGGCGGCCCTGACCACGGCGGGAAAGCGCTTCGCGGGATCATCCGGCACGCGCAGCGAGAGCTGGGATTTGCCTGATTCGTAGAGTGCCTCGGGGATCTCCTGGCGCACCCGCTTGGCCCGTACGGAGTCGAGCTCGATCGGGGTCACGGCGAGGCGTCCCCCGCGGAAGCTGACCGCCCGCGCCCCCACCTGTCCGAGCTTGATTCGCGCCTGCTGGAGCGCGATCAGGTTGAGCAGCGGCTGTGGCGGCGGTCCGAAGCGATCCTCGAGCTCCTCGCGCAGGAGAACCAGGTCGGCGACCTCGCGCGCGGCGGCGATCCGCCGGTGAACATCGATCTTCGCCTGCTCGTAGGGGATGTAGTCGGCGGGAACGTAGGCGTCGACGTTCACGTCGAGCCGGACCGGCTCCCACTCCTCCTCGGGCGCCGCGCCGTCGGCGGCCGCGGCCACCGCCTCGTCGAGCATCTGCATGTAGAGCTCGAACCCGAGCGCGGCCACGTGCCCGGATTGCTCGTCGCCCAGCAGGTTGCCGGCACCGCGGATCTCCAGATCCCGCATCGCGATCTTGAACCCGGCACCGAGCTCGGTGTAGTCCGACAGCGCGGACAGGCGCTGGGCTGCCTCGCCGGTCAGGGCGGCGGCGCTCGGGTAGAGCAGATAGGCGTAGGCGCGCTCCCGGCTCCGGCCCACGCGACCGCGGATCTGGTAGAGCTGGGCCAGCCCGAACGTGTCGGCCCGTTCGACGATCAGCGTGTTGGCCTGCGGAATATCGATCCCCGACTCGATGATGCTCGTCGAGACCAGCACATCGGCCTCGCCGCGCAGGAACGAGAGCATGCGCTGCTCGAGAATCTTCTCGTCCATCTGCCCGTGGGCGACCTCGAAACGCATCTCCGGGCACAGCGCCCGCAGGCGCTCCGCCGTCTCGTCGATCGTCTCGATCCGGTTGTGCAGGAAGAAGGCCTGGCCGTGGCGGGCGTGCTCACGCTCGAGTGCCTGCTTGACCAGCGGCTCGTCGTACTCGCCGACGTAGGTCTTGATCGGGCGCCGGCCCTCAGGCGGAGTCTCGATCACGCTGATGTCCCTGACCCCGGCCAGCGACATCTGGAGCGTGCGCGGAATCGGCGTGGCGCTCATCGCGATCACATCGACGCGGAGCTTGAGCTGGCGCAGGAGCTCCTTCTGCTTGACCCCGAAGCGCTGCTCCTCATCGACGACGAGGAGGCCGAGATCACGCGGGCGCACATCGCGGGAGAGCAGCCGGTGGGTGCCGATCAGGATGTCCACCTCGCCAGCCGAGAACCGGCTCACCGCCTCGCGCTGCTCGGCCCCCGAGCGGAAGCGGGAGACGTGCTCGATCGTCACCGGATAGTCCTTCAACCGCTCGGTGAACGTCCCGTGGTGCTGCTGGGCCAGGATCGTCGTAGGCGCCAGCACCATTACCTGCTTGCCGTCCTGTACGCATTTGAACGCCGCCCGGAGCGCCACCTCGGTCTTGCCGTAACCGACGTCGCCGCAGATCAACCGGTCCATCGGCCGGCCGGCCTCCATGTCCGCCTTGACGAGGTCGATCGCGTCGCGCTGGTCGGGGGTCTCGTTGTACGGGAACGCGTCCTCGAACTCACGCTGCCAGTCGGTGTCGGGCGGAAAGGCGTGGCCCTCACGGCGCTTACGCTCGGCGTACAGGTTGAGGAGCTCGCCCGCCAGCTCCTGGGCCGCGCGCCGGGCGCGGGCCTTCATCGTGTCCCAGCGTGACCCACCCAGCTTCGAGAGCGCAGGGTGCTCGCCCCCCGCGCCGACGTAGCGGCTGATCTTGGCCAGCTGGTCGACGGGGACGAACACGCGGTCCGAGCCGGCGTACTCGAGGTACAGGTAGTCCCGCGTGACGCCGGCGATCGTCTTGGTGTCGAAGCCGGCGAAGCGCGCGACGCCGTGGTCCTCGTGAACGACTATGTCGCCCGTCCGGAGCTCGGCGAAGCTTCGGAGCACACCGCGCCGCCGCTCGGGTCGCGCCGGGGCGGGGCGGCGGCGATGCAGAAGCCGGTGCTCCGGGATCACCGCCAGGTGGAATTGTGGCGCCACAAAGCCGTTCTGGAGCCGGGCCTGGGTGAGCGTGATCCGGCCGCCCCCGGAGGCCGTCGGCTGTCCGTCCAGCCAGTCGACCTTCAGCCGCCCCAGGTTGTACGCGAAGCGCTCGCCCTCCCCGCGGCGGGCGAAGGCGACCACCGTCTGGTAGCCCGAGCGCGCCAGCTTCTCGAGCTCGGGCTCGGCCTCTCTTATCCCGCGGGCCTGGACGTCGGCCGCCTGCGCGCGGAAGCTGAAGCGCTGGTCCTGGTCGATGCTCGAGAGGCTGATTCGCGCCCGCTCGGTCAGCGAGGAATCGATCTGGAGCGGATCGCAGTAAACGTGGTGAGGGTCCTGATCGTGGAAGGCGACGGTCACGTCCTGCCAGTGGTCGGCCAGCGCGGGCGCCACGTCCTCCTCGGCGGCGATCAGGATGCTCGCCTCAGCTGGCACGAGCTCGAGAAACGGATGGAACCGGTTCACCGGGAGGAGCTCGGCGATGTCCGGGCGGTCCTCCGGCGCCTCGAGCGCCGCGATCTCCGCCAGCTCGCGGTGCTCCTCCGCGAGCTCGGCCGCCGGCGCCACCTCCACGAGCTCGGCATCGCCCAGCGAGCGCTGGGTGAAGGTCGAGAACCAGCGCAGTGACTCGATCTCATCCCCGAACAGCTCGGCCCGGACCGCGCGGTCCTCGGTGGCCGGGAAGACGTCGAGGAGACCGCCCCGAATCGCGAACTGCCCGCGGTCCTCGACCTGGTCGACCCGCTCGTACCCGGCGCCTACGAGATCGCGGGCGACGTCCTCGAGATCGATCAGGTCGCCGTGGCGCAGGACGAACCCGTGGGGCCTGAGCGCGGGGTCGGGCACCTTCTCAGACAGGGCGATCGCGCTCACCACGACCACGGGCGCTGCCTCGCTGAGCGCGTCCAGGGCGGCGATCCTCAGGCCGGTCAGGTGGGGCGGCGGGGCCAGGTGCGACTCGAAGCTGACGCCGCGGCTCGGGTAGTAGCGGACGGTCCGCGGCTCGAGCCAGGCCCGGAGCCCTCCCGCGAGATCACGCGCGGCGCGGTCGTCGCCTGCCACCACGATCGCCGGGCGGTCGGGATCGCGCTCCAAGAGCGCCGCGATCAGGTATGCCCGCAGCGAGGCCGAGACGAAGGCGCGGCCGCCCTCCCGAGCCAGCGCGTCGGTCTGGGGATCTTCGTCGGCGTGCGTGAGAAGCGTGCGCAGCATCCGACGATTCAGTCTAGGTCGGTGGCGGGTCCCCGAGGACGAGGCGCTCCGCCGCGTCAGCGGCGTGCGTGACCAGCTGCTGGACCTCCTCCCGGGGTTCGCCGAAGCGGCCGAGAACGTACGCTGCGACCCGGTCCGGGTCGGTTGTCGGAGGCCTGCCCACGCCGGTCCGCACGCGCATGAAATCGGCCGAGCCGAGCCCCTGGCGCAGCGACTTCAGCCCGTTGTGTCCGGCCAGCCCGCCGCCGAGACGGGTGCGGATCTCGCCGAACGGGAGGTCGATCTCGTCGTGGATGACGAGGACGTGGTCCAAGTCCACCTTGAGCGCTCCGCGAGCGGGCGCGACCGACCTGCCCGCATCGTTCATGTAGGTCTGGGGCTCGAGGATGGCCACGCGTGGGCCGCCGGGGCCGGTTCGGCCCTCGGTCAGGAGCCCTCGGTACTTCGACTTCGGCTTGGCGAGCCCCCAGCGGCGAGCCAGCTCGTCAGCGACCTCGAAGCCGATGTTGTGGCGCGTCCCCCTGTACTCCGACCCGGGGTTGCCCAGACCGACGATCAGCCAGTCCACGGGCCCGGCGCGACCCGGCAGCCGCACGAGCTGATCCTCGGCGCGGCGCTACTCGCCGCCGGAGTCGCCCTCGCCGTCGGCGGGAGCCTGCTCGGCCTCCGCCTCGGCGGCCTGAGCGGCCTCCTCCGCCGTCTCGCCCTCGCCGACCAGCTCGGTCTCGGCCTCGATCTCGGGCTCCTCCTCGACCTGGAGGCGCGGCGGGGTCAGCGAGGCCAGCGTGGTCTCAGGATCGTCGATCAGCGCCACGCCCGACGGCATGGTTAGAGCGGCCAGGGTGATCGTGTCGCCGATCTGGGCGGCCGAAACGTCGTGGGCGATCGAGTCCGGAATGTCGTTGGGGAGGGCCTCGATCGTCACCTCACGGGTCACCTGCTCGAGCACACCGCCCTCCTTCACCCCGGGAGCGTCATCGGCCCCGACCAACTCGACCACGACACTCGTCTGAATCGTCTGGTCAAGCCGGACTCGGAGGAGATCGACGTGCACCGTGTCGCCGGTCACCGGATGACGTACCAGGTCCTTCAGCACGACCGGCGTCGTGCTGCCGTCGATGCTCAGATCGATCACGGCTCCGGCATGGGCCAGCGTCTGGCGGAGCAGGCGGGCGTCAACCGCGAACGAGATGGGATCCTCGCCGCCGCCGTAGACCACCCCGGGTACCTGTCCGGTGCGTCGCAGCCGTCGCGCCGCGCGCGACCCGGCGGGTTCCCGGACCTCGACCGACAGGGCTGTTCCTTGCGTGCTCGCCATGGGCGTCAGGATGGTAGCGAGGCGGTTTTCACCACGCGGACGGCGCGGTAGCCTTTACCTATGTCAGGCGACGTCGAGCTGATGCTCATGGTCGCCGGGATGCACCTCCTGGGGTTGGTGTGCGCGGCGGCTCTGATCTTGCCTGCGCTGCGAAACGAACCTGGCCTGCCGCCGCGCAGCGACCGCGATTCCGACGATGGCTGGGGGCACGGACCGCCAAGGCCGCCGGCGCCGTCGGAGCGGCCGACGGGCGGGCTGCCCCTCCCCGACGCCGAACCTGCTGCGATTCGTCTGCGTGACCACCGCCGGTTGGGTGAGCGGCTCCCACGCCGCGAACGGCGTCCGGCGCGCGAGCCGACCCGCGAGCCGGTCCGGCAGTAGCTGCCTACGGCGCGGGCACGAGCCGGCGCGTCCTCAGCGCGCCGGACGCCTGGCGGCCCGTGTTCAGGTTGACTCCCCATTCGGCGCTGCATCCCAGGGCCGAGTCGACGCCGCTGGACATGATCGGCTCCCGACTGTCCAGCTGGATCGAGTTACTCGGCAGTCCCTTCGCGTACTCGATCAGCACCTGAGGCCACGCGCCCTGGTGCGCCATCTCGCGCAGAATTGGCCACCGAGGGGCGGTCGCCATAGCGGCGATGGCTCGCCTGACCAGTGCCGTGTCGCCTGTGCGGCGTCCCCGGTTCCAATCGCCGATCCACATGCACGCGACGGTCCCGGTGACAGCGGCGCCGAGCTGGTAACGGTCGTGTACGAGCCGAACGCCCCTGATCCGGGCCGCGTCGAAGCCCGGCGGCAGAGGGATGTCCTTCAGCATCAGCCGGACCACCTCGCCGCTGTCGGCAGCGTTCACCACGCTCGGCGGCATCGCCCGGAGCCACGTCGTCGTATCGACGGCGGTCAGTGCCTCGAGCTCTGAGCGGAACATCGCCATGCTCGTCACCGTGGCCCGGAAGCTCAGGACGCGCCCGCGGTCGACAAAGAGTGCGGTGATGTCAAACGCCCTCGGGGAGCCGCCCTCGAAGACGAAGCGATGGGCAACCACGCCCAGACCGGTCGGCGCGTTCTGATGACCGCCAAGCATGAGCTTCGCTCCGCGTGTCCTCAGGGGCATCCACGTCAGCGACGCCTCGCGCCCGGCGAGCGACGCCTGTCGGGAGAAGTCGGCCCCGCGCGGGTTACCTTCGGCATCGGCCGGGCCGCGAACGAAATGCATCTCCCCGAACCCGCCCGCTTCCTCGTTGGCGTAGACGACGTGCCACCCCGGGAGCTGGAGTAGGACGAGCGGTGAGGCGTTGGCGAAGCGGACGAGCGATGCCGCGAACGCGGGCGCTGGACCGCCGCTGCGATCGGCGGAGGGAAGCAGCATGAGCAGCGCAGCGACCCCGACTGTGATCGCGAGCACCAGCCCCGCGCGTCGCCGGCGCCTGGCTGCCACGCTCGGTCGCCTCACTCGCGGACGAACCTGAATCGAGATGATCGTCTGCATCAGTTCGCGCTCTGCCTCATGCAATGGCAGCGCCGCGGCCGTACGCTCGGTCAGAGGATTGGCAACGGCGAGCGCTGTGTCGATGTCGATGTAGGTCATCGGGCCTCCTGAAGCCGCAGAGTCTCAGCGCCGTCGGGCTCAGACGCCCCGTCGAGAACGGCGCGAAATCGGGCCCGCGCCCGGTGCAGCCGGCTCCGCGCGGCCACCGCGGTGATCCCGAGCACGACGGCGATCTGACGCGGGGTGAGCCCCTCCCAACCGGTTAGGCGGAGGATCTCCCGGTCCTCGGCCCCGAGACTGGCGAGCGCCGCCGCGACGGCGCCGCTGCCGGACCCCGGCTCGACCAGATCGTCGAGCGCGAGCGTCAGCTCGCGGCGCAGGCGCTCAGCCAGTCGCTCGCGCCGGCGCTCGGATCGGTGATGGTTGGACAGGACATTGCGGGCCACGGCGTACAACCACAGCCGGGCTCCCTCATCGGCCGGCACGTCATCCAGTCGACGCCAGGCCACGAGAAATGTCTCCGCGACGATGTCCGCAGCGTCATGGGCGTCCGTGCAGCGCCGAACGGCGTAGGCCAGCACCGCCCGGCCATGCTCGGCATAGAGACGCTCCAAGCGGAGCTCGGCGCGATCCCCGCCCGCGCGTACCTGCTGACCTCGTCTCCTCATACCCCCATATGTCCGACTCCGCGCTGGCGTTGCCGACGTGCGCGATCATTCTCCCGTAAGTCAGCCGCCGAGCACGATCGCCAGATCAGTAACGGGCCGGGCAGGCGGCGCTGCCCTTGATCTTCAGGCTGATCTCGAGCAGCTGAATGCGCAGGCCCGTGAGCACGTTGCCCTCCCGGCGGACCCGAACGCACTGAACGATCGGGAGCGCGCCTCCCACCCTCCACGCCACCCGAGCGGTTCCCACGGTCGAGCCGAGCGAGAAGCCGGCTGAGGGGCCGAGGGTCAGGATCTTGACCGCGCCGGGGCGCCGGAGCTCGGCGGCGTCCTGAGCCGCGCGTTGCCGGCAGCCCGGGCTCTGGCCGCAACCGTGGATCAGCGCGACCATCGCGGCGGCGTTCCCCCGGGCTTCGGCCTGGACGAGCGTGGTGATCGCGGCGCGCTCGGCTCCGTCGAGGCTCAGCACCCGCGCGAGCAGCGCACTGATGGCCAGGAAGGCGATGAGGCCGATGGCAATCAGCGCGATCAGGGTGAGCCGCCGCAAGGGTGCGGCCAGGCTAGACGTCCGCGGGGGACCGCCGCCCGGCGGCGCTACTGAAGCTCGAGGAAGCGCTCGACCGAGGCTTCCTGGTGGTCGAGCCGCTCGGCCAGCGCGCGAGCGTGCTCGGCGGCCATCTCGAGGAAGTCCTGCACGCACCGGGCCGGATCGTCGGCCAGGGGATAGACCCGCGTCACGTCCTGCTGGGCGCAGGCGATGCCCACCGGCGGCTTGCCCTCGGCGAGCGTGCGGGCGCTGCACACCGGGGTGACGACGATGTGGGAGTCCCGCGCCACGAGCGCGGTGGGAAGCAGGCGCGGCGCCGGCAGCCGGACTCCGAGCTCCACCGAGCGGTCGACCTCGATCTCAGCCCCCAGCACGTCCATCAGCGGGTCACGCCAGACGTCGAGTACGACGTCGGCCCCGACCAGCGCGTCGCGCAGGGCGGTCGCCTGCTCGAGGTAGAGCGCCTCGGCCTCGGCCCGGTCCTCGGCGTCGGCCAGATCGAGGTCACAGGGAACCCGCAGGAGCTCGCTGGCCGAGACCGTGGTGCCGGCACTCAGGCTCCCGCAGGTGACATAGGTCTGAAGCGTGCCCAGGTCCCGTCGGCCGTGGAAGATCACGGTGACCGCATCGCTGACCGGCAGGCCGCCCACGCGCAGCGACACCGCCACCGCCGCCGATTCATCGAGCAGCGCCCGCCGGAGCAGCTCCTCAGCTGCATTCTCGTTGGCGAACGGTTCCTCTCCTTGCACGGTCCTGCCTTGCGTCTTGCGGGTGGGATTAAGTAATTACCCCAAGAATCGGCTTTTTGCGCCTGTAGCTGGATAGATCATCAGGCCAGCCGGATAGCCTGCTCCTGAATGAAGCTGCTGTATAAGCCCTTCGGCCTGATCGCCGGCATGATCGCGGCCCGTGTGGGCCGGGGGCTGTTCAAGACCCTGTGGGCACGCGTGGACCGCAGGGATCCACCGGACCCGACCGCGCCTGAGGCCGGAATGTCCAAGGTGGTCGGCGCCGCCGCCCTCGAGGCCGCGACGATGGCCGGCGTGGCCGCCGCCGCCGACCGGATCGCCGCCCAGGCCTTCCACCATCTGACGGGGATCTGGCCGGGGAAGCCGGCGGAGAAGAAGGAGAAGTCCTAGGGCGCGCACCCGCTCCGCGGGCGGCTACCCAGGCGCCGTCGTCCAGACCGCCAACCCCTCCCGCATCCAGTCCGGGATCGGAGTCTTCGTGAGGGTCTCCAGGTCGACCAGCACGTGGCGCATCGTCCCCTCGACGATCAGCTCCTCGTCCCGAGTGATCCGGTGGGCGCTGGTGATGCTCGTCTGGCCGAGCCGGGTCAGCGTCATCTCGAGTGTCAGCAGCTCATCGAAGCGGGCGGGAGCGCGGAATTGGAGCCCGACCTCCGCGACGACGACGTCGAGGCCGCGGTCGAGGACAGTCCGGTAGCCGCCGAAGGCCCGCCGCCACATCTCGGCCAGACTGGCGTCGAAGTAGACGAGGTAATGGGAGTTGAAGACGACGCCCTGAAGGTCGCACTCGGCATAGCGCGTACGGAGCTGATGGCGGAGGGGCGCGCTCTGCGCTTGGCTCATGGTTGGCTCACCCGGCGAGTCCACCAGCCATCACTCACCGGCCCGCGCTCAGCCTCCACCACGGAGGATGAACCCGCGCTCCCCCAGCTCGCCCAGCGCGTCCTCAAAGGCCGCGAAATCACGCCGCAAGAGCGCATCGACAGGGCGTCCGGCGGGGCCGGTGGCCCGGAGCCAGCGCCTGAGAACTCCATCCCCCGATTGCGCGGCTGCCTCCTCGACGAGGTCGAGCAGGATCGGCAGCTGGCCCCGGTCGTCCAGCTGCCCGGACAGCAGGGTGAGCGGGTCGGTATCGAGCACGGTGCAGAGCTCGTCCTCGCTCAAGCCCAGCAGTTCCATCAGCCTGGCCGCCTGCGTACCGCGTGACGCACTCACGACCGCCGATCGTATAGAGCCCTCGCAGGCCGACATCGCCGTTGCCTCGACAGCGAGCCGAGGTCGCCGGACCCGTGCAGGCACCGCGCCGTGCCTTCCGAGCGGCATGACGTACGACCCCGATGCGTTGCGGCGCCTCCAGGAGGGGTAGTCCTCCGGTATCCAGGGCGCCGACAGGAAGTCGACGCGCGAAGCCCCGCCGACACCCCAGGCGGGGCTTCCCTTTTCCCCCCGAGCGTCCTCCGGGATCGTCGCCCGGTAGCTACCGCGATCTGACGTGCGGCAGCCGGTCGCCGCTCAGAACAGCTGGTTCTCGCCGCCGAACACGTCGCTCACCGAGCCGTCGGTGA
>DATGFT010000083.1:0-1904 GCA_035308915.1 Solirubrobacteraceae bacterium
AAAGTCCCTCCGACTGGTCGTCCCGGCGCTCAGGCCGCTCAGTGTAACGGCGCCACCGAACCCCCACAAGAGTGAGCAACGACATGCGGACCGTTGAGCTGTCCAATCACCCCGGCGACATGCTGAACGAAGCATCGCGGAGCCGAGAGACCGCCGATAAGCGCGCGCATTCACGGTACGAAAACGCCCTCATCCAGCACCAGGCCCGCGTCCAGACCGCGCGGGTGAAGCGCGACCGGGCTCGCCAGCATCACCAGTGGTGGGCCTGGCTGCGGCTCGCCTTCTCCGTGTGGACGGAGAAACGGCGAGCCCCCGGGCCGCCCGGCCGCAACACCGAGCCGTCCGATACCGAGGAGCGGATCAGGGCCGGGATCGCCGGCGAGCAGCTGGTCGCGGCCGAGCTAGGCCGCGCCCTGACCGACGAATGGACCCTCCTGCGCGGCTATCGCAACCGGCGCGGCGAGATCGACCACCTGCTCCTCGGGCCGCGCGGCCTGTTCGCCATCGAGGTGAAGAACATCAACGCCACCGTGCACGTCGACGGCGACCGCTGGCACGCCGATAAGTACGACAACTACGGGAACCTCGTCGAGCAGCGGCCGATCGAAGACCGGAAGGGACGCTCGCCGAGCGAGCAGCTCAACGAATCGGCCACCGAGCTGGAACGCTTCCTCGCCCAGCGCGGCCAGCACGCAACCGTCCAGCGCGTCGTCGTCCTCACCCACCGCCGCTCCCGCCTGGCCCCCGGCAGCCACCCCACGGTCAGCGTCGCCACCTCGACCGCCTCCGTGCTGAGCCTGCTCAACGAATCGCGCCAGGAGCTTGACCAAAAGCAGCGCTCCGAACTGCAGCGCCTCATCCAGCGCGACCACGAGTTCCACGAGAAAGCCCGCCGTCCGCCCCGCCGCAACACGTAGCCGCGGCCCCCTAGGTGTTCGCCGGGGGCACAATCCGAACCACCGCGCGGGGCCCGGCCGCCGGGTAAGAATGGCTACCAGGGAGGCCTGAACCACCATGACTGAGAGCCGACAAAGCGAGAGCCAGCCGGCGGGACGGGGGCGGCTCGCCCAGGTCATCGCCACGAGGGGCGGCCTGGCGGCGCCCGAGGCGCCGTTCGTGATCGAGCACCGCGAGGCGCTGATCTACATGCTGTGCGAGGCCGCCGAGCTCGAGCACGGCATCATGTGCCAGTACCTGTACGCCGCGTTCAGCCTGAAGCAGTCCACTGACGAGGGACTGACCGCCGAGGAAGCAGAAGCGGTTCAGCGCTGGCGCAAGACGATCTCGCACGTGGCCACGCAGGAGATGCTGCACCTGTCCCTGGTGCAGAACCTGCTGTCCGCCATCGGCTGCGCCCCGCACCTGTCCCGGGCGAACTTCCCGCACCCGGCCAGCAACTACCCGGCGGGCGTCCACCTGACGCTACTGCCGTTCGGCGAGGCCGCCCTCCAGCACTTCATGTTCCTGGAGCGCCCGGAGGGCATGGATCTGGACGACGCCCAGGGGATGGCCGCCTTCGGCCGCGCCAGGCCTGCCATGCAGCCGGGTGAGATCGTCCCCCACGGCCAGGACTTCGCCACCGTCAGGCACCTGTACCGGTCGATCGAGGCCGGGTTCGCCCACCTGGCCGACAAGTTCGGCGAGCGGTGGCTGTTCGTCGGCCCGCCGCGGGCCCAGGCGACGGAGCACTACTTCGCCTGGCCCGAGCTGATCGCGGTGACCGACACCGCCTCCGCGCAACAAGCCATCGACGAGATCCTCGAGCAGGGCGAGGGCCCGCGCGGTGACTGGAAAGACGCCCACTTCGGCCAGTTCGTCGAGATCCTCGACGAGTACACCCAACTCCGCGAGGCCAACCCGGCCTTCGACCCGGTCCGCCCCGTAGTCACGGTCAACGTGCGCCC
>DATGFT010000084.1:0-5349 GCA_035308915.1 Solirubrobacteraceae bacterium
ATGCTCTCGGGCGACGGCATCTTCATCGTGGTCGCGACCGTGTCCGAGCAGAGCGGCGAGTCAGTGGTGCCGCCTGAGGTGATCTTCCGTGGCGTGCCGTTCGTCGAGCAGGCCGACAGCCTGGTCGAGGAGATCCGCGACGAGGTCGAGCGCTCGCTCGCGCGCGCGGCCAATGACGGCGTACGCGAGATTGACCTGCTCCAGCAGGAGCTCCACGACGACCGGGAGCACCATCGGGCGACGCCGTAGGCGGTCATAGACGAACGCCGCCAGGTCGTCATGGAGCTCCTGCTGCAGGAGGTCGATCTCGCGAATCCCGTCGGCCACGGCCCGGGTGAGGGAATGCTCGACCTCGTCGCGGATCTCCTCGATCAGCCCGTCCGCCTGCTCGACGAACGGAACCCCCCTGAAGATGACCTCGGGGGCGACGACCGATTCGCCGGTTTGCTCGGAGATCGTGGCCACGACGATGAAGATCCCGTCGTCGGAGAGCATCCTGCGATCGCGCAGGGCGACATCCGCCGGGTCCCCGATGTCGACGCCGTCGACGAAGATCATGCCTGACTGCTCGCGCTCGCCGAAGCGGGCGCCGTGCTCGTCCAGCTCGAGCGGCAGCCCGTTCTCGCCCTGAAACACCCGCTGTGGATCGAGCCCCACCGCCTCGGCGAGCTGAGCGTGGAGATGAAGTCGCTTGTGGTCACCGTGAGCGGGCATCACGTAGCGCGGCCGCAGCAGGTTGAGCATCAGCTTCAGCTCTTCGGTGTAAGCGTGGCCGGACGCGTGGATGGGAGCCTCCCGCGGCGTGATCACGTCGCACCCGATGTGGTAGAGGCGGTCGATGGTCTCGCCCACGGCCCGCTCGTTGCCCGGGATCGGTGTGGCCGAGAATACGACGGTGTCCCCGCGGTGGAGCTTGATCGCGCGGTGGTCGTTGTGGGCCATCCGCCGCAGCGCCGAGAGCGGCTCGCCCTGCGATCCGGTCGAGATCACCACCACCCGCTCGTCGGGCCAGTCCTCGACCTCCTGGGGCTGGATCAGCGCCCCCTCGGGAAACTCGATCAGCCCCAGTGAGCGCCCGATGTTGACGTTCTTGCGCATCGAGCGTCCGACCAGCGCCACCTTGCGTCCGAGGGCGCTGGCCGCGTCGATGACCTGCTGGACGCGGTGGATGTTCGAGGCGAAGCTGGTGACGACGATCCGGCCGCTGACCCGGCCGAAGACCTCCTGGAGGTGGCGACCGACGCCGCTCTCGGAGGGGGAGTAGCCCTCGCGGTCGGCGTTGGTGGAGTCGCCGTAGAGCAGCAGGACCCCCTCCGCGCCGAGCTCAGCCAGCCTGGAGACGTCGGCCGGCCAGCCGTCGACGGGCGTCTGGTCGAACTTGTAGTCGCCTGTGAGCACGATCCGGCCGAGCTCGGTCCCGAGCACGACGGCGCAGGAGTCGGGAATCGAATGCGTCATGTGCACGAGCTCCAGCGTGAACGGCCCGAGCGGGAGCTCCCGGCCCGGCGCGAGGTCATCCAGGCGGACCTCACGCAGGCGGTGCTCGTCCAGCTTGGAGCGGGCCATGGCGATGGTCAGCCGGCCTCCGTAGACCGCGATGTCCTGGCCCAGCTCTCGGAGCATCCAGGGCAGGGCGCCCAGGTGGTCCTCGTGGCCGTGCGTGATCACGATCGCCTCGATGTCCTGCGCCCGGTCGCGCAGATAGCTGAAGTCCGGCAGGACGAGATCGATCCCCAGCATGTCGGTCGTGGGAAAGCGCAGCCCGGTGTCGACGACCACGATCCGGTCGTCGTACTCGACGACCGTCATGTTCTTTCCGATCTCGCCCAGACCGCCCAGCGGCAGGACGCGCAGGCGCCGGTTATTCACGCCCGAGCGGTCTGCAATAGCCCATGGCGCTCGAGCATCGCCCGCACCACGCCGACCTCGTCCTCGTCGAGCTCGACGTAGGGCAGACGCGGTGCCCCGACCTCGAAGCCCAGGAGGTTGAGCGCGGCCTTGGTCGAGCAGGCGAGCGGGGCAATCGACATGTCGCGGTAGACGTCCCGCAGCCCGGCGTCGATCTCCCGCCGGCGCTCCGGCTCGTCGACCATCCGTCGCATCTCCTCGCCGAACAGGTGGCTGGCCACGAGGATCCCGCCCGCCTCGCCGAGGTCGAGCACGTCGGCCAGCAGGTCGTCGTTCCCGGCATAGATCTGCAGTCCGTCGATCTTCTCGAGGTTGGCTGGGTTCGCCTGCTTGACCGCCACCACGTGCTCGAGCTGAGCCAGCTCGGCCAAGAGGTCGTTGGAGAGGTCGAAGGCGGTGCGCTGCGGGATGTTGTAGAGGACGATCGGCCGGTCGGTGGCTCGGTCGATCTCCTCGTAGTGGCGAAGGATCCCGCGGCGGCTCGGCTTGTTGTAGTACGGATTGACCGACAGCAGGGCGCCCGCCCCGCGCTCGGTCGCCTGCTCGCTCAGCCACACGGCATGCCGCGTGTCGTTGGATCCGACGCCGGCCACGACCGTGGCTCGGTCGCCCACCTCCTGCACCGCGAGCTCGATCAGGGCGAGCTGCTCCTGATCGCTCAGCGTCGAGGCCTCGCCGGTGGTGCCGCAGATCACCAGCCCGTCGGATCCATGCTCCACGAGGTGGTGCATCAGGCGGACGGCCGCCGGCTCATCGATCGCCCCGTGAGCGTCGAACGGCGTGACCATGGCGGTGAGGATCGAGCCGAGCTGGCCAGCCATCAACCGGATTATCGCATCGGCACGCGGCTCAGAAGCGCTAACGTCGGCGGGCGTGAGCGTTCCTCCCCGCGAGCTTCGACAGCTGCGGCGCGAGCGTGACCGCGGGCGCAGGAGGGCGGTATGGCGCCGGCGCGCCGGAGCTCTGGGCGCGCTCGCACTGGCCGTGATCGCCGTCGTCGTGGCCGTGCTCTCGAGCGGGCGTGGCTCAGGCACGAGTTCCAGCAACGCGGCCAGCGCCTCATCGTCGCGCCACGCCGGCCAGGCCCGAGCCGGCGGCGGCCCGGCAAACTCCCCCCAGGGGCAGGGCACGGGCGTCCCTGGTCATGCCGTGGTCCCGATCCTCATGTACCACGTGATCAACCCACCCCCGGCGGGCGCGCCGTACCCTGGGTTGTACGTCCCGCTGGCGCAGTTCGCGGCGCAGATGCAGGCGCTCAAGGCGGGTGGCTGGCATGCCGTGACGATGAACCAACTCGAGGCCAACTGGAGGCGCGGCGTCTCTCTCGGGCCGGGAAAGCCGATCGTTCTCAGCTTCGACAACGGCTACGCCTCGCAGTACACGAACGCCATGCCGACGCTCAAGCGGCTGGGCTGGGTGGGCGTGGAGAACATCCAGCTGAGTGGCCTGCCGCCATCCGAGGGCGGCCTCACCGATGCTCAGGTGCGCGGGCTGCTGTCCGCGGGCTGGGAGCTCGACACGCAGGGCATCAGCCACGCGGACTTGATCACCCTGGACGCGGCCGGCCTCACCTATCAGATCGATACGGCTCGGCAGATCCTGCGTCGGCGCTACGGCGTCCCGGTCAACTGGTTCTGCTACCCCTCCGGTCATTACAACGCCACCGTGATCGCCGCCGTGCGCGCTGCGGGATACGTCGGCTCCACGACGGTCGTCCCAGGGTGGGCGCGCCGCTCCGATGACCCCTTCCGGCTGCCTCGCCTCCGGGTGCTCAGCGGGACCAGCCCCTCCGAGCTGCTGGCTCAGATCACCGCGGCTGAGAATGCGCCCGCGCCCCCGGCCTCATACGGGGCGGCGTGACATGCATCCCGCCGAGGCCCTTCCCCCGCTCCTGGCCTGCGTCGTCTATCTGACCCTGTATGCGCGGCGCGCTCGCACGTTAGCGGCCGAGCGGCGTCCCGTAGCCAGGTGGCGGATTGCCTCATTCGTGTTCGGCGTCCTGATGATGGCCGTCGTCCAGGTCGGCCCGCTCGACACGCTGGCCGACAGCGTCCTGGTCGCCCACATGGTCCAGCACATCGTGATCGGCGACTTCGCCTCCCTGTTCATCGTCCTCGGCATCACCGGACCGGTGATTGCGCCCCTCCTGCACTTCCGCCCGACGCGTCCGCTGCGCCAGTTGGCCAGCCCGATATTCGCCCTGGCGCTGTGGGCGATCGATCTCTACGCCTGGCACATCCCGCTCTTCTACCAGCTGGCGATCGACCACGATCTCGTGCACGCGCTCGAGCACGCCTGCATGCTCTGGTTCGGGACCCTGCTCTGGCTCGCCCTGATCGGGCCGCTGCCCAAGCCGGCGTGGTTCGCCGGCTGGGGAGCGCTCGTGTACGTGATCGCCGTCCGCCTGATCGGCGCGATACTCGGCAACGTGCTGATCTGGGCCCAGACGGTCTTCTATCCCGTCTACCGCGCCACGGACGCGGCTCGCGGGCTCAACCCGCTCTCGGACCAGAACGTGGCCGGCGGCGTGATGATGGTCGAGGAGATGATCCTGACCACCCTGATCCTGGGGTGGCTGTTCTACCGCTTTGCCCGTCAGGACGAGGAGCGCCAGGAGCTGCTCGACCTCGCGGCCGAGCACGGCATCGAGTTGAGCAACGAGCGCGCCGCCCGCGCCGCCCGCGCGGGGGCCGGCGCTCTGTTGCGGGAACGGCTGCGCGCCGGAACGCTAGATCAGGTTCTCGAGTCCGACCACTGGGGAGTCGGTGAGGCTGCCGACGCGCCGAATGGCCAGCAGCACCCCCGGCATGAACGACCGGCGGTCGAGTGAGTCGTGGCGGATGGTCAGCGTCTGCCCGATGTCGCCGAGGATCACCTCCTGGTGCGCCACCAGCCCCGGTAGGCGCACCGAGTGGATTGGCACCTCGCCGAGCTCCGGAGCGGCCTCGCGCATCAGGAGCGCCGTCCGCGCCGCCGTCCCGCTGGGCCGGTCGAGCTTGCCGTCGTGGTGGAGCTCGATGATCTCCGCCCGGGCCATGTGGCGCGCGGCGCGCTGAGCGAACTCCATCATCAGCACGGCGCCGAGCGCGAAGTTCGGCGCCACGAACACGTTGGCTGGAGCGCCCGCGAGATCGTCGAGGGCACCGAGCTCGAACCCGGTCGTCCCGATCACCACGTGGATCCCAGCCGCCACGGCGCGGCGCGCGTTCTCGAGGACGGTGGCCGGCAGCGTGAAATCGACCAGCACCTCCGGGCCCGCCGCCAGCGCCTCCTCGAGCGTGGTGCCGAGCGCAGGGTCGGCCCTGGCCACGAGCTCCAGGTCCGCCGCCTCGTCGACGGCGTCACAGACCGTGCTGCCCATCCGACCCGCGGCGCCCGCGACCGCGACTCGCGTCAATGCGTGGCCTCCGCAAGCGCGGGAGCAACCCCGGCCAGGGCATC
>DATGFT010000085.1:0-11594 GCA_035308915.1 Solirubrobacteraceae bacterium
GGTCGTGCTCCTCGTCGACGACGATCAACCCGACATCGGGCAGCGGCGCGAACACCGCGGAGCGCGGCCCCACGCAGACGCGCGCGGCGCCGGAGCGAAGCCGCTGCCATTCATCGAAGCGCTCCCCCTGCCCGAGACCCGAGTGCAGGACAGCCACCAGCGAACCCAGCCGCGCCTCAAACCGCGCCACCGTCTGCGGCGTGAGCCCGATCTCCGGAACCAGCACGATCGCGTCACGTCCGGCATCGAGCGCCGCCTCGACCGCGCCGAGATAGACCTCCGTCTTCCCGGAACCCGTGATGCCGTGAAGCAGGTATCGCGCTCCGCCACCTGAGTCGCGGCGGGCGGCCCCGAAGACGGCGCTTCGGATCTCGCGCAGGGCCGCCCGCTGAGCCGGGGTCAGCGCCGGCGCGTGCGCCGAGGCGTGTCCGACCGCGGGCGCCGTCGGACGACGTACCTGCGAGCGGAGGCTCAGCGTCACCAACCCGCGCCGCTCGAGCCGCCGCAGCGCCGGCGTCCCGAGCGCGGCCGCGAGCCGCGGCCCACCGATGAGCGAGGCGAGCACCGCGCGCTGGGCGGCCGTGAGGCGATCGGCCCCGCTCAGCGCCGCGCGCCCCGCCGGGGTGATCTCGGCCACCAGGGCCTGCTTGGCGCGGGTCCCCCGCCCGACGCCCGGAGCGAGCATCAGCGCGAGCGCCCGGGCCGGCGTCGAGCAGTACTCGTCGGCGATCCAGCCGGCGAGCTCGACCAGGTCCCGGGGAGCTCCCCCGTCGAGCACAGCTTCGGGCTCGGCGAGGCGCTCGGGCTCGATCTCGGACCCCTGAGCCAGTCCCACCACGACCCCGAGGACGCTGCGGCGTCCGAACGGGACGCGCAGCAGAGTCCCCACCTCCAGTCCCGCCTCAGCGCTCGGGACGCGATAGTCGAACGGTCCCCTAACGGCCCGCGTGAGCATCAGCGGCTGGACGCGGGCGATCGTCTCGGGGCAGGTGTCGGCCATCCATGGCGAGACTAGAGCCGCCACCCGATGTCCCGCTCGGCTGGGCCCGAGGAGGCCGCCGGCGAGGCGCGAAGACGGTTTGGCCTAGACCGTGACCGCGCTGCTGTCGAGGCCCGCGGCGTCACGCAGCGCTGCGGCCTTGTCGGTCCGCTCCCACGTGAAGTCATGGTCCTCGCGCCCGAAATGGCCGTAGGCGGCGGTCTTCTGGTAGATCGGGCGGTGGAGGTTCAGATCACGGCGAATCGCGCCCGGTCGCAGATCGAAATGCTCCGAGACGAGGTCGAGAATCCGGCCCCGGCTGATCTTCTCGGTTCCGAAGCACTCGACCATCAGCGACACCGGATGGGCAACCCCAATCGCGTAGGCGACCTGAACCTCGGCGCGCTCGGCCAGACCGGCAGCGACGACGTTCTTGGCCACGTAGCGGGCCGCGTACGCGGCCGAGCGGTCGACCTTGGAGGGATCCTTGCCAGAGAATGCACCGCCGCCGTGGCGACTCATCCCGCCGTAGGTGTCGACGATGATCTTGCGCCCCGTGAGACCGCAATCTCCCATCGGGCCGCCGATGACGAACCGGCCCGTGGGGTTGACGAGGAAGTTCTTGTGCAGGTGGCGCGGGTCATATAGCTCGGGGTTCTCGCGCAGCACGGGCTCGACCACGTGCTCCCAGAGGTCGTCCTTGAGCAGCGACTCGGCCCCGTCCCGGTGCTGGGTCGAGATCAGGAGCTTGACGACCTCGACCGGCCGGCCATCGCGGTAGCGAACCGTCACCTGAGTCTTGCCGTCCGGGCGCAGGTAGGGGATGAGCTCGGCCTTGCGCGCGTCAGCCAGGCGCTTGGCCAGCTTGTGCGCGAGTGAGATCGGGAGCGGCATCAACTCATCCGTCTCCCGCGTGGCGTAGCCGAACATCATGCCCTGGTCACCCGCGCCCGCGACATCGAACTCGTCGTCGTCGCCCGGGTCGGTTCGGGCCTCCCAGGCCACATCCACACCCTGCGCGATGTCGGGCGACTGCTTATCGATGGCGTTGATGACCGCACACGTGTGGTAGTCGAACCCGAACTCGGCATCCGTATAGCCAATTCGCTTGATCGTTTGCCGGGCCACATCCTGGATGTCGACGTAGGTCTCGGTCGTGATCTCGCCACTGACCACCACGAGGCCGGTGTTGACCAGCGTCTCGCAGGCCACCCGGGCGGTCGGATCATCCCGGAGCACGGCGTCCAGGACGCCGTCGGAGATCTGGTCGGCGATCTTGTCGGGATGGCCCTCGGTAACTGACTCCGAGGTGAACAGGAACTCGTTATCGGGAAGCGCGCTCATGGAATCTGGAGCTGAAGCTCGGTCGTGGTGTCCTCAGCTCCACGCCACGACGCGAGAGCGACGGCACGGATCCTCTCCGCAGAGGGCCACAGTGCCGCCTCCCGCGGGCCTCCGATCAATCCCAATCGTAGACCCAGGCGCAGGAGCTGGCTGGGATCGAGGAAGACTAGCGAGCCGACTCGGCCAGGGGAGTCCGAGACCACGCTCTGAAGGCTGGCCGCCCCGTCCAGCGAGCGGGCGCGCCTGAACACTTCCGAGATTCCCGTCCTGCCCGTCGAGACCACGAGCAGTCCATGCCCAACCGCATAATCGAGGTTGAGCCCGGGAGCGACCGAGAGCTGGCGCACCGCGACTCCCGAGACCGTCGTCTGGCTCACCTGGGGAACCTCTCCAGCTCCGCTGCCGCTGGGAGCGAACAGCTGCGAGAGCGGGAGCTCGAGCTCGGCCAGCAGAGCTCGCACGGTCGTCTGTGCGTTCGTCCGCGTGACGATCACCGGGGCCGGACCGCTGGCGCCCTGACCGGGGGTCAGCGCGATCGCCGTCTCGCCCCCGAACATGCCCAGCAGCTGACCGAGGTTCACGCCCTGGGCCGCCAGTCCGCTTCCGAGGCGTGAGAGAAGCGGAGCGATCCGGCCCGCGACACCCGCTTTGGCGGCGAAGGCCAGCAGCTTCGGCGCGCTGGCGGCCAGGTTACGGACATCGACCAGCAGCGCCGAGCCTGCCGGGATGACCCGCGCGAGCGTAGGGGTGAACGCCGCCGAATGGGCGGAACGACTCGCGAGACGGGGGTCGAGGGTGCGGTGAACCAGGATCTGGAGGCCGTGGCTGTCTGGCGAGACCGCGATCGTGGCCGCGCTGAGGCCCGGCTGGTCGAGCAGCGTCCCGAGTTCGCCGAGCAGGCCGCTCTGCGGCGCCAGGGCGCGGCGAATACCGTCCACTGAGGCATACGCGTCGAGGATCCGAGCGTCTGGCTCGGTTGCGGCGGCGCGCCGATATCGAGCGCTGGCCGCCAGCGACGGCATGCGCCCGGCACCCACGTCGATGGCCTGCCTGACGCTTGCCACCTGCCCGAGCACGAGATAGTGGCGGACGAACGCGAGGGTCGTGCCCGAGGGCTGGGCAAGCAGGGCGACGCCGTGGTAGGCCCCCTCGGGACGCGCGCCTGCTCCGAACAGGAACCTCCTGGCCCGCGCGCGATTGCGGACGTCGAGCACGACGAGGGAGCCCGCGGTCGGTCCAGGGGTATCGAGGACCGCCAGCGCGGCTTCACGGCCCAGCCAGGGCCGGATATCGCGGGAGAAGCTGACGCTCACTGCCGAGCCGCCGAGCATCGCGCCCACGCGATCGGTGACCGCGCCGACCAGGGCCGGCATGGCGGGAAGCTTGCGCCCCACCGCGAGCGCCTGTCCGACCGCGGGCCGCGACGGGTCGGTCGAGACGTGGAGGTAGAGCAGCGCATTGGCCGGCACCAGCTCGGCGGCTCCGGTCGCCGGCGGCGCCTCGCCCCCGCGCAGCCCCAGGGCCAGGACTAGGGCACCGGCGACAATCGCCGCCAACCCAATGAAAACAAGGAGAGCAGCGCGGAGCGAGAACGTCGCCAGGCGCCGCTCGGCGAGCCCCGGCGGGGTTCGGGGACGCGGGTGCCCGTCGCGGCGGACGCGCCGTCGCGGGGGCCTGGGCGGGGCGTGCCGTGGCCTGGGCGCTGAGTCAGGGCGATCCGTGGTTGTCGCCATGGCGGCGACTTAACCACCCCGCCCCAGCGCCTGCGCTAGTTCTCGCCGCTCCTGGCGCTCGACGAAGTCGATGATCAGCGGGACGCCGTCCAGACCCCACCGCGCGCGCAGCCGGTTCTCCAGGTAGTAGGCGTAGTCACGCGTGACCCGGGCCCTGGAGTTCACCTGGACCGAGAATCGCGGCGGCCGAGTCGCCGTCTGCGTCATGAAGATGAGCTTCAGTCGATGTCCGGTCCGGCGCGAACCCGTGCCGACCGGCGGCTGGCGCGCCGCCACGGTCTCGGCCAGGAACCGGTTCAGCTGGGGCGTGGGAATTCGCGCCGCGCGCCGGTCCGCCAGGGCGATCGCCTCGATCAGCAGCCGCTCGATGTGGCGCCCGGTCTTGGCGCTGGCCGTGAGCACGCGCGGCCGCAGCCGGAGCTTCTGATGGGCCCGGGCGCGCTCGTGGTCCAGGTCGAGATCCTCGGACAGGTCCCACTTGTTGAGGACGAGCAAGGTCGCGCACCCGCTCTTCATGGCCAGCTCCGCCACCCGCAGGTCCTGGGCGGTGAGGCCGTCGCAGGCGTCACACACGACCAGCGCCACGTCAGCGCGCTCCGCGGCACGGCGCGAGCGCAGCGCGGTGTAATACTCGAGCGACTCCCCGACCTTCGACTGCCGTCGAAGGCCCGCGGTGTCGATCAGGACGAGCTCGCGGTCCTGAAAGCTCAATGGGAGGTCGATCGCGTCTCGGGTCGTGCCGGCGAGGCTCGAGACGATCACCCGCTCGGCGCCCAGAAACCGGTTGACGAGCGAGGACTTGCCCACGTTCGGACGCCCGATCACGGCGAGCCGGACGGCGTCGGGCGCGATCGAGGCCCCCGACTGAGCTTCCGGTGCGAGCGCGACGATCCGGTCGAGCAGATCGCCGGTGCCGAGGCCCTGCGCGGCCGACACGGCAATCGGGTCGCCGAGTCCGAGCCCGTAGAAGTCCGCCGCCAGCGGCAGGTCGGCCGCGGTATCCACCTTGTTCGCAGCCACAATCGCCGGCCGCCGCGCCTGGCGCAGGAGCTCGGCCACCTCCGCGTCGCCCGGACGCAGGCCGGAGTGGGCATCGACCACGAGCACGGCCACGTCCGCGTCCTCGAGCGCGGCGCGGACCTGGTGGTTGACGAGGCCGGCCAGCTCATCGGTGTCCTCGAGGTCAACCCCGCCGGTGTCGATCAGCGTCAGCGTCCGTCCGTTCCAGTCGGTCGTGAGCTCCTTGCGGTCGCGCGTGACCCCGGGCATCTCGTGGACGACGGCGTCGCGGGACTGCGCGAGGCGGTTGACGAGCGAGCTCTTGCCGACGTTCGGATATCCCACCACGGCGACCTTCATGTCCCCGAGGCTAGTGCTCGAGCGCGTGCACCAACTCCACGATGCGGCGTGTCACGTCATCGACGCTCAGCTCCGTGGTGTCGAGCTCGACGGCGCCAGGCGCCGGTCGTAGCGGCGAATGCTCACGCTGACGATCGCGCTCGTCGCGGATCGCCTGTTCGCTCAGCACCCTGTTCGGGTCGGCCCCGAGCTCCTCGGCCCGGCGGCGGGCCCGCTCACGGGGCTCGGCGGTGAGGAACACCTTGACCTCCGCCTCGGGCACCACGACGGTCCCGATGTCTCGCCCCTCGGCCACCCAATCGCCGCTGGCCATCAGCCGGCGCTGGAGCGCTACCATCGCCGCGCGCACGGCTGGATCAGCGGCGGCTTGTGACGCCGCCTCGGAGATCTCGGGGCTCCGGATCGCCTCGCTGACGTCCTCGCCGTCCAGCAGCACTCGGTCCCCGACATCGATCTCGAGCCGCGGCGCCACGGTGGCCGGATCGGCGTCTTGCCGGCTGGCCGCCAGAGCGACCGAGCGGTACATCGCTCCTGAGTCGAGGTAGGTGAAGCCGAGCGCTCGCGCGACGGCTCTTGCCACCGTCGACTTGCCCGCCCCGGCCGGGCCGTCGATGGCCACGACGGTCATGCCGCCAGCCCGGCCAGGTCCTCGCCGAAGCGCGGGTAGGAGACATCTGCCGCCTCCATCCCCACGACCTCGACCCCCTCCTCGGACGCCAGCCCGGCCACCGCGCCGAGGAGCGCCAGTCGGTGGTCGCCGTGGGTCTTGAGGCGGCCGCCGCGCAACCCGCCCGTCCCCTGGACGGCGAAGCCATCGGGCGTCGCCTCGATCGAGGCGCCGAGCCCACGCAGGCCCTCGACGACGGTGGCGATCCGGTCCGATTCCTTCAGGCGGAGCTCGGCGGCGCCCCGGACCACCGTCTCCCCCTCGGCGAACACGCCAAGCAGTGCGACCAGGGGGAGTTCATCGATCGCCAGCGGCACCTCGTCCGCCTCCACCGTGACCCCGACGATCGGCCCGTAGGAGACGTCGACCTCGGACGTCGGCTCGATCTCCGCGAAGGCGCCGACCGGCTCCAGGTCGGCCAGGACGATCGCCCCCATGCGCTGGAGGATGCGAGAGAAGCCGGTCCGCGTCCAGTTGACCCCGACGTTCTCAAGCACAAGCCGTGAGCCCCTGACCAGTACCCCGGCGGCGATGAGAAACGCGGCCGAGGATGGATCACCGGGGACCTCCAGCGTGTCGATCACGAGTTCATCGACGTTCCCCACCGTCGTCCGATATCCACGCGCGGGATCTCCCTCACGCCGGAGCGGGGCACCGGCCCGGAGCAGCATCCGCTCGGTGTGGTCGCGGCTGGGGAGCGGCTCGATCACCTCGGTTGTGTCGGTGGCCAGCCCGGCCAGCAGGACACACGACTTGACCTGAGCGCTCGCGATCGGCAGCTCGTATGAGATCCCGCTCAACAGCTCGCCTTCAACCGTGAAGGGCGGAAACCGCCCGTCGCGGGCGTGGATCCGTGCTCCCATGCGCTCGAGCGGCGCCGCGATGCGATCGACCGGGCGCCGCCGAATCGAGTCGTCACCGTCCAGCTTGAAGGTCTGCCCCTGCTGTAGGGCGAGCCAGCCGGGGAGCAGCCGCAGCAACGTGCCGGAGTTACCCACGTCGATCCGCTCCACCGGTTGCTGGGCATGGCGCAGCCCGACGCCGCGGATCACCAGCTCATCCGGCTGCGCGTGCACGATCGCCCCGAGGTCGCGAATCGCCGCCAGCGTCGAGCTCGTATCCGCAGCCTGGAGGTAGTTGCGGATGCACACCGGCTCGGGCGCCATCGCCGCCACGATCGCGGCTCGATGCGAGATCGACTTGTCGGCCGGGATGCTCAGCCGCCCGCGCAGGGGCCCGCAAGGATCGAAGCGCACGTTCACGCCGTGCTCACGGGAAACCCGAGTCCGGAGATCAGCTCGCGGGCCTGTCCGGCCGGCTGCTCACCGGCGATCCACAGGGCGACCACGCCTTCGCTCATGTCGGGCGCGGGATAGAGCGCCATGTCGGCGATGTTGACCCCGGCCCGCCCCAGCTCGAGGGCCAGCTCGGCGACCACGCCCGGGCGATTGGGAACCGAGGCGTGCAACTGGAACAGCGTGCCCCCGGCCAGCTGGGCCTCCAGCAGCCGCCGGCGCTCGGCGGCCGCCCTGTCGTTCCAGGCCTCGAGCCAGCTCGAGTCACGCTCATCGAGTGCCCGTGCCACGGCGGCCAGTGCGGCTGTTGTTTGGGCGATCGCGTCACGCAGGGCATCGGCGTTGGAAAGGTAGATATCGGTCCACACCGCGCTCGGGCTTCCGGCCACGCGGGTGGCGTCACGAAAGCTCGGGCCGGTGGCCGGGAGGCGCTCGCCGCCGGCCGCAAGCACTCGCGCGGCCTGTTCTACGAGGACGTTGGCCAGGACATGCGGGAGGTGTGACACGGTGCCGAGAATCGCGTCGTGGCTGTCGGGGTCGATCGCCGCCGGGCGAGCGCCCAGACCGGTGAGCAACCTGTGCAGCCGCTCGTACAGCACCCCGGAGGTGGCGGCTCCCGGAGTCAGGTACCACGTCGCCCCCTCGAACAGATCCTCGCGCGCGTGCTCGATCCCGGACGTCTCGGCTCCCGCCAGCGGATGGCCGCCCACGAACCGCGGATCCGGATTCGCCGCCGCGACCTCACGCTTGGTCGAGCCCACGTCGGTGACCACGCAGTCGCCGGGCGCGACGCTGAGGACCTCGGCGACGGTCTCGGCCAGGGCGCCGACGGGCACGGCGACGAACACCGCGTCTGCCTCTCTCACCGCCTCGGCGAGGGAGTCTGCGACGGCGGTCACCGCACCCCGGCTGAGCGCAGCCTCAGCCGCGGCCTGGCGAAGGTCATAGCCGATGACCGAGGCCCCGAAACGCGAGCGCCCGGCCAGGGCCACGGATCCGCCGATCAGCCCCAGGCCGACGACGGCGATCCTCATCCCCGGTTCAGCCAAGGCGCCTAGCTGCGAGCCGCCCGCGGGGGCAGTGAGATCCTGCGGCGCCGCGTCGCGACGGCGGCGGCCAGCTCGTCGAGCAGGTCGGCGGTGGCCTCCCAGCCCAGGCAGCCGTCGGTGATCGACTGCCCGTATGTGAGCTCTCCGTCGGCCAGTTCCTGTCGTCCCGCGAGCAGGAAGGACTCCAGCATGGCGCCGATGATCGCCGGGTTACCTCGAGCTATCTGTCCTGCCACATCGCCTGCCACATCGACCTGGCGCGCGGGGTCCTTGCCGCTGTTGTCGTGACTGAAGTCGATCATCAGACGGGCCGGCAGGCCGGCGCGGCGCAGGAGGCCTAGTGCCGCGGCCACGGCGGCGGCATCGTGATTGGGGCCGCCGCGACCCCCGCGGAGGATCACGTGACAGTCGCGATTGCCCCTGGTGTAGTGGATCGCGGGTCGGCCCTCGCCGTCGATACCGGCAAACGCGTGCGAGGCGGCGGCGGCCCGGACGGCATCGACCGCGACCTGAATCTCGCCGTCGGTGCGGTTTTTGAAGCCGACCGGCATCGACAGACCCGACCCGAGCTGACGGTGAATCTGGCTCTCGACCGTCCGGGCGCCGATCGCACCCCATGACACCGCGTCCGAGATGTACTGGGGAATGATCGGGTCGAGGAACTCGCAGCCCACCGGCAGGCCCCGGCCCAGCACTCCGAGCAGCACCTCCCGCGCCCGTCGCAGCCCGGTGTTCACGTCTCCGGAGCCGTCCAGGTGGGGGTCGTTGATCAGCCCCTTCCAGCCCGTGGTCGTACGCGGCTTCTCGAAGTACACCCGCATCACGACGAGCAGGTCGTTCCTCAGGGCGGCGGCGCGTCCGGCGAGGCGCTCGGCGTACTCGAGCGTCGCGCCTATGTCGTGCACGCTGCACGGACCCACGACAACCAGCAGACGATCGTCCTCACCGTCGAGCACGCCGTGGACCTGCGCCCGTCCGCCGACCACGACCTGCACCTGCGCCGGCGTGAGCGGCAGCTCCTCGAGCAGCTGGTCCGGAGCGACCAGCGGCTCGACGCGTTCGATCCGCTGGTCGCGTACCGACTCCGCCGTGGCGTCGGGCGTGATCGGCACTACGCCGCGGCCCTCAGCCTGTCGTCGTCGATCGTCTTCCCAGCCAGCGCGGCCGCCGCCTGCACGCGCTCGGCGTAGGCCGCGAAGTCGGCCGCCCGCAGCGACTGCCGACCGTCACACACCGCCTGATCGGGCTCGGGGTGGACCTCGACGAGCAGGCCGTCGGCGCCGATCGCAGCGGCGGCCAGTGACAGCGGCTCCACCAGCTCCCGGCGTCCCGCGGCATGGCTTGGGTCGACGATCACGGGCAGATGAGTGCGCTCCTTGAGGATTGGGACCGCCGCCAAATCGAGCGTGAACCTGTAGGCGGTCTCGAAGGTTCGGATTCCGCGCTCGCACAGGATCACTGCCTCGTTGCCCTCGCGCAGGACGTATTCCGCCGCCAGCAGCAGCTCGTCGAGCGTGCTCGAAAGACCCCGCTTGAGCAGGATCGGGCGCCCGCTCGCCCCGGCTTCGCTGAGCAGCGACGTGTTGTGCATGTTGCGAGCGCCGATCTGGAGGACATCCGCGACCTCGAGCACGTGTCCGACGTCCCGGGCATCGAGGACCTCGGTGACGACGGGCAGGCCGGTCTGGGCCTTGGCCTCACCCAGCAGCTCGAGTCCCTCACGGCCGAGGCCCTGGAAGGCGTGCGGCGAGGTGCGGGGCTTGAACGCGCCGCCGCGCAACAGCGCGGCCCCGCCCCGCCCCACGCTTCTCGCCGTTTCGAGCAGCTGCTCCCGCGACTCCACCGCGCACGGGCCGGCGATGATCGCAAAGTGCTCGCCCCCAATCTTGCGCCCGCCAATGTCGAGCACCGTCCGAACGTCCTGTCCGGCGGTTGGTCGTGTCGCGATCATCGTCTGCTGTCCTTTCTGAAAGCCTGGAGAACTGTAGGGAAGGCGGGGCGTGAGGCCCGAGGCCGGCGCGGAGGCCGAGGAGGGTTTACCGGCGCTCGACTTGCCGGGTGATCCCGCTTCGCTAGCGGGCGGGAGCGGGCAGGGCCGAGCGCCTAGCTAAATCGCCAGGCGTACCACCAGCAACCGAATGCGGCGAAGCTGCGGCCGACATTGGGGTTGGAGGTGGTCATCTCGCCGCAGGTTGTACCAGAGGGCGGGCGAACTTCCAAGCGTGATCGTTTCTTCTCGCCCGGCGGGAAGAAACGATCACGCTCAGGCCAGCAGCGCTCGGAGCGCCGCGACGAAGCGCTCGTTCTCGGCCTCGGTACCCACGGTCACCCGCAGCGCTCCCTCGCGCCCCAGCGAGGCGCCGGCGCGGACGAGGACCTGCCGGTCACGGAGCCCTTTCACGATCTCAGCTTCCTCGGCCTCTTCGGGGAGATGCAGCCAGACGAAGTTGGCGTCGGACCCGGCTACCCAGACCCCGAGCCCCCGCACCCCCTCCTCCAGCGACATGCGGGCCGCGAGCGTCCGCGCCACCCGTCGCTCGACCTCATCCTGATGGCGAAGCGCCTCGACCGCGGCGGCCTGGGCCGCCGTGTTCAGGAAGAACGGCTGCCGCACCTGGTCCACGGCGACGCGGAAGTCCTCGGTGCCGCACAGGCCGTAACCCGCCCGCAGACCAGCCAGCCCGTAGACCTTGGAAAAGGTCCGCAGCAGGACCAGGTTCTGGTGATCGCGCAGCAGGTCAAGCGATGCGTAGGGGTCGCCGATGCCGAGCGAGAACTCGCAGTACGCCTCGTCCAGGATCACGCACACCTGGGACGGGATGCGCTCCAGAAAGGTGCGGATGCGGTCCAGCCCGAGCGCGGTCGACGTTGGGTTGTTGGGGTTGCAGACCAGGACCAGCCGCGTGGCCACCGTCACCTCTCCCGCCATCGCGTCGAGGTCGTGACGATCCTCGGCATCGAGCGGCACCTCGATCGCGCGCGCTCCCGACGCTGCCGCCAGGTGCGGATAGACGCTGAACGCCGGCCAGGCGTAGACAACCTCCGCCCCCGGCTCGAGCAGAGCCTCGCCGGCGGCCAGGAGGATGTCGCAGGATCCGTTCCCCAGCGCGATCCGCCCCGGCGCGATGCCATAGCGCTCAGACAGGGCGCGCCGCAACGGCGTGTAGG
>DATGFT010000086.1:0-53437 GCA_035308915.1 Solirubrobacteraceae bacterium
ACGGGCACGCGGATCTCGAGGTCCAGCGGCTTGCGGATTCCCGTGTCGATGACGCGGCATCGGCGAGCGGAGCCGACGAGGAAGCGCCCGATTTCCTCCAGCGGTCTCTGTGTGGCCGACAAGCCGATCCGCTGCAGCTCACGGCCGGCGGCGAGGTCGAGGCGCTCGAGGGAGAGGGCGAGGTGGGCTCCGCGCTTGCTCGCGGCCACCGCGTGGATCTCATCGACGATGCACCACCGCGCGCCCTTGAACAGCCCCTGGGCCCGTGAGGTGAGCATCAGGTAGAGCGACTCGGGCGTCGTGATCAGGATGTCGGGCGGCTCACGGAGCATCGCCTGCCGGTCGCGCTGTGGCGTGTCCCCGGTTCGGACGGCAACGCGCAGCGGCGTCCCGATCCCGCGCAGGGGAACGCGCAGGTTGCGGTCGATGTCATACGAGAGAGCCTTGAGCGGTGATACATAGACGAGCCCGATCCCGCGCTTCGCCTCGCCTTCAGGCTCCTGCGAGAGCTGGTCGATAGCCCAAAGGAACGCGGCCAGCGTCTTACCCGACCCGGTGGGCGCCGAGAGGAGGACGTGCTCGCCCGAGGCGATGGCCGGCCAGGCCTGTTCCTGGGCGGCGGTGGGGGCCGCGAACGCGCTCTCGAACCACTCGCGGGTCCGCTCCGTGAACTGGTCAAGGGGCAAGGTCAAGCGAGCGTAGCGCTCGGCTGAACCGGCTCCGGAGACATGAAGGCCACCGCCTCCGTGAGCCCGGCCGAGGGCCGCAACGTGGCGATCTGACGCCCCGGCTGGACCGCGGATTTCACCGCGCCAAGGCGTTCCCCGAGGTCCGCGGCGAGGCGATCCAGGTCGGCGACGGTCACGACAAGACCCCAGAAACGCGCAGGGCCTCCGTCGGCGTCCGGTGACTCGACGAGCTCGAGGATGGCTGGCCCCAGTCGACGAAATCCCTGCCGCGGACCGGCGGGCAACTGACGCACGCGACGCAGCGGAAGGCCGGCGCAGACCAGCTCGGCCGCGGTCCGGTCGAAGTCGGGCGTCAGCACCACGACGTGGTCGAGCCCGACCGCGCCGTTGGGGTGCTCGTCAGATCCAGGTGGGGCAGCGTCGTCGGCGAGCTCGGTGGGCAGCCCATCGATTGCTCCGACGGCGCTGACCCCGCTCATTTGCCAGCCGGTGATCCCGTGGCCGGCGGCTCCGAGTTCGATGCTCACGCCGCCGAGCCGAATGGTGGCCTCGGTGACCGTGAATCCGAGGGCGGTCCAGCGATCAGGGGGATCGGCCACCCGCAGCCCCCGTAGCTCCGGCCGGCGCTCGCTCAGGCCGCCCGCTCTCCCTCAGCCTGCCAGTCGAGCTCGAACCAGACCATGAAGCGTGGACCCCGGTCATGGTGCACACGCTCGGTTCCCCACCGACTCGCGAACCGGTCGACCAGGAACAACCCCCGTCCGCGGTCGGGCTGCGGGCGGCTCGGCAGCGTGGGATCGAAGCCGCTTCCGCAGTCATCCACCTCGACCCGAACGCCCTCGGGATAGGTGAAGATCCGCAGCCCGACCGAGGCCGTCTCAGGACTGTCGGGATGCACGACCGCGTTGGTGACGATCTCGGACGTGAGTAGGACGACGTCCGCAAGCTCGGTCTGATCGCGGCCGGCCAGCAGCTCACGAACCTCCGCGCGCGCGCGTGCGGGAGACTGGGGGTCGAGCGGGAGCTCAAGCTCCACTCGCTCGAGCACGGCCGAGGCGTCCGTCGCTCTCCTGCGGTCGCCGGGTCGCAGCTTGAAATGCTCGATCACCCCCGCGGTTCGAAGCAGCTCGGTGACCTCCCCGGCCGGAGCGATCACCTCGAGCTGGACGCTCCGCGCTCCCGCCTCGCGCTCGATCTGGATCACCGCGCGCGTTCCCGCCGAGTCGATGAAGCTGAGCTCGCTCAGATCGAGCCTGATCGTGGCTCCGGGATGCTCGGAAAGCACGTGCCGGAAGGTGTCCATGAGCTCTCCGCACGTCCCACTGTCGAGCTCTCCGACGACCCCCAGCACGACCGCTCCCTCCGCCGTCCTCACGCCAAGGCGGAAGTCTGGCTCGAACGAGGCCTGGCTCATCGCAGTTCTGAGGGCACGAGCTCGGCCGTCGCCGCGGGCACCGAGGAGGCTGGGACGCGCAGGTCGTACGGGCGCAACGCGACGGCGCCGGTGTCGTCGGCGTGCCCCTCGGTCTGGAAGGCGTCCAGCGCGACCTGCAGGCTGGACAGCAGTTCGCGCGGCGAGCTGCCCGCCAGCTCGGTCAGGAGCCGGCGTAGGCGCGCGATGCCGAAGCGCTCGGTGGCGCCGCGTGTGTCCGTGACCCCATCCGTGTACATAAGCAGCGTTTCGTCAGGCCCGATCCTGATCTCACGGTCCTCCCAACTCGAGTTCTCCCACCCACCGAGGATGGGACCAGACCCGCCGATTTCCCGGATCCGGCCGTCGTCCCGCGCCACAAGCGGCGCTGGGTGACCCGCCGAGCTCATCAGCATGCCCCCCTCCTGGAGCCTCACGCACAGGGCGCTGCACAGCGAGAGTCCAGGCTGCTCACGCAGCGCCTCATCGAGGTGGGCGAGAATCGCGCTCGGCTCGTACTCCTGCTTGGCCAGAAAGCGCGCGCCATGCCGAACCAGCGAGGTCATCGCTGCCGCCTCGACGCCGCGCCCCGTCACATCGCCAAGGAGCACGATCCACCCCGACGGCGTGGGAAAGAAGTCATAGAAATCGCCTCCCACCTCGACCTCATCGGAGGCGCTCGCCGCCCGGTACATGGTGGCGATCTCCCAACCGGGAATGGCCGGTACGGCGTCGGGGAGCAGGCTGCGCTGGAGCGTGATGGCGATGTCGCGGCGGGCAGTGGCCAGACGAGCGTTGTCCACTGCGATGGCCGCCCGATCGGCGACCTGCTGAGCGAACTCACGATCGCTCTCCTCAAAGCGGCGCATCGACTCTGCCGAGACGAGGGTGAGAACTCCGAGTGTCCGGCCGCGAGCTCGCAACGGCACGATCACAGCCGAGCGAAAGCCGACCGCCCGCAGGAGTCGCAGGTGCTCATCGTCCTGCGCGCCGAGACGCAGCATCTCGTCGGTGATGTCCGGATAGAGCTCGCTGGCGCCGGTACGGATCACGCGCCCGATCCCCTGCTCGGGGTCGGGCGGGTCGGGCTCGTAGCCGCGAAGCTTCTCCGCCAGCGCGAGCTTCTCGGGGTCTCGGTGCGCCGCCACCACCTGCTGGCGCGATCCGGCCTCATCGACCAGGTCGACGGCGCACCAGTCGGCGAGCTCGGGTACGGCCAACCAGGCGACGTTGCGGAGCGTCTCCTGATAGTCCAGCGACGACATCAGGGTCTCCGTGGCCCGGGCCAGGAAGCGCTCACGGAGCTCGGCTGTCTTCTCGACCGTGACGTCCTCGATGATCATCACCGACGCGATCGGCTCGTCGGTCTGGTCGCGTAGGACGGTGGCCTTGAGGAGATTCCAGCTCACCGCACCGGAGCCGCGATGGACGGTCCGGATGAGGAGCGGCTGCGCGGGTGCGCCCGCGAGCTGTCTCACGGAGGGAATGTCCTGCATGCTCAGCTCGCGACCCCGCTCGTCCTGGACGATGTAGTCGGACATGATCGACGTCGGCCCGGCTCGCACGAGTTCGTCGAGCGAGTCGAAATGCATGTGCTCGACGGCCCGGCGGTTGGCGTAGATGATCTGGTGCTGCGGGTTGCGGATCGTCACCGCCTCGCCGAGCGAGTCGAGGATCTCCCCCAGTCCGATGCCCCCGGTGCCCAGGCGCTCGACCAGGTCCGGGAGTGAGTGGATCGGCTGCTCTGGTTCTGGATCGTCGAGTGTCATCCGACAGGTCCGGCTGACCCTTCTCAGGCCGATAGCGTACTTCGCGCGACCAGCGCCTTCGCCTGTTCGAACACCTCGTCGAGCATCGCCTCGGTGAGGCGACCGGTGAACGTGTTCTGCTGGCTCGGGTGGTAGCAGCCGAGCAGCGTTCGCTCGCCCAACCCGATTGCCGCCCCGTGCCCGAAGCGCGGCCGGGGGCGCGGCGGCGGGAGCCCAAGCGCGGCGAGTGCGCGCAGCGCCGCGTCCCAGGCAAACCCCCCGAGGCAGACGATCACGGCGACCGAACGCAGCAGCCGAAGCTCCCGCTCCAGGTAGGGCAGGCAGTTATCACGCTCCGCGGGCAGCGGGCGGTTGGCGGGAGGCGCACAGCGCACGGCCGCGGTGACATAGCAGTCCTTCAGCGTCAGCCCGTCCCCGCGGTGAACCGACTGGGGCTGGTTCGCCAGCCCGGCTCGCCACAGTGCCGCGAACAACCAATCACCCGACCGGTCGCCGGTGAAGATCCGCCCGGTGCGATTGCCGCCGTGGGCGGCCGGGGCGAGCCCGAGGACGAGGATCCGCGCCGCCGGGTCACCGAACCCCGGGAGCGGTCGGCCCCAGTACTCCTGGCTCGTGTAGGCCGCTCGCTTGGTCCGCGCCACCTCCTCCCGCCAGGCCACGAGCCGAGCGCATTTACGGCAGGAGACGACCTGACGATCGAGGGCGTGGAGGTCTGGCGCGCGGTCGGCGGACAAGACGCGCTGGTTCGCAGCTCAGGACTTCAGGGCGCGCCCGTACTGGCGCTCGTAGTACTCGCGGTAGGCGCCCGACCGGATCGGCTGCCACCACCAGTCATTGTCCCGGTACCAGCTCACGGTCCGCTCCAGACCTTCAGCGAAGCGAACGCTCGCCTCCCACCCCAGCTCACGAAGCTTCTGCGAGGACAGCGAGTAACGCCAATCGTGTCCGGGTCGATCGGGAACGAACTCGATCAGCGAGGGCTCGGCGCCGCATAGCTCCAAGATCCGGGTGACGACGTCGAGGTTCTCGCATTCGTCCGGCCCGCCGCAGTTGTAGACCTCGCCGGGTTGACCGTGCTCCAAAGCGTGCCCGATGCCTCGCCCAAAGTCCTCGACGTAGAGCCAGTTGCGTACGTTGCGCCCGTCGCCGTAGACCGGGAGCGGGTCGCCGGCCAGCGCGTTGAGGATCATGAGGGGGATCATCTTCTCCGGGTATTGGTATGGGCCGTAGTTGTTCGAGCCCCGGCAGATCACGGTGGCCAACCCGAAGGTCTGGAAGTAGCTCGAGACAAGCAGGTCGGCCCCGGTCTTGGTGGCGCTGTACGGACTCGAAGGGTTCAGCGGCGAGCGTTCGGTGAACGATCCCTCCTCGATCGACCCGTAGACCTCGTCAGTCGAGACCTGCAGGTAGCGCAACCCGTGTTCACGAGCCGCTTCGAGCAGCACGTGAGTGCCCTGCATGTTGGTCATGATGAACGCCTCGGGGCCCGTGATCGAACGGTCGACGTGGGTTTCGGCGGCGAAGTTGACGATCGCGTCGCACCCGGCGACCGCGTCCGCGACCGCCGCCGGATCCTCGATCGCCCCGTGGATGAACCGGATGTCGTCGATCACGTCGTGCAGGTTCTCTCTGCGCCCGGCGTAGGTGAGCTTGTCGAGCACCGTTATCTCGTCGCCGTGCTCCTGCACGCGCAGGCGGACGAAGTTCGAACCGATGAACCCCGCTCCGCCGCAGACCAGCAGCCTCACGATCTCGAACCGACCCGCATGTAGGCCTCGAGTCCCCGCCGCCACTCCGGCAGCTCAGGCGCCTCTCCGCGACGTTCGCTGCCGAGCACGCTGAAGGCGGGCCGGGGCGCCGGACGTCGTTGCTCGGCGGTGGTGCTCGGCTCCACGGCGCAATCGAGCCCCGAGAGCGCGACGATTTCTCTCGCCAGCTCATACCAGGAGCAGGCGCCCGCACTCGCGACGTGGACGATCCCTAGTGGCCGGCGCTCAGCCAGCGCGAGCAGCGCCGGCGCGAGATGGCCCGTAAACGTCGGGCACCCCACCTGGTCATCGACCACCGCGAGGTGGTCACGCTCTGCCGCCAGCCGGAGGATGGTGGCCGGAAAGCAGCGGCCGTGGACGCCGAACAGCCACGAAGAGCGCACGATCGTGTGCGAGCTCGGAGCCGCCGCGGCGACCGCTTGCTCGCCGCCCAGCTTCGAGCGCCCATAGGCCGAGAGCGGGTTCGTCTGATCGGACTCCACGTAGGGCGTGCGCTTGGTCCCGTCGAACACGTAGTCGCTCGAGACGTGGACCGTCCACGCGCCCGCCTCATCGGCGGCGCGGGCAACGTTTCCTGCGCCGTCGCGGTTGACCTCAGCGGCCGCCTCGCCGGCATTCTCGGCGCCGTCGACGTCGGTCCAGGCCGCACAATTGATGACGGCGTCCGGAGCGGCCTCCCTGACGGCCGCGCGGACCTCGACCAGATCGGTGATGTCGAGCTCGGCGTGGCTCAGCGGTATGCATTCGTGGCCGGCCTCGGCGGCCGCCTCAGCCACGTCGCGACCGAGCATGCCGCTGCCGCCCGTGATCAGAACTCGCATCGGCATCCGGGCTGTAGGGTAGTCAGGCCGTCACGTCATGCGATCGATGGACGAGCAGACGATCCTGATCACGGGCGCCACCGACGGCCTGGGGCGTGCGCTGGCCACAGAGCTGGCGCGAACCGGCGCCACGCTGCTGATTCACGGGCGCGATCAGGCGCGGGGGCGCCAGCTCGTCGAAGAGATCGCGGGCTCGGACCCGAGCGCCAAGGTGCATTGGTTGCGCGCTGACCTCGCCTCCCTGGACGAGGTCCGAGGGCTGGCAGATCAGGTCGGGGCGGAGTACGACGCGCTCCACGCCCTGGTCAACAACGCCGGCATCGGAACCACGCTCCCCGGCGACGGCCGGCGCCTCGAGAGTCGCGACGGCTACGAGCTGCGCTTTGCCGTGAACTACCTCGCCGGCTACCTCCTCACGCGTCGTCTGCTGGCCCTCCTGAAACGCTCGGCGCCAGCCCGAATCGTCAACGTCAGCTCGGCCGGCCAGGCGCCGATCGACTTTGACGACGTGATGCTCGAGCGTCGCTATGACGGCGGCCGGGCGTACATGCAGAGCAAGCTCGCCCAGGTGATGTTCACGTTCGACCTGGCCGAGGAGCTCGCAGGCTCGGGCGTGAGCGCCACCTGCCTGCACCCGGGTACCTACATGCCGACGAAGATGGTCCGAGCAGCTGGGATCGACCCGGTGAGCTCACTCGAGGACGGTGTACGGGCGACCTTGCGGTTGGTCGCCGATCCCGAGCTCGAGGGGGTGAGCGGCGTGTACTTCAACGGCCTTCGCGAAGCTCAACCGAACCGGCAAGCGCGTGACGAGCGAGCGCGAGCGCGGCTGCGGGAGATCAGCGACCGCCTGGTCGGCCTCTAGTCGCTCCAGTGATCAGGCACCATCTCGCCGTCGCCCCCTTCGGGGCGATCGGTGCCGATGGCGATTACCTCCATCCCCTGTGGACCGCCCTCGAAGGAGCGCACCACCTTCGGCGCAACGCGCAGAACGTCCCATTGCTTGAGATCGATGATCTCGTCATCGAGACGGGCGCGGCCCGAGCCTGAGACGACGACATAGGCCTCCTCCTGCTCGCGGTGGCGGTGGCCAATCGGCGAGCGATAGCGCGGGCCGTAACGAAAGAGGCTGACTCCGAGGTGCTCGGAGTCCAGGTACTGGCGCGCAAAGCGGGCCTCGATGTCAGGTCCCCGTTCGGCAGCGGCGTCCTCGATCTCTCTGAGGTTCTTGACGGCGAAATCGGACATGGGCCCAAGATAGTGCAGCTTGAGATCCGGCTAGGCCGCGGCAGCTGCCGGCTCTGCGGCCGGGTGAGCAGCGAAATCCCGGCTGCGGACGAGGACCAAGGCCAGAGCGGCACCGGCAAAGGCGGTGATGCCCGCGACGAGCAGGATCTCGTTCATCGTGCCGGCAAAGGCGACGTGGATGGCGAAGTCAGCCCGAGCCCGCACGGCGTGCGGCACGGCGGCGAGAACCCGTTGCGTCGCTCCCGCGGCGACCGCATGTCCGATCTGGGTCGCGTGCCCCGCTGCCGGCGTGCGACTCAGGCTGGGCGCGAGCTTGTTCGAGATCCCGCTCTCGAAGAGCGCACCGAGCGCCGCAATTCCGGTGGCGATCCCCACCTGGCGGAAGGTGTTGTTGATCCCGCTGGCCATCCCGCTCCGCTGCGGCTCGACCACACCAATTGCGGCTGAGGCCAGCGGCGGATTGACCAGTCCCACCCCGGCGCCGGCGACGATAAATCCAGGCAGAAGCGCGGTCCAGCCCGAGGAGGCGTCAAGTCCTCGCATGAGTAGCAGTCCCACCCCAGTGAGCGCCATGCCCACTCCCAGCAGCAGCCGGATCGGCACGCGCGTCGACAGACGCCCCGACGTCGCGGAGGCAAAGAAGGCGAGGACCGTGAAGGGCAGGAACCGCAACCCGGTCTGGAGCGGTGAGAGCCCAAGCAGGGTCTGCAGGTAGAGAACGAGGTAAAGGAACATCGCGAACATCCCGGCCGAGATCGCGAAGGCGACGAGCGCCGCGCCGTTGAACGTCGGCTTGCGAAACAGAGACAGGTCGAACATCGACTCGGCCTGGAGGAACTGGGAGACGATGAACAGCGCCATCAAGACGACCGAGGCGGCGAGCAGCGAGACGATCAGCGGGCTCCCCCATCCGCTGGCGTTGGCGCGGATGAGCGCGAGCATGAGCAGAAACAGCGAGCCCGTGAAGGTGACGGTCCCGATCCAGTCGATCCGCCGTACGTTGGCGTCGCGCGACTCGCCAAGGCGCGTCATCGCCAGACCGGCGGCAGCGATCCCGACCGGCACGTTGATGTAGAAGATCGAGGACCAGCCGAAGCCGTCCGTGAGGGCGCCGCCGAGGAGCGGCCCAACCGCAGCCGAGGCCGAGATCACGGCTCCCCAGACGCCGAAGGCGACACCGCGATCGCGGCCGTGGAACTCCTGGGCCAACAGCGCCAGGGCGGTGGCGAACATGATCGCGCCGCCGATCCCCTGACCCCCGCGCGCGAGGATCAGGAAGAGCGCGCTCGGCGAGAGGGCGCAGAGAAGGGAGGTGAGCGCGAAGAGCAGGAGCCCGATCGTGTAGAGAAGCCGCCGGCCGAGGCGGTCGGCCAGCGTCCCGGCGGTCAACAGGACCGAGGCCAGGGTCAGCGCGTAGGCGTCGATCACCCACTGGATGTCTGAGAAGCTGGCCTTCAGATCGGTCGCGATCTTGGGCAGGGCGACGTTCACGATCGTGATGTCCAGGTACAGCATGAACGTGCCTACGCAGACGACGAGCAGGGTCCACCACTTGCGTTCCATCGCACGCTGATGCTAGTCAGCCGCCACTGGCCCCTGAGCTGCTGACCCGGGGCCGGCGCCTACGGCAGCAGCAGCAGCTTCCCGGTCGTCCTGCGACCCTCGAGGTCCTCGTGGGCCCGGCGAGCCTCCCGAAGCGGGTACTTCTCGCCGATGCGGACGTGAAGGGCGCCTATGGCGATCAGCTCGAACAGCGCTGCGGCGCGGTCGTGGAGGAGCTCGGGCGTCCGGACGTAGGTACCCAGGTTCGGGCGCTGGACGTACAGCGAGCCCTTGGCCGACAGTACCTGGGGGTCGAAGGGGTCAGGGCGGCCACTCGCGGCGCCGTAGAGAATCATGCGACCCGTGGGGGCCAGCGCATCAAGCCCCTCGAGGAACGTCGCCTTGCCAACCCCGTCGTAGATCGCCGCCATGCCAACGCCGCCGGTTATGTCCCGGACGCGCTCGCCGAAGCCCTCGTAAGCGATCACCTCGTGCGCGCCGGCGTCGCTCGCCAAAGCGGCTTTCTCATCCGTGGAGGTGGTTGCGATCACCCGCGCTCCGCGCAGCCTGGCCAGTTGGATCAGGAGCAGCCCAACCCCACCCGCCCCGGCGTGGACGAGGACCCAGTCGCTCTCCTGGATCGGGTATGAATCGTGCGCCAGGTAGTGGGCGGTCATCCCCTGCAGGAGGCTGGCCGCGGCCACGTCCGAGGACACGGCGTCGGGTACCGGGACCAGCATTTCTCGCGGCGCCACGACCCGCTCGGCATAGCTTCCGGGGACAGCGACCCAGCCCACCCGCTCACCGGTTTCGGCGATCGTGCCCGCGCCCTCGACACCCACGACCGCCGGCGGCTCCTGGGCGTAGGCCTGGCCCTCACGCTCATAGACATCGCGGAAGTTGACGCCGATCGCCTCGACCTGCACCAGCACCTGCCCCTCGGCGGGCTCGGGATCCGGCACCTCCTTGTACTCGAGGACCTCAGGCCCTCCATGACGCTCGTAGATGACCGCTCGCATGCTCCTCGCCGTACCCGTGCCCCTTGGCCTCTACGCCCGCCCGTAGACCGGGATCGCAGCTCCGCTGACGGCCTCCGACGCGACCGAGAGGAGATGGGCGATGACTTCGGCGATCGCCCGGGGCTTCACCCAGCGCTCGTGATCGGCGTTCGGCATCGAAGCTCGGTTGGCCGGGGTGTCGATGACGCTGGGGAGGATCGCATTGCAGCGGATCCCGTCATCGCGGTACTCGCTGGCCACCGCCTGGCTGAAGGCGATCACCGCCGCCTTCGAGGCGATATACCCGGCGGCCCCCGGGAACGGCTGCACCGCGGCGCGCGTGCCGACGCAGACGATCGAGCCAGCGCCTCGGTCGAGCATCGGCGCGAGCGCCGCCTGCGTCATCAGATAGGTGGCGCGGAGGTTGAGCCGGAACTGCTGCTCGAAGCTCGCGATCGGCGTCTCGTGCACACGGCCTCCGGAGGCGAACCCGCCCACGAGGTTGACGAGCCCGGCCAGAGGCGCCTCCGCGTCCGCCGCGGCCAGACCTACGACCTCGCCCGCCGCCGACTCGTCGAACAGATCAGCCTCAACGAGCTCAAGACCGTCCCGCCGCTCGACGCGCTCGAGCTCTCGCTCCATGATCCACGGCACAATCACGCGCCAGCCGCCGTCGAGCAGCCGTGAGACGACGGCGGCCCCAAGCCCGCCGGTTCCGCCCGTGACGATTGCGCTGGATCCCATTAGTGCCGTCCGCGGGCCACTCTATCTTCGCGGCGCCATGCAAGTTCGGGAATTTGCGGACGGAATCGAGATCGCACAGGCGCTGCTCGTGCGCGAGGTAGAGCTCCGAACCAGGCGGGATGGCGGCGAATACCTCAAGCTGACGCTCGGGGACCGCACCGGGAGTGTCCCCGCCGTCGTGTGGGACGGGGTCGCCGAGGCTCGCGCGCACTGCAACGCGGGCGAGGTCGTCTTCGTCACCGGTCGCTACGCCGTGCACGCCCGCTTTGGCCCGCAGCTGTCGATTCAGTCAGTACGCGGCGCGCGTGATGAGGAGTACGTCCGCGCCGAGCTGCATGACGGACCCGCGCGCACCGTCGCGCAGATGGAGGCGGACCTGCGGGAGCTGATGGCGACGATTCAAAACCCGCACCTGCGCCGTCTGCTCCGGGCGATCTTCAGCGACGGCTCACCGACCTGGGCGCGCTACCGCGACGCGCCGGCAGCCAAGCGCTACCACCAGGCCTACCGGCATGGCCTGCTCGAGCATTGCCTGACCGTTGCCCAGGCTGTGAGCGCGATTTCGGCCACCTTTCCCGGCATCGATCGTGACATAGCCGTGACGGGGGCGCTTCTCCACGACATCGGGAAGCTCGAGGCCTACGACCTACACGGTGGCGCGATCGCGATGTCCGACCAGGGCCGTCTGTACGGCGAGATTTCGATCGGGTACTACCTGGTGCGCCGCGTGATCGAGCGCCTCGAAGGTTTCCCGGCCGAGTTGGCTCAGGCGGTGCTCCACATCATCCTCTCTCATCACGGCGCGCTTGAGCACGGGAGCCCCGTCGTCCCCTGCACCCGGGAGGCGACGCTGGTGCACATGATCGACAACCTGGGTGGGCGCCTCGGGAGCTTTGACCGCCTCGAGAAGGAGCTGCCGGCGGGCGAGCAGTGGTCCGGATTCGACAAGGCACTCGGGGGCGGGGCCTTCTTCGCCGGACGCACCGAGGCCGCCGAGGCCGCCTAGCCCAGCCGCGCGGCACGAGGGCCGCCCGCGATGGACGAGCGCTCACCCGCAGAGCGGTGCGCCCGGAAATCCGCAAATAGCGACACCCCACTCGGGACCCGGCGGCAGCCCACCCGCCCGCGGATAAAGTCCTCGCTGGGATGGCGAAGGACACCGAGAAGCTGATCCGCCAGCTCTCGCTGATCTCATATCTCATGGCTGAGCGGCGGCCAGTGACGGCAAACGAGATCCGGCGCGACGTGGAGGGGTACAGCGTGATGAACGAGGACGCGTTCGCGCGCCGCTTCTATGCCGACCGCTCAGAGCTCGAGGCGCTCGGCATCGTGCTCACGGTCGAGAAGCCGGTCGATGGCCAGGTGGAGCAGGAGACCTACTCGTTGCCGCCGGAGAACTTTCACCTCCCGCCGATCGAGTTCACCGACCAGGAGCTCGCGGGCCTTCACACGGCGCTGCAGCTGCTGGACGGCGAATTCGCCTACGCCGAGCCACTGCGTCTGGCGCTTCAGCAGATCTCCTGGGGCCGGCCGAGCCCACTCAACGCGCCTGAGCAGCAGACCGTCGCCCTCGGTATCACCGGCTCGGCGGGCGGCCACGAGGTTTCTCAGCGTCTGGCCAAGATCGAGACCGCGATCTTTCGGCGAAAGACGATCCTCTTCGACTACTACACGATGCAGCGGGGCGACGTCGGCACGCGGCGAGTCGACCCATACCAGCTGCTCTACCAGGGCAACCAGTTCTACCTCGTGGGGCGCTCGCACGAGCGCGGCGCGATCCGCGTCTTTCGCCTGTCGAGGATTCGCGGCAAGGTTGGGTACGCGACCAAGGCCGAGCACGATTTTCAGCGCCCCGCCGACTTCGACCCGCGCGCCTACGCGAACCGGATTCACTGGCAGTTCGGCGAGTCCGTTGCAACGGCCGAGGTCTGGGTGAGCCGCCGAATCGCCTGGCAGATCAAGCGGGACTTTGCCCGCTACGGCCAAATGCGTCCGGCCGGTGAGGACGGCGAGGAGATCTTCACCACCTCATACGCCGACGCCCGCCAGTTGATCGCCTGGGTTCTCGGGCTGCGTGAGAACGCCCGAATCCTCGGCCCCGACCAACTGGCCAGTGAATTCGCCGAGCGGGTGGAGCGGTTGATCGAGCGCCACAGCGGGGCGCCTCAAATCGCTCCCCGGCGCGGGGAAGGCGAGGCGACCGGCCGCGAACCGGCTGCTCCAGGCGAGGACGCGAGCGCGGAGAACGGCCATCAGCCGGAGGCCGCGATTCGCCCCGAGCGCTTCGCCCGCCTGGTCACACTGGCCAGCATCCTGATCCAGGGCGGACGCGCCGGCCGGCGGCTCGAGGCCAGCGAGGTCTGCCGGACCCTCAACGTCTCAGACCAGGAGCTGCGTGAGGACGTCTCGGTCCTGAACGTGGTCAACTTCGGCGCCGGCACCTATGTGCTGTACGCGGAGATCGGAGACGACGGGTGGATCGAGGTCGACCCCGAGCCCTACGGAGATTCGTTCGCACGGCCGGCGCGCCTTCTGCCCGTGGAGGCCAAGGCCCTGATCGCCGCGATCGACCTCATCGGAGAGCACATCCCGGAGGGGTCACTGAACTCGGTTCGCGCCAAGGTCGTAGCGGCGCTCGGTGAGGACCCGGCCCAGGAGGGGCTTCAGATCGCCCCCGCGGGCGGCGATGACGCGGCGATCGCCGGCGTTGTCTCTCGTGCCATTAAGCAGCACCGCCTGCTCTGGTTTGAGTACTACAAGGAGAACGAGGATGAGTTCTCGACCCGAACCGTCGAGCCCTACGCGTTGATGAACGGCCGTGAGGGCTGGTACTTGGCGAGCTATGACCCCTCACGTGAGGACGTCCGCCACTTCCGGCTCGACCGCATCAAGTCCGCAACCGTGGCCGACGAGTCATTCGAGCCACGTCCAGACGTCAACCCGTCGGCTGATGTCGACGGCTGGCCGAGAACGGGCGAGGTCCCGTCCTCACGGCGGGCGCAGATCTGGATTTCGCCGGAACGGGCCCGGTGGGCCCGCGAGGAGCGAACCGTGGTGGCCGAACTGGAGGACGGTGCTGTAATCGTCGAGCTCGGCTTCGCCGGCGTCGATTGGTTGGTGCGTGAGGTCCTCAAGGAGGCTGGCGACGCGGTCGTGCTCGATCCCGATGATGCGCGCGCCGAAGTCCGAGCTGCCGCCGAGGCGATCCGGGCCTCCGCCGTCGCGTCCGTGTCTTGAGCCGCCGTCGCCAGATCGCGATGACCGACGAGGAGGTCGCGGCGTTCCTCGCCCAGGAGCGCGTGGTGGCCTGCGCGACCCATGGGCCCCGCGGATGGCCTCACCTCATGCCCCTGTGGTACGTGCTCCGCCGGGACGAGATCTGGGCCTGGACATACGCCAAGTCACAGAAGGCCCGCAACCTCGAACGTGACGATCGCGCCACCCTGCAGATCGAGGCCGGTGATCGCTACGAGGAACTGCGCGGCGTAATGATCGAGGCACACACTTCGATTCACCGCGAGCCCGAGGTGGTGGCCGAGCTCGGCGGCGAGATCTACCAGCGCTACGGAGTAGGCGCCCTCGGTGACGCGTTTATGGAGGCGGTTCGTGCCCAGGCGGCCAAGCGAGTGGCTCTCCAGTTCGTGCCCTCTCAGGTCGCCAGCTGGGACCACCGCAAGCTTCACGGCGTGTATTAGCTCGTACTCTGCGAGCCATGAAAGACGTGAAGACGCGCCGGCGCCCGGGGAGACGGGCATGAAGGGCGTGGTGCTCGCGGGCGGGAAAGCCACGCGACTGCGCCCGCTCACGCACGTGACGAACAAGCACCTGCTGCCCGTTTACGACAAACCGCTCATCTACTACCCGCTGGAGGCGATGGCCCGGGCCGGTGTCGAGGAGGTGCTCCTCATCACCAACCCCGAGCATGCCGGTCACTTTCTCCAGCTCCTCCGCACCGGCAGCGAATTCGGCCTCAAGCTCACCTACGAGCTGCAGGAGCACGCCGGCGGCCTGGCGCAGGCGGTGGGGCTGGCCGAGCCCTTCGCGCGCGGGTCGAAGCTCCTGGTTCTGCTCGGCGACAACATCTTCACCCACAACCTGCGCCCAATCGTCGACGACTTCCGCAACCAGGAACGCGGCGCGGTCATCTTTGCTGCCCCGGTCGAGGAGCCGCAGCACTACGGCGTGGTCGAGATCGCCGACGGCCGGGTGGTCGGCATCGAGGAGAAGCCGGCGGCCCCGAAGTCGAACCTCGCGCAGACCGGCATCTACCTCTACGACGAACGGGTCTTCTCGTTCATGGATCGCCTCGCCCCGTCGGCGCGCGGAGAGCTGGAGATCACCGACCTCAACAACATCTACGTCGGCGAGGGCAGCATGCGCTGCGAAGTCCTCGACGGCTACTGGATTGACGCCGGCACCAGCCACGACGAGCTGCTCGAGGCGAACCTGAAGGTCGCCGCCCTCCGGCGCCAGGGCCTGCTCTAAGCCCCCGCGACTCAGCCCGCGGACAGGCAACGGCGCACGTCCACATCCGACACAGCTCAGCTAATCGACGCCGACCCGCAGGTCGATATCAGGAGTACCGCCGCGCGTGTCGCGCGCGTCTCGCGGTGCGGAAATGCCGGAGTCACACCACAGTTACCGAACCCGAAGGACGTCCGGCCTCGCCGTCAACCGGGTCATGGTCGGCAAGCACACGATCGTGCTGTGCGTCGAGGGTGACCTCGACCTCTGGTCGGCCCCCCAGTTCAAGTCGGCTCTATCCGAGCTCCTGGCCGAGGACCGGACCAAGCTGGTGCTCGATCTGGGCCGCGTCGGGTTTATGGACTCCACCGCCTTGGGCGTGATGATCGGCGTACAGCACCGGTTCGAGGTCCAGGGCAGGCTGGCCATCGCCGCGCCGGCGCCGGCCGTGCTGCGCGTGTTCGAGCTGAGCGGGCTGGCCGCAGGCCTTCCTGTGTTCGCCAACCGAGAAGCGGCGCTGAGCTACCTCGACGGCGAAGCGAGCCACGTGACGGACCGCGGAACCCTGCCCCTGACCGCCGACGCAGCCCTGCTGCTCGGGATAGCGTCGACGGCAATGCCGTTCGCCCAATCGGCCGAAGACCAGGCCGAGCGCTGGCTCCGGGCGCTTCGGAATCACGGCGAGGCGGGGGCGGTTCTCGGCTCACTGGGGCTGAGCGAGGCGCCCACGGGTGAGCCGGACGCTGAGGCTGACCGAACCCCCGCGACCCCCGGAGATCCCGACGCCGTCGCCACCGTCACCGAACACGCCAGCCGGATCGCCCGGGAGCGCAAGGCCCCGAAGCTCGCCACCACACACGTGCTGCTGGCGGTCGTCCATGTGTACGGGCCGACGTTCTACCGCGTGCTTGCCGGGCACGGCGTCGACCCCGCCGAGCTCAGAGCGCGCGTGACCGCAAGCGACCCCGCGGCCGCCGAGCGCTAACTCGCGGTTTCGCTCAGCGCCGGCGCCTGTGCGCGGAGGCTCGAAAGCTCCTGGCTGAGCTCCTCGACGCGCGCCTCGAGCGCGGTCACCCGCGCCGCCAGCCCGGAGTCCTTTGCGGCCGGCTCACCAGCTGGGTCAGGCTCCGCGACCCGCGCGTGATCCTGATCCTCGCCCGCTGCCGCTCGTCCCGGCTCAGCGTCACCCTCGGGCTCGCCTCCCAGCAAATGCTCAACCCGGTCCTCCTTCTGGCCTGGCCGCCGGGGGATCCGTCGCGCGTAGCCTCGCTCGACGAGCACATCGAGAACCCGCTCCACATCCTCGAGCGAGGCGAAGCTCGCCATCCGGTCACTGCGTCCCTTGACCTCGCCGAGAGTCTGAGGGCCCCGAAGGAGGAGAACGGCCAGTACGGCCAGCTCCTCACGGCCCAGCGAGAGCGCCTCCTCGGCCAGGTGGCGGTACTTGGTGGCCCGGCTCCCATGGCCGCTGGCCAGACGTGTGAGCCCGTAACGGGAGAGCCGGTAGGCGGCTTCCCGCACCGTGGCCTCGTCATAGGTAGTGACCGGGTCGCGGTTGGTCACCTGGTTGCAGGCGAGGCGCAAGGCGTTCAATGACAGCGGATATTGATCCGGGGTCGTCCAGCGCTTCTCGATTAGGCAGCCGAGGACACGCTGTTCGGCCGGTGTGAGCTCGCTGAAGTGCATCGGGGCGAGGATAAAGCGCGCGGGAAGATCTCCACCGATCCGGCGTCTTCGTACGTGATGCCAAGACAGCGGCTCATCTCCTGGCTGGCGGTTGCAGTGCCGACGGCTGTCCTCGCGGCGGGATGCGGGGGCGCCTCGTCCACCACTGGCACATCGACGGCGCCCGGTGCGTCGACGCCCACGACGGCCGCCGCGAAGCCGGCCAAGCCGCGCCACCGCTCCCACACTCATCGCATGAGGCATCACGCCGCCCACAAGGCCAGGGCGCACAAGCCGGCACCCAGCCCGGTGCCCGCCGCGGCGTCGGCGGCGCCAAGCACGACGTCGGCGTCGCCCCCCGCGGCTACCAGCGCGGCGCCGCCGCCGACGACCACTCATTCCTCGCCGCCGCCCACGACGACGCACTCCTCGCCGCCGCCGACCACGACCTCGTCGGGCACCGCATGCATCCCCCAGGGCGCCAGCGCCGGCGACGCCGACGCCGACAACCAGGGCGGCCCGAGCGACGGCGACGGCTGCCTCTAGGCAGCTCTGCCTGACGCCTCAGCCAACTGCTCGCGCGCGTCTTGACGTATATATCTGGCTGATCGAGTGGTGCCGCGCGACTGAAGCGCGCCTGGTGCGGGAAAGCCAAACCATCATCGAGGCCTGACACCGATGCTCGAGAAACACGCGCGGTTCCTGCATGCCCGCGGACGGCTCGTCCTGCTGGTGGCGGTCGTCTGCGCCGCGGTCGCCGGCGGGTTCGGAATCAGCGTCTCGAAGCAGCTCGTGCCCTACGACGCGCGGGATCCCGCGACCCAGAGCGTGCAGGCGACGCATCGCTTCCAGTCTGCGACCGGGCGCCAGATCGATGCGGGCGTGGTCGCCCTCGTGCATTCGGGCGACGTTCACTCGAGTTCGGCTCGGCGGCGCGTCGACGAGGTGGCGGCGGAGCTGCAGCGACAGCCTGACGTCGCCTCGGTGCAGTCCTTCTATACGTCGCGCAACCCGACCATGGTGTCGCGGGACGGTAACTCGACCTACGTCCTGGCCTACTTCAAGCCGCTCTCGAACAAGGCGCTCAAGAACGTCGCCCAGCAGATCGAGCAGCGCTTCGCCTCTCAACGCGACGTCAGGCTCGGCGGCGCCGCGGTCGCCAACGCGCAGGTCAACGCCAAGGTCTCGAGCGACCTGGCGCGGGCCGAGCTGCTCGCCTTCCCGTTCATCTTCCTGCTCTCACTGCTCTTCTTCCGGTCCCTGGTCGCGGCGCTCCTGCCGCCGCTGCTCGGCGGTCTGGCGATCCTGGTCACCTTCTTCGTGCTGCGGATCGTGGCCGGCTTCATCGACGTGTCGGTGTACGCCCTCAACTTCACAACCGGGATGGGCCTCGGCCTGGCGATCGACTACAGCCTGTTCATGGTCTCGCGCTACCGCGAGGAGACCTCACGGCGCGGGTTTGGCCCCGAGGCGCTAGTTCGAACCCTGCAAACCGCGGGGCGAACGATCCTGTTCAGCTCGCTGACCATCGCAGCGGCGGTGATCTCGCTGATCGTCTTTCCGCAGAACTTCCTCTATTCGATGGGCATCGCGGGAGCGATCGTCGCCGTGCTCGCCGCCACTCTCGCGCTGACGGTGCTGCCGGCGCTGTTGGCCGTGCTGGGTCCGCGGGTCAACGCGCTCGCCCCCGCCCGGCTTCAGCGCGCCGCGTTGCGAGAGGCCCGGCTGGCCCAGACAGGCGCCTGGTATCGGCTCTCGAGGCTCGTCATGCGTCGCCCGGCGCTGATCGCCGCCGGGGCAGCCGCTGTCCTGATCGCGCTCGGGATTCCCTTCCTGGGCATCAGGTTTATCCAGGCCGATGCCCGGGTGCTGCCAACGAGCACGAGCGCTCGTCAGGTGAGCGACGCGCTGCAGGCTCAATTTCCCCCTAACCGGACTTCGCCGATCGCGGTCGTCGTCGGCCTCCCCGCGCGCTCGGCCGAGGTGCGTGCGCTGGCGCATCAAATCGCCCGGCTGCCCGACGTTTCGGCGGTGTCGGCGGCCCAGCCTGCCGGAGCTCACAACTCGCTGCTCGCTGTGGCTTCTGTCCAGGGTCCCATGAGCGCCGCAACCCAGCGCCTGGTCCGAAACATCCGGGCGCTGCACGAACCCTTCTACGTTGGCGTGGCCGGACAGACAGCGATGTTCATCGACCTAGAGCACAGCCTCACGGTCCACCTGCCGGTGGTGTTGGGGATCGTCGTGCTGTGCACGCTGATCGTCCTATTCCTGTTCACCGGCTCGGTGGTGCTGCCGGTGAAGGCGGTGCTGATGAACTTCCTCAGCCTCAGCGCGATGCTGGGGATCCTCGTGTTCATCTTCCAAGATGGACACCTCCAGGGTCTGCTCGGCTTCCGTAGCGAGGGGGCGCTCGACGCCACCCAGCCGGTCTTCCTCTTCGCGGTCGGTTTCGGCCTGGCGACCGACTACGGCGTGTTCCTCCTCTCCCGTATCAAGGAGGCGCGGGAGAATGGGGCCTCCAATGCCGAGTCGGTGGCGATCGGCCTGGAGCGCACGGGGCGAATCGTGACCGCCGCGGCCCTGCTGTTCGCGGTCGCTCTGGGCGCCTTCGCCACCTCGCAGATCGTGTTCATCAAGGAGCTCGGGCTAGGCGCTGCGCTGGCCGTGCTGATCGATGCCTCGATCATTCGCGCCCTCCTCGTCCCGTCGTTGATGGAGCTCCTTGGGGCGATCAACTGGTGGGCTCCACCCCCACTGCGCTGGCTCCACGAACGCATCGGGCTGAGCGAGCAGGCTCGCCCGGAGCCAGAGCGCATGGCCGCGGCGGTTGCCGCGGGCGAGCCGGTGAGCGTGAGCTCGCGGTAGGAGCCTCGCCCGCTCCGGCGAAAGCCGCAGCGTGAGCAGGGCCCGACTTGAATCCTTCTCTGACGGCGTGATCGCGGTCGCCATCACCCTGCTCGTGCTGAACATCGTCGTTCCGCCAGCCGACAAGACGGCCCACGGGGCTCACCTCGGCCACGCCCTGGGAGCACTATGGCCGCAATATGCGGCCTACGTGGTCTCGTTTCTCACTATCGGGATCATCTGGATCAACCACCACGTGATGATCGGGCGACTTGCCGAGGCCGACCATTCGATCCTGATGCTGAATCTGCTGTTGCTGTTGACGATCGCCGTCATCCCGTTCGGCACCTCGCTGTTCGCGGAGTATCTGCGCGAGGGGCATGGGGCCAAGCTCGCGGCGGCCATCTACGGCGCGATCTTCCTGGCCATGGCGAGTGCGTTTGCCTCGTTGAACAGCCAGATCCTGCTCCGGCGTCCACAGCTCCTGCGCGTGAAGTTGAGCGCGCGACAGCGCCGGATGATCCTCTACCGGAGCGTGAGCGGGCTTTTCCCGTACATCGTGGCGACCGGCCTCGCCGCCGTCTCGCCATACGTCACGCTGGCCATCATGGCGGCCCTGGCCCTGTTCTACGCGCTCCCGATCGCCAGCAGCGCCGGCGTTAGCGAGGTCTAGTCGCGCCACCAGGCGGCGAGCACACGCCGCCAGTTGGCCCACGCGATGGCGTCGACCTCGGCCTCAGTGAACCCTTCGTCACGCAGCGCCTCAAGAACCCGCGGCATCCCGTCGGCCCCCCCGATGGCCCTGGGAATCGTCGCCCCGTCGAAGTCGGAGCCCAGAGCCACATGCTCGACCCCGATGCGGTCGGCGGCGTAGCGCGCGTGACGCGCAATCAGCTCGAGCGGAGTCTCCGGGTCATCCGCGAAGTCGTCCCTGAGAAACGGGGCGGCAAACACGATTCCGACCAGGCCGCCTGAGGTGCCGATCTCGTCGAGCTCCGCGTCGGTGAGGTTGCGCGAGGCCGCCGCGACCGCGTGCACGCCCGCGTGGCTGGCCACGATCGGTCCGGGCTCGAGCCGCGCCACATCCCAGAACCCCGCCTCGTTGAGGTGGCTGACGTCAACCAGGATCCCGAGCTCGGCACAGCGCTCCACGAGCGCGCGTCCGGCGCGGGTCAGCCCCGGTCCGATGTCCGGCGAGGCCGGGGAGATGAAGGGAACCCCCCAGCCGAAGGCGTTGGCCCGGCTCCACACCGGGCCGAGAGACCGTAGACCGGCCTGATACCAGAGATCCAGCGACTCGAGATCGGGACTGATCGCCTCGGCTCCCTCGAGGTGGAGCACGGCGACAGGCGGACCGTCCTCGGATCGCGCGCGGTCGACATCGCCGATGCGTCTCGCCACCTGGATCGCACCCTCACGCTCAAGCCGGAGGAGGCGACCGGCCACGGCCGCGGCGTCGGCGGCGGCGATGACGTGATCGACCGGAGAGGCGTACTCGAACTCCCGCACGCCGTCCTCCCTCGGGATGAGGGCCTCGCGCTCCTTCGGCCCCTCCGTGAACACGGCAAAGATGGCTCCGCGCACGCCGCCCGCCCGCATGCGCGGGAGGTCGAGATGACCCCCAGCTCTGCCGCTGACCAGCCACTCGTGGTCATCGACGGTGAGCGCGTCGTTGTGCCCGTCGAAAACCGGCTGCATCCAGTGAACGTATCGTGAGCCGGGCCGAGAACAGCCGGCTCAGGTCAGATGCAGCCGGTGCGCCATGGCCGCCGCCTGCGTGCGGCTCTGCACCCCCAGCTTGCTGAGGATCCGAGACACGTGAACGCTCGCTGTCTTCTCGGCCATGTAGAGCGCCGCGCCGATCTGGCGGTTGGTGGCGCCCTCGGCGATCAAGGCCAGGACCTGGCGCTCACGCGGCGTCAGTCCGAACGGCTCCTCGTCGAGCTCGGCGGTTGCGCGAGGGGCCTCAGCGTCCTCGTCGAGCGCCAGGCGCGCCCGCTGAGCCAGCGCCACGACCTCGTCCTCGAGCCAGCGCGCCCGCAGCTCGGCGGCCACGATCAGCGCCGACCGCGCCGCCACGGCTGCCGCATCCCGATCTCCGCCCTCCACCTCCGCCTCGGCCTCTCGCCAGCGCGCGATGGCGGCCAGGTACGGCCGCTCGACAGACTCCCACCGCTCCGCCGCTTCGTGCCACAGACCAGGGTCGTTGCGTGCCTGGCCGCGGGCCAGCTCCGCCCGCCCGACCGCCAACCACGCCTCTTCCACCGGGCCGCCCTCCTGGGCCGCTGCCTCCAGGCGGCTCAGGTGGATCTCGAGGCGCGCGAGTGCGTCGCGCTCCTCGGCCTCCTCCCGCAGGTCCTTGGCTCGGCGTGCCATGTCAGCCTCGACCCGGGCGCCCACGCCGCTGGCCCGAGCGATCCGCATCACGTCATCCGTACACACCTCGAGCCGGTCAAGCGCGTGTTCGACTGCGGCCCGAGCTGCCGGAAGCTCGTAGCGCCGGCGGCGCAGTTCCCCTTCGAGCGCGCCAAACCACCCGATCCACTGCGGCTCGCTCGAGGCGTCGACGAGCGGCTCCGCCTGGACCAGCCGGCGTTCCGCCTCGGCGTCCCGGCCCTCGCCGATCGCGGCTTCGGCCTCGACCAGCAGCCGGAACAGCGAGCCGCGATCGAGCAATGTGGTCGAGGGCTCGAGGTGGGTGCGCATGATCTGCCAGTCGCCGACCTCGTAGCCGAGCCAGGCCACCGAGAGCATGAGCCAATCGTGGAGACGGGCGACCCGGGGCGGAATCTCGGCCAACCCCGCACGAGCGACTTCGAACGCCTCCCGGGTCCGGCCCGCGACGTGCAGCATCGCCGCGAGGTTGGAGTAGGCGTAGCCCAGGTTGTCGAGGTCGCCGTCCTCCCGAGCGAGCGCGATCGCCCGCTGCAACTGCCCAATTCCGGTCTCGATATCGCCGAGCGCGATCTGCGCCATCCCCAGCGTGTTCCGGACCTCACCCTCAGCGTGCCGGTCACCGGCGTCAATCGCTGCCTCGAGGGCCGCCTCACCGTCGGGGACGGCCTCACGGAAACGGCCTCTGAGAAACAGGGTCCGGGCCAGCCACGCCATCAGCGCCGGGCGCTCCCGACTGGCTCCCGCTTCGGGCAACATGGCCAGCGCGCGCTGCGCGGTCTCCACACCCTCCGCAGCGCGGTTCAGCGCCCACTGGGCGCGAGCCAGCCGCGCCAGGATCCCGGCGTACGCCTCGGGTTCGGCTTCCGGGTCGACGTCTTCCAGGGCCAGCTTGAGGAGCGTCTCGCCGCGTTCGCGGTCGCCCGCGATCCCGTGGGCCGAGGCGGCCAGGGTCAGTAGATCGACACGGGATAGCGGGATCGTCTGCTCGGCATCCGGAACCCTTGGCCACAGATCCAGCGCCCGCTCGGCCAGCTCCGCGGCCTCAGCGTAGGCGTGCACGCCACGGGCCACGAGCGCCGCCTCGACCGCGGCGCGGAGAGCCGCTGGCTGGTCACCGGCCGCCGCGTAATGCCCCGCGACGGCGGCCGCGCGTTCTGCCTCCTGATCGAGCCCACACCCGATTCTCGCCTCGAGCGTCCGGGCCAGTCTCAGATGCAGATCCCCGCGCTCCCCGGGCAGCAAGTCGTCGTAGACGACCTCACGAAGGAGGGCATGACGGAAGCTGAAGCGGCCATCCTCGTCCGTGGTCAGGACATGCTCTGCCACGGCCTCGCGGAGCGCCTCGGGCAGAGCCTCATGAGCGATCTCGGCGACCTCCGAGATGACGGGCTCGGTCAACCGGCGCCCCACCGCGATGGCCCTGACTGCCCGCCTCGCGTCGGCACACAACCGCTCGATCCTGAGCATGAAGGCATCGCGCAGGCTCTCCGGCGGAGCACCCCGACCATCGAGCCCGGCGGCGAGCAACTCCTCCGTGTAGAGCGGATTGCCCTCGCTCCGGGCATAGAGCCGGTTGATGAGTGCCTCGGCAGGGTCGGCATCGAGGATGTCGGCCAACAGTTCGCGGAGCTCATCGCGGCTAAACGCTTCAAGGCCGAGCGTGCGGACGTGGTCCAAGCGATCCAGTTCGCTGAGCAGCGAGCGCAACGGATGTCGCCGATGTAGCTCGTCGGTCCGGTAGGTGAGCACGACCAGCATCGGTTCCTGGCGAAGACTCCGGGCCAGGAAGGAGACGAACGTGCGTGTCGACCGATCGGCCCAATGCATGTCCTCGAGGATCAGGGTCACCGGCCCGCGTTCGCACAGCAGGTCGAGTAGCTCGACCAGGGCCTCGAATAGCCGCAGCTGCGAGGAGGGATCGTGGACCGGGGTCGCTCCGCCGGTCTCGTCGAGCCCGGGAAACAGCGCCCCGAGCTGGATGCGGCTACCCCGACTCAACTCAGCGAGCGCGGGATCCCTTGCCCTCACCAAGGGGCGGAGCGCACTGGTGAGCGGCGCGTACGGGAGCTCGCCCTCGCTCTGCTCAACCGCCTCGCCGCGCAGAACGAACACGTCCCGGTCCGAGAGCAGCCGTTCGAGCTCGCCGATCAGGCGCGTTTTTCCGACGCCGGAGTCACCGCCCAGCAGAAGCAGTGCAGGCTGCCGGCTCCGTGCCGCCTCCGCTGCCTGCTCGAGCTCGCGCAGCTCCTCGGTCCGTCCGACGAAGCGGTTGCTGGTCAGCCTCCGGGCCACGCCGGAAGTATCGCCCGATCGAGGCCGTAAAGCCGAGATGTTGATCGGAGTTCGCGGCCCTTGCCAGCGCACCGCTGGCCGCGCTGCGGACGAGGTCGTTCCGGTGCTCGGACGCGAGGGGGGTAATGAGGCTGGGATGCACGCTTGGCTCCTTTCCGAGTTCTTTTCCACTGCGTGCAGGATGAGCTGAGACGCCTGCCTGCACATCGGGCAGAAGGAGCTGATTTCGGGCCCGTAGGCCTTACTTGCCTAGGGCTACGCCTTAGGGCTCTGAGCACCTCACGGTCATGCCTGGAGCACGACGGCCAGCCCCTGGCCGACGCCGATGCACAGTGCGGCCACCCCATAGCCGCCGCCGCGACGGCTGAGTTCGTGTGCCAGCCCTCCGAGGATCCGCACGCCGGAGGCCCCGAGGGGGTGGCCGAGCGCGATCGCGCCGCCGTGGGGATTGACCTTTTCGGGATCGAGCCCCTTCCACTGGCCAATGTCGGCCAGACACTGCGACGCGAAGGCTTCGTTGAGCTCAACCACGTCGACCTCCGACCAGCCGATGCCGGCCCGGCGAAGGGCCACCTCGGCCGCCTCGACCGGCGCGATCCCGAACACGTCAGGATCAACCGCGGCCGCGCCCCGGGAGACAACACGCGCCAGCGGCTCCTGTCCGGCGGCCTCGGCTCCGGCCTCGTCAGAGATGAGCAGGGCGCCGGCGCCGTCGTTGAGCGGCGATGAGTTTCCCGCCGTGACGGTGCCACCGTCGACGAACGACGGCTTGAGGCGAGCCAGTCGCTCCAGCGAGGTATCGGGCCGGATGTTCTCGTCGCGCTCCAGCTCGGTCCCGGAGACCGGCACAACCCAGGACTCGTAGAAGCCCGAGTCCCAGCCCTCGAGGGCGCGCTGATGGCTGCGCAGGGCGAAGGCGTCCTGTGCCTCACGGGTGACCCCGTAGATCTCCGCGAGCTTCTCGGCGCTCTGCCCGAGCGAGATCGTCCACTCCGGTGGCATGTCCGGGTTGATCATGCGCCAGCCCAGCGTCGTCGAATAGAGCTCCTGATGGGCCCGCGGGAACGGGGTCGCGGTCTTGAGCAGGACCCAGGGAGCCCGGCTCATCGACTCCACGCCGCCGACCAGGACGAGCGAAGCGTCCCCCACTTCGATCATCCGGCTCGCCTGCATCGCCGCGTCGAGGCTCGAGCCGCAGAGGCGGTTGATCGTGCTGCCGGGAACGCTGGTCGGCAGCCGGTTCAAGAGCCAGGCCATCCGGGCCACATTCCGGTTGTCCTCGCCGGCCTGATTGGCGTCGCCGAACAGCACGTCGTCGACGTGGGCGGGATCGAGGTGCGGCATCCGATCGAGCAGTGACCCCACCACGTGGGCCGCCAGGTCGTCGGGGCGAACATGCGACAGCCCCCCGCCGTAGCGGCCAAACGGAGTCCGAACAGCGTCGAGGATGTAGGCCGCGCTCACTCAGCGTCAGCTTACGCGGCGTGTCCGGTCTGTCCGCTCACGCACGGTTCGGCGTTGACGTACGTCCCCGCGTGACGTCACGATGCGCGGGATGAGCAAGGACGCATCCCGGCGGGCGCTGGAGGCGCAACTCGACGACCGGCTACCGCGGGGATTTTCCGTCCTCTCGGCGGCGGAGCTGGATGACCTCGCAGACGCTGTGCGGAGCGCGCGACGACGTCAGGCGGCTGCGCTCGCCGAGGCCGGGGAGCGAGCGCTGGCCCGGATTCCTCGGCTCCTCCGCGGGCCGATCAAGAAGATCACGGGCTGATCTGATGAGCGACCGGCGGGCGGTCCACGCGGAGATCCTCAAGCTGGCGCGCCTGCTCCAGGTCGAGCCGGCACGGTTGTCCTACCTCGAAGCGGTCAGAGTCGAGGACCTACGCGCTTTCCGCGATCAGGCGACCGAGGCGCTGTTCGCGGCCCACGACGGCGCCCTGCGACGCCTCGCTGCCACCAGCCGGCTCCTCCCGGTCGCTCTGGTGGCAAACCTGGCGCGAACGACCTTCGGGCCGGTCCTCGCGGCGCGGGTCGCGGGTCTGCTCGAACCCGAGCGAGCCGACGACGTCGGCCAGCGCCTGCCGACGGAATTCGTCGCCGATATCGCGATCGAGCTCGATCCGCGCCGAGCCAGCGCGGTCATCGCGCGGATCCCGCCGGCCCGCATCCTGGAGATCACCCGTGTCCTCGCGCGCCGAAAGGAGTACGTCACGATGGGGCGCTTCGTCGGGCACCTGGATGACGAGGCCCTTGGCGCCGCGCTCGAGGCGCTGAGCGATGAGGACCTGGTTCAGACGCTTGTCGTGATGGAGGAGCCGCTCGACCTCGATCGGCTCATCCAGCTGGGCGGACGGGACAGGGTCGATCGCCTGGCGGCCTTGCCCGGCTCGCCTATCGCCCGTCCTCGGCGGCGATCTCGAGCGAGTTCCGGCTGACGACACCGATCAGCTCGCCGTCGGGTGAGGTTACGAGCGCCCACTGTAGGCCCCGCTCGACCAGCTCCTGGGCAACCCCCCGCGCGGTCTTGTGGGGGCGGTACGTCTTCGGGCCCGGGTCCATCAGCACCTCGACCGACTCCGCGGGATTCCCCTCGAGCTCACTCGCGGGCACCCGTCCGAGCAGCACGCCCCCGTCGCTGACGACGAGCGCAAACGGAACACTCGACGCGTCGAGTCGCGCCTGGACCGCCCCCGCACGATCCGAGAGACGGCATGTCACCACATCATCAGCACTTGCGAGTTCTCCGAGCGTCGGCTCAGGCGCCCGAGCCCCCTCGATGGGGCGACGGTTGACCAGCCAGTCGACCTTGCCCGGGCCGTAGTCGTAGACCTCGGAGAACCCCAGCGTTTCGAGCCGGCACGCGGCCCGCGCGCTCAGGTCTCAGAGCGAATCCCAGCAATAGACGACAACCGGGCGGTTCAGATCGAGAACGCCCGCCCGCTCCGCGGTCAACTCCTTCAGCGGAAGGCTGATGGCGCCCGGAAGATGACCCTCCTCGTACTCCTCCTTGGGGAGCGCCTCGACCAGCTGGGCGCCCGCGGCAAGCAGGCGATCGAGCCCCGCGAGGTCGACCTTCCCGGCCACGGGTCAAACCTCCGAGTTGTCGAGACCGTGCATCGGCCCAGTCTACGGGGGCAATCAGCCTCCGAGGACGCGCTAGCGATCGGCGAGGCCCTCACCCAGGACCAGCGCGACGAGCTGCGCGCGAGTGTGGGCGCCCGCCTTCACCATCGCGTTTCTGACATGGCTTCTCACCGTTGCCGGACTGAGGCTGAGATCGGCGGCGATCTGCGGCGTGCTGCGCCCCAAGGCCACTCTGCGCACTACCTCTCGTTCACGCGGGGTCAGGGCAACGCCCAGACGCCCCAGGTTGGCCGGATCGCCCGGCGACCGGCCGGCTCCGGGTGGGCAGGCGCAGATAAGTTCGACCCCGTCCGGCTCGAGCTTGGCCGACACGGTTACGAACAGGGCCAGCCACTGCGTGTCGACGGTCGTGCCGTGGGCGGCGAATGTCACCCGGATCGCGCGCCCGCTCGGATGCGTAATCAAGCGCTCCCCATACAGCTCGTTGTGGCGCAGCAGCGTTCGCCAGTCGGCCTCAGCCGCGGAAGCCGGCATGCCGGCGACCGTTCGTCCCGCCCGGCGGCCGATCACATCCTCGCGACCGTACTGATAGAGCGTTAGCGCCGCATCGTTTGCGGCCACGTACCGCTTGTCCCGATCGACGAGGGCCATCGGGATGTTCGAGCGCTCGAAGACGGACCAGAACGGTCCGCGGTTTGAACCGTCTGGACGTAACGACATGACAGTGGCGTGCTTCGGCCCTCCCCTGCTGAGGGCTCAGATGGCCGGAGCTTATGGGCGACGATCTCCGCTGCCAATCGTCCGTTTGTATGATCGTTGGATACGTTAGGCAATTTGCCTAACGTACGCCGTCGTACCCGCCGCGTCAAGGCGTTTGAAGCAGATCGCGGACGGTTCGTGCCTGCACGCGCCACCTCGTGGAAGCGCGGTGCCCTCGTCGCGCGATTTGTCCCTGGGGGCTCCGCAGGACATGAGGGAGCGCCCCCGAACTACACCCGTCAGAGACTGATCCTCAGGAGGCCGAGATGTTGCGGGATTTCAAGACATTCCTGTTGCGCGGCAATGTGGTCGACCTCGCCGTGGCGGTTGTCATCGGCGCGGCGTTCGGCGCTCTTGTCACCGCGCTGGTGCGGGACCTGCTCACACCGATCGTTGCGCTGATCTTCGGCAAGCCGAACTTCTCGAACCTTTCCTTCACCCTCAATTCGAGCCACTTCCTCTACGGCGACTTCATCAATTACCTGATCGCTTTCATCTCGATTGCCGCAGCGGTCTTCTTCTTCGTCGTCCAGCCGATCAACGCGCTGATGCGCCGCCGGAAGACTCAGCCTGATGTCGAATCGGAGACCAAGCCGTGCCCCGAGTGCCTGAGCGACATCCCCCGCCAGGCCCGCCGATGCGCCTTCTGCACGGCGCCGCAGGAGCCGGAACCCGCGGTCAGCACATAGTCCGGGCGCGGGCCGGTGGCACGGCGCGTGGGCGACCGTCCGGCGCGGCTCTACAGAGGATGGCGAGACTCGGAATCGAACCGAGGACACCACGATTTTCAGTCGTGTAATTGTTATTGTCGATAAGTGCGCATTTGCAGGCCAAATCTTGTCCGGGGTCGGTGTTCGTCGGGGCCGCATTGTGTCCGCAGTTTGCGGATCTTTGCGCCGTATTCAGCCCGTGAATTCCGTTACGGGCCCAATTGCGCGGTCAACTAGCCAGTAGCTGCTCGCCCTACCGCACGATGAGCGCGGTGCAGACACGGCGGCCGACGCGGTAACCCCCGGGCATCCGCAACCCCCTGCGCGAGCGGCCCTCGTGTCAGCGGGCCTCGCAAACGAGCGATGTGTGTCGTGTCGTCACAACCCCGGCTCAGCGCGGCTGTCGGCAGCCCCCGTTTCGTCACCGAGTAGGTAAGGGCCTGCCATCACCCGGGGCCCTGCTGGTGGCGGGTATGCTCACGGCCCAGGACGGGTGCTGCCCGATCTGCAAGACCCGCTCTTCGCCGAGCAACCGCAAACCCCAAGCGATTGGGCACAGTGGCTGCCGCAACCGGCTGCGATGAGGACGGCGCCCGACGCCGCGGGCCCGCGAGAGGGTTCGCACCTACTGCTCTCGCAGCAGTCGTCCCAGGGATAGGCGGCGCAGCCTTTGTGCGGCGATCGCGACGGCGACTCCGGTCGCAACGAGCGCCGCACCGGCCAGCTCTCCGAGGTAGGCCCACGGCACGGCGATGGCGTCCGGCGGGGGGTCGAACACGTGCTGGAGCATCGCGACAAGCATTAGCGCGAGCAGGAGTCCGAGTCCGGCGGCGAGCAGCAACGACGCCACCAGGACGAGCGCGGCCTCGCTCCATACGAACGCGCCGATGCTTCGGAGCGTGGCGCCGACGGCGGCCATCGTCGCAAACTCGTGCCGGCGCTCGATCACGGCGAGTGCTACGAATAGCGCCATCGCGGCAGCGGCGAGCGCGATCGTGAAGGCCTCCTCGATGCGGCTGATCCCGCGCAGGTCGACGGTCGTGATCGAGCTGACGGTCTGCTGCGTCTGCTCGGTGATGTTCTTCACAAGCGTGCCGTCGGCCGCGGTCGCGTGCGCGACCCTCGTCGCGGTCGGCCCGGGATCGCTCGCGCGGGCGAGCACGAGGTTCGGCCCACCGGCGTGGTCCGCGGCTTGCAGGTAGGAGAGGTTCGCGACCATGAACGAGTCGCGGGGCGCCGAGGGGAACTCCTGCACGACTCCCTCGACGTGAAATGGCACCACGTTGAATCGCCCGGTCGAGCGGTCGAGGACCCTCAGCCGCAGCAGATCGCCCAGGCGCAGCTGGTAGTCGCCGATCGTCTCCTTGGAGACGAGGATCGCGTCCGGCCGCGCGCGCAGCCGGTTCAGGATCTCGTCGACGTTGCCGCCGAGAAAGTAGGAGTCGCGGAGCGTGGTCCCCCGCGTGATCGTGTTCGGGTCAATCCCGAAGGTGTCCTGGAGGTCGGGGCCAACGTATGCGTACGAGTGGTCGACCGAGGTCGTTCCCTGAACGCCCGGGACCGCAGCGATGCGCTGCTCCAAACGGCGGCCGGCGGTGACCCCAGGCGGCGCGCTCGCAACGACGTCGCCGCCGAGCGTCAGCTGCGCGTCGATATTCGCCTGCTGGTCGTAGGTGGCCGTGAATAGGCCCAGCTCGACGCCGAACGTGAGCAGCAGCCCGACCACGACGAGCCCTCGGTTGATTGCGGCGCCCCGCCGGCTGGCGCTGGCCAACAGGAACGCGCGTGTGTTGCGGGGCGAACCGCCGCCGAAGCGTCCCGCGACCCATGCGAGCGTTCGCCCGCGCAGCCTGACGAGCAGCAGCGTCGCGCCGACCCAGAGCAGTGCCGGCGCGAAGAACATGTAGACCGACAGCGACAGCGACGGGTTCGAATCCGGATTGACGATCGCCGAGAAGCCGGTCTTCGCGGTCAGCCACCAGATCAGGCCGCTCAGCGCGAGCGCGAAGAGGTCGAGGTGCAGCCGCTGCCACAGGGGCTTACCCTCGCGGCGCACCGCGCGGCGACTCTCCGACACAGCGGCGCGCCACACCGTCACGGTCGCGCCGAGCCGGGCGACCAGTGCGCCAACCCAAGCGACTGCGATGCATGCGGCCACCGTCACGAGCCCGCGCAGGACCGTCAGCTGGGCGCCGCCCTTGATGATCGCCGACACGGCTGCGAACGCGGCGGCGGCTCCGATCAGCCCGCCCACGATCCCGATCAGGGCGCTCTCGGTGGCGGCCATCGCCACAAGGTCGCGGCGTGTGGCCCCCCGTGCGCGCAGGAGCGCGAGGTCGCGCCGGTCGCGCTCGACGGTGCCGAGCGCGGCCAGGTAGGCGAGCCCGAGCGCGATCAGCGCCCCGGGCACCGCCAGCATGATGTAGAGCGTCTCGGCGTAAAGCGCATCGCCGGCGGCGGTGTTGAGCTGGTCTGAGAGGTTGTCCACGAACACGACCTGGCCTGGCAGCGCCGCCTCGACCCGGTGGACGACCGCGCCTGCGCGTGTGAACGCCTGCCCGGGCGTCGAGCCGAGCCCGTTCGGATCGACCTGCGCTGACACCTGCCACTGGATCCCGGTCTGCGCGCCGGGCACCGCGGACGCCCCGCCAGAGCCCGAGGAGATCGCCGGTTCGTGGCGGGCGAGCGTTGACGCCAATGTCGCGAGCGGGAGGATCGCGGCGTTCGCAGGCGGCTGCGCCGGCGCTGGCCCGAGCAGTGGGTTCAGCGGCTGGAACACGATGTCGGGAGCGGTGATCAGCGCCACCCCGGAGACCCGAAACCGGTCCGGGTGCGCGCCCGGTCGCGCAGTCAGCGAGATGAAGTCGCCGATGTGGGCCTGGAGCGTCGCGGCCATCTGCTGGTCGAGCACGATCGCCCCCGGCTGCAGCGAGCCCTGCAAGAAGCGGAAGGTGTGGATGTGCGCCTGATACCCCGGCGAAATCCCGAGCACGGCGCCGCTGCCGGCGTTCGTGAGCCCTCCGGGCCCGCTGTGCGACGCGGCCGCGAACGGCGCCGTCGCGGTCGCCGAGGCCTGCAGAATTCCGCGCTGGGCCGCGACGACCGCCGCCATCGATTGCGCCTGTCGGTACGACGCTACCGGGCCCTGCCAGTCGAGCGGGACCCCGCGGATCGCGGAGCCGGTCATCGTGCGTAGCGAGTGCCCGATGAACAGCAGCATCGAGCCGAGGAGCGCCACGGCAACCGCGAGCACGACGGTCCGCACCAGCGTTCGGCCGGGGGCCCGGACGATGCCCGCGAGCGCGAAGCCGAGCGCGGTCCTCACTCTGGACGCATCGCGTCGGTGATTCGGCCGTCGGCGAGACCGACCGCGCGCCTGTACCGCGCCGCGACGTCGGCGTCGTGGGTCGCCGTCACTTGCGCGAATCCAAACTCGTCGTGAAGGGCATCGATCAAGTCGAGCACGCGGGCGCCAGTGTCCGAATCGAGGTGACCCGTCGGCTCGTCGCACAGCAGGAGTGCAGGCTGCTGTGCCAGTGCCCGGGCGATCGCCACCCGCTGCGCCTCGCCACCCGACAGCTCGCCCGGTAGCGCCTCGGCCTTCGCCGCGAGTCCGACGAGCTCGAGCAATTCAAGCGGCTCACGCTCCGGACGCGACTGCCCATTCGCCGCTCGCGCCGCGAAGGCGATGTTCTCGTGCGCGGTGAACGTCGGTAGCAGGTTTGCGCCCTGGAACACGAACGCGATGCCTGTCGCGCGAGCTCGCCCGCGCGCGACCGCGTCCAGCGAGAACAGCGGCGTCCCACGCCAAGTAACCTCGCCGGCGTTCGGGACCACGAGACCTCCTAGCACGTGCAGCAGCGTCGTCTTACCGGACCCCGACGGCCCAAACAGGGCGACCCGCTCGCACTCGCCGACGGTGAAGTCGACCCCGGCCAGGGCCGTGACGCGCGCCTCGCCATCGCCGTGGACCACATCGACCCCCCGGCAGGCAGCGAGCTCGGCCACTGCGCTGGGCGCACTCACGTGACCACGCGCCCGTCGAGCATCTCGACCACCCGCCCCGCGGCAGCGGCGACACCCTCGGAGTGGGTCACGACCACCACGGTGCTGCCGCGTTCTGAGCGCAGCTGCGCGAGCGCCTCGAGCACGATCTGCTCGTTCCGGGCATCGAGCTCCCCGGTCGGCTCATCGGCCAGCACCAGCGGGGCCCTGCGGGCGAACGCGCCGGCGATCGCCACCCGCTGCTGCTCCCCGCCCGACAGCGCTCCGGCCCGATGCGACCCGCGAGCGGCGAGGCCGAACACCGCGAGCGCGTCGTCCGCCGCCTGGGCGACGTCGCCGACGTGCCCGGAGAGCCGGAGCGCTGCCGCCACGTTCTCCCGCGCGGACAGGGCTGGCCACAGATTGTCGCTCTGGAACACGAGTGCCACCTCGCGCGCCCGGTATCGCGCCAGCTCGTCGTCATCGAAACGGTGCAGCGAGTGCTCGCCGACCCGGACCTCGCCCGCGGAGGGCTGGTCGAGCGCGGCTGCGAGCGCCAGCATCGTGCTCTTGCCACAGCCCGACGGGCCGAGCACCGCGACCAGCTCGCCACGTTCGACCCGGAGCTCGAGGCCCCGCAACGCCACCGTTTCGACCGGGCCCGAGCGGTAGATCTTGAACACGTCGTGGAACTGCAGTGCCGGCCACTCGAGCTGCGCGGGATGGTGCTCGGGCTCGCGCCACAGGCTGACGATCCTTCGCTCCGAGGTGGTCATTTCCAGCTGAAGCTCTCGATCATCATCCGGTACGCGTCGACGTTGTCGACGCCCTTGGGCGTGCCGAGGTCCACGGTCGCCACCCGACCGCCGGGCCCCGGTAGCACGTAGCGGTCGACGATCAGCTTCACGCGCTTGCCGGTGACCGTGTCCGGTGGGCTCTCGGTTGTGTACACGGCCTTGACGGCTCTCGACGATGCGGGCAGCGCGAACTTCTGTGGCGCCGTAAAGGTGAGCGTTGGGCTTGATTTCTTCAGTGCGGTCAGCGCTGCGGCGACTGATGCCGGCGACGGTGCCGGACCTCTCCCGATCACCACGCGGACGAGGTTGTTCTTATCGCTGATGGTGAGCTTGTCCGAGCCGGAGCCCTGGATGGTCCAGCCCTCCGGGTACTTCATCGAGTAGCCGCTGTGGGCGTTCCTGAGCACCAGGAACACCTGGGTGTCCGGAATGTCGCCGGTCGCCGCCGATTGCGCCTCCGCCGACAACGCACCGGGAGAGCTGGCCCCGCTCGTCGTGGCCGCTGGCGATGCGGAAGTTGTGGTCGGCGCGGAGGCGGCGGTGGAAGCTCCGCCGCTCGAAGTCGACGACGAGCCACTCGACGAGGATCCGCAACCCGCCCCGACGATCGACGACGCGACCACGACACCTGAGACGAAGAGCTTGTTCATGGGAAGCAGGCTCGCGATCTGACCTGACGATCTCCTGAACGTTGACCGCGAGGGTGCAACGGGCTCGGCAAACACCGCGATACTTGCCCGAAACGATGGAGCCGAGCCTGCTGATCGCCGAGGACGACGCGCCGCTGCGCGACGTACTGGTCCGCAGTCTGCGCGCCGAAGGGTTCGCGGCGCGGGCCGTGGGGAGCGGGCGGGAGCTGCTCAATCAAGCACTTAGCACCCCGCCCGCCGCCTTCGTCATCGACATCGGCCTGCCCGACTCAGACGGCCGCGACGTCTGCCAGGCGCTGAGGGCGCACGGAATCGGCGCACCGGTCCTGTTTCTGACCGCGCGTGACGCGCTGACAGACCGCTTGAGCGGCTTCACGGTCGGCGGCGACGACTACGTCACGAAGCCCTTCGACATCGAGGAGGTGGTCGCCCGGCTGCAGGCGCTGCTCCGTCGCGCGGATCAAGCCCGCCACGCGGCCGGGGCCGCCATCGGCGACGGCGTCGTTCTCGACCCTGCTGAGCTAACGGTGTCGGTCGGAGGCCACACGCAACCGCTGACCCCAACTGAGTTCCGCCTACTCGCGGCGCTCGCCGCCAGGCCCGCCAAGGCTATTGCGCGCGCCGAGCTCGTCGCCATCGCCTGGCCACACGGCGCGATCGTGCAGGAAAACACGCTCGACGTCTACGTCGCAAGGATCCGCCGCAAGCTTCGGACATTTCCCAACGCCCCGGCGATCAGGACCATCCACGGGGTCGGATACCGCCTGCAATGACGCTCCGCGCTCGTCTTCTGCTCACCGTGCTGGTCGCGATCGCGCTGGTGCTCGCGGGGCTCACAGTCGGCTTCAACGCCGTGCTCACCAACCGCCTCGACACCGAGGCGACCGGAGTCGTCCAGGCCCGCGCCTCGGCCGAACTCACAGCGCTGCGCGTGGCCGGCGGCCGGATCGAGCTCGGCGAGACGCCCGACCAGGCGAGCCCCGACACGCAGATCTGGATATTCCGTGGCACCCGGGCATTGGAGGTGCCCCAGACCGCCGGTGCGGCGAACGATGCGGCGGCCGCGGCGATGGCTCTGGCGCCCCCGTCGACGCGCGACATCTCATCGACGCGCACGCGCCTACACTCGCTTGCGGTGGTCGATGCCGGTCGCCGGCTCGGGACCGTGGTCGCGGGCGTCTCGCTCGCGCCCTACGACCAGACTCGTCGCACGGCGCTCGTAGCCTCGGTGGTGCTGGGGCTGCTCGCGCTGGTTGCGGTCGCCGCGGCCGGCTGGTGGCTGATCTCGACGGCAATGCGACCGGTCGCGAGGATGACGACCCAAGCCGCCGAGTGGAGCGACCGCGATCTCGACCGCCGCTTCTCGCTTGGCCAGCCCCACGACGAGATGACCCAACTCGCGTTCACGCTCGACCGTTTGCTCGACCGCCTCGCGGCGAGCCTCCGGCGCGAGCAGCGGCTGTCGGCGGAGCTCTCCCACGAGCTGCGGACGCCGCTCGCGAACATTGTCGCCCAGGCCCAGTTCGCGCTCCGCCACACCACCCAGGACGACGACGGCCGCCGCGTTCTCGAGCAGGTGCTCGACAGCGCCACGCAGATGGGACGCACTCTCGAGACACTCATCGCCGCGGCTCGGGCCGAGTTCGACCCGTCGCGCACCAGCAGCGATGCGGCCGCGGGAGCGCGCGCGGCCGCATCCGCGTTCGGGTCCGAGCGCGGGGTCACGATAACGTTCAGCGCACCGACGGGCATCCGCGTGGCCGCCGAGCACGCGCTCATCGAGCGGATCCTCGCGCCGCTGATCGAGAACGCGTACCGGTACGCCGTCAGTGAAGTTCGAATCGAGGTGCGGCGCGACTCCGGCGCTGTCGTGTTCAACATCGAGGACGACGGCCCTGGCATCCCCGATGCCGCCCGCGAGGCGATCTTCGAGCCCGGACGCCGCGCCGCGGATCCTGGCGCCGGTGCCGGCGCGGGCGCTACGGCGGTGGCATCGCACGGTGCCGGGTTGGGGCTCGCGCTGTCACGCCGGCTCGCGCGAACGGCAGGCGGCGACGTCGAGGCTGAACACAGCGACGCCAGCGGGGGCCGACTCGTCGTCCGGCTACCCGCCGCGTAGTGGACGATGCGGGCATCAGCTGCGTTACGCAACGAAACGAACCACTAACGGCGCCGACCTCGTCGTGCGCCGTTAGTTACCCACAATCATCACTGCGTGACAGGTCACGACGGAGAAGACATCGCCGGTTGCGATCCTTGCCACCAGGGGACGCCGAGTGATGGCGGGCCCTTACCTGCTCGGTGACGAAACGGTGGCTGCCGACAGCGCGCGCTGAGCCGGGGGGGTCGGGACAACACGACACAGGCTGACGGTTGCGAGGCCCGCTAACGCGAGTGCTGCTCGCGCAGGGGGTTGCGGAAGCGCGCCAGGACCTCGGCGTCACGTTCAGAAGGACCAGGTGCGCTACTCACCCGAGCGGGGAGGCGAAGCCGCTCCTCAGCCCCCCGTTGCGGATGTATCGCCTCGCCCCTGCCGTGACGGGCCAGCTCGGTCCAGATCACACCAAGCTTTACGGAATTGGTCCTAATAACCGGCTCGCGGGCCCAATTGAGGCCGCAACCAAACTGTCGACTCCGGACAGAAAAGGGCGGCTTTACAGCACTTTCGCAAGTGGCGAGACTCGGAATCGAACCGAGGACACCACGATTTTCAGTCGTGTGCTCTACCAACTGAGCTATCTCGCCGTGGCGCCGCGATCGTAGCGACTGGTGCCATCCTCAGCTCGCCTGGAGCCGCCTGAGCAATTCGAGCGCGCCGTGCTTTGACAGCGGCTCGTTGAGGTTGCCGCATTTCGGCGATTGGACGCACGAGGGACACCCGGACTGACACGGACACTCGCCGATCAGGCGCCCCGCATCGGCGACCAGCCGTTCGAACTGGTCATAGCCCCGGCGCGTGATGCCAACGCCGCCGGGATGCCCGTCGTAGATAAAGATGCTGGGAGTGCCGGTCTGCGGGTGGGCGTTGGTCGAAAGCCCCCCGATATCCCAGCGATCACACATCGCGATCAGTGGGAGAACCGCGATCTGGCCGTGCTCCAGGGCGTGAAGCGAGCCGAGAAGCTTCTCGGCGGGGAACGCCTCGGCCGCTATCAGCTCGTCGAGCTCGAACCACAGCGCCCGGGTCGGGAACTCGACCGTCGGCAAATCGAGGGTTTGGAAGTCGATCACCTGATGGTCCTGCAGTCCCTTGCGCTGGTACCCGAGCACCGTCTCGGAGTACACGACCTCCCCGAAGGAGAGGGAGACTCCACAGGTTTGGCGCCGGTCGAGCAGGCGCTCGACGAAGGTCATGCTCTCCCGCTTGGTCTGCGTGAAGTAGTCGCCGCTGAACGGCTCGAGCAATGCCCGCCGGGCGTCGAGGTCGAGCTCCAGAACGCTGTAGGCGCGACCCATGTGGAGGTAGACCGCACCCTCGTGCACGGTCGAATAGGCACGCGCGGCCTCGACCGACCCGAGGACCTCGCCGACACTCGCGTCGATCAGGATGAAGTTCCCCGCCGATGCCGAGCGCAGCGCCACCCGAGCCGCTGGGTAGTCGTCGGCGCGGCGTGGGACGAACCCGGTGCTGCGCTCCCGCAGGGCCCCGGACAGCGTGAGCTCCTCGGCGTAATCCCGCCACTGCTCACCGAGAAACGCCGCATCGGCGTCCGACAGGGGCGCCTCATGGGCCGCGCATAGAAGATGCTCGGCGTAGATTTCGGAGCTGTCGGGATCGAGAATCGCCGACTCCACAGGACGGGTCAGGAAATCGTCTGGGTGGCGGCAGAAGAACTGGTCGAGCGCGTCCTCGCCCGCGATGTAGACCGCCAGCCCCCTGCCGCGCCGTCCGGCGCGGCCCCACATCTGCCTCAAGCTGGCGACCGTGCCCGGGAAGGTCACGCAGATCGCGGCGTCGAGATCGCCGATATCGATGCCGAGCTCAAGCGCGTCGGTGGCCACCACGCCCAGCAGCTCTCCGCCACTCAAGCGGCGCTGGATCTCCTGGCGCTGAGCCGCGGTGTAACCGGCCCGGTATGGCGCTATCCGTTCGGCGAGTCCCGGCTCAAGGCGGTCGGTGGCGTGGCGAAGGATGAGCTCGACGCCCTTGCGTGACTTCATGAAGCAGATCGTCCTGGCGCCGGCGGCGACCAGATCCGAGAACACCTCCGCGGCCTCGTAGAGAGCCGACCCGCGCAGCCCAAGTGCCTCATCCAGGAGCGGCGGGTTCCACATCGCCACCCGGCGCTCGGCTCTAGGGGCGGTGTCTCGATCGACGAGGTGGAAATCGCCCAGCCCGGTCAGGCGCTCGGCCAGCTCGACCGGGTTCGCGATGGTGGCGCTGGCCAGCAGGAAGCGGGGGGCGGTGCCGTGGATCGCCGCCAGGCGGCGTAGGCGTCTGAGCACATTGCCGACATGTGAGCCGAACACACCCCGATAGACATGGGCCTCGTCGACGACGACGAAGGCGAGGTTGGCCAGAAGCTCGTCCCAGGCGCCGTGGTGGGGCAGGATCCCCACGTGGAGCATGTCCGGGTTGGTGAGGACGACGTTGGCGCGCCTGCGGATCGCCGCCCTCTCAGCGCGTGGAGTGTCGCCGTCGTAGATCGCCGGCCGTATCGCCTTGGTCAGCCCAAACCGGTAGAGCGCCCGCGCCTGATCCTGAGCGAGCGCTTTCGTCGGATATAGATAGAGAGCCCGAGCCGCCGGATCGGCGGTCAGGACCTCGAGCGTGGGGAGCTGGAAGCACAACGACTTCCCGGACGCGGTCCCGGTCGTGATCATCGTCGGCCCCGCGAACGCCGCCCGGACAGCCTCTTCCTGATGCTCGTAGAGAGCCGTGACGCCGGCGCCGACCAGGGCTTCGCGGACCGCGGGACTGAGATCGGCCGGCAGCTCCCTGCGACGCGCGCGCTGAGCTCGCTGAAGATCGTCGTGGACCAGGCGCTCGTCGGCCCGTCCGGCCTCGAGGAGCGCGCTCCAGGGCTCGGTCTCGCTGGTGATCGCCACCGCCCCAGTATGGTCGCCCGCGGTGCTGCGCTGTGTGTATCTCGATCTCGACGGAACCCTTGTGGGGCCCGGCGGGTCGCTGCTCAGGGCCGGCGATGGCGGCTTTGCCCTCGAGGGCGTCCGGGCGCTTCAGGCCTGCGCCCGCGCGGAGGTCGAGGTTGTCCTCTACTCAGGCCGGCGCCAGGGGAGCGTGTTCGAATGCGCCCGTCTAATTGGCAGCTCGGCCTATACGTTCGAGGTGGGTTGCGGTCTGGTCATCGACGGCGAACTCGAGTGGTTGACCGACGGCGTTGTGCCCTCAGCAGAGCGGGGGTCGATCCATGACCAGATCGAGGCGTCCGGCGCTCCCGCCCTTCTGCTTGACCATTTCGAGGCGCGGCTCGAATACCACACCCCCTGGTCGGCGGGGCGTGAGGTATCGCATCTCTTCCGTGGCGCCGTCGATCCTGCGGCCGCGCAGCGTCTCCTGTCGGCAGGTGGTTTCGATTGGCTTCGGCTGGTTGACAACGGGGTCGTCCGGGCGGCGAGCGAGCAGATGCACGGGCTGGAGGTAATTCGCGCCTACCACCTCATCCCCGCCGCCGCTTCCAAAGCGCGCGCCGTGGCCAGGCACATGCAGGCGCGAGGCTACGCAGCCAAGGAGTGCATCGCGGTCGGGGACTCGCGTGAGGACCTTGGGGTGGCGTCCGTGGTGGGCGCGTTCTGGCTCGTGGCAAACGCCCTGGACCGCGACCCGTTGTTGGGGTCGGAGGCGACCGCGCAGACTCGGGTACGGGCCGCCGAGGCCACCTACGGCGCCGGCGTCTATGAGGCGGTAGTCACAACACTCGCGGAGGAGCGATAACGGGGCCCCTCGTCGCGGGGATCTGATGCGGGCCTGGTGCGGTTCAGGCCTCGACCAGGTCCGGCGTCGCCAGACCACGGCCGCTCTGATCCTGCGGATCGCTCTCCCATGCGCGGTCGCTGCGCTCCAGCTCGGCGGCGTCGGTCACGGCCCAGCCGAGACGCTCGACCAGGTTCGCGGCGAACCGGTCGCTCTCGAAGTCGCTGGCGTTGATGCGCTCCCGCAACATGACTGTCCCCTCCGTGAGATCTCCTGCATCCTCTGCCGTCACGATGATCTGCGGCATCTCTCTCTCCTTTTTGGAGCTTGTCTCTCAGTCGTGATGCAGAGTTCCATCCCCGTCTTCACGACAAGTAAAGATGTGGTGTCTCTCAGGCGCGGGTTGGCTGGCGGGTGAAGACACGTCTGATCCACGCGACGAACCGGCGCCACAGGCTCGGCTCCGCTTGGTCCCGGCGCGCGGAGGGCGGGATCGTCGTTCGAACTACCGCGACCCACTCGTCGAGCGGGAGCTCACCCTCAATCAGCCTCGCCAGCGCGCCTGTCACCGGTGCCTCAAAACCGGCTGCCGCCAGCGCCTTCGCGAGCAAAGGAACCGTCTGAAGAGCCTCGATTGCCTGCCCGACACGGGTGGGAATCTCGGCCGCGGGAACGCCCTCGGCCAGGAGTTCGCCAGCGCGGCGGTTACGACTTTCGGGAGCCAGCGCGGTCGCCACCAGATCGCCGGTTCCCGCCAGCCCGATGAGTGAGATCGGAGTCGCGCCGCGCACCAGCGCCCATCGCCAGACCTCGGAGAAGATGTGACCCGCCGCCGCACCGGCGACGTTCAAGCCCTGCGCCACCGTCGCGCCAGAGGCCAGCGCGGCAGCGTTCTTGGCCACGCCGGCCAGCTCGACCCCTGTCGGGTCCGCTGACTCCTCGCAGACCACACCCGCGCGAACAAATACACCTGACACCGCGGTGGCGAGCGCTTCGCTCGTCGACGCCGCCACGAGACCGGCCCCATGGGTGACCATCTCACGTGCGTGGGCCGGACCGCCCACGCACCCAACGCGGGAGGCGCCGAGGAGGCGCGTGAGGATGGCCGTCGGCGGCTCACCGTCGGGCCCGACCAGGCCCTTGGCCAGCGACACCACAGAGGCTTTCTCGGACAGCCCGCGTTGCTCAAGGCCATCGATCACCTCATGTAGACCCATTGACGGCACGCTCAGAAACACGTAGTCCGCCCGCGCTATGCCGGCGCTTGCGGGCTCGATCCGGAGCTCCCGCGGGAGTTGCACGCCACTCAGATAGGCACGGTTCTCCCTGTGCTCGTTGAGATCCCGGGCCTGTTCTTCGGTGCGGGTCTGCAGCGTCGTCCGAAGCCCCCCGCGCGCCAGCAGCACGGCGACCGCGGTGCCGAACGAGCCGGCGCCGATGACGGTCGCACGCTTGGTCCCCGGCGCAGGCAGGTGAATCGACGGACGTGAGGGAGGTGGCATCGCCGCGCGAGCCTACCCGCGCTGTGGGGGCGGCCGTACGCCGCGCTATGCCGCTCCGCGGACGCGGGTGGGCGCGGGAGCGGTCGCGGAGTTGTCTTCGCGCGCGACGGCATCGGCCAGGTCACCCGCAGCTTGGCCCAGTAGCCCGAACGCGTCAGCTACGGCCACGGCGTTTGATCCGGTGATCGCGCGGTTGAGCGCGGCCACGGCGCGATCAAAGCGATCCCACAGTTGCTGCGGACCGCGTCGACCGGTCCCCGGCCGAAGCTCGTATGGCGGTTGCGCTTGCTCAGCTCCCGGCACCGGTCGCCACTGCAGACCCGCAGTGTGAGCCTGCTCCCAGGCGGTCTGCTCACGCCGGGCCGCCTCAGCCAGGGTGCGGAGCCGCGCCGCGAACGCCGCATCCGGCGGCGCGAGCTTGTGTGCGCGCATCGCCTCCGCCCACTCACTCCCGGCCTGCGCCACCGCGTCGAGCACCTCACCATGTCGAGGGCCCAGTTCCTCGTTCGTGGTCACTGGCCGACACCCCCGGCCGATGCAGCTCGGCTGGTGGAGTTGGGTGAGCCTGCGGTGTTGGGTGAGCCTGCGGTGGATGGTGAGGCCGCGGCGGATGGTGAGGCCGCGGCGGATTCACGCTCAACTGCCATGTCGGTGTCGCCGCCTTCGGCGGGGCCGTTCATGGGCTCAGCGACGCCGATCGGTTCGCCTTCCCAAAAACCTTCAGCGGGCGGGCCGGCATCCCGCGAGTCGGGTTGAGCCGCTGTCGCGCTCTCTTCAAGCACGCGCTCAAGGTCCGAACGCCTGATTCTCACCCGACGACCAACCCGGAGCGCGGGCATCCTCCCCCGGTCGATCCAGTTCCGGACGGTCTGCGGGTTGAGCTTCAGCATCTCCGCGACCTCGACCACGGTTAGGAAAGTTTCGTCAGGATTGCCGCTTTGAAAAGACATTTTTTGTCCAATTGAGACAAACTGGAGCTAATTCAAGAGAGTAGACTCTACTCCCACTGGCGGACGAATCCAATCCACGAGAAAGAAAAGGTCTGCAAACGGGTGGGTTCTGCGGAAACCCCTAGCGGCGGGAGGCAGCCCGGCTCTGACGAGACGGCGAAGGTTGTTCGGATTCCTCGTGACTGGTTCGGGCCCAAAGACGAGTTGGTTCCGTTCGGCCCGCGGGCCGTATACGACCGTCCGACTTCTGAAGGGGTCGAGGAGGAGCAGGGCGATGAGCGGATGGACCTCCCCCTCGACCCGAACGCCTTCTGGGGCGAGGACGCGAGTTCTATTCACGGCGTCGTTGCGGCGCCCGCAGGCGTGGCCACCGACCGGGCTGGAAGCCGAGGTCGATCTGGTCGCGGTATACGCGGCGTCGCGACTCGGGGTCGTACTGCCATCGGTGCCGTGGGGGTCGTCGTGATGGCCGTCGGAGGACTCGCGGCGTGGATGTCGGCCGGCTCGCCGGTAGCGCGTCCCGCCCGCGCCGCGGCCCTCGCCCCGAGCCACGAGCTTCAGGACGCGCGCCAACGCGCGAGCGCGGCAAGGTCGGACGCCGCGACGCACCGAGCGCAAACCCGCCACGCCGCGCGGACGCATCGCCGAACCCGCCCCCGCCACGTGGCTATCACGCAGGTTGCCTACCACCCGACCCAGCCGGCCTATGTACCAGCGCCGAGCGTCGGCTATAGCGCGCCGGTCTCGAGCGGGGCGGCAGCCGCCACGACTTCTGGCAGCAGCGCCGGCACCAGCGCGTCCTCCCAGCCTGCCTTCGGCGCGAACGGCGCACTCGGACCAGTCAGTTCCCCTGATGGGTGAGACCAGCATGAAAGGACCCACCTTGGTTAGTCGGATCGCCACCTACCTCCACCAACACGCACTCGCCGCGGCGGCCTTTCTCTGCTCGATCCTCGCCCTCGCCGGCTCGAGTTATGCCGCCTTCACGATCAGCGGTTCCCAGATCCGCAACCACACGATCAACCCGGTCAAGCTGAACCCCAAGTACATCAACGGCAACGTCCGCGCGTGGGCAATCGTCGGGCCGAACGGCAAGGTGATCGCGGGGAAGGGGAGGCCGCGGGTGACGGTTACGGTCGTAGCCCCAGGGAACTATGGGATCAGGTGGGGCGTGCAGGTGGGGCGGTGCGCGACGGAGGTCACCATCGACAGTGCTACCTCTCGACCGACCGAGCGCGTTCCGTCGCAGGGCAACCCGTCGCAAGCATTCACTGCTGGTTATGCCGTCGCCGCTACCGCTGGGAGCCATAACGGCAGCGGTGTGCAGACTTTTGATCAAGCCGGTCAGCCGACACCCCTCGGCTTCGATATTGCCCTGATCTGCTGAGAGCGGAGCCGACGAAATGCTAGGGACCGTCTCGGCGCCTGAGCGGATCGCGCTTGCTCTTGCGATTCTGCTGACAGCGCTGCTCGCGAATGCGGCAATAGCCTCGGCCGGCAGCTACTACATCTATGGGTGTTCCAGCTACGGAAACACGGCCCCGGCCTTTGTCCCGTACTCGAACGCCGATCATCTCAGTACCGCCGATGAATGCATGCAACCAGCCCCCGGAGCGGGCTACCGCAGCCTTGAAATCAACAATCCACCCAACGGCTTTGCGCCCGTACTACACGGCTACGGCGCCAACTGGACCGCCAATAGTCCGTCAACGGCCATATCGATAGTCGGCGCCTATACGCCCGTCAACACCGTCTTTGTCGACTGCTATCTCCACTCTGACGGCTTCACAGCCGAGTACTTCTGGAGCAGCGGCACCCAGAACATCGTTCACGAAAACGGCTGCGATTCGAACGGGGTCGGCTTCGGGACCGGAATAAATACCGCCTTTGCTCCGTCGAGCTACTTCGGCTGGGGAGCCGGGTGCTGGTTGCTGTCGAGCTGCTCCACGTCGAGCAATGTTGGCGCAGTCCTTGGCGTCCAAGGCATTCGACTCACGGCGCAGGAGAACAGCCCTCCGGGGATCGTTGCCGACGGCTCCAACAACCTCTGGTACCAGGGCGGTCACTGGATTCGCGGGGGTGGGTGGCCAGCCGGGTTCACCGCGACCGACCCGAGCGGGGTCTGCCGAACTGACTTCTTGATCAACGGAGGCCCGACTCCGGTCGACCAGACGAACGACCCAAACCCGGATACGTCCAGCTTCACTCAGTGCTGGGGAACGGACGCCGTGAGCGGAACCGTTGACACTTCAGGGCTGCCCAACGGCCCTATGTCGATAACGCTCTCAGCGACCAACGCCGCGGGGGTGACGGGTAGCCCGACCGAGACGCTTCAGGTCGACAACACACCCGTCAGCCTGCTCCTGCTGACCCCGAAGGATGCCGACCCGAATGCCTGGGTCAACCATGCGGTCAAGGTCGTCGCTTTGGCAACTGCGGGGCCATCCGGGATCGCGGGGACGGTTTGCTCGACGAATCATGCTCGAAGCTATGCATATCCCTCCAACGGCATCGTTCTGAATGCCACCGGCGTCTGGACCATCTCCTGCTCCAGCTGGAATAACTCACTTGATGTCAACGGGCAACCGGCGGCGTCATCGACGAGCGTCTCGGTTCATCTCGACGAGACTCCTCCGCGCGTCGCCTTCGCACCGGCGAATCCGTCAGACCCGCAGGCAGTCGTTGCGCCCACCAGCGATGGGCAGTCGGGGGTTGCGGGAGGCACGATCCGGATGCGCCCTGCGAGCGGCGGCAACTGGCAGGACCTGACCACGCAGTTCACCGGCTCACAGCTAACGGCTCACTTCGACGACATCAGCCTGGCGCCTGGGAAGTGGCTAATCGAGGCGGACTCATGCGACAAGGCGGGAAACTGCGCGGCCAAACAGGAGACGTTGACACTCCCCGTGCGGAGCGGGTCTACGTCGAGCTTGGCGATCGGGCAAGCCAACGGCGCGGTTCGCGCATGCACCGTGCGGAGGGCGAGACACCACCGCCACCGGAAACACGAGAGCCGCAGCTGCCACGACCGAGTGCGGATCACGCGCCGCGTCGCTTATGGGAAGCGAGTCGTTGTCGAGGGTCGTTTGACGACCAGCGCTGGCGCACCAATTCCGAGCGCTCCCATATCGATCCTCGCAGCCGCAAACAATGGTCTGAGCGACTATCGGCAAGCGGCATCGGCGAAAACCGACGCGACGGGAGCGTGGAGTGTGACACTGCCCGCGGGGCCGTCGCGCCTGATTTCCGCCGTCTACTCAGGTTCCGCCACGATCCAGTCATCCCGGGCAGACGGGACGGTGACCGTACCCGCCGAAGTAAGGGTGCTCCGAGTCTGGCCGCGACACGTCAAATGGGGCGGGCGAGTGCACGTCGAAGCCCAGCTCCTCGGCGGCTTCCTGCCGCCTGGCGGCGCGCTCGTGCGGCTTCGACTCGGCTACGGAAACGCGAAGATCACTTACGGCGTGCGTGAGCACGTCGGCGGCAACGGCAGATTCGAAGTCACGAACCGGTTCGGTCCCGGACCGCCAGGGCTCATCCGTCATTACTGGCTCCAAGAGTGCAGCCTGCCTGAGAGCGACTACCCGTTCGCAGCAGCCTGCGGCGCCAGGAGCGCGGTCAGCGTCGGGGGTTGATGGCGCTCGCGAACAGGGTGGCGCCGAGCTCACCCCTGGCGAGCGGCCTGTCCGGAGCTGGCCCGAGGGTGGGAAAGAGCGCCGTGAACCCGATCTGAACCGGACCTGGGCGAAAAAGCGAACTGTGGGTGTAGGTAACTCGCCCAGATCCGACTTTCGGCGCCTACCTGGGCGAAAAAGCGACCTGTCGGTTCGCTATTTCGCCCAGGTCCGCCCCATCGCTTCCTGACGTCCGGTCTAATCGCACAATTCGGCCTCAACAGGCCCACCGTCGTCACAAGGCCGACCGGCGTGAAAAAGGCCAGCCGGCCCCCCGGGCGCCCGCCGTACCGCATCAGCCCCAAAACTGCAAAACCTTGATCAGGCGTGTCGGGTTCGGGTCGCCCGCGGGCTCTTACCTATATGGACTGCATAAATATCGCCGGCCACCGCTCGCGACGGCGATTCTCACCAGCTAAGCTGTGGAAACGTGGTGGGCGACATCCTTCAGCCGACGCATCTTCTTTTCGTGCTGGTCGTGGCCCTGCTGGTGCTCGGGCCGAAGCGGCTGCCCGAGGTGGGTCGGGCGCTCGGGCGCGGCCTCCGCGACTTCAGGAGCGCGATGAGCGGCGAGGACCGTTCCGAGCCGGCGATTTCACCCGTCAGCGATTCGACGCCGGTAACGCCGGCGTTCGACGAGCCCGTGCATACGGAGAGCCCGTCCTTCCCGCCCGAGACGCACACGGCGGCGGATTTCGGAAGCCCCGAGACCCATACCGCGGCGGACGTCGACAGCCCCGAGGCCCCGACGGCGACCGCCACGGAGATCCAGACAGCTACGGACACCCAGGCCGCCGCGGAAGCCCCAACCGCTACCCACAACGGCAGCACGGAAGCCCCGACGGAAACCCACAACGGCAGCTCGGGCCACAGCGACAGCCAGCCAGAGCAGCTCGCCAGCGAGCCCGTCACCTCGGCGACGGGCAGCGATTCCGCCGCTTAGCTAGCCGTACCGCCCTTTCCTCAAGGAGCGTCACACCGCACGATTACTCTCGCGGGATGCTGAGCAGCGAGGGCGCTGAGCTTCGAGCGACCGCGGCGGTAGTCGCCCTGTTACGCAGCGAGCGGCCGCCGCGTCACCTCGCCGACGCGATCGAGGACCTCGGCGGTCCCGAGCCGGTGCTCGAACTCGAGCACGGTCTCATGGCAGCGGAGCTGATCGCGGCCGCGATGACTGAAGTCACGCGGTGGCGCGAGCTCGGCATCCGGCTCCTGACCGTCCTCGATGCCGACTACCCGGAGAACCTCCGCGGCGTCCACGACCGGCCGCCCTTGCTCTTCGTAAACGGCGAGTTGATGCCGAGCGACAGCCGCGGCGTCGCGGTCATCGGAAGTCGCCTGGCCTCGCCAGCCGCTGTCACGAACGCGCGCGCAATTACTCGTGAGCTGATCGCCTCCGGCTACACCGTCGTCTCTGGATTGGCAGCCGGAATAGACACCGCCGCACACAGCACCGCGCTCGAGGAAAACGGTCGCACCGTCGCTGTCCTCGGAACGGGCGTGCTGCGTTCGTACCCGCCTGAGAACGCTTCGTTGCAACGACAGATCGCGACGCGTGGTGCCGTCGTGTCTCAGTTCTGGCCGGAGGCCGGACCCAGCCGCAAAACTTTCCCGCTTCGCAACGCGACCATGTCCGGGCTGGCGTTGGCGACCGTGATCGTCGAAGCCACGGCAACAAGTGGCGCGCGGGTCCAGGCGCGTCACGCACTCGCCCACGGACGGCCAGTGCTACTGGCTGAATCGCTGCTCGGTCAGCCATGGGCGCAAGACCTTGCGAGTCGAGCGGGAATCCACGTGTTTGCCACGCCGCGCGAGGTCCCGGCCGTCGTCGAGCGCGTCTCCTCGACGGACGCGCCCGTCTCCTGACCGGGACCATGGCCACGGTACGCGAGCTCAGCGCGCCGTACGAGAACTTCATGCTCTGCCCGCGCCCTGGACCAGGCGTCTGCCCACGCTGCTTCAACTTCACCGACGGTTATCAGTATTGCTACGCCTGTACGCGGCAACCGAACGTCATCGACGTGCTGGCACCGATCTCCTACAGCGTTGGCCATGAGCAGCTGCATCATGCCCTCGCGAGCTACAAGCGCCTTCCGGCGACGGTCGGCCGGAGGCTCTCCATCCAGCTCGCGGCAGTCATGTGGCGCTACCTCGTGGGGCACGAGACGTGCATCGCACAAGCGGCCGGCGCCGCCGCATTTCCGATCGTCACAACGGTCCCATCGGGCGATCTGCTCCGAGGCGATGGGCATCCGCTTCGGTGGATCGTGGCTGAGGTCGTCGGGCCGACGCGAGACAGGTATCGCGAATTGCTGAAACGCTCGGGGCTTCAGGTGCCGGCACGATCGTTCGCGCATGAGAAGTACGAATCCGCTGAGCAGCTCTCCGGCCAGCCGGTGCTCCTGATCGATGACACCTGGACCACAGGCGCCAACGCGCAGAGCGCCGCCGCAGCCTTGAAGGCGGCAGGAGCTGGCGTCGTCGCGGCTCTCGTCATCGGGCGCCACGTGAATCGCGATTGGCACCACAACGACCAGCGGCTGCGCGCACTCCCGCGCTTTGAATGGGGGGAATGCGCTCTGTGCCTGGGGAGGGAGCTCGTCAGCCGGCGCCCCGTGGAGCCGAGCCCGGAGCGCTCGGTGGCGCCGAGCCTTGAGCGCCCTGTGGCGCCCAGCCTTGAGCCGCGCCCTGTCGCGCCTAGCTTTGAGCCGCGCTCCGCGCCTGTCTGACCGCAGCTGCGACGCCGTCCGGCCACGGCTCGCCGTGACCGAACAGCACGACATCGGCCTCGATTCCCTCAAGCGTGTCCAGCGAGCTGACCGCCTGGGCGTGCGACTGATTCATGACCCGGGGCATCGGTTGCGGACCCCGGCTGTGGGTAACCGGATTGAGGCTGCACATCGCGTCGCCAACGAACAGCGTGCTCGGCCGCTCGAAGTGAAAGGCCGAGTGACCCGGGGTGTGGCCGGGCGTCGCGACCACCCTCGGTCGTCCCGGCACATCCAGCACGTCCTCGTAGTCGAACGTCTCCGCGTCGGTCACCTTGGCCATGTTGAAGCCCTGCGCCTGAACCATCCCGACGATCGTTCGCCAGAACGAGGGCCGCCAGAGTTCCGGAATGATGCGGACCGGACTCGCGTCGCCAGATTTCGGTCCCGGCTTCCGGAGCTTCGGCTCATCGTCGCGATGGATCAGCACCCGAGCGCCCGCCTCGTGCATCATCGGCGCAAGCCCGGTGTGATCAGCGTCCGGGTGGGTGAGGATCACGGCCTCGATATCGCTGAGCGAGAACCCCAGGCTGGCGAGGTCCTCGACGAGACGTCCCCCAAAGCCGGGCAGGCCAGCGTCGATAGCAGTCAAACGGCCGTCGTCCTCAACCAGATACCAGTTGAAGAGCGAATTGCCGAGCCGGTAGACGCCCGGGGAGATGGTCGAAGCGTTAGCGATGGGCCGATGCTAGTGGACGGGCCGCGAAGCTACGCCTGCGTAGGTGTCCGTTACGCTTGGACCATGCCGCCGCCTCATCGCTCCCGCCGGCATCCGCCAATGCCACCTCATGCGGGCAAGGCGCGGCGTCGGTACGCACCCCGCATGCCGCCCGGAGAACGGCGAGAGCAGCTGATCGACGCCGCCCTCACGGTGATCCTCGAGCACGGATATGGCGGGGTCTCGATCGAGGCGATCGCGCGCACGGCCGGAGTCACCCGCCCCGTCGTCTACGACCACTTCCCGAACCTTCCTCGGCTGCTGCATGCGCTCGTCGAACGTGAGGAGCGCTACTCGCTCGAGCAGCTCGAGGACGTGGTTCCTCTGATCTCCGCGAACGGCGAGGCGGATGATCCAGGCGAGCTCCTCGCCGGCGCCGTGCGACGCTTCCTCGACGCGGTCATGGAACGACCGGCGACGTGGCGCCTGATCCTCCTTCCGCTGGAGGGCACCCCCGCGCTCGTCCGTGAGCACGTTGAGATCAACCGCGCCCAGATGCTCGGGCGAATTGAGACCTTCGTTCGCGCCTCGATCGACGCCGGCCAGCTGCCCGATGACCTCGACGTCGAACTCGCGGCGCGGGCGATTCGCGATCTTGGCGAGGAGGCGGGCAGAACGGTGCTGACCGACCCGGACCGCTACCCGCCAGACCGCTACGAGAGCTTCGTGCGCAGCATTCTGCGCCTGATCTGGCCCTCGGTGTTCGCCCGGGCAGGAGACATCGGCCCCTAACAGCAGGACGGGGACCCGCTTCCGAGGTCCCCGTCGCTGGTCCATCGGGCGCCCACGGCCGGGTCGGGCGAACCCTCAGGACGGTGTTACGACCGAACGAACGCCCGAGGGCGCGGAAAGTTGCGCCGACGGCGCGATTGCTGCCTGCTTTACTTGCAGATCCCCCTGAGGGGGCGTAGCTCAGTTGGTTAGAGCGCCGGCCTGTCACGCCGGAGGTCGCGGGTTCGAGTCCCGTCGCTCCCGCTGCCTTAGTGCCTGCTGGCCGGGCACTTCTCGCCCCTAAAGATCCGTCGCCGCCGCAACAGACAACGGTCGCGGGCAACCTTCCCGGAATTTCGGCGGTCTTTTTCGAGCGATTCGCTCTCTTCCGGTGATCCACAGACTTGCCGACGAGGCGCGGGCTTGGATGCCCGCGCTTCGGCGGCAAGTACCGCGAGGTGTGTAGATGTTCGAGCGTGCTGTTCGCGTCCACCAGCTCCGATGGGTCGACAGGTCGTCCGGACGGGCAGCCCTCAATGTTCGAGTACCCGTGGGCGCAGCGGAGCGGAAACCGAGCGAACCCGTCCCGCTTGCCGCGCGCATTGCGCGTCTCTCGTCTGCGGGGCGGAGAAGCCCGTGCCGCGCGAGAAGCAGGTCTCACCGGCGGCGCTCTTACTCCCCCAGAAAGGAGCCATCACGCGACAGCGCCGGTTCTCGTCCCGAGCGCTATGACGTGCAAAGCCGGAATCCTGCAAACGCGCGGCCCTGCAGAAGCGCTCCGCGTCCTGGCGCCGTTTCCGCGCGACGCGGGACAGTTGGTCGTGCGTGAGCGATGCGCGTGCGCTGACGAAGGCAGTGTCGGCGCGCGGCGTTATCGGGGGCCGAAGCGGGCGGTGACAGATTTGCTGGCGGCGAGCGTTATGGTGCAGCCGCGGGTGCCCGAGCACGCGCCGCGCCAGCCGACAAACCGCGACCGACTGTCGGGTTTGGCGCTCAGTGTGATCTTGGTGTTGGCGTCGAGTTGGGCGGTGCATCTGGTGCCGCAGCTGATGCCTGCGGGGCTGCTGGTGATCGTGCCGTTGCCGCCGAGTGGATAAGCGGTGACGGTGAGCAGCGGTCGGGGTGCGGCACCGTACTCGTAGGCGCCGATGTCTGGTTGGGCGTCGCGGCGGGCGCCGTCGCGGTCAAACGGGGCAGCGCCGACGGTGGTGCCAGCGTTGATCGCGGCGCTGCCGGCGGCGAGGTGGTAGTCGCTGCCTGCCTCGTTGACGAACATCGGGTCGGTGTTGATGTTGCCGTTGCTGCCCGCCCAGCCGGGGCCGCTGATCAGAGAGTTGGTGACCACCTCCGGGCGTTGCGCGTAGATGCCGGGGCCAACCATGCCGGTGGGGATCGGGGTGCCGTTCGGACTCCAGAGGATCGTGTTGCGGATCACCACGCCGGTGATGTAGTTGCCGGCGGAGCCTGAGCCCTCTGACAGAAGCCAAGCCGGGCCACCGGGAGCGGTGTTGACAAGCGTGTCGTTCTCGATCGTGACGCCGGAGACGCCGCTTGGGGGCGACGAGTTGCCACCGGCGATCACGATCGCGGTACTGGGGCTGTCGTGGCGGATCACGTTGTTGACGATCTGCGTGTTGGAGATGACATCGCCGGAGGGCGTGAACCCGGACACCCCGGTGGCGAGGGGCACTTGGGCGGCGATCTGGATCGCATTGCCGTTGTCGAAGCCGGAGATCATGTTGTCCTCGATCACGGTGTCGTCCGTGGTCGCGTTAGTCGCGGCGGAGAGTAAGGCGATTCCGATCCCCTTCGCCAGGCCCGCGCCGGTGATCGTGTTGCCGATGATCTGGATCCCCCGCAGGTGGGGCGCGATGTTGGCGTCATTGAGCTCGATTGAGCCGTTGTCCTGGTAGAAGGTGTTGTCCCTGATCACGATGGTGCTGATGCTCGTGCCCGAGGTGGTCGCCAACACGCCCAGACCATCGCCGTCGATGTTGGCGTAGCCCCGGAACGTGTTGCGCGCGACCGTGATGTCGCTGTAGCGCGTGTTCGGCGCGCCGGAGGAGATAAACAGGCCGTTCGGCCGCGCTCCGCCCGGCGCCAGCGAGGTGCCCCAGACGTTGTCGAACACATTGTCCACAATCTGCACGTTGGTGATCGTCCGCGGACCGGGGAGCGAGCCGGGCGGCGGCTTGGCGCCTCCGCCCGTCTGTACGAACACCGCCGGCGCTTGTCCGGTCGGGTTGCCGGGCACGCCGGTGAAACGGAGCCAACGAACCGTCACCTGGGACGCCTGCACAAGCACCAGTGCCACGGTCGCGGGGGAACTGGGAGCGTGCAGGCCGTCAATCGTCACCCTCGCCGCCGACCCGTTCGGCGCCACCCCCTCGAGCACCAGATGGCTTCTCTCGATCTGCAGTCCCCCCGAGCGCAGCTCGATCGTCCTCCCATTCAGGCGGTGGCTGAACATGACATACACGGTCCCAGTGCCCCGCGCACGGTTGGCCGCCTCGAGCGCTTCCCGCAGCGAGATCCCGTCGCGGCCGGGCTTTGCGTTCAACGCCGTGATCGAAGACACATGGCCGTTGACCTTGTCCGACGC
>DATGFT010000087.1:0-3608 GCA_035308915.1 Solirubrobacteraceae bacterium
CCTGGGCCGGTCGTCCCAAATTGACAAACTCCACCCAGGGCCGCGCTATGGTCGCGAATCGAGGATTGGCGCCCTGAATCTGGGCTTAGCCCGCTTCCCCTCGTGCTCAGGAGGCCGCTGGATCCACCTCGAAACGCCACGACGCGGACGGGATCCGACCATAGCGCGGCTGCCAGTGGAATTTGGCGAGAACCAGAGCGGATCGCGAGCGGATCGGCACGGCTCGAGGACGCGGGGTCAGCCCGACGCCACGAGGCCTGGGTAGTTCGTGATCGTCAGGTGCGTCGCGAGGCGATCGTTGCGCGACTTGATCGTCCACATATACGTCTTCGGCGCCTCGATCACATTCCACCGATCGGGGCTGTAGAGCGTCCGGATCGCCGGAGCATCCTTGATCACGACCATCACCTTGGCCCGGAGTGTGCCCAGGACCCGCTCGAGACGGACCTGGTCGGCGGCATCGAACGCACGGTTGTCGTAGGCGCTGAAGTCGCTGTCGTAGGGCGGGTCGACGAACACGAAGTCGTCGGCCGTCGGTGCGCAGGCGGCCAGGAACGGCTCGAAGTCCTGGTGGTGGAACGCCGTGGACGCGAGGCGGGCCAGCATGGCCGGGCTGAACAGCAGCCGCCCCTTCTCCGCGAGTGACTTGCGGTTGTAGCTGATGCCGCCGTAGGGCACGTTGAACTCGTCGCGCCGGTTGAAGCGGAACATGGCGGCGTAGGCGTACTCGCGCAGGAACAGGAAGTCGGCGCCCCGGATTGCATCCCACCGGCCGGCGAGGCGGGCGGCGTTGTAACGCGCCCGGACCGACATGTAGACCGACGCCCGCACCGCCCCCTCGACGTTGGCCAGCCGGTCCGCGGCCGAAAGTGCGCCGTGCCTCGCCTCCAGGCGTCGGATGCGCATGAGCTTGGCCCGCAGCTCGCGCGCGACGCGGTCCTCGAAGGCGGCTCCCAGATCGGGTCCAGCCTGGACGAGCACCCGGCCGAGTGCTCCGCGGTGGTCGGCGAGCGTGGCGGCTCCATCGTCGTCCGGCGCCTGCTCGGCGAGCGCCAGCTCCGCGTACAGGGCGTCGAGCCCGGTCAGGTCGTCCCAGGCTCCGGCGAGGCCCTCGATGGACATCCGGAAGGCCGGATCGCCTGCGGCCGCCGAGGTGTACAGCTCCACCAGGTCGCGACAGGCGTCGTTGACCTCGGCGGGGATGGCTGCCGGGATCGCCAGCAGGACCGAGCCGCCGCCGACGAACGGGTCGATGAACCGCCCGTCGAGCGCCGGCGCCGCGGCCGCGATGGCCGTCAGCTCGAGCGTCTTGCCACCGGGCCACTTGAGGAACGGGCTCAACCCGGCCGCTGGTTCGACCCGTGTTGCGGGCGTAGGTGTTGCAGACGTCAGCGTCATTCGAAGCTGATCGTCATCCAGGTGATCCGATCACCGTGGCGGGTGATGCGCATCACGCCGCGGCCGCGATCACGGCGCCAGGCGAACGGGACCAGGATCGTCTCGCCGTCAGCGTGAGCCACGCCATCGATGTCGATCTGATCGTCCGGCGGCTGCTCCCGATACGCCGCTGCGATGGCGGCTCGCCCTGCGAACTCGAGCGTCCCGGCTCCGGGCACGTTCTCGAAGCGAAGCACGGCCTCGTCGGAGAAGCGCTCGACGAAGAGGTCGAAGTCTCCGCTCGATACCGCTGCGTTGAAGGCCTCGACATGTTCCCGGGCGACGTCCTCGGTTGCGCTCATGCCGTCGCCCTGGCTTGGCACCCGATCAGCACGCTGAGCTGGGGCGAGTCGGTCGTCACCGAATCAGGGTAGCGCCGTCAGCGACCCTGCCATGGCGGACCTACTGGTTCAAGGGCTGGCAGGTGCCGTCCGGCGTGAGTCCGCCATCGGCGTCGATCGCCATCCCCGGGATCCAACCGAGCGGGCAGATTCCGGCGTCGGGCGTCGGTCGCGCCGCAAACGGCCCGTTGGGGAACGACGACGCTATGGCAATGACGAAGATCAGCCCCACGATCGCAAGGACGATTCCGATCGCGAAACGCGGCACCAGGCGGCGGTAGCGGAGACCACCGATCTCCTCGAAGGTGTCGATCGGGCGATCCGCCGCGACCGCCGCCGGCGCGACCGCCAATGGGTCGGAATTGGCGAACGTCAGCTGAAGCGTCCCGTCGGCCTCGATGAGGAGCTGGTCCGCCGGGCTCAGCAGGAGACTCTCGCCAAGCCCGGGCCGGTGGTCGCCCGGGATCCAGAGCGCCTCGCGGAGCTCCCATCCGGCCGTCCGGAACGCATCGAGGATCGGTTCCGCCTCGGTCCGCGCCTCCGCCTCGCTCGGCGCAGTGGTGGTGCGAACGACCGTGTTGTCCACGCGAGACCCCCTCCTGTTCCTCCGAACCCTCGCTCAGATCATCGCACCGTCAGAACCAGTCATCCAGCCGTAGCCGGGACTAGCCGGACGGCCCGCGTCGATTCGCTTGACAGGTGACTAGATGGTCACATATAGTCAGGGCATGGACGACGTATTCAAGGCGCTGGCGGATCCCACCCGGCGGAGCTTGCTGGACGAGCTCTTCCGCGAGGACGGCCAGACCCTGACGACGCTCCAGGAGCGGTTCGCGATGACGCGCTTCGGGGTGATGAAGCACCTCAAGGTCCTCGAGGAGGCGGGCCTCGTGGTCACGAAGCGGCGTGGCCGGGAGAAGCACCACTTCCTCAATCCGATCCCAATCCGGCTGGTCCACGACCGCTGGGTCAGCAAGTACGCCGAACAGTGGGCTGCCGGACTGACGGGCCTCAAATCCGAACTGGAGACGACGATGGAGAAGGTCTTCGAGATCTACATCAAGACCACGCCCGAGCGCCTGTGGCAGGCGATCACCGACCCCGAGATCCGGGGCAAGTACCACTTCGGCAGCCAGGTCCACTCGGACTGGCAGCCCGGCGGCCGGTTCGAGATGGGCCATCCCAACTCGCCGACGCTGCTCGGCGAGGGCATCAATGTCGAAGTCGATCCGCCCCGCAAGCTGGTCCAGAACATGGTCGCCCTGTGGGGCGACGACGTGAAGCGCGAGGGCACGACCCGGATCACCTGGGAGATCGAACCGGTCGGTGATTCGTGCCGGCTGGTCGTCACCCACGATCAGCTGCGGGAGGGTGCGAACGAGCAGCTGTACGGCGGCTGGCCAATGATCCTGTCCGGTCTCAAGACGTGGCTCGAGACCGGTGAGCTGCTCACCACCCCGGGGTCTCTGATGTACAACGCCACACCCGATCAGAGTGCGACCGTGGCCCAGCCCGAGCGCTTCGGCCCCGGCCGCTCGTAAGCAACCCATCGACAAGGAGGGATCCAATGTCCGCCATCGAACCAACGCCCGGGATCACCCAGCTGAGCACGATCGGCATCCCGGTCGACGACCAGGACCGATCGCTCGCCTTCTACCTGGACACGCTCGGCTTCGAGAAGCGCCTGGACGTCGCCTACGGCCAGGGGGAGCGCTGGCTCGAGGTCGCCCCGATCGGGGCCGCAACGAGCATCGCCCTCATGCAGGCTCGGGACGGCAGTCCGGCCGGCATCGACACGCAGGTCCGACTGGTGACCAACGATGCGCACGC
>DATGFT010000088.1:0-2669 GCA_035308915.1 Solirubrobacteraceae bacterium
AGGAGTTGATGGCCCATTCGAGCTGGCTCTGGCTCGCGCCGAGGCCCCCGCGCGGCTCGGCGATAGTCTTCACCGCCACGTTGAGCACGGTGTTGTCGATGACGATGGCGAGCAGCCCGACGATCAGCACGCTGAGGATGATCCAGCGGCGACGGTAAATCGTCTGCGTGTCCATGTGTACCTTCCGGATCACTTAAAGCTTGTGCGCGGAACCGGGAAGACGCTCGCCGGGCGGGGTGTTGCCGTGATCGGGAACCCTCCGGGTACCGCATTCATCGATACGGAACGGTCTCGTATCGGAATTTCTTCCGGGATCCGGCTCCGATTCTTAGTGATCCAGGTCACATCCAGGCTCAGCCCGCGACCCGCTGCGGGTCCTGCTCCGGTGATGGTTCCTTTGGGCCCGAACGAGCGGTGGTGCCTGCCCCGCTCCGTGTCTCCTCCGCAACCGGACCGGCCGTGTCCGCCTGGGCGTTCAGGACGCCGGACGCCGCCCCGGCGGCCCTGGTCAGGCGCGCTCGTCGCCGGGGCGCCCGGCGCGGATGCCGTCGAGGACGATCCGGGTCAGGCGGCGGCCTTGCCTGACGCCTGCTTCGTCGGGCGCGACTCGCCAGAGGTAGCCCATGAGCAGCAGCACGTCGGCGGGGTCAAGGTCAGGGCGGACGCTGCGGTCGGCGACGCAGGCGTCCAGCAGCTTCGTCACGGCGGCGACGACGGGGGCGTATGTCTCGTCGATGGCGTTCTGAATCGCGGCGTTGTGCAGAGCTTCCCCGAGGCCGTGCTTGACCCGGATGTAGGCGGCGAGCGTCTCGAACCAGGCAGTGAACGCCTCCAGCGGCGGATGAGCGGCGAGGATCTCGTCGACCGAGTCGACCAGCTTCTGCACGTCGTGCCGGTACACGGCCAGGATCAGGTCCTCGCGGGTCGGGAAGTGCCGGTACAGCGTCCCCGCGCCCACGCCCGCCCGCTTCGCGATCTCGTTCATCGAGACGGCGGCGGACTCGGCCAGCAACTCGTGCGCGACCTCCAGGATCGCGACGCGGTTGCGCGCTGCGGCCCTGCGCTGGGTTCCGTAAGTGACGGGCGTCTGGCTGGCGGTCATCGACTCATCTTCGCTCGGGCCGGCCGACCGGCAGGAGTTGAGATGCGGAGAATTCTCCGCTAGTTTAAGCCTAAAGCGGAGAACTCTCCGCAAGATCCAACCCTATCAGGGAGACGGCCATGGAATACATCAAGCTCGGCACCACGGGGCTCGACGTCTCACCCATCGGGATCGGCGCGATGACCTATGGCGAGCCCGGCCGGGGCCACCCGGTCTGGTCGCTCGGCGAGGCCGATGCGCGCCCGCTCATCCGGCACGCTCTCGACGCCGGCATCAACTTCTTCGACACCGCGAACGTGTACTCGCAAGGGACAAGCGAGGAGATCCTCGGCCGCGCCCTGCGCGACTTCGCGAACCGCGACGCCGTGGTGATCGCGACCAAGCTGCGCCACCCCATGCGTTCCGGCCCGAACGGCAAGGGCTTGTCCCGCAAGGCGATCATGACCGAGGTTGAGCACTCCCTCACCCGCCTCGGCACCGATTACATCGACCTGTATCAGATCCACCGCAACGACCACACGACGCCGCTCGAGGAAACCCTGGAGGCACTTCACGACCTCGTCAAGGCGGGCCGGGTGCGCTACCTCGGCGCCTCTTCCATGCCCGCCTGGGAGTTCGCGAAGGCCCTGCGCCTGCAGCATGAGCACGGATGGGCGCGGTTCGTTTCGATGCAGGATCACTACAACCTGCTCGCCCGCGAGGAGGAGCGCGAGATGATCCCGCTGTGCCTCGACGAGGGCATCGGCACGATCGTGTGGAGCCCACTGGCGCGCGGCCGCCTCGCCCGCGCCTGGGACGACGCCAAGGCGACGGCACGCAGCGGCAACGACGACTTCGCCGACATGCTCTACACTCCCCTGACCGAGCAGTCCGACCGCGCGATCATCGACGCCGTAGGTACCGTGGCCGAGGCCCGCGAGGTCAAGCGGGCCCAGGTCGCGCTGGCCTGGTTGCGCAGCAAGCCCGTCGTGACCGCCCCGCTCGTCGGCGCGAGCACCGTCCGGCAGATCGACGACGCCGTCGCCTCGCTCGAGATCGAGCTAAGCGACGAGGAGATCCGCATGCTGGAGGCCCCGTACACGCCGCGCCATGACTTCCAGAGCATATCCGACGACGCCGACCTGCAGGCCGTCATGGCCCGGCTGCCCCAATTCACCACGGCGGGCTAGGGAGCGATGTCGGCCTGGCGGAGCAGGCCCGAGGCCGGGTCCACGACGACGGTCAGGACGGGCCTGGCGTGCTCGCCGGCCAGTTCCACGCCGACGGAGGAGGTGCCGTCGCCGGTCTTGTACACGCCGAGGCGGCACCGGCCGGCCCAGGCGGCGGCCATGCGGAGGCGACGGGCCAGCAGGTGAGTGTCCACAGTCGCGTCGGCCGGGATGGTCGGCGGCCAGGTGTGATCGGTGCCGTTCAGCCACGCGAGGACGTCGTCGAGGGTGCGGGCCAGCGGCGAGCCGAGGGCGGGCGGCACGGCCAGCGTGAGGGATTGCACCCGGGGCGGCAGTTCCGGGCTGAGCTGGATCTGCACCTGGACCGCGCCGCGCTCCCCCGCGAGCCACCAGCGGCA
>DATGFT010000089.1:0-31676 GCA_035308915.1 Solirubrobacteraceae bacterium
GCTCGTCGATGCCGCCAAGCAGGGCGACGTCGAGATCCCCTACTTCTGCTACGAGCCCAAGCTCGGCAACCCAGTCGGGGCCTGTCGAATGTGCCTGGTCGAGATCGAGGGCATCCCCAAGCTCCAGACCTCGTGCTCGACGCCGGTCAAGGACGGGATGGTCGTGCACACGCAGACCCAGCGCGTCAGGCACGCTCAGAACTCGGTGGTCGAGTTCCTGCTCGTCAACCACCCCCTCGACTGCCCGGTGTGCGACAAGGGCGGCGAATGCCCGCTTCAGGACATCACCTTCGGATGGGGCCTCGGACGCTCGAGGTTCATCGAACCCAAGCGCCACTTCGTCAAGCCGCTCTCGCTCTCACCGGTCATCGCCATCGACCGTGAGCGGTGCATCCTCTGCTACCGCTGCGTGCGCTTCTCGCAGGAGATCGCCGAGGACTACCAGCTCATCTTCGCCGAGCGCGGGGCCGACACGTTCGTCTCGACGCACGACGGGCACCCGTATGTGGCGCCGTTCAGCGGCAACATCCTCGAGCTCTGCCCCGTCGGCGCGCTGACCTCGAAGCCCTACCGCTTCCGCGCCCGCCCGTGGGACATCGAGAACGGGGCTGGGATCTGCATGCTCTGCCCGTCCCAGTGCAACGTCGAGTTCACCGTTCGCGACGAGAAGGTCATGCGTGTCCTGGCGCGGGACGCCAATGGCCACCCCGGCGTGGACGACGGATGGTTGTGTGACAAGGGCCGCTTCGCCTATCAGGCGATTCACGTCGATGACCGGATCACGACCCCGATGGTTCGCGACGGCGGCCGCCTGCGCCCCGTCTCCTGGGAGCGCGCGCTTGAGACGGCCGCGGGCTTGCGCTCGCACGCCGGCCGTGTCGGAGCGTTGGTCGGCGGCCAGGCGACCAACGAGGAGGGCTTTCTCCTGGGGCGACTGCTGCGTGAGGGGCTTGACTCAGGCGATCTGGATTGCCGGGCCGATGCCCCGCCGCCCGCAGCGCTCATCCGCGCGCTGGCCAACCCCGCGCTTCAGGCCACCGTGCCCGACCTCGAGTTCGCCCACACGATTCTCGTCGTCGGGTGCGAGCCGCTCGACGACGCGCCCGTCCTCGACCTGCGGATCCGCAAGGGCGTCCGCCGGCGCGGCGTCAACCTGGTCGTGGCCACGGCCCGGCCGAGCGCACTGGATGCGAACGCGCAGCGCGTCATCCGCTACGCGCCCGGGGGCGAGGCGGAGTTCCTGGCCGGGCTCGCCGCGGCGCTGGCCGGTGAGGAAGCCGCACCCGATGTGCGCGGGGTGGCCGAGCTGCTCCGAGACGCCGGCGAGGACATCGTCATCGTCTGGGGTGAGCGGCTCGATCCGGCCGCGGCGCCCCAGCTTCTGCGGATCGCCGACGCGCTCGGGCTGGCCGGGCGTGAGGGCGCGGGCCTGCTCGAGCTTCCGGCCGGCTCAAACGGCCGCGGCCTTCGGGAGGCCGGCGTGCTGCCGGGCTCAGGGCCCGGGTACTCGGAGGTTGCCGCCGCGCGCGGCGCCGGCGAGATCGCGGAGGCCGTGGCCAACGGGGAGATCACCGCTCTCTATCTGTTCGAGACCGATCCGATCCGCGAGCGTGGCGACCGGGCGCTCTGGGAGAGCGCGCTCGAGCGCGCTGGCCTGGTGGTCGCCCACGCCTCCGTCCTCACCGAGGGCATCGCCGAGCACGCCAACGTCGTCTTCCCGGCCGAGTCCTACGCCGAGAAGGAGGGCACGGTGGTCCATCCCGACGGCCGGATCCAGCGGCTGCGCCGCGCCATCGCGCACCCCGGCGAGGTCCGCGCCGCGTGGTGGGTCATCGGTGAGGTGGCCAAGCGCGTCGGTCTCGACCTCGCCGTCCTGACCAGCCCAATGGCCTTCAAGCAGCTCGTCGAGGCGGTGCCTTTCTACTCAGGCCTGACTCTGGAGGAGATCGGCGGCCGTGGCCTCCGCTGGCCCGAGCGGGAGGCGGCTGGCGCGTTTCCCACCGTCGACGAGCGAACTTTGGCACCGGAGTTGAGCTATTCGACGACGGAGAGCCAAAGTTCGGCGAACGGCGGGAGTCTTCGCCTCGGCACCTACCGCCCGATCTGGGCCGCGCCCGAGGTCGAGATCTCGCCCGCCCTCCAGTACACGATCGCCCATCAGCAGGCTGAGCTCTCGCCGGAGGACGCCCAGCGGCTCGGGATTGTCAGCGGCGAGATCCTCGAGGTCGGCCAGAACGGGACCACCATCAAAGCCCGCGCCGCGGTCCGCAGCGGCGTTCCCGAAGGCACGGTCTTCCTGGCCACCGGCCTGGCCGCCGATTCCGCCAACGCCCTCACCGAGCCCCTGGTCGAGATCCGCAAGGCCGCCACGCCCGCGCTCGAGGTGCAGCGGGCATGACCGCGCTGGGCGACATCTACTTCTACGAGCCCTGGTGGGTGCAGATCGTCAAGGCGCTCGTGATCTTCCTGGTCATCTTCCTCCTCCTGCCGATGCTCATCGTCTACGAGCGCAAGCTCCTAGGGCGCTTTCAGGCCCGCTACGGACCCAACCGAGTGGGGCCGTTCGGCGTCCTACAGCCGCTGGCCGAGATCATCAAGTTCGCCACCAAGGAGCCGTCGCGGCCCGCGACGAGCGTCGGCTTTCTGTACCGGATCGCGCCGATGATCTCGATCGTCACGGCGGTCGCCTCGCTGGCGCTGATCCCCTTCGGGAATGTCCAGCACGTCTTCGGGCAGAAGGTCGGGCTCTACGGGATCGACGTCTCGGTCGGGCCGCTGTACGTGTTCGCGTTCGGCGGGATCGCCTTCTACGGGATCATGCTCGGCGGCTGGGCGAGCGGGTCCAAGTACGCCTTTCTCGGAGCGATGCGCGGCGCGGCGCAGCTCATCTCCTACGAGGTCTCGCAGGGCATGGCGCTCGTGGGCGCGGTGATCTCGGCCCAGACCCTCTCGCTCACCGGCATCGTTCACGCGCAGGGGCGGCTCTGGTACTTCATCCCGCAGATCGTCGGCTTCCTGATCTTCATGGTCGCTTCGTTCGCCGAGACCAACCGGGCGCCCTTCGATCTCCTGGAGGCCGACTCGGAGATCATCGGCTACTTCACCGAGTACGGCGGCACCGGCTGGGTGGCCTACGAGTTCGCCGAGTACGCGAACATGATCGTCGTCTCTGGGATCATGGTCACCTTCTTCTTTGGGGGGTGGCTCATGCCGTTCGGGATCCACCCCCCGGGCTGGGTTGACCCGATCGTCGTCCTGGTCAAGATCTTCCTCTTCCTGACCTTCTTCATCTGGGTGCGGGCGACGCTGCCACGCCTGCGCTACGACCAGCTGATGTCGTTCGGGTGGAAGATCCTGCTCCCGCTGGCCACGCTCAACCTGCTCGTGACGGCGATCGTGGTGGCGACATGACCTACCTCGTGGTGGCGACATGACCTACGACCCCGGCGACGTGATCGAGGTCATCCGGGAGCCGCCCCTGAACCCGGCGGCCAGTGTCTACCGCACCTTCGGCGAGACCTTGCGGGGGCTGAAGACGACGTTCGCGCGGATCGTCGAGGGACCCGTGACGATCCAGTACCCGGAACAGAAGACGCCGGTCTATCCGCGCTTCCGCGGCCGGCACAAGCTCCACCGCTTTGAGGACACGGGCCTTGAGAAGTGTGTCGGCTGCTCGCTGTGCGCGGCCGCGTGTCCGGCCGACTGCATTCGCGTGGTGGCGGCCGAGAACACGCCGGAAAACCGCGTCTCGGCCGGAGAACGCTACGCGGCGGTCTACGAGATCAACCTGAGCCGCTGCATCTTCTGCGGCTACTGCGAGGTCGCCTGCCCGTTCGACGCCATCACCATGGGTCACGACTACGAGCTATCTGACTACACGCGCTCAGACCTGATCTTCACCAAGGAGATGCTCCTCGCCGAGGCCGTCGAGCGCACACCCCTGCGGACGGAGGGGGAGTGAGGATGCGACGGAGGCGTCGCGCTTGAGCGCGGTCTTCTTCTTCATCGCCGCGATCGCCGCGGTGACCGGAGCCATCGGGGTGGTGTCGCTCCGCAACCCGTTCTACGCCGTGCTCTCGCTGGCCTTCCACCTCGTCTCGCTGGCCGCGCTGTTCCTGCTCCTGCGGGCCGAGTTCGTGGCCGCCGCCCAGGTCGTCGTCTACGCGGGCGCCGTGATGGTGCTCTACGTGTTCGTCGTCGCCTATGTTGGCGGCGGCGAATCGCTGCCCAGCGGCGCCGTCCTGCGGGTCCTCGGCCCGCTGTTCGCGCTCGCCCTGGTGATCGAGCTCTCGATCGCGATGCTCGGCTCCGGCCTGAGCGGGGTCAAGCACAAGGGAGCTCCGTATGTCCTCGGGTTCGGCACCCCCGGCCACATCGGCAACCTCCTCTTGACCAAGTACCTGTTCCCCTTCGAGGCCGCATCGATCCTCCTTCTGGTTGCCGCGGTGGGCGCCGTCGTCCTCGCCCGCCGGCGCGCCGGCCTCGAGGACACGACCGAAGGCGAGACACCGGACGCGATCCGGATCTCGACCGCTCAGCCGGGCTACGTCGGGACGATGGCCGAGGCCGCGGGCGTCCGCCCGAGTCCCCAGGAGGAGCCCCTCGAGCCTGAGGTCGAGCCGGTCGGCGGCTCGGCCCGCGTCGAGCGAGGGGGCTGGTAGCCCGTGCCGATCGGCTGGTATCTCGTCGTCTCGGCGCTGATCTTCTGCATCGGCGCCGGTGGCGTGCTCGTCAGGCGGGACCCTCTGGTCATCCTGCTCTGCCTGGAGCTGATGCTCAACGGAGCCAACCTCGCGCTCGTGGCCTTCGCCCGCATGTGGGGCGGTGAGAGCGGCCAGATCTTCGCGCTCATCGTGATGGTGGTGGCGGCCTGCGAGGTCACGGTCGGCCTGGGGCTGATCGTCGCCATCTACCGGCGCCGTCTCCCCGTGGACGTCGATGAGCTGAGCGAGCTGCACGGCTAGATGCACGCGACCACGGTCACCACGTTCGGCTGGTTGGTCCTGCTCTGCCCGCTCGTCGGGACCGCGCTGATCGCGCTCACCTACCGCTGGCTGCCGGGCCGAAGCGCCGGTTGGATTGCGACGCTGGCCATCGCCCTGTCCTTCGCCTTCAGCGTCGTCGTCTTCGTCAAGCTCCTGGGGCGAACCCCCAGCCACCGGCAGCTGGTCTCGAGCCTCTGGAACTACAACCTGACCAGCGGGGTCGACGCGAGGATGCAGATCCTCGTCGATCCGCTTTCGGTGTTCATGATCCTTGTCGTCTCCGGGGTCTCGACGCTGATCCACCTCTACTCGGTGACCTACCTGTGGGAGGACCGGGGGTTCCGGCGCTACTTCAGCTACCTGAACTACTTCGTCTTCTCGATGCTCCTGCTGGTGCTCGCCGGCAACTTCGTTCTGCTGATCGTCGGTTGGGCGTTCGTCGGCGCGGCGTCGTATCTGTTGATCTCGTTCTGGTACCGGCGGACGACGGCCACCCGCGCCGGGCTCAAGGCGTTCGTCATCAACGTCGTGGGCGACGTCGGCCTCGTGCTCGCGACCTTCTTCCTGTTCCAGCACACGGGCACCGTCGGCTTCCTGCGGACCTTCCACGAAGTTCGCCACGTCTTCTCGCACAACGACGCCGATCTCGTCGTCGCCTGCCTCCTGCTCCTGGTGGGCGCGTTCGCCAAGTCGGCCCAGGTGCCGCTTCACACCTGGCTTCCCGACGCCATGGAGGGTCCGACCCCTGTCTCGGCGCTGATTCACGCCGCCACGATGGTGACCGCGGGCGTCTACCTGATCGCCCGCATGCATCCGCTGTTCGAGCACGCGCCGACCGCCGCCGACGTTGGCGCCATCGGCGGCTGTCTGACGCTTCTGATCGCCGCCACCATCGCCATCGTCCAGGTCGACCTCAAGCGGGTCATCGCCTACTCGACGATGTCCCAGATCGGCTACATGATCATGGGCGTCTCGGTGGGTGCGTACTCGGCGGGGTTGTTTCACCTGATGACCCACGCCTTCTTCAAGGCGCTCCTGTTCATGGCCGCGGGGTCGATCATCGGGGCCATGGCCGGGGTGCAGTCGCTGGACCGGATGGGCGGCTTTCGGCGCGCGCTGCCGTTCACGTTCGCCTGCTTCTTGGTGGGCGGCCTGGCCCTGTCGGGCCTGCCGCCGTTTTCAGGTTGGCTCTCCAAGGACGACATCCTTGGCTACCTCGACCACCGCGGCGGGGGGTTTCTCATCCTCGGCATCGCCGGCTACGTCGGGGCGCTGCTCACCGGCATCTACACGTTCCGGATGATCTTTCGCGCCTTCTTCGGCGAGCCGGTTGAGGAGGCGCGTGAGCTCGAGCACGGCCACCTGGCGCACGCCGAGGTGCCCCGCAATCCGCTCACCGGCGAGGAGGAGGACACCGACGTCGGCTTCCCCGGTCCCGGTCACTTCATCGCCGAGCGCGAGTGGCCGATGCGGATCGCCATGGGCACGCTGGCCGTGCTGGCCGTGATCGGCGGCGCGATCCAGATCCCCGGCGTCGACGATGCCGTGGGGCGGTTCCTGGATCCGTCGTTTGCCGATTCCCGTCTGGCCCACGTTCAGGTGGCGACCGGCGCCTCCTGGGTGGGTCTCATCATCGGCGCGCTGGTCGCGGTGGCCGGAATCACGATCGCCTACCGGGTGTGGGTGGTCCACGTCCCGGAGGCCTCAGCGGTCCAGGCCCGCCTGCCGTGGCTGCACCGTTTCCTGGTCAACAAGTGGTACTTCGACGAGGCGATCGAGTTCGTAGTGGTCAGGCCCGCGCTGTGGATCGGGGGCGTGGCCACGTCGATGCTCGAACGCCTGGTCATCGGCGACATCGTCACCGGCGGAGCCACCGGAATCATTCGCGCCGGCTCGGCTGCCGTGAGACGGGCCCAAACCGGGTTTCTCCGCTACTACGCCGCCGGGATGGTCCTGTTCATCTCGGTCATCGCTCTCTACTTCCTCGTCTCCTCGTAGATGACCCTGTCAATCCTCATCTGGCTCCCGCTCGCCGTCGGCCTGCTGGCCGCGCTGATGCCGCGCGAGGCGATCGGATGGACGAGCGTGGCCGGCAGCGTGGTCACGCTGGGCATCGCCATCTCGTTCCTGGTTCGCTTCAAACTCGGCCATCCCGGGCTTCAGTTCCGAAGCGACCGCGTCTGGATCTCCGCCCTCGGGATCCACTACAAGCTCGGACTCGACGGGCTGAACGTGGCCCTCGTGGTGCTCACCTGCCTGCTCTTCACCGCCTCGCTGATCTGGGCGGCATTCCGGGAGTGGGATCGCCCGCGCGTGTTCTATTTCCACTTCGGCCTCGCCCAGGCCGCGGTCCTCGGCGCCTTCTGTGCCCAGGACCTGGCCCTGTTCGTGGGCTTCTTCGACCTGATGCTGATCCCGTTCTACTTCCTGGTCGGGATGTGGGGATCGGGCGAGCGCGTCCGCGCGACGACAAAGCTCGTCGTCTACACGCTGGTCGGGTCGTTCTTCATGCTCGCGGGCGCGATCGCCACCGGCGCGCTGGCCTCCTCCCAGCACGGGACCCCGATCACCTTCGTGCTCTCCTCACTGCACCACCTGCCGCTCTCCCACGCCTCGCAGGAGTGGATCTTCCTGTGCTTCGCCTTCGCGTTCATGGTCAAGATGCCGCTCGTCCCCTTCCACGGCTGGCTGGCCGACGGCTACAAGTCGATGCCGATTCCGGCCCTGGCGGTGTTCTCCGGCGTCGTGTCGAAGGTCGCGGCCTACGGGTTCCTGCGGATCGTGCTCCCCCTGTTCCCGTTCGCGACGGTGCACTTCCAGCTCCTCGTGCTCCTGGTTTCCCTGGTCTCGATCCTCTGGGCGACGGCCGTCGCCTTCACGACGCCCGACGCCCGCATGGTCGTCGCGTACTCGAGCGTGGCCCAGCTCAGCTTCATCACCCTCGGCATCTTCTCCCTGCATGAGGTGGGCGCGCAGGGGGCGCTGCTGCAGATGCTCAACCACGCCCTGGTCACCGCCCCCCTCTTCTTCATCATCGCCGTGCTGGCCGCGCGCGCGGGCGGCTCGGAGCTCATCCGCGACATGGGGGGCGTCGCCTTCCGGGCCCCCGTGCTGGCCGCGCTGTTCCTGATCGTCGCGCTGGCCACGCTGGCCATGCCCGGCTCCCCGAACTTCATCGGCGAGTTCAACATCCTGCTGGGCGTCTTTCAGTCGCGCATCGCGGTGGCCGTGATCGCCTTCGCGGGCGTCGTCGGGGCCGCCTACTACGCCCTACGTCTCTTCATCGGGACGATGCACAACCGCGTCGGCGCGCACGTCGCCTCCCGTGAGGTCGGCTTCGCCGATGCGCTTCCCATCGCCGGACTGGTCGCCGTGATCCTCGCGCTGGCCTTCTACCCGCAGTTCGGCCTTCGGCGCTCGCAACCGACGGTGCAGCGAGTGGTGGCGCCGGTCGCCCTGCTCGGCCACAACCCCTACCGCAAGCTCGCCGCCTCCGGCTGGACCGCCTACGCACCCCTGGCCTCGCGATGAACGTCGTCCACACCCTCCACCACGCGCACCACCTCGTCGGCCCCCACATCGACTGGTCGGAGTTCTCGCCGTTGCTGGCGCCTGCCGGGGGTGGCCTGATCGTGCTGATGGTCGGCCTGCTGCGGGCCCGAATCGTCCGGCGGCACATCGTGCCCGCGCTGTCGATCCTGAGCCTGCTCGCGATGATCGGGCTGGCCATTTGGCGCTTCCATCATCAGGCCTCGATCATCTCGGGTGCGCTTCGTGTCGATGACCTGGCGCTCGAGGTCGACATGTTGTTCGCGGCGGCCGGCATCGCAGCCGTGCTGCTCTCCTGGCGGGCCTTCGCACCCCGCGAGGCGGGGCAGGGCGAGTACAACGCGCTGCTTCTGTTCAGCGTCTTCGGCATGGCCGTGTTCGTCTCGGCCCAGAACCTGATCACGCTCTTCCTGGGAATCGAGTTGCTCTCGATCCCGCTTTACATCCTCTGCGCCTCGGAGACCCGGCGCGAGGGCGCGCTCGAGTCGGGCCTCAAGTACCTGGTGATCGGCTCAGTTGGCTCGGCCACACTCGCCTACGGCCTCGCGCTCGTCTACGGATCGACCGGCGCCACCGACTTCGCGGCGATCGGGAACGCGGCTGCGGCCGGCAAGCTGGCCGGCGGCGCCCTCGGCGATCCGATGTTCTTCACCGGGCTCGGGCTCGTGATCGTCGGCTTCTCGTTTAAGGCCTCTGTGGCGCCGTTTCACCAGTGGACGCCCGACGTCTACCAGGGCGCGCCGACCCCGATCACGGCCTTCATGGCCACCGCGACCAAGGCGGCCGCGCTGGTCGCATTCCTGCGGTTCTTCGACGTCGCCGCAATCGGCGCCCAGAACACCTGGGCACCGCTGCTCGGCGCCGTGGCCGCGATCACGATCATCGTCGGCAACGTCGGCGCCCTGGGGCAAACATCGCTCAAGCGGATGCTCGGATATTCCGGCGTCGCCCAGGCCGGCTACATGCTCTCCGGCGTGGTCGTGGGGACGCAGCTCGGGATCCAGGCCACCGTGCTCTACCTGCTCGCCTACCTGGGCATGAACATGGCGCCCTTCGCCGTGGTCGTCGCCGCCGAGCGTGAGCGGCCCGACCTGCGTGACGATCTCACCGGCCTCAGTGGGCTGGGAGCCCGCAATCCGTGGCTCGCCTGGCCGATGACAATCGGGATGCTGGCCCTGGCCGGAATTCCCGGGACCGTCGGCTTCATCGCCAAGTTCCAGCTCATCCACGCGCTCGTCAACGGCGCCTACACCTGGCTGGCCATCGTCCTCGTCGTGGGCTCGATGATCTCGCTCGGCTACTACCTGCGCATCGTGGCGACCATCTGGATGCGCCCCGCCCTCACGACCCGCCCGGTGATGGCCGGCGGCTCCCAGGAGGCCGACCCGTCGGCGGACGTCCCGGGCTCGGTCGAAGATGCCTCCCCCGGCGCCGCGGCCGAAGGGCGCTCGCTGCACTTCGAGGTCGCCTATGTCGCGCTCGCCTTTGCCGCCGCCGTCATCTTCTTCGGGATCTTCCCCTCGCCGCTGTTCCACTTCGCGGCCCACGCCGGCCGCGCCATCGCCGGTCTGTTCTGATCGCCAGTCGGGGTGTCGTGCCACCCGGAGCCGGGTAGCCCGCCCGCCATGGAAGAACGACGCAGTGACACGGAGGAGACGTTCGGCGATCAGCCCGCCCCGGGCGGCGTCTCGGACCAGAACACCGAGGAGCCCTCAGCACCGGGGGGTGGCGGCGAGGCTCCGGACCGCGACCGCAGCGAGGATTCGACGGACGATCCCGGGTCGGCCAAGGAGGGCAGCCAGTCGACGGGTAGCCCCGACGCCGCGGGCTGAGCCGTAGGCGGAGCGGCCCCGCGCCCCTCGTCCGCCACCGCCGAGCCCGCCGCTACGATCAGCCGCCGGTGGAGTACCCGGTCGAGAGCTTCAGCGAGGCCGAGCGCGAGCAGCTGCGCGGGCACTTCACGAACCTCGAGCGGCCGGTGTTCGCGCTCGTCAACCTGCCGGAGACGGTGAAGGGAGCGCTGTTCGCGCGGTATTCCCGCTATCCGGGCACGCTGCGGCGCCTGTTCCTGGACGAGTTCGCACACGAGGTGTCAGCTACGGGCGTCTGGGACGGCGATGAGGGCGCCCATGCGGCGGCACTCTATGAGCGGATCTTCGTTGGGTTCGGCGATGACTCGGTGGCTCAGCTCGGAGGCGCGCACATCGCCTGCGAGTGGGTCTCCAATGTCCTCACCAAGCTTCTTCAGCGGCCCCGGCTCGGCGCCTATCTGGAGCAGTCGACCCGCTACATCGCCTACGACAGGCCGCTGCCTGACCCACCGGGGGGTTACCGCTACTACCGTGATCCCGAGCTCGGCTCCCGCTACACCGACGCGATGGACGAGCTGTTCGGCGTCTATTCCCGTTCGCTTCCGCGCGTGATCGCCTGGGCCGAGGCGGAGTTCCCCCGGCGGCCCGAGGAAGCCCCGAGCGCCCACGCCCGAGCGATCAAGGCCAAGGCGCTCGACCTGCTCCGCGGGCTGCTGCCGGCGAGCTCGCTCTCGCACATGGGGATCTTCGCCACCGGACAGACCTATGAGCAGCTGATCCTGCACCTGATGGCGCATCCACTGCCCGAGGCCCGGGCCTACGGGCAGATGATCCTTGAGGAGGTCAAGTCGGTGATGCCGAGCTTCGTGGCCCGGGTGGAGCGACCGGAGCGGGGGGGCGAGTGGGTGAGCTACCTCGAGGAACGAGCCCGGGCCGGCGAGCGTTGGGCCAGGCATCTGGGCATCGGGGAGGCCAGCGAGCCCGACCCCGGCCCTTCGGTCAAGCTGCTCCGCGTCGAGGGCGACGAGGACGACCTTCTCGCCGCGCTCCTGTTCGAGGCCGCCGCGGTCTCCGAGGAGTCGGTCCGGGACGCTGTGGTCAGCCTCGGCCGCGAGGAGCGAGAGGAGCTGCTGGCCGCGCTCGTCGGCCGCCGGAGCAACCGGCGCCACCGTCCCGGCCGGGGCTTCGAGGCCCTCCGCTACCGGTTTGAGATCGTCGCCGACTACGGGGCCTTCCGCGACCTCCAGCGCCACCGGATGCTGACCGTCCAATGGCAGTCACTCACCCCCGAGCTCGGCGCGGGCATCCCTGAGCAGGTCGACCTGGCCGGGTGCGGCGGCGAATATCGCCGCGCGCTCGAGATCTCGGCCGCCGAGTACCAACGCCTTGTCGACGCGGGGCTGGGCACCGCAGCGCCCTACGCCCTGTGCCTGGGCTACCGGATCCGCTTCATCCTCGACCTCAACGCTCGCGAGGCCATGCAGCTGATCGAGCTGCGCTCAGGGCGTGAGGGCCATCCGGCCTATCGCGCCGTGGCTCACGAGATGCATGCCCAGATCGCCTCCGTCCATCCTGCCGTCGCCGCCGCGATGGTGCACGTCGACCGCGAGGCCGAGCCTCGGCTCGAGCGGATCCTCTCCGAGATGCGAACCCACGCTCGCGCCGGCGGCGGGTAGCCGCACGGCGCGCTCAGCTCGGTCCTGCCGTCAAGCCTCCCGCCGCTGCTCCTGTTGGCGGAGCTCGACGCGCCGGATCTTGCCCGTCAGCGTCTTCGGCAGGTCGGACACGAACTCCACCTTGCGCGGGTACGCGTAGGCGGAGAGGTGCTCACGGACGAAGCCCTTGATCTCCTCGGCCAGCGCCTCTGAGGGCTCGTGGCCGCCGGCCAGCACGATGAACGCCTTGACGACGTTGCCCCGCCGCTCGTCCGGCGAGGCCACGGCGGCGGCCTCGGCGACCGCGGGATGCTCCAGGCACGCCGACTCGACCTCGAACGGGCCGATCCGGTAGCCGGCGGCGATGATCACGTCGTCGGCGCGCCCCTCGTACCAGAAGTAGCCGTCCTCGTCGGCACGGGCCGCGTCCTTGGTGTGGAACCACTCGCCGCCGAACACCTCCTCGGTGTCCTCGGGCCGGTTCCAGTAGCCGAGCGGGTAATGCGGGTTAGACCGGGCCTTCAGGCAGATCTCGCCGCGGCCGCCGGGCTCGACCGGCTGTTCGTCCTCGTCCAGGATCGCTACCTCCCACCCCGGCAGCGGTCGTCCCATCGAGCCTTCGCGCACCTCCATGAACGGGTAGTTGCCGACCAGCGGATAGGACTCGGTGAGCCCGTAGTAGTCGAGCACCGTGATGCCGTACTGCTCACGGAACCAGCGGATCGCCTCGGGGTTCAGCGGCTCACCCGCCGAGCATACGATCCGGAAGTGCTGGGGATAACGCGTCCGGGCATCCCCGATCGACATCATCGAGCGGATCGCGGTCGGCGTGGCGAACACGTTCGTGACCTCGTGGCGGGAGAGGAAGTCGAGCTGCTTGTGGGGATCGAAGCCGCCCTCGCGCTGATAGACGGCCTGGACGGCGCCGAACCGCCACGGTCCGAGCAGGGGGCAGATTCCCGCTGCCCACGCCCACTCACCCATGCCGTGAAACAGCTCGCCGTCGCGCACGTCGTGGCAGTAGATGAACTCCTCGTGGGCCAGGAGATAGCGATGAGCGTGGAGGATCCCCTTGGCCAGCCCGGTGGTACCCGAGGAGTAATAGAGCTGCGCGGGATCATCGGCCGCCGTGTCGACGGCATCGAACGTGTCCCCGCCGTGAGCGAGCAGGTCGTCATCGAGAATCAGGAGATGCTCGACCAGCGAGCGCTCGATCCGGTCGGCGTTGGCGGCGTTGGTGAGCAGGACCTTGGGCTGAGAGTCGCTCACCCGGTGGCGGATCCCCTCGTCCCCGTAGAGGACGGACATCGAGAGCAGGATCGCTCCCGTCTTCCAGGTCGCGAAGAACGCCGCCGCGGTCTCCGGGGTGGGCGGCAGCAGCATCGCCACCCGGTCGCCGCGCTCGACTCCGTGCGCCACGAGGACGTTGGCCAGCCGATTTGCGTTGTCCTGGATCTCGCCCCAGCTGACGCGCCGGACCGTGCCGCGGTGATCCTCGTGGATCATGGCCAGCTTGTCGCGGGGGTGGCGGTCGCAGACGTCGGCGGCGATGTTGTAGCGCGGCGGGACCTCCCAGCGGTGGTCGGCGCGGGCTTCCTCGTAGGAGGCGATGGGTGTGATCGAGCTCATCGGCGCATCATCCCGCGCGGCGGCCGTCGGCTCAAGCGAGGCTAAGCTTTGCTGGCGACGGGATGGGTTTCGTAATCGGAGTCCTGCTTGGGGTAGGACTGGCCGTCATCGCGGTCGCCGCTTGGCCTGTGATCAAGGCGCGGCGCTCGAGCGAGACCGCCGAGGCGGTGGGGATGCAATCGGCGCTGCACGCGGCGACCGCGACCCTTCCTGTCCTGCGCCGAGGGCTGAGCAGCCGGACGTGTGAGAAGGCGGTACCCCACCTGAGAGCCCTGACCGGGGCGGCGGCGATCGCCCTGGCGGACACTCGCGCCGTGCTGGCGATCGACGGCGAGGGACGGGAACAGGTTCGCCCCGGAGATCTCTTGTCGAGGCTGCTTGCCCGCACCCCGGATGACGGCCTCCACATTGAGCCGCGGCTGATCTCCTCGGATCCGACGTGCCCGCTGCGCTCGGCCGTCCTGGCGCCGCTCGTCGTCCAGGGCAAGCGGGCGGGAACGCTGATCGCGTTCTACCGCGCCGTCGGCCGCCCGAGTCAGGCCGAGCTGCGTGTCGTGCAGGAGGCGGCAAGCCTCGTCTCGGCCCAGGTCGAGCTCTCCGTGATGGCCGAGCAGGAGCGCCGGCTGGCCCAGGCGGAACTGCGCGCGCTGCGCGCCCAGATCTCGCCTCATTTCATCTACAACGCGCTCGCGGCGGTGGCGGGCGAGATCCACGATCGACCCGAGGAGGCGCGGGAGCTGCTGATCGACTTCGCGCAGTTCACGCGCTACCTGTTCCGGGACGGGCGCTCCTACGTGACGCTGGGCGAGGAGATCGACCACGTGAAGCGCTATCTGCGCCTCGAGCAGGCACGGTTCCCCGAGCTCAGCGTGAGGGTCGAGGTGCCTGAGGAAGTCCGGGGCGCGGTCGTGCCGGCGATGTCAATCCAGCCCCTGGTCGAGAACGCCGTCCGCCACGGCGTCGAACGCAGAGCAGGATCAGGCCAGGTCGAGATCGTGGGTCAGATGCTCGGCAGCGACGTCGAGTTGCGGGTGTCTGACGACGGCGCGGGCATCGAGCCCGAGCGGGTCTCGGCCGTCATCGCCGGCGCCGGCGGTGGGATCGGCGTGGCCAACGTCGATGCTCGGCTGCGGGCATCGTTCGGGGAGCGCTACGCGCTGGTGATCGAGTCGAGGCTCGGCTTGGGCACCACGGCGATCATGACCGTCCCCAACCTCCAGGCCGAGCCCGAACGGCCCCGCCTGGTCGAGCCCGCGGTCTCGTGACCGGACCTGCGCTGAGGGTTCTCGCCGTCGACGACGAGCGCTCGCAGCTCCAGGACCTGGCGCGTCTGCTGCGCTCCTCGCCGCTCGTCGCGGCGGTCGAGTGCGCCGGCGACGGCCACGATGCCCTGCGCAAGGTCTCAGCCGAGCCCTACGACGCGATCTTCCTCGATGTCCGGATGCCGGATCTCGACGGACTCGAGCTGGGGCGAGTGCTCCGCCGCTTCGCCGCTCCCCCGCAGCTGGTCTTCGTCACCGCCTACGACAACGCGGCCGTCGAGGCCTTCGAGCTAAAGGCGCTCGATTATCTCCTCAAGCCTGTGGCCCGAACGCGCGTCGAGGAGGCGCTCGAGCGGGTGGCCAGCGCCGTGTCGGCGGCGCACCGCGCAGAGGCGGAGGAGGTGCAGGGTCAGCCTGCCGAGAGCGATGTCATCGCCGTTGACAACGTCCGCTCGGGATCGACCCGGCTCGTCTCCCGCAGCTCGGTCCTCTATGTCCAGTCCTACGGCGACTTCGTGCGAATCGTGGTCGACGACGGGCGCTACCTCCTGCGGACGACGCTAAGTGACCTGGAGCGCCGCTGGGAGCCCCACGGCTTCGTCCGCGTCCACCGCCAGTTCGTCGCCAACCTCAACCGCGCCGTCGAGCTCCGCCCCCAACTCGGCGGCACCGCCGAGCTCGCCTTCCCCGACGGCCGCACAATCCCAGTGGCCCGCAGACACGTGGCCGAGCTGGGGAGACGGCTCCGGGGTTAGTCACCGAGGACTGCACAACCCAGACCTGCGGGGCGTTCCGGAAGGGTTCGCGCCGAAGGCGCACCACCCTGACGGACCGTCCCGCATGGCCCGAGGCCTACTCAGACTGCGAGCCGAACTCCTTGATCTCGCGCTCTTCGTCCTTCGAGAGCTCCTGCTGATCCTCGCCGCGCTCCTTCTTGGCTCCCTGCACCTGCTCCTTGATCTGGTCGACCACGTCGGGGTTGGCCAGGGTCGAGATGTCGCCGACGTCGGCGAAGTTGGAGATCCCGGCGATCACCCGGCGCATGATCTTGCCCGACCGGGTCTTGGGCATGTCCGGCACGACCCAGACGTTCTTGGGCCGGGCGATCTTGCCGATCTCCCGCTCGATCTGGGCCGAGACCTTCTGGGCGACGTCCTCGTCGTTGCCCGATGCCTCGGGCTTGAGCGCGATGTACATCTCGACCACCTTGCCCCGCGTCTCGTCAAACACGGGCACGGCGGCGGCCTCGGCGACCTCCTCGACCTCGATGGCCGCTGACTCGAGCTCCTTGGTCCCGAGGCGGTGGCCTGCGACGTTGATGACGTCGTCGATCCGCCCGAGGATCCGGTAGTAGCCGTCCTCGGCCTGGACGGCGCCGTCGCCGCACATGAACGGCCAGTCACGCCAGTCCTTGCTGTCCGAATCCTTGTTGAAGCGCTTGTAGTAGGTCTCGATGAAGCGCTCGTCCTGGCCCCACACCGTGAGCATCCGGCCCGGCCAGGGGTTGCGCACGCAGATGTAGCCGGCCTTCCCCGTCCCCTTCGGGATCTCCTCGCCATTCTCGTCATAGATGACGAGCTGGATGCCGAGCGCCGCCGGCCCGCAGCTCCCCGGCTTCATCGGCTGAAGGAAGGGCAAGGTCGACCCCATGAACCCGCCGGTTTCGGTCATCCACCAGGTGTCGGTGATCGCCGCCTCACCCTTGCCGACGACCTTCCAGTACCACCGCCACACGTCCGGCTCGATCGGCTCGCCCACGGTGGTCATGGTCTTGAACTTGAAGTCGTACTTCCCGGGCTCATCGGCGCCCACCTTCCGCAGCATGCGGATCGTCGTCGGCGCGGTGTGGAAGATGTCGACGCCGAGCTTCTCGGCGATCCGCCACGGCCGGCCCGCGTCGGGGTACGTGGGCACCCCCTCGTACATCACGGTTGTCGTCCCCAGCGCCAGTGGGCCGTAGACGATGTAGGAGTGGCCGGTGATCCAGCCGATGTCGGCGAAGCACCAGTAGATGTCGTCGGGGTGGATGTCCTGGTAGTACTTCGATGTCCCGGTGACGTAGCTGAGATAGCCGCCGATCGAGTGCTGAGCGCCCTTGGGTCGGCCGGTGGTGCCGCTCGTGTACATGAGGAACAGCGTGTCCTCTGCCTTCATCGACTCGGGCTCGACCTCCTGGCCCTCGTAGTCGCCGAGCAGCTCGTCGACGAAGAAATCGCGCCCCTCGACCATCTCGGACTCGGAGTGGTACTCACCCGGGATACGCCGGAAGACGAGGATCTTCTCGATCTCGATCCCCTCCTCCTTGGCCGCCTCGACGGCGTCGTCGGCCTTGATCTTGTGGTCGATCAGCTCGCCGTTGCGGTAATAGGCGTCCATCGTGATGAGGATCGTGCTCTGGGCGTCTGCCATCCGGTGCCCCGCGGCATGGCCGCTGAAGCCGCCGAACACCTGTGAGTGGATCACGCCGAGGCGCGCGCACGCGAGCATGGCCACGGGCAGGTCCGGAACCATCGGCAGGTGGAAGGTGACGCGGTCCTGTGGCTTCACCCCGCAGAAGTCCTTCAGGAGAGCCGCGAACTCGTTGACCCGGCGGTGAAGCTCCTTGTAGGTGATCTGCGCCGGCTCGTCGTCCTCGGGCTCAGCCACCCAGATGATCGCGTTCTTATCGCCGCGTGACTCCAGGTGTCGGTCGACGCAGTTGGCGCAGGCGTTGAGCTTGCCTCCGACCCACCACTTGAAGAACGGAGGGTTCGACGTGTCGACGATCTCATCCCACTTCTTGTCCCAGTCGAGCAACTCCGCGTAGTCCACGAAGCAGTCCGGGAAGTTCTCCGGGGCGAAACGCTCGAGGATCGAGTTGTCCTTGGCGTTGGCCTGATCCTTGTACTGCTCGGGGGGCTCGACGTACTCCTCTTCCTTCCAGTGGACCGCGATCTTGTCCTCGGAGTACTCGACCTCCTCCTGACTCGTGGACCGTGCGGTGTCTGCCATCAGAGCCTCTCCCTTCTCCGAGCTAGAGCATCGAACTGCGGCCCGGCGCCGGCACGGGGCCGACGCCGGAGCGCTCCAGATTTGCAGCGAGTTCTGCGTCTACGTTACTACCCGAAGGTAGGTCGCATCGCTGCCTTATGTCGGGCTTCAGACCCTTCTCAGCGGCACCACCGGGACAAGGATCCGCCCGAACGTCGAGTTGATGACCGCAGCGAACGACGCGTACCACGCGACGATCGCCGTCGCCAGGCCGACGTAGCCGCCGGCGTGGGTGATGCTGGGATGAAGCGTCCCCATATCGCCGATGGCGAGCAGGATGAACGTGATGGACAGAAGCAGGAACACCAGTGCCACGGCCACGGTCGTCCGCAGCGACGCGAAGAACATGTAGGTCGTGAAGATGGCCCACATCCAGAGATAGGCGGACACGCCGTGCGGAGTAACAAGGTCCGCCGGGACCACCTTGATCAAGAAGAAGAACGAGATCCAGAACGCGCCGAAGGACGAGAACGCCACGGCACCGAACGTGTTTCCGGTGCGGAACTCCCACATGCCGGCCAGCAGCTGAGCGACCCCGCCATAGGCGATCGCCAGCGCCAGCACGGCGCCGATCCCCTTGGGGCTGACCAGGTTCGCGTTCATCAGACTGAGGACGAACGTCGTCCCCGCAAAGCCGGCGAGGCCGAGCGGTCCCGGGTCGGCCGGCGTCCATCCCACGAGCGCGCCACGGCCGCCGGTGGGGTCAGGGGCCGGGGCGACGTCGGCCTCACGTGGCGCGACACCCCCCGGTCCGGGCACACGAGCAGCTTCCATCTTGCCTCCTGTCGTTTGTTGACAGTTCCAGGGCGGAAATCTGCTCCAGTTCAGAGCCGCGGGAAACCCGGATCGCCCAACGGCGCCGCTCAGGCGACGAGCGGCAGCACCACGAGGATGAGCGGCAGCCGCTTGGCGGCGGGCGCGGGGGCACATCATGGATCCAGCGGCGCCCGCTGAGCGGGGGCCGCCCCCCTATTTCCGCCGCTTGCGCTTCCGCTTGGGGGTGGTCGAACGAGTGCTTGGCGAGGCCGCGGCGACCGGCTCGCGACGCGGCGGCTCGACCTGCTTCGGCGGCTGCTTGGCCGGCTTGGCGCTCGGCCGGCCGCGTCCGGCAGCCCGCTGACGCTGCTCCCGCATCTCGGCGCTCGACGGCCAGGGGACGGCCTCCCCCCGGTGCCAGGCCGGCGGGTCCCCGTTCGGCCAGCGCCCTGCGAGCAGATAGGCGACGGCCAGGAGCCAGGCAACCTCGAGCAGGAGCGCCGGCGCGCTTCCGATCAGCAACAGCGACGCTGCCGCGGCCGCGATACCCAGATAGCCGAGAAAGCGGGTGAGGAGACCCACGCGCATGGCGTTCAGCGCGACGAGGACGAAGCCCACGGCCAGCAGGAGCGAGCCGAGGAGCCCCGCGTACTGAAGCGCTGCCACGCCGCCTCCGCTCAGCAGCGCCTTGGCCTGGGGATAGGTCTGGGTGCCCTGGGTGGCGAACTGATGCGACTTCTCGTAGAGCACCACGCCATAGGCGATCGTCCCGATCGCGGCCAGGACCGCTCCCGCGATGCCAACGATCCAGGTTCCCTGCGAGATCTCAGGCTTGCGAGCCTTGACCGCTCTGAACAGGAAGGCCAAGGTGGCGCCCAGCCCCAGCAGGCCGAGCCCGTTGATCACGGCGCCGACTAACTCCAGGCCCCCGCGCTGGTTGGCCACCAGCAGCTGAACCGTCAGCTCCTGGACCTTGGGCTGAGGCCCCGCCGCCTGCACGGCCGCTCCCGCGAACAGCAGCAGTCCGGCGAGGGCGGCCAGGACGGCGAAGCGCCGGCGCAGGCGCGGCTCCTCGGACAGCCGGGCGATGGTGGTCATGCGGGCTCAGTGTACGTTCCGCCGCCCAACCGCCGCCAGCCGTGCCTGCGCATCCGGGGGAGCGTGAAGGCAAGGGCTACCATGTCTCACATGGAAGGAAGTGGCTTCGGCGGCCTCTTCGGCGACCCGGACGACCTCCATCGCAGGCTTGGCGAGTTCGCGGAGCAGATGCAGGGAGCCCAGCGGCTTGCCTGGGCCGACAACGCAATCAAGCTGGCCGTGGATCTGACCGTGGCGGCGATGAACCGCATCAACATCCAGGGCACGACCGAGCAGCAGTCAGAGCAGCTGCGGACGGTGATGGCGCTCGTCTTCCCCGAGGCGGTCACCCTCGTCCGTGAGGCCCGCGAGGGCCTGCAGTAGCGACCAGCGCTCCGCCTCCTCAGGCGCTGCTCAACGCGCTGAGCACCATGTCGTCGTGCTCGGCCGGCTTGACCTTGCGCATGACCTCTCCGATCACGCCGTCGGGTCCAATGACGAAGGTCGTCCGCTCAGTGCCCATGTACTTGCGCCCGTACATCGATTTTTCCACCCAGACGCCGTAGGCCTCGGCCACGGCGTGGTCTTCGTCGGCCAGGAGGGTGAATCCGAGCCCATACTTCTCGTCGAACTTCGCCACGCTCTTGACGGGATCCGGCGAGACGCCAAGAACCACCGCCCCGGCAGCGTCGTAGTCGGCGCGATGGTCGCGGATGCCGCACGCCTGCACGGTGCACCCCGAGGTGTCCGCCTTGGGATAAAAATAGAGAACCACGGTCTGGCCGCGAAACTTGGACAGCCGCACCGGCTCGCCGTGCTGGTCGGATAACTCGAAATCTGGAGCGGTCTGGCCGGGCTTGAGCACTGACGTCACCCGTTTCGCGCGGGCTCGTAGAACCGGATCCGGTTGGAGGCCGGGTCGATCAGCTGCAGTGTCCTCCCCGGCCCGGGGCCCGGCTCAATCCCTGGGTTCAGGAACGGGTACCCACGTGCTCGGAGCTCAGCCTGCACTGAGTCCAACTCGCGCGTCACGACCAGGACTGCCGTGCCTGGGGTCCCGTCGTCGTGGTGCGAGGACAGGTGAAGCCGTAGCCCGTCGCGCGAAACCTGCATGTACACCGGCCGGTCACCATCGCCGTCCTGCCAGTCGAGCGTGCATCCGAGGTAATCGACGTAGAAGCGCCGGGTTGCGGCTACGTCATACATCCGGAGGATGGGCACGACCGCGGTGATCTCGACGTCGGTCATGGTGCCGGTCGGGCTGGCCGGAGCATCGCCGTAGACCCTACTTCAGCAGCCGGGAAAGCCTGCGGTCCTTGAGGACCTTGCCTTCGGTCTGGCAGGTGGGGCAGTAGCACATCACGTAGTCCTCGTAGAACACCGCCTCGAGGCGGTCGCCGCAGCGCGGACACGGCTCGCCGTTACGTCGGTGGACGGTCAAGGGCATCGGAAGCTTGTCCGGGATCGGCAGCGTGATCACCTGTTCGTAATGGGCGAGGGCGTCGCCGAGGCGAGTCACGATCGCATCGCGCAGTCGCTCGGCCTCGTCCGGCTCCAGATCCGAGCCCCGCTTGAACGGCGACAGCATTGCCGTGTGGAGGATCTCGTCGACCCACGAACGACCGATCCCCGCGATCACATCCTGGTCACGAAGCAGCGCATATAGGGGTCGCGGCTGATCAAGCAGTTCAAGCAGCGGCGGCGGCTCAGGCCACGCCTCCGGCCCCAGGGCCAGCAGCGTCGGGTCATCCTCGAGCTCTGAGGTCCGAACCAGCTTCACCCAGGCGCGCTGACGGGTCCCGAACTCACGGAGCCTAAGCTCCCGGCCGTCGGTGAGCCGGACGAGCAGCCGGGATGTGCGATCGCGCAGCGAGGCACGATCATCGAACAGCTGCAGGCGCCCCGCCGACATCAGGTGCACGAGCAGCGCCAGCCCCCCGTCGAGCTCGAGGACGAACAGCTTGCCGCGGCGGTGCACCCACAGAAAGCGCTGACCCTCGAGCGCGGACAGTGGCGGATCGAAGCTTCGTAGGGCGTTCACCCCTGGTGCCAGGGCCGACTCCACCTCGGCGCCGCGCAGGGCGGCATCGAGACGGCGAGCGGTGATCTCAACCTCGGGTAGCTCGGGCATTACTCCAGATCGAGGGTAGCCGCGCGCTCGGTACCCTCCGCGCGAGTGAGCGTCGCGCTGGCCCCCGACGACATCGTGCGCACGCACGAAGAAGCCGCTGCAAACACGCGGGAACCGTTGCTCGTGCTCGAGCCGCTGGCGGCGTTCCTGGCCGCCAACGGGCTCGAGGCCCCGGCTGACCTCAGCGCTAGCCCGATCGGCGAGGGCCACTCCAACGTGACCTTCGTCCTCTCGACCGAGGTCGTCCTCCGCCGACCGCCGCGCGGGCCGCTGCCACCGAGCGCTCACGATGTCCTGCGTGAAGCCCGGCTCCTGCGCGCGCTCGAGGCAACTCCGGTCCGCGTGCCCCGCGTGCTCGCGGTGTGTCCTGACGCCGACGTGATCGGCGCGCCGTTCTACGTGATGGAACAAGTCACCGGTGAGGTGATCACCGACTCGCTCCCCGCCGATCTCGACAATCCCGTGCAGCGGGCGCGAATCGCCGACCAGCTGATCGATGCCCTGGTTGAGCTGCACGCCGTCGACTGGAGCGCCGCCGGCCTGCAGGGATTCGGTAAGCCGAGCGGGTATCTGGAGCGCCAGCTTCGCCGCTTCGCGGGGCTCTGGGAGCACAACAAGACTCGGGAGCTGCCTGAGGTCGAGGCGGTGGGAACCTGGCTGAGGGAGAACCTTCCGGAGTCGCCGCCGGCGACCATCGTGCACGGCGACTACCGCCTCGGCAACACGATGTTCTCCTCCCGCGCTCCGGCTGAGCTCGTAGCCATCTTCGACTGGGAGATGGCGACGATCGGCGACCCGCTGGCCGACCTCGGCTACATGGTCATGCACTGGACCCAGCCCGGGGACCCGCCGTCGAAGTTCAGCCTGCACACGGTGACCCGCCTCGAGGGATTCCCGACTCGCGAGGAGCTCGTGAGCCGCTACGAGGAACGCTCGGGGCGCGCCATGGCGGCGCTCGACTGGTACGTCACGCTGGCCCTGTGGAAGGCGGTCGTGTTCATGGAGGGCAACTACAAGCGGGCGATCGCCGGCTCCACCGATGACCCGTACCTGAAGTCGTTCGGCGACGGAGTGGTCGAGATCGCGCAGCGGGCGCTGCGCGTCTCACAGCATGGGCTCTGACGGCGGCGCTCCCGGCGCCTACCACGGGCTCCTCGTCGACTGGGGCGGGGTGATGACGACCAGCGTATTCGATGCCTTCAGGGCCTTCTGCGAGGGCGAGGGCCTCGAGCCCGACACCCTCCGCAGACGGTTCCGCGAGGATCCAAGCTCGCGTGAGCTGCTGATCGACCTCGAGACCGGCAAGCTCGACGAGGATGGGTTCGAGCCCCGCTTCGCGGCGGTCCTGGGGGTCTCGGCGCCGGGACTGATCGAGCGGATCTTCGCCGGCGCGCGTCCGGAAGCCGAGATGCTCAGCGCCGTCGAGGTCGCGCGCGCGCACGGAGTCAGGACCGGACTGGTCTCCAACTCGTGGGGCACCCGCCGCTACGACCGCACTCTGTTGGCCCGGTTGTTCGACGGGGTCGTCATCTCGGGCGAGGTCGGCATCCGAAAGCCCAGTCCCGCGATCTATGAGCTCGCCGTGGAGGCGATCGGGCTCGACCCCCGGCACTGCGTGTTCGTCGACGACCTGCCGTTCAACCTCAAGCCCGCAGCCGAGCTTGGGATGGCCACGCTGCACCACACGGAGCCGCGCGAGACGATTGCCCAGCTGGAAGAACTGCTCGGTGTCGAGCTGAGGTGAGAGCGGCCGGCCGGCCCGCGCCGGGTTGGGCGACGCGGGCCGTGCGGCCGGTGGTTGGGCTCAGGACTGGAAGCGCCCGACCCGGCCAGCGGTTAAGCGATCAGATTGCTGTCAGCTTGATCTTTGCGGTGCACGAGAGATGCACGCTGTCGGGGCTCGAGCACTTCATGACCCCGCTGCCCTTCTTCTCCTTGATCAGGCCATAGACCCCAGTGCCGCCGGTGATCTTGATCGTCCCCGCCCACGTCTGACTGGTGAAGCTGGTCAAGGAGACGCCGCTGGCTTCCTGAGGCGTGATGTCGAATGTCCCCTTGATCGACCCGGCCTTGAAGTACTCCGTGTACTTACCCACCGTGTCGCCGCTGTCAGGGACGGTGAACGAGTCGGCGATGATTCCGCGCCCGAAGCCGGGCTTGCCGCAGTTCAGCGGCCCGTATTGCGAGCCCTGGGCCGCCGGCTGATTCACCGTGTTCGACCCCGACGGAGGCACGGTGGTCAGGGTTACGTGGCAGAAGAGCTTCTGTGCATTGGGCGCCGCCGCGGAGATTCCGGCTCCCGCTCCGAGCGAAGCCACCACGACCGCGGCCGTGGCCAACCAGATACGACGTCTCACGAACACCTCCGTCTCTCTTGCGTAGAACGCGTCACGTGCTGTGCCCGAGGGCCCGGCCGCTTCCACGGCCGGGCCCTGCGGCGAATGGTTTCGATCACCTGCGTTACTGGATCCTGCTCAGCGTCGCGCGCGCTGCCTTGAGCACTGTCTTGGGCAGCGGTGCGAACCCGAGCCGTGGACCGAACGACTGGCCACTACCCAGCGCGTAACCGATGAACTGCTGGAGGAGCGCTCCCTGCCGCGCGTTGGTCGGGACCATCACATACGTGTAGGTCGAGATCGGATACGCGTACTTGGCGCGCTTGCCCGGGTTGACGATCGTGAGCTGGTTGTTTGCCGGCACCGACTTGAAGATCGATGCCGCGTTCTCGATCGCGTTCAGGTTAGGCACCGTGTACTTGCCGGCCTTGTTCTGGATTCCCGCGGCGGGCAGGTTGTTGGCCAGCAGGTAGGCCACCGAGATGTAGGCGATCCCACCGTTCGTGCCCGCGAGCGTCGCCGCCATGCCGCTGTTGCCCTTGGCCCCGACGCCGGCCTTGAAGGACGGCGAGGTCGATGCGCCGACCGACGAGCGGAAGGCCGACGAAGCGTCCGACAGTTCCGAGCTGAACGCGAACGAGTCGCCGGAGGCGTCGCTGCGCCAGATCGGCGTGATCGGCGTGCTCGGAATGTGCGAGCCCTTGTTCAGGCGGGTGATCCGGTGGTCAGACCAGTTGGTGATCTGCCCGAGGTAGATCTGCGCGAGCACGCTCGGCGAAAGGTGAAGCGACTTACCCCGCTTGAGCCGAAGACCCGGCAGGTTGTAGCTCACCCCGGTCGCCGACAGTGCCCACGGGATCTGGACGCAGCTGTTGCACGGAGGACTGGAATACGCCGAAAGCGGAGCATCCGAGGCCCCGAAGTCGACGAGGCCCTGGGCGATGGCCTTATAACCCGCGCCCGAGCCCTGAGCGTTGTAGGTGACTGTGTTGCCGGTCGAGCTGTTCCACGCGGCTGCCCATTCGGTCTCCAGCGGGGCAACCAGCGTCGAGCCCTCGCCCTGCAGCGTTGCCTTCGCCGAGGCGATAGGTGCTGTGAGGACAAGGACACCGCCGGCCAGGAGCGTCGCAGCGCTAACCCCGACCAATCTCTTCAGAAGCAAAGCCGACTTCCTTTCTAGTAGAGAACCACCGTTCAAGCTCGGTGTGGCCCGGCCGCCCTCTCGAGCCGGGGTTAGCATCGCGGCGCCGACTCGTCCACCTGTGGCCGAGTTGTTACCGAGATTTTGCTTTTTTGTGACACCCCCAGGAGCTGACCTAGGGACGCCGGTACGCGTGTCGGCTCTTGTCTAGGCTTGCCCCCGCGTGTCGTCTAGGGCCATCTCCATAACGGGGCGCGCGCGGGGACGTGCGGCGGGCCGGCCGTCGCAGACGGGTGACCGCGTGCTGTTTGCTCTCTGTGCTTTCGCCGGGCTCGTGGTGGCTGCGGCGCTGGTCGAGATCGTCTACCAACTCGTCAGCAACTCGAGTCCCGCGATCTCGCGGTTCGGTCTCGGGTTTCTGGTCCACCAGGACTGGAACCCCAACTTTGGCCACATGGGGGCGGCAACCCTGATCTATGGCACCGCCGTCAGCTCGCTGATGGCCCTGGCGATCGCCGGTCCACTCGGGATTTCGATCGCCATCTACCTGTCGATGCTCGCTTCTCCGCGAGTCCGTGGTGTCGTGGGACCGCTGGTCGAGATGCTGGCTGCGGTTCCGAGCATCATCTACGGGTTCTGGGGGCTGATCGTCCTCGTGCCGTTCATCCACGGCATCGAGCCCGGCCTCCACACGGTGCTGGGGTGGATTCCGCTCTTCGGGCCCGCCCAGACGACCGGGCTCAGCATCTTCACGGCCGGGCTGGTCCTGACGTTCATGATCCTCCCGATCGTCGCGTCTCTGAGCCGCGATCTCTTCCTGACGGTTCCCAACGAGCTCAAGGAGGGCGCGGCCGCACTCGGCGCGACGCAGTGGGAGGTGATCCGCGGCGTGGTCCTGCCGAGCACGGTTTCGGGCATCACCGCGGCGATGGTGCTCGCCCTGGGCCGCGCTCTCGGCGAGGCGATAGCGATCTCGTTCGTCATCGGCGATGTCAGCCAGATCAGCAGGTCGCTGCTCAAGCCCGGCGCCACGCTCGCCGAGCGCATCGTCAACCAATTCCTCGGCACCTCAACCAACCTTCAGTTGGCATCGCTCTGGTACGCGGGGCTCGTGTTGCTCGTGATCGGGTTGGTGACCAGCCTGGCGGCACGCCTCATCGCGCGCCGCTTCGACGTTGAGCGCTCGTACGCGAAGGCGGTCGCGGTATGACCCCACCGCTCGACATCGCCCTCGCTGAGGAGCGGCTGTTCGACCCCACCGCACCGCTCGTGGCATCCGGCAATCTCCGGCGTCGGGGGGCCATGGATCGGCTCATCCGGATCCTGGCGACGATCGCGGCCGGGATCGGAGTGGCGATGCTCGGGGTCGTTGTCTACTCGGTCGTGAGCAAGGGCGCGCCGGTAATCGGCGTCGGGTTCTTCATCCACAACCCCGTCGGGCTGGTCGCGGGCGGGATTGCCAATTCGCTGCTCGGGACGCTCGAGATCATCGCCATCGGGACGCTTTTCGCCCTCCCCCTGGGTGTTCTAACGGGCCTCTATCTGACGGAATTCGCCGGCGCGGATTCCCGGACGGGACGGGCGCTGAAGCTCGGGCTCGACGTGATGCAGGGCATCCCCACGATCGTCGTCGGGCTGTTCGTGTACGGGCTGATCGTGCTCCCGCTCCACAAGGAGTCGGGCTTCGCCGCCGCCGTGGCCCTGGCAATCGTGATGCTCCCGCTGATTGCGCGCTCGAGCCAGGAGGTGCTGCTCCTGGTACCCGGAACCCTCCGGGAGGCGGCTGACGCGCTTGGTGTAAGCCGGTGGCGCACGGTACTCACGGTGATCCTCCCCGCCGCCATGGGCGGGATCGCGACGGGAGCCATCCTGGCCATCGCCCGCGGCGCCGGCGAAACCGCGCCCGTGTTCATCTGCGACGGCATCTTCAACACTCAGACGACGCAGCTCAACCCGTTCGCCGGCGTCCCGAGCGTTCCGACGTACATCCTGACGATCGCCGACCAGGCCATCCCCGACGCATTCGCCCACGCCTGGGGAGCGGCGTTCGTGCTGCTTGTGGTCATCCTGTTGGCCAACGTCGCCGCGCGCGCCCTGCTGGCCCGCAGTCGTGCCAAGATGGGCATGCTGTGACCGTCTGGGGCGAGGCAGAGGAACGGGCGCGCGAGGACGATCCCGTCCCCGGGCGCGTCCGCATCCGCACCGATCCTGGGACGCCGACGCTCGCGAGCCGCCGCACCGAGGGTGCGCGGATCAACGACTCTCGTCCGGTGGTCTTCGACATCCGTGACATGACCGTCTACTACGGCGAGAGCCGCGCGCTGATGGACACCAGCCTGAAGATTCGTCAGCACCTCGTCACCGCCGTCATCGGCCCCTCGGGATGCGGAAAGTCAACCTTCATTCGCAGCCTGAACCGCATGAACGACTCGATACCAAGCTTCCGCCTCACCGGCGAGGTCCTCTATCACGGACACGACGTATACGGCCCCGGCGTCAACCGGGTTGAGGTGCGCCGTCGCATCGGAATGGTCTTCCAGAAGCCCAACCCGTTTCCTAAGTCGATCTACGACAACGTCGCCTGGGCACCGCGCAACCTCGGCCTTCGCGAAGGGCTCGATGACCGGGTCGAGCGCGCGCTCAAGCAGGCGGCGCTGTGGGATGAGGTGAAGAACCGGCTGCGGACGAGCGCGATGGGCCTTTCCGGAGGCCAGCAGCAGCGGCTCTGCATCGCGCGGGCAATCGCGGTTGAGCCGGACGTGCTGCTGCTCGACGAGCCGGCCTCAGCTCTCGATCCCGTTTCCACCGCGGCAATCGAGGACCTGATGCACTCGCTCAAGTCCCGTTACACGATCGTGATCGTGACGCACAACATGCAGCAGGCCGCGCGCGTGGCCGATCAGACCGCGTTCTTCAGCCTCGATCGCGTCGACCAGGTGGGAACGCTGATCGAGTACGGAGACACCGACGTCATCTTCCGCAACCCACGAGATACGCGCACGCGCGATTACGTGACAGGTCAGTTCGGCTGAGTTCCGCCTGGGCTCGGAAGGACGCCGCGGTGCCGCGCTAGGACGCGGCGATCTTGTCGGTGTGAACCTCGCGGAGCAGCGGCTGGCCGCACTGCCAACAGTAGGCGGCGCCGGTTGAATGAGGAGCGCCGCAGGACGCGCATTCGCCTGCGGTTGACGTCTCCTCGAGTCGCAGGATCCGCTCTACCTCGTTCAGCTCGGCGTCTGCGTTCTGCAGCTCGGCCGCTCGCCGCACGAGCACGTCGACTCGGATGCGGTCGCGAATCGCCATCTCGTAAACGAGACCACCGAGATCCCACTGGAGCTCGGCCACCCGAGCGTTCAGCTGGTCCCGCCGCCGCTGAAGGTCGACGAGGGCGGAATCGCTCGTCGGCGGGGCCCCGAACGCACCATCGCCAGATCCCGCCGACCCGTTGGTCCTTGCCGCGGCCGAACGGCGGCGAGCCGGTCTCCTGACCGCGTGGCCCATCGTCTGGCTCGCGCGCTGCAGGAACGGCATGCCTAGCCGCCCGGGAAGAAGTTGCCGGTGAACTTGCCGCCCTGACAGCCCGCGCCGCCGCTGCAGGCTCCGCCCACCTTCTGGGTCACGTTGTGAGAAAGACTTCCCCCGGAACCCAGAACCTTCGAGGCGGCCGCGGTTGCGGCCTTTGCGGTCTTCGCCGTGACATGAACGACGGTCGGCTTGGCCTTCTTGCCCGACTTCGCTTTGGAGCCGGCGGCTGGCGTGCTTGACGTGGTCGCCGTGTTGGGAGCCGCGGTGCCGCCTCCGACGGTGATGATCTGGGCCGCCTGACTCCTCGCCGGTGTGCCATTGCTGTCATGGCCGATCAGAACACCGACGCCCAGTGCGATCAACAGCGTCGCGACTCCAGCGACGAGGCTCGCCGCCGAGGACAGCCGCGGCTGACGCGGCGGCACCGGCGGAGCCCCAACCGCGGTCGTGGTCGCTGTCGTCGTCGTGAACGCGGCGGGGGAGAAGCGGGCACGTCCGCGGCGTTCGCCGCAGTTGAGGCAGTAGCGCTGATCAGCCGCCAACGGGGTCTGGCACTTGGCGCAGCGATCGCCGACCGCCGCCGTGACCAGCTCGGTCGTGGGCGCTGCTTCGTCAGTAGCCCGGATCGCGTCCGTGGACACGCGGCCAGTATCGCCCGGGCGGGGCGCGTAAATGTGACCAAGGTGTGACTGAGGGATGACTCGAGCGGCCAAACCTCCCTTGTGAACGGGTCGTTTCGGCGCACCGTCCCCGGTCACAGCTCATTCACAATTACTGTCGGTCGGCACGCGACACTAGGTCGTCGATGGATGTCACTCAAGTCGACGGCCCGAGCCCGCCGCACGACCCAATGCGATGTGCCGAATGCGCTTCGCGGCTGGCGCACGATCAGCGTTATTGCCTCACGTGCGGCGCGCGTCGCGGATTTCTCCCGCCGTACATGTCCGCAGTCATCGGCAGCATCAGAGAACGGGGCGCCAGCGTCGCCGCGGGTGGAAGCGTCCCGGCAGAGCTGGTCACACCTGCGCTTGAGCCTGAAGACCGAGGCCGCTTCGACGCGTGGCTCGGCGCGCCCCGCGCCGCCGCCGCCTCGGTATTGGCAATGCTCGGCTTCGGCGTCGTCGTCGGTTCGCTCGTCAGCCCCACCGCGGCCAGCACCCTGGCGCCCCTGATCGTCGCGCGGGCGCCGTCGAGTTCAGCCCCGCCGGCGGCCTCGACAGTCGGAGGCGCCGGGGGTGGTGGCGGCGGTGGCGGGGGCGGAACGATCACGATCACCACAACTACGCCGGCTCCGCCGACACCCACCACCGCCGCATCGGCTTCGACCGGCGGCGGGACGACGTCGGGCGCGACGACAACGGCAAGCAACCTCCCCCCGATCAAGCACGTGTTCATGGTCGTGCTCTCGGGACAGGGCTACCAGCAGACGTTCGGCCACTCCGAGAACGACCCCTACCTGGCCAAGACGCTCGTCAGGCGCGGCGAGCTGCTCGTCAACTACTACGCGGTCGCGGGAAGCGGTTTGGCCAACGAGATCGCTCTCGTCAGCGGGCAGGGGCCTAACCCCGATACGACCAACAACTGCCCCACCTACGACCCATTGATCGCACTTGGCTCGGGAGCTGAAGGCCAGCTGCTGGGCAACGGCTGCGTCTTCCCATCCACCGCGCCGTCGCTCGCCGATCAGCTGAAGGCATCGAAGCTGAGCTGGAGAACCTACCTGGAGACGGGCCACTCGCAGAAGGAGCCGCGTGCCGAGGCCTGCCACCCAAGCCTGAGTGCGCCCACGGGGCCGGATCCGACTCCCGACCAGCCCTATGCGACCTGGCGCAATCCGTTCCTCTTTTTCGCCTCGCTCACCAAAGCCCGCTGCCCCAAGACAAACGTGTCGCTCACCCGCCTCGCCAGGGACCTCAAGAAGGCGAGCACAACCCCAGCCTTGTCTTACATCGTCGCTGACACGTGTAACGACGGCAGTCCCGATCCCTGCTCGCCGAACGCCCCCGCAGGCATGGGCCCTGCCGACAGCTTCCTCAAGAAGGTCATCCCTCAGATCCTCCGCTCGCCCGCTTACAAGGCTGACGGCCTGATCGCTATCACCTTTGACAACGCACCCCAGAGTGGCCCCTATGCCGACTCGAGTAGCTGCTGCGGAAGCCCGGCCTATCCGAACATGCAGGGGCAGTCCGGTCCGACCGGCCCGACGGGTTCCACGGGTCCGACCGGCGCTACGGGCTCGACCGGCGCCACGGGTAGCACCGGCCAGACCGGCGCTACGGGTGCCACGGGGACAACGGGATCCACCGGGCCAACCGGTGCGACCGGGTCGACGGGGTCAACCGGGCCGACGGACACCTCCGGAGGCGCGACCAGCCCCACGGGCGGCGGCGGCCAGGTCGGGCTTCTCCTGCTCTCCAAGTACGTGAGGCCGAACAACCTCGAGGTCACCGACTACTTCAACCACTACTCGCTGCTCGCGAGCATCGAGCAGCTGTTCGGCGTGCAGAAGCTCGGTTACGCGGCCGCGCGTGGGCTCTCCGTGTTCTCCAGCTCGGTTTGGACGGCGTACAGCGGCTGAGTCATCAGTCGCGCTTGCCGCGGCCGTAGAGGAACTTGTAGAGCCCCCGCAGCGCCCGGCTGCGGAGCTTCGAGTAGGGGAACATGTGGACGTCCCGCTTCGGGGCGAGCTTGGTCACGAGCAGGGACTGGACCTTCGTGTACTTGCGAATCCCGGCCGCCCCGTGACGCGTGCCGAGTCCTGAGGCCTTCCACCCTCCCATCGGGAGGTT
>DATGFT010000090.1:0-4138 GCA_035308915.1 Solirubrobacteraceae bacterium
TCGACTCGCTCTGCGGGATCAGGCCGAGCATCTTTCCCGGAGACAGGTGCACGAGCAGCGCGGTGTTTCCCTCGTCGAACCAGAAGCCCTGGTGACCGAGGCGGTAGACCCGGAGCACCGCCGCGAGGACGGTCAGCGTCGCTACGGCGAACGCAGCGCGGCCGTAGAGCGAGTCGCGCCGCGCCGCGGCACGTCGGGTGGGGCCGGGCGAGAGGACCGAGACGCTGGCTCCGACGCTCACGCGGCCGGATGTTATGAGAGCCCCGGGATCGCTCGGCCGCGGCGACCCACCGCCGCTTAACCCGATCGCAATCACGGGGGCACGCCAGGAGAAGTCGGCGACGGGCAGTATTTGCACCGGAAATGAGACTCGACCCAGCCAATGCAGACGGTGCGACCCTGGCCTCATCCTCGGCTCCGGTGGGGGGAACGGCCGGAGAGGTCGCCCTCGGCCGAAGCTCCGTGGGCTGGCATCGGCTGACGCTGCCGCGCTACCGGGTCCGTCTCGGCCCGCTGGCCGGGCGCCTGGCCCTGGCCTCGCTGCTCGTGAGCGCCGTCGCGATCGTCGCCTTCGCGACCTCCGGGCCCTCGACCCTCGTCCCGCGGTCGAACGAGGTGTTTCCCGGCTGGGAGAGCGGGCCGCTGCACGCCCTCTTCCAAGGCCTTCCGAACGACCCGAACGCGCTCGGCGTTGGCCTGACCGTCGTCCTGCTGGCGATGCTCGCCGCCTACGGAGTGGTGCTGGCGGCGCTGCGAACCCTGAGCCTGCGAGCGATCGTCATCTGCGTTGTGGCGCTGCACCTGATCCTGCTGATGAGCCCGCCGCTTCAGCTCACGGACGTGTTTAACTACCTCGGCTACGCGCGGCTGGGGAACCTCCACGGACTGAACCCGTACACCCACGTGATCGCCGCCGAGGTCCACGACCCCGTGTACCGCATGAGCACGTGGCATCACTTGCGCAGTCCCTACGGCCAGCTCTTCACCGCCGCGACATACATGCTCCCGCTCGGGTCGCTGGCGGTGAGCTATTGGCTCGTCAAGGTGCTCACCGTGCTGGCCAGCCTCGCGTTCCTGGCCCTGGTCTGGCAGTGCGCGCGCGCGCTCGGTCGCGACCCCAGGTACGCGCTCGTGTTCGTGGCGCTGAACCCGATCTACCTCGTCTATGCGATCGGGGGGTTTCACAACGACTTCTTCATGCTCGTGCCGTCGCTCGGCGCGATCGCACTGCTGCTGGCCCGCCGGGACCGCACCGCCGGCGCGGTGCTGATGCTCGCGGTGGCCGTGAAGTTCACCGCCATCCTGTTGCTGCCCTTCCTGCTGGTCGCGGTGCGGCCGGCGCGTCGGCGGATGGTCGAAATCGTCCAGGGCGCGGTGCTCGCCGCCATCCCGCTGATCGTCCTCAGCCTCGCGTTGTTCGGCGTCTCGCTGCCCAACCTCCGGGACCAGAGCACGCTGCTCACCAACTTCAGCTTTCCGAACGCGGTCGGGCTCGTGCTGGGGACGGGGGGCACGCCGACGTTGCTTCGCCTGTTCGACCTGGGGCTGGTCGCGGCGGTGATCCTGCTCCTGCGGCGGCGCGGTGACTGGATCGCCCGCGCGGGCTGGGCGACGCTCGCGCTGATCGCCAGCCTGGCCTGGTTGATGCCCTGGTACGTCATCTGGCTGGCGCCGCTGGCCGCGCTGGGGACGAGCGTCCGCCTGCGCCGGGCGACCCTGATCCTGACCGTCTTTCTGGTCCTCACCTTCGTCCCGGCGATGTCGCTGTACCTGAATGCTCAGGGTCTGAATCCGCTGGACACGCCCGCCGGTCACGCCTCCGGACTGCTTCAGAAAAAGCTCTCCTGAGGCCGGGACCACCCCGGCGCCCGGCGGCTCGTGACGCCAGGCGGGTTAGCGTCCTGTTAGCGTCGCTGTAAATGCGTGCCGAAGTTGAGCTGACTCCGGCCCCGCCGATTCTGCCCGCGCCCGGCCGCACAGTCCCGCGGCGGCCGCTGGCGCGGCCCGGTGGTGTGGATTGGTTCGAGGCCTCGCTGCTGGGGATATTCGCGCTGCTCTCCCTCTGGGTCATGGCGGTCGACCTCTGGCAGGTCGTGGTGCACGGCCGGGTGTGGACGGGGACGGACGGGATCTACATCGTTGACCAGATGCAGTACCTGGCCTGGATCCAGAGCGCCGCCCACCATCTGCTCTCCTCGAATCTGTTCGTCCTGCGCCACACCCCGTCTGACTACTTCATGCCGGCGATCACGATCTCGGGCGGTCTGACGGCGCTGGGCGTCGCGCCGTGGCTCTCGCTTCTGCTGTGGAAGCCGGTGGCCGTCCTGACCACCTTCCTGGCCATCCGGGCCTACGCCCATCGCAGCCTCGACGGCGTCTGGGAGCGCCGGATTGCGCTCGCCTTCGGACTCTTCTTCGGCTCGGTCACGGTCATCTACGGCTCGCTCGGGACGCTCGGCGACCTGTTCCCTCCGTTTCTCTCCTGGGGCTACACGTTCGGGCTGATGGCCCTGGCCGCGATGGTGTTCGCGCTCCTGGCCTACGACCGCGCCCGGAGCACCGGCGCACGCAGAACGGCTTGGGCGGCGGCCCTCCTCGGTGGTCTGTCGAGCCTCCTGCACCCCTGGCAGGGGGAGATGCTGATCATCATCCTGGTCGGTTCGGAGCTGGCCGTGTGGTGGAGCGAGCGTCGACGGCCGCGCCTCGGGCTGCCGCTCCTGGCGCTCGTCGGCACCGCGCTGCCGCTCCTCTACTACCTGATCCTCGCCCATACCGATCTCTCCTGGCAGCTGGCCCGGGTGGAGAGCAAGCACTCGTTCTCGATCTTCACAATCCTGCTGGCGGTGCTGCCGCTGCTGGCGCCGGCCCTGATCGCCTACCGGGGGCGCGCCGCGTCCTTTTTGGCCGTCCTCACCCGTGTCTGGCCGGGGGCCGCGCTGGCGATCTACCTGGTCTCGGCGTCCAGCGTCGCCGCCACGCCCCTCCACGCCTTCGAGGGGATCACCATCCCCCTGGCCGTCCTGGCCATCGTGGGTCTGCGACGCCTTGGCTTCGCGCGCCTGCCCGCACGCGGCGCCGTGGCGGCGCTGGCGGTGGTCGTCTTCACCGTCCCCGGCACGATCTACCAGCTCCGCTACGCGGCCAGGACGGCGGCTCCAAATCCCGGGAACCCCAACTTCATCACGCGGGACGAGCATCACGCCCTGCACTACCTGGCCCGCGACCCGGTCCAGGGCGGCGTCCTGACGCGCTTCTACCTGGGCGCGGTCGTCCCGGCGGAGACCGGCCGCAGAACCTTCGTCGGGCACTGCCTGTGGTCGGAGCCCGGCTGCGCGGCGCGAGCCCAGCTCGCCCAGAGGGTGCTGGACGGCGCGATGCCTGAGAGCACCGCGCGCACGATGGTCGAGCAGACGGGCGCTCGCTTCGTGCTCGCCGACTGCAAGACGCACTCCGATCTCGACCGGGAGCTGGCGCCGCTGATCGAGTCGGTCAGGCGCTTCGGATGCGCCGCCGTATACACGCTGAAACCCCCCTCGCCGCCCCAGGGACCTCTGGCAGAATCCCCGCGCCATGCGGCTCTTCGCACTTCGGGGCGCCAACGCAGTCGAGTCCAATACGGCTGAGTCGATCCTCGGCGCCACCGAGATCCTGATGCGCGAGCTGATGGCGCGCAACCAACTCGAGGCGGATCAGCTGGTCAGCTGCATCTTCACGCTGACCGCCGATCTCGACGCCGAGTTCCCCGCCGTCGCCGCGCGCAACATCGGGCTCGCCAAGGTGCCTCTGATGTGCGCCCGAGAGGTCCCGGTCCCGGGATCGCTGCCGCGCGTGATCCGGGTCCTGGTCCACTATTACGCCGAGGAGGGACATCAGCCGCGACACGTCTATCTGGGCGAGGCGCGCGGGCTCCGAGCCGATCTCGAGTCGGCTCAGTAGCTCTATACGCTAGGGGCGTGCCGCTCGAGTTCGCGCAGAGGATTCGCCGCATCCCGGTCTACCCGGTCGCTGCGGGCTACGACCTCGGGGACGATGTCGCCCTGCTGGCCTCGAACGAGTCCTGCTTTGCGCCGCTGCCGGAGGTCGCCGAGGCGGCCCGGCGGGTCCTGCTCGGCACGCACCGCTACCCCGACCCGTCCTA
>DATGFT010000091.1:0-26039 GCA_035308915.1 Solirubrobacteraceae bacterium
GTGGCTGTTGCTCACCCAGACGTCGACGTCGTCCGAACTGTGCAGCAGGTAGAAGGAGATCGTCATGACCCGGTAATTCAGTGTCTTTCCGACCGCGGGGTCATAGCACCAGGTCCCGCTCACCGGGTTGATACCGGCCGGCACGGGCCGCGGGAACCCCGCCAGCAGCGGCGTTGCCACCTTGAGGTGCTGGACGATGAAGAAGGCGGCCGCGGTCGCCACGACAAGCGCCGCGAAGGCGGCCACCGGGAGGCGAGTCACACCTTCACCACGGCGACGTTGGGAACTCGAAAGGTGTGAAAGGCCTCGAGCCCACGCGGGTCTGAGTCGCACAGGACGACGCGGATCGAGCCACCGTGGCACACGGCCAGCGACCGCGGCTCGCCTTGATCGCGGATTTCTCGGAGGCATGCCAGCACACGCTGCTGCTGCTCGAGCAGTGACTCTCCGCCGGGGAAGCGCCACTGCGGTCCGGCTCGCATCCAGGCGGCATAGGCTTCGGGCTCCTCACGGGCGACATCGTCGAACAGCCGGCCTTCCCAGTCTCCACGGTTCGCCTCCCGAAGTCGCGGATCAACTCGGACCGAAAGCTCCAGCCGCCGCGCGACGATCTCCGCCGTAGCGCGCGCCCGGCTCAAATCGGAGGACCACAGCACACTGGGGGGCTCCGCGGCCACCCGCTGTGCCAGCTCGGCGGCCTGACGCCGGCCGATGTCGTTGAGCGGAGTGTCACGCCAGCCCTGAAAGCGCAACGGGGGACGGTTGTCGTCGGTCTCGCCGTGCCGCGCCAGCAGAACCTCGCCGGCAGTGGCTCTAGCCGCCGTCACGCCGAGCAACGCCCATGGTGTCGGACCGCAGGCCAAGCCGCAGCGTCTCGAGGGCCAGCACCTCGCCGGTAGGGACGTTCCCGAGATTGACCTCAGGGCCGAACCGCCGCACGAACCACACCTGCTGATCCTTGCGCGGCGCATCGAACAGGATCGAGGCGGGATCGATCCCATGGACGATCTCGTCGATCAGACCCTCCCTGACCTCTCCGGTGGGGCGGAAGATCCCCGCGGTCCCGCTCTCCCGTCCTTCCGCGATCACCTTCCAGGCCCCCGCGGCGAGCTCCTTGTGCATCTGTTCGACCCACAGGTAGGGCGGAGTTATCGCTCCCGTGTCGTCCTTGGAGCCGACCTCCGAGAGCACGGTGAAGTCGTCGGCCAGGCGAGAGATCAACTCGAGCTTGCGCTCGTGCTCGAGCGCGATCGTGCCGTCGGAGATCTCGAAGTGACTGAGCTCGAGCCGCTTCACCCAGTCGATCAGCTGCTCGAGGCGGTTCTGGGCGATCGCCAGCTCGGTCAGGCTCCCCCCGAGGACGACGGGAATCCCATGTTGCCGGTAGCGCTCCAGCTTGGGCGCCAGATTCTCCGTGGCCAGCGCAGTCCCCCATCCGAGCTTGACCAGATCGATTGCTGCCCCCGCGACCTCGACCAGCCCGTCCACGGAGGCCACCGACAGCCCACGGTCCAGGACGTGGGTGATGCCACGCTCCCGAGGTTTGCTGCTCCGGCCCGGAAGCTCGAGAAAGTCCGCGTTCACTTCGGCCAGTGTGCCGCTTCGCCGGCCTACAGCGTGGCCAGATCGGCTCCCACGGTTACGACCACGTTGGCGCTGCACGCGCCCGGCGGTGGGCAGACCACCTGTTCCGTCCCCTGGTCGACCGGCTGAACCGCCGTCGGACGTAGGTGCAGGGAGCTCGCCACATGCAAGGCGTCGCGTCGATTCTTGGCTCCCGGAAGGTAGGCGACGATCGAGCTGGTCAGGGTCTGGTTGGCCGCGGTTGCGATCCGCCCCTCGCGGTAGCCCTCGGCGGCCAGGCGAGCCGCCACGTGATGGGCCAGCTCGTTGGTCGAGGTCCCATTGAGAACGGCGACGGTGACCGCAGACGGCGCAAAGCTTGACGTCCGGGTCGCGGGGGCGTTTGTGGTTCTCGCGTGCGAGGCCGCGGGGGACGAGCCATGGCTGCTCGTAATCACAACCAACGCGACCGCCGCGGCGGCGACGAGCAGAAGCAGGCCCACCGAAACCAGGATCCGCCGGGCGCGTGATCCATCGTTCGACGCGGGAGCGCCCAGCGGCGGCAGCTGATGGACAGGACGCGTGGGGGCCGCCCCCGCCGATCCACGCGCCGCACCTGAGCCGGCGGGCAGTGGCCTTGGCGGCCCCTGACCCCCACCGTTGGCGCCCGCAGCTGTGGCCGGACCTGGTATCGCCGGAGGCGATTTGGACGCCGCCGCAGACGCCGATGGCGACACGGCGCCCGGCCCAGGCGGGCGTGCCGGGCCACCCGTCGGAGCGGGGGACGGCGTTGGAGCGGGGGACGGCGTAACCACCGGTGAAGCGGACGACGACGAAGCCGCCACCGGTGAAGCCGCCGGCGAAACCCCCACCGATGAAGCCGCGGCCGCTGACGAGGCCGCGGCCACGGGCGACGACGCGGCCACAGGTGAAGCCGCCGCCACGGGTGAAGCCGCCGCGGGCGACGATGACGCAGTCGTCGATGCCCCGCTCGCGGCAACCGCCGGTTCGGCGGGCAGCGAGTCGGGCGGGGAGAGCACGGAGCGCGAAAGCGGCAGCGCATGAGTTGCCGCGGCCAGGGCGGGAGCGGCCGTTCCAGCCGGGGCGAATGGCCCGAGTCCGGGGACGCGCTGGTCGGTGACCTGAACCGCCTCGGCAGCGGGAACCGCGACGGGCTGGGGGCGGCTCAGCTCGGCGACCCGAGTCTCGGCCTGCTGGAGGCGAGCCGCCAGCAGCGCGGCCTCTTCACGCAGGTTCGCGGTCTCCCGCGCGTGCGCGAAATACAGCAGGACCAGGATGGCCAGGCCGATGATCGCCGCGAACCCCGCGTCCGCCCCGACCGACGAAATGAAGTTGTGCACCGAGAAGGCAAACGGCGGCGAGCCCATCGGCGGCCAGTCTACGTGGCGAGCCGGGCGTTCAGGCCGCCGTCGGATTGGCGCGCCCGAGCCAGCCGGGATACGTGCTGAGCCAGCGCTGTCGCGTCGTCTTCGAGGATCAGGAGGTTGAGCTCGTCGAACATCCGCTCGACCCATTCCGCGTCGACCGGGTCGCGGGCGGCGCGAAGGATCTTCTGCACCGGCGTGGGCTGCGGCCGTTCGTAGGGGTTGAACAGGTCCTCGTGAAGCTTCTCGCCGGGGCGCGCGCCGACGATCTCGATCGCGATGTCGCGCTCCGGCTCGAGTCCGGAGAGCCGGATCATCGTCTCAGCGAGATCGACGATCCGCACCGGCTCGCCCATCTCCAGCACGAACAGCTCCGCGCTCGAGCTGCTGAGCGACCCGGCCCGGATGATCAGCTGGACAGCCTCGGGAATCGTCATGAAGTAACGCTTCATTCGGTGATCGGTGACCGTCACGGGGCCGCCGGCGGCGATCTGCCGGCGGAAGATCGGCACGACCGAACCCGAGGATCCGAGGACGTTCCCGAACCGGACGGTGGCGTACGTCGTCTGGGGGTTCCGGGCCGCCGCTGCCTCGACCGCCCACTCGGCGAGCGCCTTCGAGGCGCCCATCACGGTCGCCGGCTTCACCGCCTTGTCGGTGGAGACGAGGACGAACGTGCCCACGCCGGTCTCGCCGGCCAGGCGCGCCACGAGTTGGGTGGCCAGCGCGTTGTTGCGGACCGCCTCGACCGGGTTGAGCTCCATCATCGTGACGTGCTTGTAAGCGGCGGCGTGGAAGACGACTGCCGGGCGGTGCTCGGTCATGACCTCGCGCATCCGCTCCTGCTCCTTGCAGTCCGCCAGCACAGGAACCGCCACGCGCACATGGCGATCCTCCTCGAGCTCGCGGGAGATCTCAAACAGGTTGTCTTCGGCGTGATCGACGAGCACCAGCCGCCGCGGCGTGACCCGCGCGATCTGGCGACACAGCTCCGAACCAATCGATCCGCCGGCGCCGGTCACCATCACGACCTCACCTGCGAGATAGGCGCCCGCTCGCTCGATCTCCATCCGGATCGGTTCCCGACCCAGGATGTCCTCGACCTGCACCGAGCGCAGCTGTCGGGTCACGCGCAGCTCGCCCGAACCGTCACGCAGGAGCTCGAACACCGTGGGGGTCGTGCGCACCGGGATCCCGCGGTCGCGACACGCCGTGACCACCCGCGCGCGCACGGTTCCGGGTGCGGAGGGAATCGCGATCACGACCTCATCCGGTTCGAGCTCATCCAGCACTCGGTCGAGGTCCTCCGCGGACGTGGTCCCCAGGACCCTGAGACCGTACTCGTCCTTGATTCCGAGCTTGCGCGGGTCGTCGTCGACGAAGCCCACCGGGCGCATGTGCAGCTGCGGGTTGCGCACCAGTTCGCGGGCCACCAACCGCCCGCCCTGGCCGCCACCGACGATCAGCACCTCACGCGCTCCCGGGATCGCCCGGAAGGTGCGAACCCGGCCCTCGCCGACCAGATGAACAGCGAAGCGCGACCCGATCAACAGGGCAAGCGAGAGCAGCAGGAACAGTGCGATTACGCTCGCCGGCAACGTGACCGCGCTCGAGGGCACCGGCACGATCTGTCCATGCTCGAGCGTGAAGCGAGAGGGAGTCTGGACGGGGTGCAGCAGCGCAATCGCCCCGACGATGACGAGCGTGGCGACGACCATGCCCTTGACCACCGCCTCGTACTCGCGCTGGCCGACGAACGTCCACAGACGCTGATAGGCGCCAAACCCGGCTACAGCGATGAGGCAGACCGGAATGACCCACGGAAGCGTCGCCGAGAACAGCTCGCCGTACCGCTGGTTGTGACCGCCCAGACCGTCCTCGAGCCTCAACCGGTAGGCGAGGAAGTAGGCGAGCGCGACCAGAAGCCCGTCCACGACCAGCTGGGGGAGAGAGTGGCGGTGTACCGGGAAGGCCGCGGATCTGATCCGCCAGCGCATGCGACGCGGCATTGTAGTGGCGCCATGGTGCTCAGGCGGGGGTTTATGAGGTCTCGCGAGTCTCATCCGCCCGCGCCAGGACCGTCCCAGAGCGCGCCGGTCAGCTCCCGCCGTCCGGAGCCGAGGCAGGCTTCAACGCATGCCCCGCGGAGTCGAGCGGCACGACCTCTACGTATGGGGCCTTGGGGACCTCGATGACGGTCTCAAACGATGTCTTCCTAACCGTCTTGACGACTCGAACCGTGCCAAGGCTGGGGCCCTCCAAGACCTGCCACGAGCTCACACCCGTGGCTCCGTTCCAGCTCACGTGGAGCGTGAGCACCCCTCCCTGAGCTGTCGCGGCCACGGCCGGGGGCGTGGCCGGCGTCGCGCTCCAGGGGAAGCGATAGGCGCGGTAGCTGGCGGTGTCGGTGACAAAGCGGCCATCGAGGACCATCCGTCCCCGCTGATCGAACTCCGAGAAGTACGGGTTCTGCCCCCAGCCGACGAACTCGTCGAGACCCGGCAGCTGTTCCACGTTTCCTTCGAACAGCGAGAGCAGCCCCGGCGAGTGGTTCCATTGCTTGAACACCCTGGCCGTGTGGTGGGTGAGGTCGAGCCTCAGCTCGAGCGCACGTGACTGCTTGTGGACCGCGGGAAGCCCGGCGCCATCGTCGAAGAGAGTCACGAATTTGTCGCGGGCGGCATGGCTGCGGACATCGTGCTGGAAGGCGAAGCCAGAGCCGCCGAGCATGCGAAAGCTCGAGTGCTTACCCCCGAGCCTCCAGATGATCGCGCCGGTTTGGTGGTCGATCTTGTAGACAGTCCACGTGTTGCGCGCCGACACGAGCAGGGTTCCGTCACCGTCGAGCTGGACCGAGTTGACATGGAAGTAGTCGTATGGCTGGGGCGGCCGTGGGACGGCGCTGTAGCTGTCGCTCATGGGCACGTGGTCGAGGCTGTCCCACTGGAACAAGACCAGCCCGGTGGGGATGTCGACCTCCTGAACGACTGAATCGAAGACGAGCTCACGCCTGGAGCCATGCACCGCCGAGGCGTTCCAGATGACCGGGTAGTAGGCGGTGATCAGCGCGGTGCCCGCAGGGGTGATCTCGAATTCGTGCAGGTCGGCGCTCAGGCCGTTGGCGGCGCGAACGACCGCGAGGACCCGATACGAGGTATCGAGGATCTCATCCTGGCCTATCCCGATGCCGGCGGACGAGTAGCCCTCCCACCAGGTCAGCACCGGCGCTCCGTGGTACCGCTCGACCTGGAGGTTGGCCGCCAGATCACCCTTCGGTACCGGGTTGAACCACACGAGCTGACCACGTGGATCGACGATCTCAGGCCCGTTCTGAATCGGGCCGTACTGCGGAGTGAGAAAGATGTCGCCGCTTCCGGCTCCGAAGCCACGTTCGATTCTGATCGCAGGCGGCGCCAGATCCGGTCTCGACACCGTCCGCCAGATTCCGCCCGCGGCCATCCGGACCCGCAACGAGTTTCGAAATGGAACTGGGCCCGCCGGCGTGGCGACCTGAAAGTGAAAGCTCCCACTCCGGCCGCCCAGCACGTTCAACGAGGTGACGACAGTCACGGTTTCGCCAGCGGTAAACGGCTGGCTCGGGAGGAAGCTCGCGCCGGCACCGTCCGAATCAGGCTCGAGGCGCCCGCTGTGAGGGCCGCTCTTCGAGCCGTCGACCTGGATCGGCCCCAGCGACCCCGCGGCCACCCCCCGGAATGCGATCTGCGTCTTCGGCGAGGCAACCCTCGAGCCCGGGATCGGGAATACGCTGACGGCGGCCTGAGCCGGTTCAGTCCGGGCTGCTTGCGCGCCCGGGACCGGCCCGGACAAGATCAAGCTCGCCAGGGCGAGAGCGAGCAGAGCACCCCGCCCCTGCCGAACTCGCCAAACCACGCGCACTCGTCCCCACTGTCGCACCGCAGCCTCGACGATAGCTGGAGCAATCGGCCCGGTGCGCCAGAAGCGTTGCGCCGCGCGCAGGCCACCGAGCGCAACTCGAACGGGGGGGGCGTGTCGTATATGGAGGCTGAGGGCGACGCGCCCCTCACGTATGTACCCTTGCACAAACCAATGGGGATTGGAGGAGCCGGATGAGGCTGATAGGAGCAGGACTTCCGCGCACCGGCACGCTCTCGCAGAAGGTGGCGTTCGAGATGCTCGGCCTGCAACCGTGTTACCACATGGTCAACGTGTTGGCCGACCTCGACGAGGCTCCGGTTTGGCGACGCGCGCTGGAGGGTGAGGTGGTCTGGCCGGAGCTCCTCGGTGACTTTCAGGCCACGGTGGACTGGCCGGGCTCGTTCTTCTACAAGGAGCTCGCCGAGTTCTATCCGGACGCCAAGGTCGTGCTCAGCGTTCGCGACTCCGAGGGGTGGGAGCGCAGCATGCGTGAGACCATCTGGGGCGTCCTGTTCGGCGAGATGCTCATCCGTGACCTGTCGCGGGCTCGCTGCCGGATCGACACCAAGTGGCGCGGCTACATCGAGCTGATGGAGCAGATGTGGTTGCAGAGCGGGCTCATCCCGGACGGGGCGAGTACCGATTCCGAGACCATGCGGACCGCCATGGAGCGGTTCAACGCCGAGGTCCAGGCGACGATTCCAGCTGACCGGCTGCTCGTCTGGTCGGTGAGCGACGGATGGGAGCCCCTGTGCGAGTTCCTGGATCTCCCGGTTCCCGAGACACCGTTCCCGCACCTGAACGACAGCAAGGTCTTCGCCGAGCGAATCATCGACGGTGCCCTGCTGGCGCTAGGCGAATGGCGAACTCGGGAAGCCGAAGCCGTCGCGGCGAGCTGACCCCCGATTTGGGCCCGACCTCGGCAGCCAGGCCCATGCCGCGGGCCCGGACCGAGCCGGCCCTCGACGAGATAATCGCCATCGCGCGCCTCGCCGGCGACGAGGTGCTTGACATCTACAGCGGCGAGCACGCGGCCGAGAGCAAGGACGACGGCTCGCCCGTGACCGCGGCCGACCATCGCGCCCAGGCGGTCATCTGCACCGAGCTGGAGCGCCTGGCACCGGACATTCCGATCGTCGCCGAGGAGGCGGGGCAAGCTCGGCCTGACCACACTCCGGAGACCTTCTGGCTCGTCGACCCGCTCGATGGAACCAAGGAATTCCTGTCTCGCAACGGCGAGTTCACGATCAACATCGGCCTCATCGAAGGCAGCGCTCCGGTCATGGGAGTGGTTCTGGCTCCGGCTCTCGGGCGCCTGTTCGCGGGCGCCCGGGGATCCGGCGCGCTCACCGAGGACACGGAGGGGCGGCGGTCGATCCAGGCGCGGCGGGTGCCGCCCGGCGGGGCCACGGTCGTCTCGAGCCGCTCACATGGAGACGAGGACGCGCTGGCGCGCTGTCTCGGCGACCGGGAGGTCGCGGCTTCGATCTGCGCGGGGTCGTCCTTGAAGTTCTGTCTCGTCGCCGCCGGCGAGGCCGACCTCTATCCCCGGCTCGGCCGCACCATGGAGTGGGACACCGCAGCCGGCGACGCCATCCTCCGCGCCGCGGGGGGGATGGTCAGCGATCTAGAGGGCGAGCCGCTGCGCTACGGCAAGCCCGGCTACGAAAATCCCCATTTCATCGCTCGTGGCCGTGACAGCGCGTAGCTGAGCTCAGCCAGCCGGCCGCTGCCGAACCGAACCTGGGCCTCTGCGAAGGGGCCTGCGACTCTCAGTAACCCTGAGGTGGCGGCGAGCCGCCGCCGGAGGAGCTGCCGCCACTCGAGGACCCTCCCGAGCTCGGCGCGGGAGCTGGAGCGGGAGCCGGTGCCACAGGCGCCGGGGCAGATGACTGCGGCGTCACCGCCTGCGCTGAGGAGGCCGTGGTCGACGAGGACTGGCTGCTCGCCTTATGGTGGGCGCGTTTGTGATGGGCCTTCTTGTGCGCCGGGTCCTTCTTCTTGGTTGTGGTCACGGCTTTGGCCGCGGAGGTACTCGAGGTCTGCGTGGTTGTCGTCTGCGATCCCGTCGTCCCGCCGCAGCCGGCGGCCGCAACCCCAGCGGCGATGATGATGACTAACGCTCGTTTCACGAATCCCCAACCTGATCTCGTCGTTGCACGCCTAGGCCCCGAGGGTAGCGGCCGGGTCCGGCGTGGGGCATGCCCGCCCGGCCCAAATAAAATACCCCCGTCGATGGAGCTATCTTGTAGCTCGCTGTGGGGGACATGTGCGGCGGCGCTGTGGCCACCGCCAGCTATGCCTGCAGCAACCGCCGCGTGAGCGTCAAGGCCCCCGAACAGGCTCATACCCCGACCCCGGCCGCATCCCCAGCGCCGGCGGTCGCGCGTCCCCGCCTGCTCCTGGTGGTGTGTTGCGTGGCCCAGTTCATGGTCATCCTCGACCTGAGCATCGTCAACGTCGCGCTGCCCTCGATCCAATCGAGCCTGAATTTCACCTCTGCCGATCTCCAATGGGTGGTCGACGCATACGCGATCGCATTCGCCGGTTTCCTGATGCTCGGAGGGCGTGCCGCCGACCAACTCGGACAGCGAAAGGTGTTTGTGACCTCGCTGGCGGTGTTCGCGGTGACCTCGCTGATCGGCGGCGCCTCGCAGAGCCAGGAGATGCTCGTCGCGGCCCGGGCCGTCCAGGGGCTGAGCTGCGCCTTCATGGCCGCCTCCTCGCTGGCCATCATCACCTCCTCATTTGCACCCGGTCCTCAGCTCCACCGCGCGATCGCCCTCTGGGCGGCCATGAACGGCGCCGGGGGGGCCGCGGGCACCCTGTTCGGAGGGGTCATCACCCAGGAGCTGAGCTGGCGGTGGGTCCTGCTCATCAATCCACCGATCGGGCTCGCGGCGGCCGTCGTCGGGTGGGCAGTGATCGCCGACCGTCGGCGAGGGGCCGCTGGGCGCGGGTTTGACCTCGGGGGCGCCCTGACCCTGACCCTGGGGCAGATGGTGCTCGTTTATGGCGTCGTCCAGGCAGGCCTGCGCGGCTGGCATGCCACGGGCGCGCTGGTCCCGATCCTGGCCGGTTTGGCGCTGTTGGCGCTGTTTGGCCTGATCGAATCACGCTTCGCCGCGGCGCCGCTGATTCCCTTCGGCCAGATCACGCGTCCGCTCGCCGTGGCGAACGGGATCGTCCTGCTGTTCAGCGCGGCCCTGTTTCCAATGTGGTACGTGAGCTCGCTGTACCTGCAACAGGTCCTGGGCCTCTCTCCCTTGCACACTGGGCTCACCTTCCTTCCCATGGCGCTGACGATCATGCTGGTGGCGGGTCGCGCCGGGAAGCTGGTCAGCCGCTTCGGAGTGCGCTCGGTGCTCGGCGGCGGACTTCTGATGATGGCGGCGGCGATGCTCCTGTTCACCAAGATTGCGGCGAGCGGAAGCGCCGTGATTTACATCCTGGTCCCCGGAGTTCTGATGGCAGCCGGGATCGGAATGTCGATCGTCCCCTCGACGATCGCGGCCACGCAAGGAGCCAAGCAGGGTCAGGCCGGGCTCGCCTCGGGGCTCGTGAACACCTCCCGCCAGGTGGGCGGCGGGCTCGGCATCGCGATTCTCATCACCCTCGCCACCGCGTATTCGAGCCAGCTCATCGGCTCAGGTCACGGCGTGCCGCAGGCGCTCACCGATGGCTTTCGCCTGGCCTACTTCATCGGTGCCGGCCTGGCGCTGGGGGCCGCGGTTTTGACCTTCGCACTGGTTCCACGACTCGGCTCGGCTGGCGAGCCGGCGAGCCGGCGGATCCCGATAGCCACCGCTGTCGGGATCGTCATCGCAGGCTTCGTCGCGTTGGATTTCGCCATCGGCGGTTCGCACGGTGCGCCGCTGGGCGCCTACACGACGGGACCCAATACCTACGGATTCGCCTCGGCGCCGTCGCTGCACCCACCCCGGATCCGAAACGGCGTGCGCGCGGCGTCCAGCCGCCTCGCCCCGGGTTACATCCTGTTGGCCAACTTCTACGACATCACGAGACCGCCGATGGTCGGGCAGAGCGGGCCGTTGATCCTCGACAACCACCTCCAACCGGTCTGGTTTCAACCCGTGCCCGAGCAGGACGTGGCCGGCAACCTCAGCCTCCAGATCTACGACGGAAAGCCGGTCCTCGCGTGGTGGCGTGGCGCAATCACGAGCACCGGTGCAACCGAGCGCGGCGAATATCAGATCGTGAACCAGCACTACCAGCCGGTGGCGCGCCTGCAGGCCCGCGGAGGTTGGGTTGTGACGCTGCATGAGATCGTCATTCGCGGCCACAACGCCTGGGTGACCGTGAACAAGAACCTGCCCATGAACCTGTCGCGCTATGGCGGGGCGTACAACGGAGCCCTGATCGACTCAGCCGTACAGGAGTACGACCTGCGCACCGGAAAGCTTCTCTACACCTGGGACGCGCTCAAACACATCCCGCTCGACGACTCCTACGCCTCCCTGCCCACCAACGGCTTCCCGTGGGACGCCTATCACGTCAACTCGATCCAGATTCCCGGCGACGGGACCTTCGTCGTCTCGATGCGAAACACGTGGGCGGCGTACCGGGTCAACATGGCCAGCGGCCGCATTCAATGGACGCTCGGCGGCAAGCACTCGAGCTACAGCTTCAGCCCGGGAGCCGGCTTCGAGTGGCAGCACGACGTCGCGGTCTATCCACACTCGCCGTACGTGACGATGTTCGATGACCACTGCTGCCAGATCACCGGCGGCGGGACCTACGTCTCGCCGACCGCAGCTTCGCGTGGCCTGGTGCTCAAGATCGACCCGGCCACCCATACGGCGAAGCTCGCGGGCCAGTACCTCCGCGGGTCGAACTTCAACGTCGACTACATGGGCAGCACCGAACCTCTGCGTGGCGGTAATGAGTTCGTGGGCTGGGGCTCACAGCCGTACTTCTCCGAATACAGCGCCTCCGGCCAACTCCTGCTCGAGGGTGTGCTGCCCGGCCCGGACATCACCTATCGCGCCATGGTCGAGCCCTGGGTCGGCCTGCCCCTATATCCCCCGGCGGCGGCCGCGCGCCACAGGGGCGGCCGTACGACGGTCTACGCGAGCTGGAACGGCGCGACCCGAGTGGCGGCCTGGCGAGTCATGGCTGGCGCGGCATCGGGAGCCATGAAAGCGGTGGCGACCCGGCCCAGAGCTGGCTTTGAGACCGCGATTCCGGTCCCCTCCGGATACACGACCTTTGCCGTGCAGGCGCTGGATCGGACGGGCAAGGTCATCGGGACCTCCCGGCCGACCTCGTAGCGCCGCGAATCAGGAGAACGTGCTCGAGGTGCCGAGCACTTGCCCGTGGACATCGAGGGCGCGGACGGCGAAGAACCGGTAGGTGCCCCGAACCGAGATCGCGGTCTCGAACCCGGCTCTCCCCGCGCTCGCGACCGGGGCCAGAGACGTCGCGCTCTGGCCGGCCAGGATCTGCCAGCGCTGGAGTTGTGTGGCGCCGTTCCAGCTTGCATCCACGGTCGTGCGGCCGTGCGCGCGGCGGACCGCGCCGTGGGGCGGATACGACGGGCTCCCAACCCAGGTCGGGGTGAACAGGGCGCGGTAGCTCTGATCCTTGCCCGGGAAGCGGACGTCGAGAAGCTGTTTGCCCGCGGCGCTGTACTCGGAGAAGTACGGCAACGATCCCCAGCCCACGACAGCGTTGCGGTTGGGCAGCAGCTGCATGCTGCCGAGGAACGCGGTAAACAGCCGGGGGCGGTGCGGGTAGGCGGCGACGAGCGACGCGCGGTGCCGTGCCACGTCGAGCCGCAGGACGAGCCCGCGAGATGGCCCGGAGGGGGTACCCAGGCGGCGCCCCGGGTTGATCCGACAGCACCCGTCATCGAACAACGTGATCCGGTTGTGGGGGAGAAGCTCGACATCGTGCTGCCAGGCGAACGTGGCGTCCCGGCCAAAGCTGAAGCTGTTCCACGGACGCCTGCCCCCGAGTGTCCAGATGGTCTTGCCGGTGACGCTGTTGATCAGGTATGCCGCCCAGGTGTTGCGCAGCGAGACCAGGATCCGGTTGTGCGAGAGCACCTGAATCGAGTTGACGTGGTAGGCATCCCACGCGCCATTCGGAGCCGTGGGCACAGAGGCCGGCTGCTCCGAGGCCGACAGCGGCACGTGGGGCGCCTTGCCCGGATTGAGCGCGTCCCACGTGTAGAGAAGCTTCCCAGTGCGTAGGTCGTACTTCTGGACCCCGGCGTCGTAGACGGTGCCGTGCCGGCTACCTCCATAGGCGGCCAGGTTCTGGTTATGGACGTAGCGGTAGACGGTGACCCAGATGTCCTGGCCGCTGATGAACGCGTCGTGCAGGCTGATCACCCACGGCGCGCGTGCGCGGAGCGCGGCCAGCCGGTGGTAGTGCTGATCGACGACGATGACCTGCCCGGCGATCGTGCCTCCGTTGTCGGTCAGCTTCCCCTGCCACCATACGAGGACGGGCTGGCCCTGGTAGGTCTCCTGCTGAAGGTCGCTGGCCACGACGTTGGCCGGGACGGGGGCGAACCAGACCGGCTGGAGCGTCCGATCGACCAGCAGCGGGCCGCTCTGGCCAGTCATGGGGCCGGGCGCGGCCAGGTTGGGGAAGTTGGCCAGTAGGAACTCCCCGCGCGCGAGCTGGCCGGTGATCGGGCGGCCCTGCGTGAGCAACCTCGGCGGGTGAAGCTTCGGCGCCGAGACGAAGCTCCACGCGCCCTTGGTTGTGAAGGCGCCGGGGGGCGAGCTTGCGCCGGCCTGGCTGGCGACGGCGGCCATGCCCAGCAGCACCGCGGCCGTGGCCGCAGCTCTCAGCGTGGCAGGGCGTCGCGTTTGGATGCGCTGCGTCAGGTGCCCGATGCCTGCCCGTAACACTCGTGTCCAGATTAAGTTTCGAGGCCGGCAACCGCCGCTGTGACCTGAGCGGCCGCCTCCGGCTCAAGCATCGGGCTCATCGGAAGGGCGAGGTTCGTAAGCGCGAGCTCGTCGGTTACCGGGAGGGTGCTCGAGGGCGCAAACTCGGTCATCGCGGGCTGGCGGTGAAGCGGCGTGCGGTAATAGCCGCGCGACTGGATCCCCTTTTCGGCCAGCTGGGCCGCGAGTCTGTCGGCATCGGGACTCGTGACGACGTAGAGATGCCAGGCCGGTTCGGTTCCCTCCGGCGCCGCAGGCACGCCGACCTGGTCGGCCAGACCTGCCGCCAGGTAGGCGCCGGCCACAGCACGCCGGCCCTCCACCCAACTATCGAGGTGCGGAAGCAGAACCCGCAGTACGGCGGCTTGTAGCTCGTCGAGCCTCGAGTTGTAGCCCACGTACTGGAAGTGCCGCTTGTCCCGCGAACCGTGGAAGCGAAGTGCGTGGGCCATTTCGGCGATCTCGTCGTCGTCGGTGGCAATGGCGCCGCCGTCGCCGAAGCAGCCCAGGTTCTTGGAGGGATAAAAGGAGATCGTGGCGACATCTCCCAAGGCGCCGGCCCGCCTGCCGTCGGACCGTGCTCCCAGGGCCTGCGCGGCGTCCTCGAGCACGGGCAGTCCAAGCTGCCGGAGCTCGTCGATCGGGGCCGGGCAGCCGAACAAATCGACCCCGACCACGACCCGGGTCCTCGGGCTCAGCGCGGCCCGGACCGTGTCAACCGTGACGTTCCTGGTCTGCGGATCGACGTCGCAGAAGACCGGCCGCCCACCCGCCGTCACGACCGCCTCGGCCGTGGCATAGAAGGTGAACGACGGCACGACGACCTCGTCGCCCGGCTGGATGCCGAGCGCGCGCAGGCTGATCGTGATCGCGTCGGTGCCGTTGGCCACGCCGATCACGTGGCGCACCCCGAGGTATGCGGCCAGCTCGGTCTCGAAGGCCGCGACCTCCGGCCCAAGCACGAAGCGCCCGCCGGCGATAACGGCCGCGATGCGATCCTGAAGGACGCTGCGCAGAGGCGCCAGGGGTCGCTCGGTATCGAACAGCGAAATCGTCACGGCCCGTGAGGAAACCCTAATTGCGGCTTCGGCGTCGGCCGGGGTCTCGCTACGCTAGCCGCCTTGCCCGTGCTCTACGCGTCCCTGACCGGTCCGCTCGTCACGTTCGCCACTCACGTCATCAAGACGCTCGGTTTGGGTGGCGTGTTCGCGATGACGGCGACGACTGGCGTCATCGGGCTTCCCGGCACCGAGCCGACCATGCTGTTCGCCGGCTTTGACGTCTACCAGGGCAACCAGACGCTGCTGGGGATCATCATCGCCGGAGTCCTGGGAGACGTGCTCGGCGCAACCATCGCGTACGCAATCGGCTATTTCGGCCGGCGCGAGTTGCTCGAGCGGCACGGCGCCAAGTTCCACATGAGTGCGGCACGCCTCGAGCGGCCCACGCGCTGGTTCGATCGCCACGGTAGCCCGGTCATCTTCATCTCCCGGTTGCTCCCGGGCATCCGCGCCGTCTTCCCCTACGCGGCCGGGGTCAGTGAGATGCCGTTCCTGCGCTTCTTCCTGTTCACCACGCTGGGCTCGGTGATATGGATCAGCGGCCTGGCCGTGCTCGGTCGTGAGGTGGGCAGCAACTGGTCGACCTGGCGTCGCCATCTCGAATACGGTGACTACGCGCTGGCCGCGATCGTCGCGGCGGCGATCGTGTACCTCGTGCTGCGCCGGGTCAAGAGGACGCGCGAGCGGTCTCGGGCCGCCGTCGACGCCGTCTCGAAATAGCGCCCTCAGCTTCCCACCGCGACCGCCTCACACTGGGCACAGCGATTTGGCTGGGCGCCCTCCATGGGCCCGCCGAGCTCGTCCCTGTCTCGTCGTCGGCCCATACCACCCTGATCCCTTGGCTCCTCGACCCTGGCTACGTCGAGCTGGACGGGGAGCTGCGCAAGGCGTTCGAGGTGGCACTCCATGCGGGAGCCACCGCCGCGCTGCTGATTGCCTGGCGCCGGGCGCTGATCGATGAGCTGCAAGCGCTCGAGGCCCGGGAGCTCGGGCTCCTGGCGCTGGCCAGCGCCCCGGCCGCGCTCGCCGGCTACGTCTTCCAGGACCAGATCGAGCTCCATCTCGGGCAGCCGCGGATCATCGCGGCCGCCTTGATCGTGGGCGCCGCGGCCATGGCCGCGGCGGATCGGAAGCCGGAGGCTCGGAACGCCGAGGAGGCGGGCGCGGGAGACGCCCTGTGGCTCGGGGGCGCGCAGGCATGTGCGCTCGTGCCCGGCGTCTCGCGTCAGGGCGCCACGCTCGCCGCTGCGCGCCTGCGGCAGTTCAAGCGCGACGAAGCGGCGACGCTGGCCCGGCGCCTGGCCTTCCCCGTAATTATCGGAGCCACCACGCTCAAAGGCTGGCGCCTGCGCCGAGGCCGGCTCGATCCGGGCTCTCGAGCGCCGATCCTTGCCGGGACTGCCATGTCATTCGTCTCGACACTCTTCGCCAGCCGCGTTGCGCGTGACCCGACAGGCGGGCGGGCGCTCTGGCCTTACGCGCTCTACCGGTTGGGGCTGGCCGCAGCGATCCTCGCGCGGGCAGGGCGGGGGAACTTGGAGGGGCCCTTTCACGACCAAGGACATGGCCAACCGCCGTAGTAGAGCGTTGCTGTGGCGGCGTGCCGCAAAATAGACGCGAATCGATGAGCTCGCTGCTCGGCACCCTCCTCAGCGGTCGCTACCGGCTCGAAGCTCGGATCGGGGCTGGCGGGATGTCGACCGTGTACTGCGCCCTCGATGAGACGCTTGAACGGCGCGTCGCCATAAAGCTGCTGAACCGCGAGGTCTCGAGCGATTCGGACGAGCTCGAGCGCTTTCGCCGCGAAGCCCGAGCCGTGGCGCAGCTGTCTCACCCCCACATCGTCGGCGTGATCGACGCCGGTGAGGACGAGGGCCGCCCGTACATCGTCTTCGAGTACATCGAAGGCGAGACGTTGAAGGAACGGATCCGGCGCCTGGGGCGGCTGCCGGTGCCGGAGGCGGTGGCCTACGCGATCGAGATCGCGCGCGCGCTCGGCGCAGCCCATGCTCGCCACATCGTGCATCGCGACGTCAAGCCCCAGAACGTCCTGATCGATGAGGAGGGCTCCGCCAAGGTCACCGACTTCGGCATCGCTCGCACCCTCGACGAAGAGGGCCTGACCGCTGACGGGCGCGTGATCGGGACCACGGACTACGTGTCTCCTGAGCAAGCGCTGGGGCACCAGGTGACGGGGCAGTCGGACCTGTATTCGCTGGGCATCGTGCTCTATGAGATGCTGACCGGCGAGGTCCCGTTCAAGGGCGAGAGCCAGGTCGCCGTGGCCATGAAGCACGTCCGGGAGGATCTGCCCGACGTGCAGCGGGTCAGGCCTGAGATCTCCGCCGCCCTGGCGGCGGTCGTCGATCGCGCGACCGCCAAGCAACCGGCCGACCGATACCGCGACGACGCCGAGTTGATCGCCGACCTGGAGGATGTGCTCGCGATCGAGACCGCACGCTCAGGGAGCGCCACCGGCGAGGCCACGACGGTGCTGCGCACCCTGCCCTCGCAGTCGCAGCGTGTAGTGCCCTTCCGGTTGCGCCACCGCGTGATCGCGGTGCTGCTCCTGGTCCTGGCCGCTGCGGCGACGATCGCGGTCCTGGTGTGGCTGGGGAGCCGTGCCCACCACGGCCCGGGGAAGCTCCCCATCCAGCCCCCTCGCCGGACACTTCAGCAGGTGATCCCCTGCGGCACCTGCGCTCAGGGATTCAACCCGCTGGGAACCCCGACCAACGAGACGCCGAACGCCAGCTTCGCGATCGACGACCAGCTTGGAACCTACTGGGATACCCAGCAGTACTACGACCACCGTCTCAACAAGGCGGGAACCGGGATCTACATCAACTTCGGGACGCGGACGAAACGCGGGACCGCGGGCAATTACATGCGCATCATCGATGCCACCCCTGGCTTCCGGGCGACGGTCTATGCACGGCACGACGCGCCCCCGACCCGCTGGCCGGACTCGGGGTGGACCCAGATCTCCGCGCCCACCGTCATCGGTAAGAGCACCTCAATTCCCCTCACCAGCGGCCACACGCATTACCGCTACTTCCTGGTCTGGATCACCAGTCTCGGCGGCCATGAGCAGCTGTCGATCGACGAGATCACGCTCTATGCCTATCGGCGCTGACGCGCACGCTCAGAAGCGGTGGCCACGCTCCTCGGCGTGACGCTCGAGCGCCAGCTCGAGCAGGCGATCGAGCAGTTCGGGGTAGGCCATGCCGCCGGCCTCGAACAGCGACGCGTAGACGCTCGTGCTGGTGAAACCGGGCATCGTGTTCAGCTCGTTCACGAGCACCGTGTCCCCTTCGACGAAGAAGTCGACCCGCGCCAAGCCGGAGCAGCCCACCAGGACGAAGGTCTCGACCGCGAGCTCGCGGACACGCCGGCGCACATGCTCTGAGACCCGGGCCGGCACGATCAGGCGCATGCCTCCGGGCGTGTATTTGGCCTCATAGTCGTACCAACCTCCTTCACCCGCCGCGAGCAGGATCTCGCCGGGCTGGGAGGCCACCGGAGCCCCGTTTCCGAGCACTGAGCACTCGACCTCGAGCCCGCGTACCGCCGCCTCGACGATGACCAGCGAGTCGTGGCCAAACGCTCGCTCGAGCGCAGCTATCAGCTCGTCGGGGCCGGCCACCCGTGAGATACCCACCGAGGACCCGAGCCGCGAAGGCTTGACGAACAGAGGCCAGCCAAGCTCGCCGAGCTGCGCCTGCACGTCCGGCTCAGAAGCGGCCAGCTCCTCGACCCGGAGGGCTCGGTGGGCGACCTGGGGCATGTTTGCCTCCGCCATGACCCGCTTGAAGGCCACCTTGTCCATGCACAGCGCCGAGGAGAAGACGCCAGCGCCAACGTAGGGGACGTCGAGGCACTCCAACAGTCCCTGGACCGTCCCGTCCTCCCCGAAGGGTCCGTGGAGGGCGGGGAACACGACATCCGCCGCCTCGAGACCCCGGCCCGGTACGACAGCCACCTCACGGCCCTCCCGGCGCCACACCCCGTCTCGTCCGACGTCGATGCTGAGCGGTCGGTGCCCGGCCTGACGGAGGCCTTGCGCGACCGATGCCGCCGAAGCCAGCGATACCTCGTGCTCGGAGGACCGGCCGCCGCCGAGCACGGCCACGGTCAGCGGCTTCACGGGCCGGCGGCCGGGGTGGTCGGGGTGGTGGGAGTCGTAGGAGTCGTCGGCGTCGAGGTGGTGGGGGTGGTCGTGGGTGCCGTGTATTGACCGACGATGATCGTCACCGTGCCGCCCTTCTTGATCGTCGAGCCCGCCCCCGGGCTCTCTCTGAGGACGATCCCGTTCTTGCTCTGATGCGAAACGGCCTTGGTCTGCTGAACGACCGCGAACCCGGCGCCCCGCAACGTCGCAGCGGCCTGCGATGAGCTCTGGCCCTTGACGTTCGGGATCTGGGCCGTGGTCGGGGCCTTGGCCACGACGATCGTGACCGTCGAGCCCGGCACGGCCTGCGAGTTGCCGGTCGGCGTCTGGCCGATCACATCCCCGGCGGTGGCTGTGCTCGAGGTCTGACTTGCCGTCGAAACCTCGAAGCCGGCGGCGTGGAGGTCCGACTTCGCCTGCGCCTCGGATTCGTTTGTCACGTCGGGAACCGTCACCTTGGCCGGGCCCGAGGAAACGACGAGCGTGACCCGGGAGCCGACGGGGACGTTCTGGCCGGCGCCGGGACTGGTATCGACGACCTCGCCCTTCGGCGTGGTGCTATCGCTTCGGTGCCGGATCGTCCCGACCTTCAGTCCCACCTGGTTGAGCGCCACGCGCGCCTGGCCGACGGTGTCGCCCAGCACCGACGGGACGTTCGCCGGCCCAGGGCCGGAGGACACGGTCAGGGTGACGACCGAGCCGTCATCCACCCTGGTTCCGCCGACCGGGTTCTCGCCGATCACGGTCTGGGCCGGCTGGCGATTTGAAACCGTGATGACGTTGACTGAGAAGCCGCGATCCTGAAGCACGGTGCGGGCGTTGTTGAGCGTCTCACCGGTCACCGGGGGCACGACCACGCGCGTTGGCCGGGTGAGCAGATACGCGGCCGCGCCGCCGGCGAGCAGCAGGACGAGAAGCAGCGCCACCCAGGGCCACGGGTTCTGCCGCCGGCGCTCGGGCGGCGGCACGGGCGGGCCCTCCAGGGCCGCCGGGAGGGGGTCCAGCACCGGCGGGGGGGCCACCACCGCGGCAGCGGCCAGCCCGATCGGGGCCACCACGGGCATCGAGGCGGTTCCCTCGCCGGTCTGCCCGGAGAGGATCGAGGCCCGGGCCGCCTCCAGGGCAGCGATGAACTGGTCGGCGTCCTGGGGGCGATCGGCGGGGTTCTTGTTCAAGCCCCACATCACCACCTGTTCCAGCTCGCCGGGGATCATTCCGTTCAACGTCGTCGGCGCGGTGGGCGACTCGGAGACGTGCTTGAGGGCGATGGTCACCGCCGACTCCGCGTCGAAGGGGACGCGGGCGGTGAGGAGCTCGTAGAGCACCACGGCCACCGAGTAGAGGTCCGAGGTCGCGCTCACGGCGTGGCCCTGTGCCTGCTCGGGTGAGAGGTACTGCGCCGTACCCATGATCGAGCCCGTCTCGGTCATGTCGGAGGCGCCGGCACGGGCGATCCCGAAATCGGTGACCTTCACGTGCCCGGCGTCGTCGACGATCACGTTGTGAGGCTTGAGGTCTCGGTGGATGACGCCGTGGCGGTGGGCGAACCGTGCCGCCTTGAGGATCTGGATCGTGATGTCGATCGCCCGGATCGGATCGAGCGGGGCCTCGTCACGAATGACCTGCTTGAGCGAGCGCCCGGGCAGGTACTCCATCGCGATGTAGTAGATGCCGTCGTAGGCGCCGCGGTCGTAGACGCTCACGACGTTCGGGTGCTGAAGCCCGGCCGCGGCCTGGGCCTCGCGCCGGAAGCGCTCGACGAATCCGGGGTCCTCGGAGAACCGGCGATGCAGAAGCTTCAGCGCCACCCGGCGTCCCAACTGCTCGTCCTCGGCGCAGAACACGTCCGCCATCCCGCCGCTCCCGAGCCGCGAGAGGATCCTGTAGCGGCCGTCGATGAGCAGACCCGATCCGACCTCCGGGATCGTCATCGGGCCGCCTCGAGAGCTGTCACGAGCGTGGTCATCTGCCCTCCGCCAGCAGTGTCTGGAGCACCGCCTTGGCGATGGGAGCCGCGACCGTACCGCCAAAGCCCCCCTGGGAGCGATCGACGGTCACGTCGATCGCGACACGCGGGTTCTCGGCCGGGGCGAAGGCCACGAACGACGGCTCGGTCAGATTGGCGCCGGTCGGGCCGATCGACGCGGTCCCGGTCTTTCCCGCGACGCTGATCCCGGTGAGCTGGACCGCGGTTCCGGTGCCCTCCTCGACCACCTTGGTCATCATCTGAGTGAGCTCATGGGCGGCCGTGGCGCTCATCACCTGCGAGTACACACTCGGACTGATCGTCTTCACCGTCGCCCCCGCGGAGTTCACGACCCTGGCCGTCAGGTGCGGAGTCATCAGCTTGCCGCCGTTGGCCACCGCCGCGGCGACCATCGCCATCTGGAGCGGGGTGACACTGAGTCCGCCCTGGCCGATGCCGATTCGGCCGATGTCCTCCTGCGGGCTCCCCGGCGGGATCGCCTTGCCATTGAAGCCGATGACGTCGCTGGCGCGCATCTCAGTTGGTGGATAGTCCAGGGGCGGGAGCGAATAGAAGCCGAAGCGCTTCATGTAGTCCGCCATCCGCCCCCGTCCCACCCGCTCGGCAACCTGGGCGAAGATCGTGTTGATCGAGAAGGTGAGGGCGGTCGTCAGGCTCTGGAAACCCCAGGACTGACCGCCGTCATTGGCCAAGGGCACCCCTGAGACGGTGATCGGCGAGTTGCCGTTGATCGTGGAGTTGGGCGTGTAGAGACCGCTGTCCAGCGCGGCCGATGCGGTGACGATCTTGAAGGTCGAGCCCGGGGCGTATGAGGCCTGGGTGGCCCGGTTGAAGCAGGACCCGACCGCACCTTTGCCGCACGGGTTGGCTCCGTTGTTGTTGTAACTCGGGTTCGAGTACATGACGAGGACGGCACCGTTGCGTGGATTCAGCGCGACGACAGACCCATCCTGGCCGCCCAGCGCCTGCATCGCGGCTCGCTGGCCTCGGGCATCGAGCGTCGTGTAGACGTCGTCTCCCACGCGATTGGAGCTGAGCTGACCAAAGATCGAGCTCAGGCCCGTCTGCAGCCCTCGCAGGTCAGGACCGTCGGAGAGCTCGAGGCCGGCGGCGCTTCCCTCGGTCAGGTTGGAGTAGCCGACGGCTTGAGCAAATAGCGATCCCGTGGGGTAGACGCGCTTCCAGGTCCGTCCTCCGGCGGGAACCGAACGCGCCAGCACGGTCCCGTCGCTGGCCAGGATCTTGCCCCGCTTGATCCGCAGCTGCGAGACCAGCGTCAGGCGGTTGAGATGGTTGTTGTTGAGGCTCGCCGCGTCGATCACCGTCCAGCGCGTGGTGAAGAACACCAGCAGCGCAAACATGACGACGATCACCGCGAACAGGCGACCGATGGGCACACTCACTCAGACCACCGGCCTTCGCGCGCGATCGGATACGAGCAGGAGCAACGCAAGCAGCACGAAGTTGGCGACGATCGAGGAGCCGCCGTAGGAGACGAAGGGCAGCGTGACGCCGGTCAGCGGGATCACACGGGTCACCCCGCCGACGATGACGAAGACCTGGATCGCGATCATCGCCGTCAGCCCGGTAGCGAGCAGAGTCGAGAAGGAGTCCCGGGCCAGCACAGCGGCTTTCAGACCCCGGGCGATGAAGAGCAGGTACACGACGAGCAGCGCCGCGGCTCCGAACAGCCCCAGCTCGTCGGTGATGACGGCGTAGATCATGTCCGTCTCGGGAGCGGGGATGAGGTGGAAGTTCGTCCCGGGGAAGATGAGCACGGCCTGGCCGAATCCCTGGCCGAACATCCCGCCGGCCGCCTGGGCGAATATTCCGTTGGCGATCTGGAAGCTCCCCAGCCCGGCGTTGTAGAGGCGGGGGTCAAACGGGTGAAGCCAGTCCTCCACGCGCGCGTGCACGTGCGGGATGTGTGTCCCCAGATACCACGCGCCGAGGGCGAAGGCGGCCAGCCCCACGAGGACGAACGAAATCCGGCCCGTGGCGACGTACAGCATCGCCAACAAACCGCCGTAGAGCATCAGCGACGAGCCCATGTCGCTGAGCAGGACCATGATCCCCATGGCCACACCCCAGATGACGAGGATGGGCCCGAAATGCTTGATCGGCGGAAGCGTCAGCCCCAGGACCCGACGACCGCCCGTGACCAGCAGCTGACGGGTGTCGCGCAGATAGCTGGCCAGGAAGATGACCAGCCCGATCTTCGCGAATTCCTCAGGCTGAAAACCTCCGAGGCCAGGTACCTTGATCGCCAGGTAGGCGCCGTTTGAATACTGGCCGATGCCGGGCACGCGCGGAAGCGCAAGGATCAGCAGCGAGAAGGCCACGATCGTGTACCGGTAGCGCTCGAGCTTTCGGTAGTCACGGAAGATGACGATCGTGGCCACGAACAGGATGAGCCCGATCACGAACCACTCCGCCTGGCGTCGAGCCTCGGTCGGGTCGATTCGGTAGACCACGACGATCCCGAAGCACGCGAGCGCGGCGACCAGCGGGAACAGGTAGGGGTCGGCGTGCGGCAGCGTGAAGCGGATCACCACGTGGGCGACCAGACAGAGGCCGAGGAACACGGCGCCGTAGGTCAGAGAAACGTTCGAGATGACGTTCGAGCGCTGGATGAACACCCCCGCAAACCCCGCCGTGACCAGAAGCGAGGCCGGGATCAGCCCGAGCAGCTCACGGTTTCGGGCACTCATCGGGAGATGTCTCCCAACTCCAGCTCGCGCACCAGATTCAGCGCATCGGACTGGGATCGCAGCTGGTTGTTGAAGAAGTCGCTGCGGCGGTCTGACGGAACCAGTGAAGCTGGCACACCGGAGACGAAGTAGGTCTCATAGAGATGGATGCCGGCGGGCAGATCGTAGGGAAAGCCACGGTAGATCGTGACGATCCCCTGGGCGTTGGTGCCGATGAAGTAGAGCTGGCGGCTGGCCAGATAGCCACCACCCCCGACCAGGAAGAGCACGATGACGACGGCCAGTGCCGCGGCCACGGGCTTGCCGAACCGTCGGCTCGGCCGCGAGGCAGCCACCCGCTCTCGGCGAGGTGCCAGTCGCGCGCTCAGCGGCCCCGAGGCAGCTGGTGCCGACGCGACCGCGATGGCTGCCCGAGCCGCCTCCTCCCCCACGCCTTCGTCTTCCTGACCGCTCTCAGGCCGCGCCGGGAGCTGGCTCACTCGCGTGGGTTGTTCGACGCCTTTCTCCGCGCCGACCTCCTCAAAGCGCGACAGGACGACGGTGATGTTGTCCCTCCCACCCGCCTCATTGGCCTCCCGAATCAGCTCGTCCGCCGCGGCGCGGAGGCTCGGGGCCGAACCGAGGATGTCCGCCACGCGCTCCTCGGAGACCATCGACGTGAGCCCATCGCTGCACAGCAGCATCACGTCACCGGCTTTGACCGGGTAGCTCCACGTGTCCACCTCGACCTCGGGCTCCGGCCCCAGAGCCCGCGTGATGATCGAGCGTTGTGGGTGCTCCGCCGCCTGCTCCTCAGTCAGCTTCCCCTGGCGCACGAGCTCGTCGACCAGCGAGTGGTCCTGCGTGAGGCGTCTGAGCTCCCCGCCCCGGAACAGATAGGCACGACTGTCTCCGACATGAGCGATGGCCAGGTCGGCGTCGTCGAGGTAGGCCGCTGTCAGGGTCGTTCCCATCCCCGCCCGGCTCTGCTCGGCACGTGAGCGGTCGTAGATCCGGTGGTTGGCGTCGCGAACCAATTCGGCCAGGCGAGCCTCGGGTGGTCCCGGAGCCTCGGGAGCTTGCTCGAAGGTCTCGATCGCGATCCGCGACGCGACCTCACCGGCTTGGGCGCCGCCCATGCCATCGGCCACGACAAACATCGGCGCCCGGACGTAGGCGCTGTCCTCGTTCTCACGGCGCTGGCGGCCGGTGTCGGTTCGCCAGATGCTCTCGCTGACCCGCAGCATGCTCAGCCGATCCTCATTGGAGGTAGGAGAACTCGGAATCGCCGATCCGGATTCGGTCCCCCGGATGTAGCGGCTGGGGCCCGTTCAGTGGCTCCTCGTTCAGGTAGGTCCCGTTCGTCGAACCGAGGTCCTCGATCACCAGGACATAGCCCTGACGGGTGATCCGGGCGTGACGCGCCGAGGCGAATGGGTCTTCGATCTGGATTTCCACGTCGCCCCGGCCGAGTGTTGCCCCCGATTCAGGAATGTCATACGCCACCCCGGGCTCGTGCCCCGGGGCACGCTCGACCAACAGGCGGGGCTCGAAGCCGTTGGCGTCCGGCTCGAGGCCTGAGACAGCGTCGTGCATGCTCGTCGCGTCAGCGGGGCTCACCGGCTCCGGAGCGCCCCGTCCGCGGGGACCGCGGCGCATGTCGCGCAGCGCGCTCCACGCCACCCAGATCAGGAACAGATATAGGACGGCCAGAAAGCCGAACTTCAGCGCAACCGAGACTGGTTGAAGCATCGCGCCAGGCGGCTACTCCAGCTCGAACGTGAGCGTGGTCGAGCCAAGCTCGATGGCATCGCCAGGTCGGACGACCTCCGGTCCTTCGACCTGGCGTCCGTTGATCCGGCTGCCGTTTGTGGAGCCGAGGTCGATCAGCACCCAGGACCCCCCACGCGGCCGTATCTCCGCGTGCTGGCGAGACACATTCGGGTCGCTTAGGACGATGTCGCACTGACGGCTGCGCCCCAGGGTGGCGCCGCCGGGCCCCACCACGAGGCGCTTTCCGTCCAGCAGGAGCAGGACGGACTCCGCCCGGGCCTGCGCCCGCTCCTCGAGCGGTTGCGCCAGCCGCCCGGCGTTGCTGTAGACCATCGTGCGCCCTGAGGGCTCGGGCAGCTCTGGCTCGTCTTCTTCGCTGTGCAACTCGACGATCCCGGTCTGGATCCCGAACTCACCCAGGCCCAGCCGGCCGTCGGTCTCGAACTCGATCACCGGGCGCGCGGGCAGCGTGAACCGCTCTCGTCGGGCATGTTCAAGCAGGTAACCGGCCAACTCGTCAGCCAGGGCGGTTTCGTATCCGGCAAAGCGCTCGCGATCACGCGGGGAGAGGAATACCCGGTACTCGTTA
>DATGFT010000092.1:0-11322 GCA_035308915.1 Solirubrobacteraceae bacterium
CGAGGACGGCGATATCGCCGTCCTCGGGGGAGCCAACGGCCCGGCCCCCAGGACGCAACGAAACGGCCCCCGCGCCGAAGTCGAACGGTTGCGGGGGCCGTTTGTCGCGCACCCCCGGGGCTTTGCAGGGGCGCGCAGCGGTGGATGCATCCGACCGGGTTAGACGCCTGCGACGTCAGAAACCTTCCGAGGCCCGCAGCGAATTGCGGCGGTCTGGGAGTAGTCGCGCTGGCTAGGAGTAGCCGAGCTGAGACGGGTAGGTCTGCCGGTACTGCTGCTGAGCCCGGAGAACCTTCTCGACGTAGGCCCGGGTCTGTGGGAATGGGATGGCGTCGATGGTCAGACCCCGGCCGGCCCGGCGCGCCTGCGATAACCAGTTGTCGACGTTCGTCTCACCGCCGTTGTAGGCGGCCACCGCGAGCATCTCCTGGCCGTTGTAGCGGTCGAGCAGGTAGCGCAGGTAGTAGCTCCCGTAGGCGATGTTCACCGCCGGCGTGCCGAGATCCGAGATCGTGAAGGTGGTCGCGCCCGAGCGGTGGGCGAGGAATTCCGCGGTCTGCGGGAGGATCTGCATGAGTCCCTGCGCCCCGGCCGCAGACGGCCGGGGGTCGAACTTCGTCTCGGCGTAGATGACCGCCGCGATCAGGGCGGGATCGAGATGCTTCTCGGCCGCTTGCTCCCGGATCACGTCCGAGTAGGCGAGCGGGAGCGTCAGGTCGTTCACCGCCTTGCGAAACAGCGGCATGGCCAGCGCGATCAGCGCCGCCAGCGCGGCGATGCCGACGAACGTGCCGGCCGCGACCCGGCGGCGGCGGACCGCCGCGCGGTGGCGGCTGGACCGGCGCGCGCTCACTGTGGCCACGGACGGACTCATCTATCAAGCATCTCAAGCACCGACGACAGCATCCTCTCCAGATCAGCCACGCTGCCGTCGTTGGTGACTACATATCTCGCACGATGCGCCTTTTCCTCCTGCGTCAGCTGACGTTTCCCCCGCTCCGCCAGCGCCTCGTGCCCCCGGCTCCCGGCCCGCTCGGCCCGGAGCGCCTCGGTCGCGGTCACCGCAATCGTGGCGTCGAAGGCGCTGTCCATCCCTGACTCGAAGAGCAGCGGCACCTCGACCACCGCCGCGCGTGGCCGTGTGGCCGACCGCTCGAGTTCCGCCCGCCATTGTGTGATCCGCTCCCCCACCCGGGGCCAGAGCAGCTGTTCGAGCCAGCCGCGATCCTCGGGCGAGGCGAACGCCGCTCGCGCGAGCGCGGCCCGATCGACGACTCCGTCCGGAGCCACGCTCGGCCCGAACCGCTGCACCACGGCGTCGCGTACCTCGGGGGCGTCGTAGAGCTCGTGCACGACCTGGTCGGTCGAGAGGACCGCCGCGCCCAACCGCTCGAGCGCCGCCAGCGCCGTCGACTTCCCAGCTCCGATCCCGCCGGTCAGGCCGACGAACGGGACGTTCAGGCCGACTCGCCCTCGGAGCTAGCCAGCTCCCCAGACTCATCGGGCGCCCCGGGGTCCTGCACCTCCTCAGCAGAGGCTTCCGCCCCCGCCTCCTCGGGCGCAGCGTCGTCAGGCTCAGCCGAGCCCGTCTCAGTCACCACCTCGTCGGATGCATCCGACGCCGTATCCGCCGCGGCGAACACCTCCTCAGACAACCCGAGCTCAGGCACATCATCGAGGTCGCCCGCCGCCGAGACGATCGGCCGCACCGGCAGCTCCTGCCCCTCCACCCGCTTGATCGACAGCGAAAGCCGACGCCGCTCGGAGTCGATCTCGAGAATCTTCACCCGGACCTCGTCCCCGGGCTGGATGATCTCCCGCGGGTTCTCGACGTGGTGCTGCGCCAACTCTGAGATGTGGACCAGTCCCTCGACGCCGTCGAGGATTTCGACGAACGCGCCGAAGGTCACGACCTTGGTCACCGTGCCCTCGAGCTCATCGCCGATGTTGTAGGTGTCGACCACGCGCTGCCACGGGTCCTCCTGGGTCTGCTTGAGACCCAGCGAGATCCGCTGACGATCGCGGTCGATGTCCAGCACCTTGACCGTCACCTGATCGCCGATCGAGAGGATCTCGGACGGGTGGTTGACGTGCGACCAGGAAAGCTCGGAGATGTGGATCAGGCCGTCGATGCCGTCGAGGTCGACGAACGCCCCGAAGTCGACGATGTTCGAGATCGTCCCGTCGACCACCTGACCCGGCTGGAGACGATCGAGGATCCGCTCGCGGTCCTCCTTGCGCTGCTCCTCGAGCACCGCGCGGCGAGACAGGACCACGTTGTTGCGGCTGCGGTTGAGCTCGATCACCTTGCAGTCGATCGCCTGGCCCAGGTACTCGTCGAGGTTGGGCACGCGGCGGATGTCAACCAGCGAGGCGGGCAGGAACCCGCGGACGCCGAGGTCGATGATCAGGCCACCCTTGACCACCTCAATCACGGTCCCGGCGACCGGCTCGCCGGAGTCCGCCGCGGCCTCGATGCGGCGCCACGCCCGCTCGAAGCGCGCGCGCTTCTTGGACAGGATCAGCCGCCCGTCCTGGTCCTCCTTGGTGAGGACGAGCGCGTCCACCTCCTCGCCCAGCGAGACCTCCTCGCTCGGGTCCACCGACTTGCGAATCGACAGCTCGTTCGCCGGGATGACGCCCTCGGACTTGTAGCCAATGTCGACCAGGACCTCGTCGTTGTCGATCCGCACGACGTGCCCGGTGACCACGTCGCCCTCCTGGAATGGGTGCAGGGTGGCGTCGTAGTTGGGGACGATCTTCCCGTCGACTTCCAGCAGCAACCCGTCGGAGCCTTCGACGATCTTGACGTTCGGCTGCTCGTCGGTCGGGGTCAAGGTGGTGGTTGAGGACATAGCTTTCGTCGCAGGATAGCCGTCATCCGCGGCCGTGGCGGCTCCCTATCATCAACTCGCCCATGCCGACGCGAGCCACCAAGCGCGGGGCATTGCGCACGCGGCTGTCCGCCGACTGCGATGTCCTCATCTGCGGAGCCAGCTTCGCCGGTCTCGCCGTCGCGCGTGAGCTCGCCGGCACCGGGGCCGAGGTGATGCTGATCGACCGCTACGAGATCGGAGAGCGCCAGACCTCGGCGTGCGGGATTCCCACGCTGTGGTTGCAGGCCCTGGAGCTGCTCCCGGCGCTTCAGCAGACGTTCGGCCAGCTGGTCATCCACACCCGCCACGCGACGGTGCGCTATGACCTCCCCTGGACCTTCTCCACCTTCGACTACCGGACCTTGTGCTCACTGTTCGCCGAACAGGGCCGCTTCGAATTCGAGACGGCCAAGGTGGACGGCCGCACCGGCTTCACCGTCCACACCGACCGCGGCGACGTTCGCGCCCCGCTGATCGTCGACGCCCTGGGCTGGCGCCGCGTGCTCGGCACCGGCAAGAACATCCAGCCACCCGACGCCCTCCTGTCTCGTGGCCTTGAGGTGCATCCCCACGGCGGCGGCCAGGAGCTTGAGGTGTGGATCGACCGCCGCTATGTGCCCGCCGGCTACGGCTGGAGCTTCCCCGCCGACGGCGAGGTGCGGATCGGCGTTGGCTCCTTCGACCCCCGATTTCACGTTCGTGAACCCACGGTGCGACTTGCCGGGGACCTGGGCGCCGACACGGTCCGCTATCAGGGCAATTGGATCCCCCACGCTCTGCGTGATGCCACCGAGGACGGCATCTTCTTTGCCGGCGACAGCGCCGGCCACTGCCTTCCCCTGACCGCCGAGGGGATCCGCACGGCGATCTATTTCGGGCTCGCCTGTGGCCGTGAGCTACGCGCGGTCCTGGGCGGAAGCCAGACCCGCGAGGAAGCGCTCGCGCGCTATCACGCCTTCTCGGCCAGCCACGCCCTCCCCTTCCGCTGGATGCTCCGCCTCCAGCGCCTGATCCCGCGCGTGCCGCCACGCCTCCTCGGGGCTTCGCTTCGCGCGATCGATCACCAGCGCTTCATCCACTGGGCGTTCGGCCACTACCTGAACGTCGCTCACCCGGACTTCGTGAGACCGCGCGTACCGGTGTCGGACGCCGCGCTGACCACGACGGTCCGGGCGTAGAACCCCCAGTTGCCCCAGCTGTCGGTCGTCCGCAGGATCACGCGGTAGGTCCCGACGCCGGCGAAGCGATGTGTGACCCGGTGGCCGCGGCCAGTGTGGTGGTCGCCGAAGAACCATTGGAAGGCCGCGATCTTGCCGTGGGGCGCGCGTGTGTGCGCGGTGAACGCGAGCGTCCCCGCCGCGCCGGTCGCTGGGGCGCTCCCGAAGCTCACGGAGTCGGGCTTGGCACGCGCCTCGCACCCGCCATCCGCGTTGCTCCATTCCTCCTGGAGGTAGTAGTGGCCGCCGTTGATCTCCTCGTTCCAGGCCGCCGCGCCCGATCCGCCCAGTGTCGGCCCGAAGCTGGTCAGGCAGAGATCGCCGTCCTCGTTTCCGGTGCGCGGGTCGATCCACGCGTTGCCCGCGGGGTCGGTGATCATCTCGCTCTGCTCATGGCTGATCGTCGAGAGCGCCGGGTCGGCGGTGCTGCCGTTGGGTCGCGGGTTATCCGATTGGCAGTGGCCGGGCACGGCGTTGTACGGGATCACCGCGTAAAGGACGAGCCCGTCGTCGCTCTGTGAGTGGTAGGCGCAGTACCCGTTGGCATCGCCGCCCAAGGCGCAGCTGGTCGAGGCTGAGTCAGAGCAGTCGCCAAGGCCGTTGGGCGTGACCAGGAAGTACACGTCGGTGGGCCCGGTGGGCAGCCGGTCGGCGCGGACCGCGCGCTCGATTTCCCGCTGAAGCTGGTGATCGGTCAGGCAGTAACGCCAGCCCGGTCCCGTCGCCGGAGGCTCCGTGCAGCCGCTCGAGGGCAGCGGATCGGTGACCGTGACCGCCCCGCCATAGGTGGAGGCGTAGGCGGCGGGCCCCTGCGCGTCTCGATACTGACCGCTCAGGCCGTACACGCTCCCGGGGCTGCGGCTCGCTGCGGCCACATTGGCCAGGAACGTCTCGATCAGCGACTCGTAGCCCGGGTCGAAGCTCAGCCCCGACCCCGAGGGCGCCCAGAAGATCACGTGCGTGCGGTTGCGGTGAAGCACCGGCCCCCCGCCATACGGAAGCCCAGCGTCGCGAGCCAACACGATGTGGCCGACGCGGGCCCGGTGCGCGCCCTGGTCCGGGATCAACCCGCCCAGCGCCCGAGCCTGCGCGCTCGAGCTGAGGACGCCCGCCAACGCCAGCCCGCAGGCCACGATCCCCCAGATGCGGCGCCTCATTTGGCGGCCAGCCAATCACGCCCGACGCCGACGTCGACCGCCAGGGGAGGGTCGAGCGCGAACGCCCCTCCCATCTGCTCGCGCGCGATCTGCTCGACCTCCTCGGCCTCCGCGGCGGGTCCCTCGAACAGCAGCTCGTCGTGAATCTGGAGGACCATCCGGGAGCTCAGCCCGGATTCCTTGAGGGCGGCGTCGCAGCGCACCATCGCCACCTTCATGATGTCCGCGGCGGTGCCCTGGATCACCATGTTGACCGCGAAGCGCTCGCCCTGCTTGCGCAAATCCCAGCGGCGGGCGCGAAGCTCCGGCACCTGGCGCCGGCGCCCGAACAGCGTGGAGACGTAGCCATGCTCGGTCCCCTGCTCGATCGTCTCCTCGATGAACCGCGCCACCGCCGGGAACCCGGCCATGTAGCGGTGGATGAACTCGTCGGCCTCCTCCTGGGGGATGTCGAGCCGATCCGCCATCCCCCAGGCCGAGAGTCCGTAGACGATGCCGTAGTTGATCATCTTTGCCTTGGACCGCATGCCTGGATCGATCTGTTCCGGTGTCACCCCAAACACACGACACGCCGTAGCGGTGTGCACGTCATCGCCTTTTTCGAAGATCTCCTTGAGCGCGTTCTCGCCCGCGATGTGGGCCAGCAAGCGGAGCTCGACCTGCGAATAGTCGGCTGACACGAGGAGGTTGCCCTCCTCGGCCACGAAACAGGCGCGGATCTCCCGCCCCAACTCGGTCCGGATCGGGATGTTCTGAAGGTTCGGGTTGTTCGACGACAGCCGGCCCGTGGTGGCGGCGGTCTGGTTGAACGTCGTATGGATCCGTCCGCCCGCATCGGTCAGCAGGGGCAGCGCGTCGAGGTAGGTCTGGGCGAGCTTCGTGAGCTCCCGCCAGCGCTCGATCTTCTCGATCACCGGATGCTCGGAGCGAATCGCCTGGAGGACTCGGGCGTCGGTCGAGTAGCCGGTCTTCCCCCGCCGCTTGCGGGAAAGCCCGAGCCGCCCGAACAGGACCTCCTCGAGCTGCTTGGGCGAACCGAGCGTGAACTGGGTGCCGCAGAGATCGAAGATCTCCCGCTCGAGCTGATCGGCCTCGGCTTTGACCCGGCTCGAGATCTGGGCCAGCCGCGAGGTCTCGAGCTTCACGCCGGCCTGCTCCATCTCCCTCAGCACTCGCACCAGGGGCAGCTCAACCTCGGTCATGAGCTCGGTCAGTCCGCGTCCGCGGATCTCCTCGCGCTGCCACTCGGCCAGCGCCGTGAGCAGCAGCGCGTCCGCCCCTGCCTCGTCGTCCACCTCGGCGGCGAGCCCGCGCTCCTCGGTCAGCTCGCGGAACGGATACGCGCGGCGAGCCGGCTCGAGCAGATAGGCGCCGATCTCGGTGTCGTGGTCGAGGTGGGCCGGCACCTCCCCCAGTGACTTGGCGTCGTGAGCCACGACCGGCCGGTCCCCGAGGGCCGCGACCAGCTCCTCGCTCGTCGGCGCCTCGCCGACGAGCACCTGGTTGGACCCCTGCTCGTGGAGTCCGAAGCGGTAGCTCGACTGAGTGGCAAACAACGCGTCCTCGGGCACCTCGGGCGCCCGCACCGCCACCGATACCGGGCGGCTGCCGAGCAGCCGCCCCAGGTCTCCGAGCTCGCCCTGCCGTACCCGGGCGCTCAGCGCCTCCTCGGCTGCCGGCGCGGGCGCCGCGGCATCCGCCGAGCCGAGCGCTTCCTCCAGCCGCCGCAGGGGCTCCCGCAGCTCGAACTGGCGAAAGGTCTCGCGCAGCTTCGACCGCTCGGGCGGCTCCGACACGAAGGCGGCCAGGTCGAGCTCGACCGGGATGTCGCGCTTGGCCGTCGCCAGCTGCTTGGACACCCGCGCGTCCTCGGCGTGGTCGATCAGGTTCTGCTTGCGCTTGGCCCCGCTGATCTCATCCACGTGGCCGAGAACCTCCTCCAGCGACCCGAACCGCTGGAGCAGCTCAGCCGCCGTCTTGTCCCCGATCCCCGGAACTCCGGGGATGTTGTCGCTCGTATCTCCCTTGAGGCCGATGAAGTCCGGGATCAGCTCGGGCGGGATCCCGTAGCGGTCGATCACGCCCTCGCGGTCGTACACGCGGGTGTCGGTGATGCCCCGTGAGGTGGTCATGATCTTCACCCGGCCGTCGTCGACCAGCTGATAGGCATCGCGGTCGCCGGTGACCACCATCACGCTGATCGGCGGGTCGTGTTGGCGGGCCTGCTCGACGATCGAAGCGATGACGTCGTCGGCCTCGTAGCCGTCGACCGCGAGGTTCTTGTAACCGAACGCCTCGACCAGCGGCGCCAGATGGGGCCACTGTTCCTTCAGCAGGTCAGGCCGGGTCGTCCGCTGTGCCTTGTAGTCGGCATAGATCTCTCGCCGGCCCGTATCCCCCCTGTCCCAGACCACCACGGTGGCCTTGGGGCCGTAGTCGGTGAGGATCTTCACCAGCATCGACGCGAAGCCGAAGATGGCGTTGGTGGGGACCCCGGTTGAGGTGGCGATCGACTCCGGAAGGGCGAAGAACGCCCGGTAGGCCAGGCTGTTGCCGTCGATCAGGAAAAGCTCATCCGCCATCGTTATGTCAGGCTATCTCTCGCTATGCCGGGAACACCGAGTGCTCAGTTCAGCGTCACGCTGCGGGTCGAGATCAGCCATCAGCCCGGGATGCTCGGCAAGGTCGCGAGCGCGATCGGGGACGCCGGCGGCCTGATCGCCGCCGTCGACCTCGTGCAGGTCGACGGTCCGCACACGATCCGCGACATCACCGTCGACACCGCCGAGGAGGCCGACTGGGGGCGCCTGACCGAGTCGGTGAACGCCCTCGCCGGCGCCCGCGTGCTCGACATCACCGACCGGACGCTTCAGCTGCACCTGGGCGGCAAGGTCGAGCTTCACAACAAGGCGCCGCTGAAGACGCGTGATGACCTGTCAATGGCTTACACGCCGGGCGTGGCTCGCGTGTGCGAGGTGATCCGCGACGACCCTGACAAGGCGTTTCAGTACACGATCAAGCGCAACACGGTCGCCGTGGTCTCCGACGGCACCGCCGTCCTCGGCCTGGGCGACATCGGCCCCCGCGCGGCGATGCCCGTGATGGAGGGCAAGGCGATGCTGTTCAAGGAGTTCGCCGGGGTCGACGCCTTCCCGGTCTGTCTCGATACGCGCGACGTGGATGAGATCGTGTCCGTCGTCCAGGCCATCGCTCCCGGTTTCGGCGGGATCAATCTCGAGGACATCTCCGCCCCCCGCGCCTTCGAGATCGAGGACCGGCTCCGCGCCTCGCTCGACATCCCGGTCTTCCACGACGATCAGCACGGGACGGCGGTGGTGGTCCTGGCCGCTCTGCTGAACGCCCTGAAGCTCACCGAGCGGCGGATCGAGGATCTGCGGATCGTGATCATCGGCGTCGGCGCGGCCGGCGTGGCCGTGGCGCGGATCCTGATCTCCGCGGGAGCCCGCCACATCGTCGGCGTCGACTCACGCGGGGCGCTGAGCGTCGACCGCGGCGACTATCAGGACGGCAGCATGCATCGGGTCAAGCGAGCGCTGGCCGAGGACACGAACCCCGAGCGACGCTCGGGGAGCGCGAGCGACGTGCTCGAGGGCGCCGACCTGTTGATTGGGCTCTCGGGGGCGCGAGTCGTGGACGGAGCCGCCCTGGCGCGGATGGCGGGCGACCCGATCGTCTTCGCCATGGCCAATCCGACGCCCGAGGTTTCGCCGGAGGAGGCGGCACCCTATGCGCGGATCGTGGCCACGGGACGCTCCGACTACCCGAATCAGATCAACAACGTGCTCGCGTTCCCCGGCATCTTCCGCGGCGCCCTGGATGTCCGCGCGGCGGCGATCACCGAGGAGATGAAGATGGCCGCGGCACGCGCGATCGCCGCCATCGTCCGTGACGACGAGCTGCGGGAGGACTACATCATCCCGTCGGTCTTCAATCGCGACGTGGCCCCCGCGGTCGCGGCTGCGGTGGCCGACGAAGCCCGGTCCAGCGGGATGGCCACGGCGGGAGCGGCGGAGGTCGGCTACGGCCAGACCGAGGAGTTCGGAGTACTGCCCGGGCGCTGAGCGGTGAGCCGGCGGACCTCCGCGGTCACCTCGAAGGCCTGATCGAGCTGCTCGCCCGAATACCGCACGGGGAGGAAGCCGGCTGAGCGCAGATCGAACTCCTTGCGACGGTCGCGTCTGACCTGGGCGGGGCTGCGGTGGTTCGGATAGCCGTCGAGCTCGACGGCTAGGCGCTCGGCGCGGAACAGCGCATCGACCTCCCACCCCGCGACTCGGACGTTGACCTCGGGCAGCGGCAGACCCCCTGACTCGCAGAGCTCGAGGAACGCGACCTCGAGCTCGCTCTTGGTACGCGCGAGGCGCGGCTGGTGCTCCTCGAGTGCCGTTCGCAGCTGGGAGCTGCCAGGGCGGCCACGGCCGGCGAATGCCCTCACCGCAGCGACGTCGAGGAGGCCTCGGTAGTCCGCGTTGGCGAGGGCTTTGCGGAGGGTGCGGAGGCTTTCCGTCCTCGCCAGGTCGAGGAGGAGCTGGGGAAGGGGGGTGAGGGGGAGGCCCCGGTGCCACGTGCGGTTGCCTTGGCGTCGGTCGTGGACGACGATGCCGGGCTGCGAACAGCTGCGGCGCGGCGTGCTCACGTGGAGCCTCCGCGGCCGTTGATCGAGCAACGTCAGCCAGTGCGCCGCGGTGGCGTGGCTGAGCGCGGCGCCGGGGCCGGCATAGAGCAGGGCGGCGGCCAGGTCGGCCTCATACGACGGCGCTCGATGCCCGACCGCATATACGCGGGGAAGGACCTGGTGGATGTAGCCCTGCGCCTTCCAGTCGGCCGCCGTACGACGATCGACTCCAAGGGCGCGAATTTGCGCCCAGGACACCCTCCCCCACTGCCTGGCCGCGATCTCCCCCAGCCGAACTTTGGCGCGCTGTCGTCGCATAGCTCAACTCCAGAGCCAAAGTTCGGGGCGCATGCCCCCGATGTTGGAGCCAGCCCCTGCAACGACTCAAGGCGCAATCGCCACGGACCTCAAACAACTCTGTTGCGCAGCACCCCGATGCCCTCGATCTCGAGCTCCACGACGTCGCCGACGGACAGCCACCGCCCGTCGCCGTGCTCGAGGATGCAGCCACGGCCCACCGTGCCCGAGCCAATCACGTCGCCAGCGACCAAGCCGGGCGTATTCCGCGCCGCCGCCGCGAGCAGCTCGTCCCAGCCAAACCGCATCCCCCCGGTCGATGACTCTGTCCGGACCTCCCCGTTCACCCGCGCGATCGCCCGCAGCGCCAGATCCGCGGGCAGCTCATCAGCCGACACGAGCACCGGCCCCAGCGAGGTGGCGAAGTCCTTGCCCTTGGCCGGCCCCAGCCCGACCTGCATCTCCCGGGCCTGGAGGTCGCGGGCCGACCAGTCATTCATGATCGTGAACCCCTCGGGTCGCCCGTCCGCGCCGATCACGCACGCCAGCTCGAGCTCGTAGTCCAGGGCCGAGGTATCGGGCGGCGCCGGCACGTCCTCCCCGTCGGTGTACACCGCCGCCGGATTCGAGAAGTAGAACCGAGGCGCCTCATACCACGCCTCGGGCACCTCCCCCCGCCCGGTGACCGCGCGCGCGTTGCGCACGTGCTCCTCGAAGGCCATGAAGTCGCGGATCGACACGGGACGGCCGCGCCCGGGGTCGGGGAACGGCCGCCTCATCGCTGAAACAGGGTCGACAGGACAACCTCGGTCACCGTGCGCGTGATCCCCTCAAAGCCCCGGATTCGCTCCAGCACCGCCTCCAGATCCTTGGTGTCCTGCGCCATCACGTGCAGGAGCGCGCTCGCCTCCCCGGCCACGGTATGCGCCGACACCACCCCCGGCTCGCGCTCAACCGCCCGCTTGATCGCCTCCCCGGGCATGTTGCCCTCGCAGTACAGGTCGACGAACGCCTCGGCGTGCCAGCCGAACACGGGCGGATCGACCACCGCGGTGTACCCGAGGATCACCCCATCGGCCTCGAGGCGATCGACGCGCCGTTTGACCGCTGGCGCCGACAGATGGACCCGCTGCCCGATG
>DATGFT010000093.1:0-14644 GCA_035308915.1 Solirubrobacteraceae bacterium
GGCTGCGGGCTACAGCCACGACGAGGTGAGCGCGCTGCTCGAGGCCGGGGCGGTGGCCGGGGCCGCGGAGTCGATCCAGGGCTCGTTTCTGCAGTCGTGACCACGGCGACCGACGGCATGCTCAAGATGTCCGAGCTGGCCGAGCGCTCGGGGGTGAGCGCGGCGACGATCAAGCACTACCTGCGCGAGGGTCTCCTCGGTGCAGACGACGAGGTGGTGCGGACCTCGCGGAACATGGCCTACTACCCGGCCGGCTTCGTCGAGCGGGTGCGGCTGATCAAGCGCCTTCAGGAGGAACGATTCATGCCGCTGCGGGTGATCCGTGAGCTGATCGGGTCCGACCCGGAGCGCGCGGCGCGACTGATCGAGCTCGAGGACAGGATCGTCGAGCGGGCGATCGCGGCCCGCCAGAGCGAGCACGTCAGCAAGGCGAAGGTGCGTGAGACCTACGACATTCCCGCCAACGTCCTGGAGCGCCTCGAGGAGCTTGGCGTCCTCACGCCGGGAGGGCGCACCTATGACGCCGACGACGTGGAGATCATCGAGGCGATCTCGCGATTCCGCGCCGGCGGCTACGAGCAGGCGATCGGCTTCACCGTCTATGACACGCTGCGCTACCGCCAGGCGCTCGAGCCGCTGGTCGAGGAGGAGGTTCGGGTGCTGCTCGACCGACTCGCGGGACGGGTCGACGTGGAGCGCGCGGTCGAGATCATCTCCTCGGGGGCCGAGCCGCTGCGCGAGCTGATCGGCGCCATGCATTCGAAGCTGCTGCTGGCCGAGCTGCGCCGGCAGCGGGGGTCGACTAACTGAACGTCCGTCCGGTCGCCGTGGCGCAGACGCGGCCGCTCCGCCAGGCGGTCCTGCGCCCGCATCAGGCGCTCGAGGAGCTGAGCGAGTCAGAGCCGCCGGACGCGTTCGCGGTCGGCGCCTTCGAGGACGAGCAGCTCGTCGCCGTGGGCCTGATCGGGCCCGAGGGGGACCTCGGAGCCTGGCGGGTCCGCGGTATGGCCACCCTCCCTGAGGCCCGTGGCCGCGGCGCCGGGACCGCCGTCCTGGGGGCGCTGCTCGAGCACGCGCGTGAGCAGGGGGCGACGCAGGTGTGGGCGAGCGTCCGCGTCCCGGCCCGCAGGCTCTATGAACGGGCGGGGTTTGTCGTCAGCTCGGAGGAGTTCGAGCCGCCGCACATCGGCCCGCACGTGATCATGAGGCTCGAGCTCACGCCGCCTCACCACCAGGCGTCGTGGGACTCCATCACGCCGTAGCCCTCCTGGAGCTCGGTGCCGTCGGGGAGCGCGCCGGCGAAGACCCCGAAGGGCTGACGGTAAACGCTTCGGATCAGGATCAGGTTGTCGCGGCGCTCGCGCGTGGCCTCGGCCTGGAAGCGCAGGCCGCCGACGCCACCGAGGTCCGGCGCGAAGGTGACCGGGGCCACCTCACGGGGCTGGCCGTCGATCCAGACTGTCCGCTCGCTGGCCTGCGGCGCGTCGTGCACCCCCTCGACCAGGTTCCACGCCACCGCCTGGCCGTCCTCCGAGCGACCGACCCCGGCGCTCCAGCGCCAGCTCGTATGCCGCGCCTGGTAGCCGGCACTGTCGTCGATCACGCCACGCGCCCGCAGCTCACGGGCCCGGCCGTCGATGACCAGGCGACCGCTCACCGGGACGCCGCCCTGCTTTCGCGTCCAGGCATAGCTTCGCCCGCTGCGGCTCACGGTCTCGATCCCCGCCGTCTCTTCGAGGCGGAGCTCGATCTGCACGCGGCGTGAGGCGACCGCCGCTCGCCCGGGCCAGAGCGCGACCTGCCGGCGGCCGATCACGGTTCGCTCATCGAGCCGATGTTGCTCGCGATCCCACACGGCCCAGAACGACTGATGCAGCGGACCCACGCGAACCACGCCGAGGCAGAGCATCAGCTCCGGGCTGTAGGCACCGATGTAGCGCCACGCCTTGAGCGGGCGCCCAGCGTCATGGGAGGCCATGGCTTGCGGCGGGAGATCGAGACCGGCCAGCGCGCCGGGTCGCGGGTCGCCGAAGGGGCCGCGATAGGGCAGCGAATCGAGGGCGCGAGCGGCTGGGGCGTCCATAAGCGCCGACGGTATCCTCACTGACTGACGGGTCAATCAAGCCGGGGATGGCCGGTGTGGTGAGATCCTATGGCTCACGTTCAATCATCCGCCGGAGGAGAGGGCCAATGCGCGCTGGAGCGGTTCAGCTCAATTCGACCGAAGACGTCGAGGCCAATCTGACCAAGGCCGATCGTCTGGTTCGCCAGGCCGCCGCCCTCGGAGCCGACGTGGTTGCCCTGCCCGAGAAATGGACCGTTCTCGGCACCTCGGAGCAGATGGAGCCCGCGGCGGAGACGCTCGACGGTCGGTGCATCACCTGGGCGCGGGACACGGCGGCCGAGCTCGGGATCGACCTGATCGCGGGCTCGTTCCTCGAGGAGGTGCCGGGTCAGGACAAGCACGCGAACACGAGCGTGCACATCGGGCCCGACGGCGAGATTCGGGCCGTCTATCGCAAGCTTCACATGTTCGACGTCGAGGTCGACGGCGTCATCTACGCGGAGTCCCGCTCCGAGCAGGCGGGCGACGAGGTGGTTGTCTCGACGCTGGGCGACGGGACCCGGGTCGGGCTCAGCATCTGCTACGACGTTCGCTTCCCCGAGCTCTACCGCGCGCTCGCGGCTGAGGGCGCGGAGGTGCTGACCGTGCCGGCCGCGTTCACGCTGACCACGACGCGCGACCACTGGGAGGTGCTCGTGCGGGCCCGCGCGATCGAGGATCAGTGCTTCGTCGTGGCTCCGAATCAGATCGGCACGCACCCGGGCGGTCACCGCTCAGGCGGTCGATCGCTGATCGTCGACCCGTGGGGGCTCGTGCTGGCCAGCGCGCCCGACCTCGAGACCGTGATCGTGGCCGAGTTCGATTTCGAGAACCTCCGCCAGGTCAGGCGGCGGATCCCCGCGCTGACTCATCGCCGGCCCGAGGTCTACCGCGAGGCGCACCCGAGCGCCTACGCGACGCTTGACTGATGGCGGCGCCGGCGACGACGGATAAGCGGAGGCTGATTCTGGAGGCCGGGGTGCGCGTGTTCGCGCGCCAGGGCTTTCACACCTGCCGGGTGGCCGACATCGCCGACGAGGCCCAGGTGGCCTACGGCCTCGTCTATCACTACTTCTCCTCCAAGGAGGAGATCCTCGACACCCTGTTCACGGAGCGGTGGGGGCTGATGCTCGACGCGATCGGCGAGATCGAGCGTGAGTCGGTGTCGCCGCGGGAGAAGCTGGGCGCGATCGCGAACTTCATCATCGACTCCTACCGCTACGACCCTGATCTGATGAAGGTGATCATCGTCGAGGTCACTCGCGCCGCCAACACGTTCGGCCAGACCCACCTGGAGGACATCCGCAAGGCCTACCGCGAGGTGGCGGCGATCGTGGAATCGGCGCAGAAGGAGGGGGTCTTCCGCTCCGAGATCGATCCCGCGTTCGCCGCGCTGGCCTTCTATGGCCTGATCGAGCAGGTCCTGACGAGCTGGATCTTCGAGTCAGAGCCGGTCGATGAGGCCGAGTTCGAGCGAGCCAAGATGCTGATCGTGGAGACGATCAGCCGGGGGCTCGAGCGGTAACCCCGGGCCAGGGCGGGGTTTGCCGGGGCCGGGGACCGGGCACAGAAATTGCTGAACGTGTCCCCTGTCGAGTCTGATTGAATCTCGCGCCAATGACCGAAAGCCCTCTGGTCAAGCGCGTCTTGTGGTCCGGCCTGCTCGCCGGAACGGGCGCTCTGGCCACGCTCGTGGCCTCGCGCCTATCGGCGGTGATCTGGAAGCGCGTGTTTGACGAAGAGCCGCCCGAGTGACCGACAGCGCGGAAACCACCAGCTCGGAAACCGTCGCCGACAGCAGCCAGCCGGTCGCGGCGTCGACGCCGCCGTCCTGGACGCCTGAGCCCTCGGCCCAGGAGTCGGCGCTCGGAGCCGCCGCAGAGCGCCCCGAGATCATGGTTGGCGGGGCGTTTGCCGGGGGTCTACTGCTCGCGATGATCCTGAAACGCCTTGCCCGCTGAGAACGGAAAGCCGGACACGCTCGGGACGACGGTGACCCAGGTCTCCGAGCGCATGAGCCTGCTCGTGCGCGAGGAGATCGAGCTCGCCAAGGCCGAGATGATGGTGAAGGCGAGGAGCATCGCGCGGGGTACGGCGGCGGTCGCCGCCGGCGCCGTGTTCGGGGTGTTCATGCTGGTCGTGGCGCTCGAGACGCTCGCCTGGGGCCTCGACGCGATCATCGGCAACGTCGCGGGCGACATCTGGATTGGCTTCGCGATCACGACGGGCGTGCTGTTCGTGCTCGCGACAGGCGCCTTCCTGTTCGCCTGGCGCAAGCTGCGCGTCGGCGCACCGACGCCGAAGATGGCGATGGACGAGGCCAAGAAGATCCGAGAGACCGTCGCCACCAAGACCGAGGGCAGCGGCTGATGGCGACCCGCAGCCCGGAGGAGATCCGGGCCTCGATCGAGCAGAACCGCGTCGAGCTTGGTCAGTCGCTTGACCGGCTGCGCGGCGAGGTCGTCCGGCTGACCGACTGGCGCGGCCAGCTGCGCCAGCATCAGCAGCAGGCCATGATCGCGGCGGGGGTGACCGGGTTCGTCGTGGGGGGCGGAATCGCCGCGCTGGGGGGAGTGCTGTTCGGGCGGCGGCGCAAAAAGCAGCAGCAGCCCCAAAATCTCGCCGAGGCGATGCGCTTGCAGGTCGGCGAGTTCGTGAGCGCGCTGACCAAGCGCTAGGCCGGCGTTCCGTCTCGCCGGGCCGTCCTAGTGGACGAACGAGCCAGCGATTCCTCCGACGCCGAGCAGGCCGGGGCCGACATGGGCGCCGATCACCGGGCCGATCTCCGACATGCAGACCGGCTCGGTTTGGAAGAACTCGCGCCCGCGGGCGGCGAGCTCCTCGGCCTGATCGGGGGCCTGGATGTGCTGGACCATCCAGGCGTCGGCACCGTCCTGCGCCCGCTCGCGGAGCAGGTCGACCATGCGCTCGAAGGCGCGGCGGGAGGTGCGGACCCGTTCGATGGGTGTGATCTCCGACTCGACGGTGAGGATCGGCTTGATCTTCAACGTCGAGCCAAGCCAGGCCTGGGCGCCGCCGATACGGCCGCCGCGGCGGAGGAACTCGAGGGTGTCGATGGCGAACCACATGCGCAGGTCGGCGCGCGCCCGCTCGGCGCGGTCACCCACCGCGTGAAGGTCGCCACCCGCCTCGGCGGCGGCGGCCGCGGCCAGGAGCACCAGACCCTGCCCACCGCAGGCCGTGGCCGAGTCGATCACACGCACGCGCTCAGCGCGGTGGCCCAGCTGATCTCGCGCCTGCTCAGCTGAACGCATGGTCCCCGACATGCCGCCGGCCAGATGAATCGAGACGATGTCCTGGCCGGCGTCCAGGAGCGGCTCATAGACGGCGAGGAAGTCGCCGATCGACGGTTGCGACGTGCTGGGGAGATCGGCCGAGGTGCGCAGGCGCTCGTAGAACGCGTCGTAGTCGTCGATCTCGCTTTCGCGGATCGTCTGATCGGGCCAGTGGACGTAGAGGCTGACCTCGCGGATGTCGTGGGCCTTGACCACCTCCTGGGGGAGGTAGTGACACGTGTCCGAGACGATGGCGACGGGCATCGCGGCGGGACCCTACCCCGTTGGGGCACCCGTTCGTGGAGGTATCGTCAACGGGGTGCCCACCCTCTACCGCTGTTCGACGCCGACCGACTGGCTCTGCCCATGCGGGAAGGTGGCACGGGCGCTCCGGCGGGAGGGGATCTCCGCCGAGGCGGTGGTGGTGCCGCAGCGACGCTCACGCCGCCCCGAGGTGGAGGCGTTGACGGGCCAGCGACGGGTGCCGGTGCTCGTCATCGACGGCGACGCGATCTGCGACTCGCGACGGATCCTCGAGTACCTGGAGTTCAGGCGAGAAGCCCGCGCAGCCCCGGCTCCGACGGCGGGCTGAGGACCCCGCGCTCGGTCACGAGCGCAGTCACGAGCTCGGCCGGTGTGACATCGAAGGCCGGGTTTCGGGACGGGGTATCAGGAAGGGTGAGCAGCTCACCGCGCGGGCGCCTGACCTCGTCCGGGTCACGCTCCTCGATGACGATCGCGGCACCCTCGGGGGTACCGAGGTCGATCGTCGAGGTGGGGCCGGCGACGACAAAGGGGATCCCGGCCGCCCGGGCGGCAAGCGCCAGCCCGTAGGTGCCGACCTTGTTGGCGACGTCGCCGTTGGCCGCCACGCGGTCGCAGCCGACGATCACGGCCTGGACGGCGCCCGAGGCGATCAGCCCGGCCGCGGCCGAGTCGACGATCAGCTCGTGGGGGATCCCAAGGTGCGCGAGCTCGTATACGGTCAGCCGGGCGCCCTGGAGGAGCGGGCGGGATTCAGTGGCGATGACTCGGGTCAGGCTGCCGCGAGCGGCCAGCTCGGCCACCACCGCGAGTGCGGTTCCCCGCCCCGGTGCGGCCAGCGCGCCCGTATTGCAGTGGGTGAGGATGGCCTGGGTGCCGCTCAGGTAGTCGGCGCCGTGGGCGGCCATGGCGTCGCTGGCCGCGGCCTCCTCCCGCTCGATCGCCTGGGCCTCGGCCAGTGCCGAGCCCCCAGCGCGAACCGCCAGGCGGACTCGCTCGACGGCATAGGCGAGGTTGACCGCCGTGGGTCGAGCGGCGCTGAGCGTCTCGCAGGCGGGCTCGAGGCGCTCCGGGTCCCGGGACAGCTCCAGCGCGATGCCGTAGGCCGCCGCGACCCCGATCAGCGGAGCGCCGCGGATCGCCAGGGTCCTGATCGCGTCGGCCACGTCCTCGGCCGTGCGGAGCGCGAGTTGCTCCTCACGCCAGGGCAGGGCGCGCTGATCGAGCGCCCACAGCGTTCCGGGCTCGAAGCGGAGCGCCTGAAGCTGGGCGCGATCGGTGGCGAGCGGCGTGGCTAGAGCCGGTTCTCGATCGAGAGCGGCGCCGCCGGCGTCGGCTCGGCGGCCGGCACCTCTTCAGGCGCCTCGCCGGCATCCACGCCGAGCACCTGCTGAAGCTCGCCCGACTGGTACATCTCGGTGACGATGTCGCAGCCGCCGACGAGCTCGCCGTCGACGAACAGCTGGGGGATGGTCGGCCAATTCGAAACCGCGGAGAGCTCCTGACGGATGCGGGGGTCGGGCAGGATGTCGATGGCCGCGAACGGGCGCCCAAGCGACTGGAGGATGGACACCGTGCGGGCGGAGAAGCCGCACATCGGCTGATCCGGGGTGCCCTTCATGAACAGAAGCACGGGGTTGCTCGAGATCGCCTTCTGGATCTCGTCACGCAGCGGGTTGCTGGTCTGGTCGGTCATGCGTTCACTCCGATTTGGTTTGGATCGACAGAGCGTGGATGCGATCGCCGACCTCGCCCCCGAAGACGTCGTAGACGAGGCGGTGCTGGGCGATGCGGCTCAGGCCGGCGAACGCGGGAGCCGAGACGACGGCATTGAAGTGATGGCCGTCACCGGTCACCTCGGCTCGAGCACCAGGAATCCCCGCCTCGATCCGCTCCTTCAACTCCTCGGGCGTAGCCGACACTTCACTAAGAGTAGCGAGCGCGTGGCCCATCGCTATACTTGCTGAAGCATGATCACTCTGACAGATAAGGGCGCCGAGAAGGTCCGCGAGTTCTTGGCCTCGCAGAATGCGGTTGCCGAGACGGCAGGGCTGCGCGTGGGGGTTCGGGGCGGAGGCTGCAGCGGGTTTCAGTATGCCCTCGCCTTCGACGAGCAACGGGCCGGGGACGAGGTGTTCGAGGACAAGGGGATCCGGCTGCTGGTCGACGGCCCGAGCCTGCCCTACGTCCAGGGCTCGACGATCGATTTCGTCGACGGGCTCCAGGGCGCCGGGTTCAAGGTCGACAACCCGAACGTGGTCGCGGCCTGTGGCTGCGGCTCCTCGTTCCGGGTGGCCGAAGAGGAAGAGGTCTCGGCCGTCTAGGGCTTGGTGGTTCGTCCCGCGCGGCGAACCGGTGTGGGCGATTTCTTCGTCCATATCTAAGTTTCATCCCACGGTGTGGGGCAGCAGGGGCCGATACTGAGCCCATGAGGCGCTGGTTCGCGCTGATCGTCGTCCTGTTGGCGCTGCCCTCCGCGGCGTCCGCGCGTGGGTTGCACGTCGTAGGCGATCGGCTGATCGGCGACAACGGGCAGCCGGTCGCCCTGCATGGGGTCAACCGCTCAGGCACCGAATACGCCTGCATCCAGGGGTGGGGGATGTTCGACGGGCCGAACGACGCCGCCTCGGTCCGGGCGATGGCGAGCTGGCACGTCAACTTCGTGCGCGTCCCGCTGAACGAGGATTGCTGGCTGGGGATCAACCGCGTCAAGCCCCGCTACGGCGGAGCCAACTACCGGCGGGCGATCGTGCGCTACGTGAAGCTCTTGCACCGCTATGGCATGTACGTGGAGCTGTCGCTGATCTGGGCCGCCCCCGGGCGTCATCAGGCGACATACCAAGCGGGCGGTCCGGATGAGGATCACGCGCCGGCCGTGTGGGCGGGGCTGGCACGCACGTTCAGGCACGACCCGAACGTGATCCTGGCCCCATGGGGCGAGACGATCGTCGATGCCCGCTGCTTCCTGCATGGCGGCGTCTGCGAGGCCACCTACGGGCCGCACAACACGCGCTACCGGGTCGCGGGGATGCAGCAGGCGGTCAACGTGATGCGCTCCGCCGGCTACCGGGGCGTCATCTCGATCCCCGGGATCGACTACGCCAATGACCTGTCCGGGTGGTTGGCGCATGAGCCGCGCGACCCGCGCCACCAGCTGATCGCGGAGGCGCACGTCTATGGCAAGAACGTGTGCGACACGGTCGCCTGCCTCGACCGGACGATGGCCGCGGTGGCCGCGCACGTGCCGCTGATCTTCGGCGAGGTGGGGGAGACCTACGACGGCTCGAGCTGCGGCCACGCGTTCATGCAGACGTTCCTCACCTGGGCCGACGCGCACCACGTCGGCTACGCGGCATGGACGTGGGACACGTGGGGGACATGCCTGTCTCTGATCTCGAGCTACAGCGGGACCCCGGCCAACGACTATGGTCGGTGGGTGCACGGCTACTACACCGGATGACTTGCGGGTATGAGCATCCGGAGGCAACGATTTCCACGGGGGAGGTTCGGAAGATGCTGAAGAGAATCGTCGTCGCCGGCGTGGCGGTTGCCCTCCTCGCGGGGTGTGGCTCATCGTCGAGCTCAGGCACCGGCACGGTCTCGCTGACCCGAGCCGCCTACGTCTCGTCCCGGGCGAATGGCTACAGGGCGCTGATCTCGCTGCGCGAGAACATCCCCAACGCCGGGGTGATGACGATGAACGCCACCGGGAGCTTCTCGGTCCCCGCGCGTGCCGGGTCGATGACCATGCACATGAACATCCCGTCGGCTGAGGCGGCGCAGGCCGGTCTTGGCACGCTCCAGATGCAGGCGGTGTTCACCGGGCAGACGTTCTACATGAAGCTTCCCGCCGCCATCGCCAGCAAGGTGCCCGGCGGCAAGCCCTGGTGGAAGTTCAACCTCGACGAGGCCGGGAAGCTGGCGGGGATCCCCGGACTGTCGTCGCTGATGAGCGGCAGCTCGTCGGTCAACAACCCCGGCCAATACCTCGATTTCCTGCGCGCCACGGCCAGCGGGAGCGTCAAGACGGTGGGACAGGCGACGGTCGACGGCGTTCGCACGACTCACTACCGCGCTGCGATCGATCTCAACAAACTTCCGCGCGCCGTCCCCGCGAGCGACCGGGCGGGTGTCGAGCAGTTGATCGCGGCCCTGCGAAGCCACGGCGAACTCGTCCGCCGGCTTCCGATCGACGTTTGGATCGACTCCTCGAACCTGATCCGCCGCTACGAGATGACCTATAGCCAGCCCCTCGGCACCGGCACCGCGGCCAAGGTCGCGATGCGGGCGGACTTCGTCGACTACGGGCCCCAACCGGCTCCGCAGATCCCGCCGAAGAGTCAGACCCTCGATCTGCTGGCGCTGCTGCAACAGCAGGGGTTCTAAGGCCGGGGCTCCGGCGGGGCGTTGGCTTCGGCGGGGCCTTGGCTTCGGCGGGGCCGTGGCTTCAGCGGGCCGTGGCTTCGGCGGGGCCTTGGGGTGGCGGCCGAATCGCGGACCTGGGCGAAAAAGCCACCTGACAGGTGGCTCGTTCGCCCAGGTAGCGCGGTTAGCCAGGTCCGCGGCAGGCTCGGGCGGCCGTTGCCCTTAGAGCGGGGTATTGCGGAGCGAGCGCCAGAGGAAGAGGCTGGCCAGGGTCCGGTGGGGGCGCCACGGGTCGGCGATCCGCTCGGCCTCGGCGGGAGTCGGCATCGCCTCCAGGCCGTAGCGAACCTTGATGGCGCGGCGGATGCCCAGGTCGCCGACGGGGAAGACGTCGGGGCGCTCGAGCTGGAACATCAGAAACAGGTCGGCGGTCCATGGGCCGAGGCCCTTCACGGCCACGAGCTCGGCCTTGACCTCCTCGTCGGGGAGCTGGTCCATCGCGTCGAGCGCGAGTGAGCCGTCGAGCACGTGCTCGGCCAGGGAGCGCAGGAACGCGACCTTGGCGCGGGAGAGGCCGGCGGCGGCGCGAAGCTCGTCGGGGTCGTCCTCCAGCACCTCCACCGGCGTGGGGGTCCGGCCTCCGTAGCGGTCGGTGAGGCGGGCGAAGATGGCCCGAGCCGCCGTGGTCGAGAGCTGCTGGCCGACGATCGAGCGGATCAGGGCACCGTAGCGGTCGGTGGGGCGGCCTCGGCGCGGATCGCCGAGGCCGTCGACGCCGACCTGGTCGATCACCGCGCGCATGACCGGATCGGATGCCCGGAGGTGGGCGACGGCTTCGGGGGCGAGCACGCCGTCGGAGACGACGGCAGCGCCGCGCTTACGGCTGGCCGGCAACGACCCCGGGAACGCCGGTGTTGGTTGAGTACTTGGGCTGGATCTTCATGTCCGGCCGGATCTCGTGGACGGCCTGGGCGACGGCCACCGCGGATTCGGCGAAGCCGGTGGCGATCAGCTTGAGCTTGCCGTCGAAGGTCGTGATGTCACCGCAGGCCCAGACACGGTCAAGCGAGGTCTTCATCAGTTGGTCGACCACGATCGCGCCCTTGACGACCTCGAAGCCCCAATCCTTGAGCGGCCCGAGGGCGGTCTTGAAGCCGAGCTGGAGGAGGATGGCGTCGACCTCGACCTCGAGCTCGTGCTCCTCGTCCTCGGAATTGAACAGCCGCACCCGCTCGATGCCGCCGTCGCCGTACACCTCACGGATCTGGAAGGGGACGTGGACCATGATGTCGCCGCGATCGGCCGCCTCGAGCACCTGTCCCACGGTCAGCTCGTGCGCGCGGAAGCCCTCGCGCCGGTGCACGAGATGGATGTCCGCGGCGGTGTCGAGCAGGTTGACCACCCAGTCGCAGGCCGAGTCGCCGCCGCCGACGATCATCACGCGCTTGCCCTCGAAGACGGACTTCTCGCCCACGATGTAATGGGCCCCGCGGCCCTCCCAGGGCGTCATGTCGTAGCCGGGGAGCCGCTTGGGCTCGAACGCGCCGTGGCCGCCGGCGACGATCACCGTGCGGGAGCGGAGCTCGCCGCGATCGGTGTGCAGCACGACCACGCGGTCCTCGCCCTCGCCCTCCCAGGAGATCGTCTCGGCCGTCGTGTTCAGGTGGACCGGCACGTCGAACTGCTCGATCGACTGGACGCGGAGCATCTCGACGAGGTCCCTGGCCAGAACCTTCGGGTGGCCGGGAACGTCGAAGATCCACTTCTCCGGATAGAGCGTGGTCAGCTGGCCGCCGAGCTCCGGAAGGGAGTCGAGGATGCGGCTCGAGGCCTCACGCATACCGGCCCAGAAGGCGGTGCTCATGCCGACCGGACCCGCCCCGATCACGGTCACGTCGCGGACCTCGTCGAAGTCGGCGGTCAGGCGGGCGGGGTCGGTGCTCATCCGGCGGTGAGGGTAAGCGCGGCCCCGTCGAGCGCGCCCAGCGCCCGCTCGACCGAGCAGGAGATGCACGTGAAGGTCGGCGTGTCACGCAGCGTGTAGGCGCTCGACTCGGTCGTCCGCAGGCGCTGCACGAGGTCGAGAAAATCCGCCGGGTTGTCGGTCTCGAAGGCCACGACGAACTCCTGGTCGTCGAGCCCGAAGGAATAGCTCGTGTTGAGGTCGACCGACGGGTACTCACGTCCGACCTTGATGTGCTCCTGCATGATCCGCCAGCGCTCCTCGGCGGCCAGCGAGTACCAGGCCCGCGTCTTGACGAACGGGTAGACGAACAGGTAACGCCCGTGGGCCGGGCGGACCTCGAGACGCGACTCCTCGGAGTACTCCGAAGGCTTGGTCATGGCCAGGAACGAATACGGGATCGTGCACCACTTCATCAGCCCGCTCTGAGCCAGGACGACGTGAAATTCGTGGATACGCTCCAGGTTCTGAGCCTGGCTCAGGAGCATCAGGTCAGCGTCGCCGCGGGTTCCCACGAGCGAAAAGGCGCGGAGCAGATGCCCATCGGCGAAGTCCTCGCAGGCGGCGATGAACTCGCGCTTGTCAGCCGCGCGCCGGTCCTCGTCGAGGCGGCGCCAGGCGGGGTCGACCTGTAAGAACGTGTACTTGACGAAGTGCCTTACCGGCATGATCTGATGATACGCGGGGCAGATTTATCCGCAGCGCCGGGCGCCACGACTACCATTTTCGGGCATGCGGATCGCCCTGCTCTCCCCGTATTCATGGACGTATCCGGGGGGCGTGACCAGGCATATCGAAGCCCTGGCCGAGTGCTTCATCGCCCAGGGCCATCACGTCCGCGTGCTGGCGCCCCTCGACCCGCCCGGGCGGCTGTCCACGGGGCTGCACCGTGGGGCGCGCCCGCAGAACCTCGAGGCGCCTGAATACCTCGTGCCGCTGGGCCGGACGATCGGGATCCCGGCCAACGGCGCGGTGTCCAACGTGTCGCTCACGCCGTTCGGGCTCGCCACCGCGCTGATGGAGCTGCGCACCGGGCACTACGACGTGGTTCACATCCACGAGCCGATGTCGCCTGTCGCCCCATGGGTGGTCACGGATTGGATGCCGCTCCCCAAGGTCGGAACCTTCCACACCTACAACGAGAGCCACGTGGTCAACCGGCTCTCGGCGCTGATCGGAGCGCGGCGGATGCTCAACCGGCTCCACGTGCGGATCGCCGTGTCCGAGGCCTCGGCGTGGACGGCGAAGCGCTTCTTCGGCGGCCATTACCGGATCATCCCCAACGGCGTGCACGTCGACGCCGAGCGGGCACTGCGGGCGGCGCAGCGGCCGATGGGCGAGACGATGAGGATCGTGTTCGTCGGCCAGGCGGTGGAGCGCAAGGGGCTGCCCCTGCTCCTGCGGGCGTTCGAGGCGCTGCGGGAGCACGTGCCGTGCGAGCTGACGGTGATCGGGCCGACCGAGGAGGAGCTGAAGCCGCTGCTGCTCGATCCGCGCGACGTGCGGAGCCTCGGCAAGGTGTCGGACGAGACGAAATGGCAGGAGCTGGAACGGGCCGACGTTCTGTGCGCACCATCGTTGCGCGGCGAGAGCTTTGGGATGGTGCTGACCGAGGCCTTCGCGGCCGGAACCCCGGTCGTGGCCTCGAACATCGCGGGCTACCGCGATGTGGTCGAGGATGGCGTGGACGGGATCCTCGTGGCACCGGGCGACGCCCAGGCTCTGGCGGAGACGCTGCGCGAGCTCTACCACGAGCCCCAGGCGCGAAGCGCGATGGCGCTGGCCGCCGTCCAGCACGTCGAGCGGTTCGCGTGGCCGCACGTGGCCGAGGAGGTGCTGGGTGCCTACGAAGACGCGATCGCGACGCCGGTGCCCGAGAGCTGGCCGCGGCGGGTCGCCGTGGCGGTCGGGGCTCGGGCGGCCGACCTCAAGCCCCATGCCCCGGCGCGGCGGATGGCGAGCCTTCAGCCGAGGACGCGAGAGGACAGGCGGAGCCGGATCATTTCCGTGGCCCGGCGGGGCGGTCTGGCCGCGGTGACGATCGCCGGGATCGTGCTGGCGGTGCTCGCGCTGCGGAGCATCGGACTCGGCAACATCGGCCACGCGCTGGTGGATTCAAGTCCGACCTTCGTCATCCTCGGGCTCGCGGTGATGTGCAGCGCGATGGCGGTCCGCGCGATCTCATGGCACGCGATCCTCGAGGCGGCGCTCGAGAAATCCCGGGTGCGGCTGGCCGACGCGATGCAGGGAACGTTCATCGGCGTGCTGATGTCCTCGACCCTGCCGGCGCGGCTGGGTGAGCCCGCGCGCGCGATGGTGGTGGCGCGGCGAACGGGAAAGCCCCGCCAGAACTTCCCGGTCGTCCTGGGCACGCTCGTCTCCCAGACGCTCCTGAACATCCTCGCGCTGATCATCCTGGCCGCGATCATGTTCTCCTCGGTCAACATCTTCAACGGCCACGAGAGCGCCCTCGTCGCTGTGGTGGCGGCGCCGTTCGTGCTGCTGCTGGTGATCGCGGTGCTGCCAACGCTGCTGCGGCACAAGGCGACCCAGCGCTTCAAGCGGGTGCAGGCGGTGGCGCGTCAGGCGCACGCGGCGATCACCCGGGTGCGGGACGGGCTGAAGGTGTTCCGCCACCTGCGCCTCGGTCTG
>DATGFT010000094.1:0-10755 GCA_035308915.1 Solirubrobacteraceae bacterium
GATCACCGGGGCGCGGCTCGATGCCACCGCGGTCCGCGAATACGGCGCCGAGATCGTGATCCTCGCCACCGGTGCCCGCTGGGTGATCGACGGCGTCACCGCCGCCACCCACGCGCCGGTGCCCGGCGCGCCGGGGAACGACAACGTCCTCACCCCTGAGCAGATCATGGTCGAGGGCAAGCGCCCGCCCGGCGACCGGGTGATCGTCTGCGACGCCGACGGCTACTTCATGGCCGCGGGGATCGCCGAGCTCCTGGCCGCCGAGGGTCGTCGCGTCGAGCTCGTCACCGACCTCGAGGTCATCTCCCCGCGGTCTGACGAGACCCTCGAGGGCCCGCTGCTCCGCCGTCGCCTCCACGAGGCGGGAGTGACGATGCACCGAGGCCTCACGCTGAGCGCGATCGAGCCCGGCGCAGGACGCTTTCACGACGAGTTCGAGCAGGCCGTCGAGCTCGAGGCCGACGGCTTCGTGCTGGTGACCGAGCGCCGCTCCAACGACCAGCTCTACCGTGAGCTGGCTGCCGCCCCGCAGGCCCTGGCCGCGGAGGGCGTCGAGGCGCTCTACCGGGTGGGCGACTGCATCGCGCCGCGTCTCATCGCCGACGCCATCTTCGACGGCCACCGCCTGGCCAGGGAGATCGACTCCGAGGACCCCTCACTCCCGCTCCCCTATCGCCGGGAGCGTCCGGAGGCCGAGGGGTCGCTGCGGACCGCAGCGGTCGGCGGGTAGGTGCGGCGGGTCGGCGGGTAGGTGCGGACCGGCGGGTAGGTGCGGCCCGGCGGCGCTCGTACCCCCGTCCGGGTCGCCGACTAGCGACACTAACTCGCCACGCACCGCCGCCCAAGCGACCGCGTGGCGGCTAGGTATCGAATATCGATCCCAACTCGCCACGCACCGCCGCCCAAGCGACCGCGTGGCGGCTAGGTATCGAATGGCGACGAGGGTTCACGCCGCAGCGCACCCAGGGAGCACGCCCCCTCACCCCTCCGCGTCGATCTCCTTTTGCAGCCCCCTCACCCCTCCGCGTCGATCTCCTTCAGCAGCCCCTTCACCCCTCCCCGTCGATCTCCTTCAGCAGCTCCTCGGCTGAGAGGACCTTGTCGGCGAAGTGGTCGTGCATCCAGGCCAGGTGCTCCCAGCGGTTGTCCACGATCCGTTGAAAGTCCCAGTTGGGGATGTCCTGCTGGTGGACGTGCTCGGTCATCAGCGCCGGGTCCACCTCGAATATGTGGTCAAACCGGCTGACCACCACGTCGGTGACCCGATGAGCCTCGGGCGGCTGCTGTGCCGAGAGCCTGAAGCCGAGCATGTCAGACCTCCTCGTAGGCGCTGCCGAGCAGGTACTTGCTCGGGTTCATGATGTTGTTGGGGTCAAGCGCACGCTTGACCTTCTTCATCACCTCGAAGCCGCCCCCCAGCTCGTCGGGTACGAGGTCAACCTCGCCGGCCCGGCAGGAGCCGTGGCAGGCCGAGATCGAGCCGCCGTGCTCGACCGACACGCGGGCGATGTCCCGCTTGAAGTCGACCCACGCGGCCCACGACTCGTCATCCCACTTCATCTCCCACACCCCGACATCGATCTCGGTCAGGTAGTCGCCCCACGGCTTGTAGGCGCCGTTGGTGTACGCGAACACCCCCCAGTCGTCGAACATGTCGAACCGCTCGCAGAGCTCGCGGGTCAACCGATGCCACTTCTCCCGCACCGCCGGAAGCTCCGGGTACGGGATGGCGGCGTCCTCGCAGTGCCAGCTCATCAGCGCCACCTGCCCGTCGCGAGTGCGGCCGTGCTGCGGCGTCGCGTAGCGGTCGTGCCGTGACGCCCAGTCGCCCTGGGAGATCTCGTCCCCGAGGTAGTTCCCGCCTGACTCCTTAGCGATCCGCAACAGGCGCTTGGCACCCACCCGAACCTCATCCTCGTTCCCGTAGCCGGCGCAGGCGATCACCGAGCGCACCGAATCGGGCTGCGGGATGTAGGCCTCGTCGTCACGGCGCAGGTAGCGGATCTTCTCCTCGTCGAAGAGAACGACGCCGGCCAGCGTGGCCACCCCGGAGCGGGCCAGCGCTCCGGTCGCCCGCCAGGCATCCATGTAGCTCTCGTACGAGAAGAACGCCGAGAACTCGGCCTCAGGCCGCGGGACGAGCTCGAGCGTCGCCTCTGTGACGATTCCCAGCGTTCCCTGGTGTCCCATGAACAGGTGCTTGAGCTGGTAGCCGCTCGAGGACTTTCGGACCTTCTGCCCTCCACCGTCGCCGACCCGGATCACCTCGCCCGTGGGGAGCACGATCTCGAACGAGATCACGAGGTCACGCGTGTGCCCGTAGCGCGCCCCGATCAACGACCACCCGCTCGTCCCGATCCGGCCGCCGACCAGCGAGCACGGGTAGGACGCCGGATTGTCGGGATAGATGTAGCCGTACTTGCGCAGCTCCTCGTTGAGCTTGAGCATGTTGATCCCCGGCCCGACCGTCACCGTCCGGTTCTCATGGTCGATCTCGTGGATCTGGTTCATCAGCTTCACGTCGACCAGGATCCCGTGCGCAAGCGGGACCGCCCCGTCGGTCAAGCCGGTCCCGCCGGCCCGCGGCACGACTGGGATCTGGTGGCGGTTGGCCAGCTTGACGACCTCGGAGATCTGCTCGGCCGAGGTGGGCAGGACAACCGCACTGGGGATGTGATCGGCCCAGCGGTGGACCGGAAACGGAGCCGGGACGCGAGCCCGGTTGAACACGGCCGAGCGGCCGGTGAAGACGTGCTCAGGACCGCAGATCGCGGTCAGCTCGTCGACGACGCTGTCGAGGATCGCCACCGCCATCTCACACCTCGAATCCGGCCGCCTCGGCGACCAGCTCGAAGATGTCCATGACCTCCATGCCCTGCGCCTCGCCCTGCTCGGTGAGGGGCCGCTCCGACCACGGGCAGGCCGAGACGAGTACCTCGACGCCGTCTAGCTCCTTGGCTTTGTCGATCCGTCGTCTCGAGATCTCCGCGGTGAGCTCTGGCTTCTCGACGAACAGGTTCGACCCCGCCCCCGAGCAGTAGGACCACTGGGTGACGTGATCGACGTCGATGAAGGTCAGCCCGGGAATCGCTCGCAGGATCTCCCGCGGCGACTTCCACACCCCCATCCGCTTGTTCAGCCGACACGGATCGTGGTAGGTCACCGTGCGTTCGATCGGCGTGCTCAGCGTGAGCTTGCCCTCACGGAGCAGGTCGGCGATCAGATCCACGGCGAGCACGATCTCGAACTCGTCGAAGTTCTCATCGAGCTTGGGGTAGTTCTCGACGATCGTGATGTAGTCGTGTGGGTCCAGGCAGACGATCCGCTTGGACCCGGTCTTGCGCCAGTCGAGCATGTTGTGCTCGGCCATCTTCAGCGCGATGTCCGCGTAGCCGGTCTCCCACATCGGCCCGCCGCAGCACCACTGCTGATTCATGAGCCCGAACTCGACCCCGGCCGACCGGAGGATCAGCGCCACCGCCCGCGGCACCGATGGCCGGTTGAAGGCGGCCTCGCAGTCGGCGAACAGGATCGTCTCACCGCCCGTCGGCACGTCCAGCCCCGCGGCCCACGCCCGCACCTTGCTGCCGGACGTCTCCTTGGCCCATCCGAGCACGGGCTCGTTGCCCCAGCGGTCGGTGAGCTCGGCCCAGCGCTGCCAGTTCTTCTGGTGGATCCCATGCTCCACCGCCAAGGTGCGCATGGCCCGGACAACGTCGATCGTGCGCTGACGGAAGCGATAGAAGTCGCCGGTGAAAAGTGTGTTCGGGCAGCGAAGCTCGCAGGCTCCGCACATCGTGCAGTGGACATAGTCCTCCGCGACGTCCTCGATCGAGAGATGCCCCTCGTCCATCGCAACCACGTTGGCGTGGAACGCGGTGGGTGTGTGGCGTTCGTCTCGGGTCACCTGCATGACCGGACACACCTCGCGGCAGAATTTGTGCCCAGAGCTGAAGCAGTTGTAGGCGACGTCACGCCACTCTTCGACCAGCGCGGCCACCGCCCCGTTGGACTCCTGGGCGCTGTCCGCCCCGTTGGTCGTGGCTCGCCCGGAGGTCGTTGTATCCGCCATCGGTTCTCCTCTCTCAGCCGTCCCCGCGGAGTCGGGCGATCATATGCCAATTTGTCTAAAGGCGCTACGTGCCAATGGCGGATCAGATTGCCTGGCCCCTGGCCGGGCTCAGCTAGACTCCGCGGTCAAGGTATCCGGGGCAATTGGCTGGATATCCAGGGGCTAAGTCTGGCTTTCCAAAGGGGGATTAATGAAGAGACGTTTTCTGTTGCTCGCCGCCGTGGCGGGCGCGTCGGCCGCGATCCTGTCCGTCCCGGGCACATCCTGGGCCGGCAAGTCGTCGCCCACGTCGACCGCGTTCTCAAATGTGCCGTTGACGGTGCCGCTCACAAACCCGCCGTCCGGGGTCACGTCAGCCACGACCGGAGACAGCGAGCCCGCGGTCTCGATCGGGACCACCGGGAGAATGGTCGTAGGTGGCCTGTCGTGGATTCCGTCCCAGGTCAACATGTGGACTGGCACCGCGGGCTCGACGCCTTCGTTCTTCGGCGCCCTGGACCAGAACATCGCGCTGAACGGAAACGGGCGGACGGCGGTCGGTGACGGAGATGAGTCGTTCGACCTCGGTTCGACAGGAACCATCCACTTCGCCGACCTCATCTTCGTCTCGCCGGGCACGAGCAACCAGCAACTCGGAGTATCTGAGACGAACTGCCCTGCCGGTGCCACGTCGCCGTCGCAGTGCAACCGGCGTGTCCTCGACACGTCCAGCGCTGACCGCCAGTGGCTCACCTCGAACGGCCGCCAGGTCTGGCTTTCCTACCACGACTCTGGAAACAGCAGTCTCATCCACGTCGACTACTCGGCCAACGACGGGGCGACCTGGAAGAAGGTCGGGAGTCCGATCCCCGGCCAGGGCGCAGCCACGGGCGACGCGACGTTCAACAACGACCAGGGACCGATCGTCGCCGATCCGACGACCGGAGACGTGTTCGACATCTACGCGGCGGGCCAGCCGGGGATCCAGAAGGCGACGGCCGCGACGTTCAACAACATCTACGTGTCCCGGTCGACGGACAACGGGGCGCACTGGAACTCGACGCTGGTCTTCTCAGCGCCGCTGTTCACGGGGCTGAACAACGTGTTTCCGGCCCTCGCCGTCGACCCGGTCACCGGCAAGCTCTACGCGTCGTGGACCGACACGCATGGCGTCGCCGTCTCGGTGTCGAGCGACCACGGAACGACCTGGACGGCGCCGGTGACGGTGTCGAATTCGGCCACCACGGTGATGCCGTGGGTGGCGGCCTACAACGGCAAGGTCGACGTCGTCTATTACGGGACCGCAGCCGCCTCTAACACCGACCCAACGGCGGTGTGGAACACCTACGACGCGCAGCTGCGCAACGGATCGTGGTCGCAGATCAAGGTCTCCAACACCCCGAACCACATGGGCGAGATCTGTCTCGCCGGCGCCGCGTGTCCCAACCAGAACGTGACGCGGACGCTGCTCGACCTCTTCCAGGTGGCGGAGAACCCGCTCACCGGGAAGGCCACGGTCATCTACACCGACGATACGTTCCACACGTGGGTCGACAACGGCACGACGTTCCAGCTGCCGGAGATCGTCCTCGCGCAGGAGAAGTAGCTAGCGATGTGAGTCGTGAGCCGCCCCGGAGACGGGGCGGCTCACACGCTCAGCGTGTGATCCCGCGGGTATCCGCGCTACGCCTCCACGTAGAGCCCGAGGGGATAGGCGCGGTAGCGGAGCGCCGGCAGCTTCTCCATCGTCACGAAGCCGGGCGGGGCGTTGATGACGTCCGGGATCCGGTTCACGAGCTGGGTCACGGTCGTGACGCCGGTCGGCACGGCGGGGTTGCTCAGGCGCAGCTCGGGTTCGCCGGTGACCGTCCAGTCGTTGATGTCCGCCTCGCCCTCCATGTACAGGCGTCCGGTCATCTCGAACGTGAGCGTTATCCCCTGGTGCGTGCGGGCCGTGTCCACGTCCGTGAAGCCGATTACGCGGCCGGGCTCTACGGTGATCCCGAGCGTCTTGCACTGAACCGGCTGCTCGGCGATCTCAGGCCGGGTCGTGGTCGTCAGCTCGGCGGGCGAGAGTTCGAGGTTCGAGAGCAGGGCGCCGAGGGTGTTGCGCCCGAAGCTCGGCGGCCGGTCGGCATGCGCCAGCCAGTCCTCGAACTGCTCCGGGGTGGTGTCGACCTGCTGGTCCTTGACCACCTCGGGCCCGAAGTCGTCGACGTTCCAGCTCGCCCGTCCGGTCACCGTCTCGATCCGATGCGAGGTCCCGAGCAGCATCGTGACCATGTTCACCCAGTAGACGTCCTGATGCCCGGTACCGGTGATCGTCACGCCGTTCTCCCGCGCCAGACGATCTAGCTCTGCCGACTGGGCGGGTGACGTGTTCCAGGGATAGAGCGCCTCCTCAGAGATCGTGACCGCGTTGACTCCGTGCTCCGCGCACCGGCGCAGGTGCTCGTACATATCCGACATGTAGCTGGCCACGGCGATCACGGCGATGTCCGCCTCCCGCGTCGCCAGCACGCGCTCGGGATCGTCCTCCACAAGCACACCGGTCTGGTAGCCGAGGCCCGCGACCTCGCCGAGGTCCCGCCCCACCTTCTCGGGGCTCCGCGCCAGTGCCCCGACGATGTCGACGCCCTTCTCGAGCATCATCCGGGTGGCGATCGAGTTCATCGCGCCGACGCCGTAGACCACGGCCTTGATCCTTCTCATGCTCTCTCCTTGCGCTCGCGTGCCCGCGGCGCCAACCATAACTGTGGCGGCCAGCGGGATTGAAAAAGATTCCGCCGCGTCGAGGTTTGCCCCCTGAGTACGCGCATGCGGTACTCAGCGGGCGAACTTTCTCACGGGGTAGCCGGATCGAGCCACCCGGCGCCAGAAAAATCTCCCGCGGCGATCCCGCGTGGTTAGGATCGCCCTCGGGAGAGCGCCGTCGCAACACAACGAAGGGGCGGTTTATGTCTTCTGCAGGTAATGGCGCGGTCCGTTTCAGCTACTGCATGCTCCCCGACTACTCGATGGCGGACTCGATCGAGATGATCCGGGTCGCCGACGAGCTCGGCTACTACGCCTGCTACTCCGTCGACGAGACCTGGCACAAGGATCTCTGGTGCCTGTTCGCCGCCGCGGCCGACAAGACGCGGAACATCCGCTTCGGCCCCAACGTCACCCACGTCTTCCTGCGTGAGCCCACGCTCATCTGCCAGCAGCTGGCGACCCTCGACGAGCTCTCCGGTGGGCGCGCCGAGGCCGTGGTCTCCACCGGCAACTTCGTGATGATGGAGCAGTATCACCTCGACTGGGCCAAGCGCAAGCCGCTCTCACGGCTACGTGAGGCGATGCACGTGATGCGCACCTTCCTGGACGACGGCAAGATCGATTTCGAGGGCGAGTTCTTCAAGTACACGGGACTGTTCACCGCGGCGCGGCCCGTCCAGGAGCGGCTGCCGCTGAAGATGGGCGGGATGAAGGGACCGAAGTCCTTCGAGGCGGCGGGCGAGATCGCCGACGGCCTCCACCACGCGCTCAGCTACTCACGTGAGGCCTATGACTACGTGATCGACCACGTCAAGATCGGCGCCGAGCGGGCGGGGCGCAACTGGCAGGACCTCGACCTCGGCGCCTGGATCGTCTCCGTAGTCTCGGATGACTCGGCGGCAGCCAAGGAAGCGGCCCGGATCCTTGTCGCCTTCTACATCCCCTCGATGCCGCCCGAGCAGCTGGCGCGCCACGGGATCGACCAGTCCGAGCTGCAGCCGATGTTCGACGCCTTCGCCGCCGGCGATGTGGCGAAGGCCATCGCCATGTTCAGCCCGGAGCTGGCCGAGAAGCTCTCGGTCGCGGGGACGCCCGAGGAGTGCGCCGAGCGGATCCGGCGGGACATCCTCCCCTCCGGGATCAACCATGTGATCCTCGCGCTGGCCGACGCCCCGCTGGTGGAGCTGTTCTCCGGGCAGTCCGTGTCCGGTGTCCCGGGGATCGCCGACCAGCTCCGCCTGGCCGCCGAGCGGCTGATCCCAGCCGTCGCCGGACATCCCTCACCCGCATAGATGAGCTATCTGGACGAGCTCTTCGGGCTCCGCGGCGCCACCGCCGTCATCACCGGGGCGACCAGCGGGCTGGGCGCCGCCAGCGCACTCGCCCTCGGCCGGGCAGGCGCCGCCGTCGTTGCGGTGGGCCGTAGCCGCGAGCGCGGCGAGGAGGTGGTATCGGAGATCGAGGCGGCCGGCGCGGCCGCCGAGCTCGAGCTCGCGGATGTGTCTGACCCAGCCCAGGCCGAGGAGCTGGCCGACCGTGTTCTTGACCGCCACGAGCGCATCGACATCCTCGTCAACGCGGCGGGCGTGTTCGCCCGCGACGACGCTCTCGATACCAGCCTCAAGGAGTGGCAGCGGCTGATGGCCACCAACGTAACCAGCACCTTCCTCCTCTGCCAGCGCTTTGGGCGCCCGATGATCGAGCGCGGCTACGGGAAGATCGTGAACTTCTCCTCCACCGACGGCTTTCTCGGTGTGCCCGAGCAAGTCGCCTACAACGTCAGCAAGGGCGCGATCGTTCAGCTCACGCGGACCCTGGGCTCGGAATGGATCCGCCACGGGGTGAACGTCAACGCAGTGGCGCCCTGCGACTTTGCGACGCCGATGATCGCGCCCTTTCTCGATACGCAGGAGTACCGCGAGTGGATCCTCGACGCCATCCCCGCCGGCCGGGTCGGACAGCCCGAGGAGATCATCGGCGCCGTGCTCTTCCTCTGCTCACGCGCCTCGAGCATGGTCGCCGGCCACAACCTGCTCGTCGACGGCGGCCGGACGGTGATTTAGGCCGGGCTGACCGCCACTTCGACCCCGTGCACGGTCGTCGAGCGGCCCATGTCGCTCTCGATCCCGGGGTTCAGCACGTTGACGTTGGCGCCCCCGGGCTCGCGCTTGGGCCACCGCCCCTTGGGGGAGTACACGACGCCGCGGGGCAGGTCGTCCGACAGCGCGACGGTCAGGGTGAGCCGGCCCGTCGAGGTCTCGAGAACCGCCTGGCTGCCCTCCCCCACGCCGCACGCCGCGGCGTCCTCGGGGTGCATGGTCACGGTTGCCGCGCCCAGGCGCCACGTCAGCTTCGGGTCGTTGGCGAAGCTGTCGTTGAGCAGCCAGGCGGAGGCCGGAGACAGCAGTCGCAGCGAGCCAGCCGCCGGGCGAGGATCGGCGTGCGGCTCGGGAAGCCGCGGATGGCCGGCCGCCTCGGCGCGCTCGGAGGCGATCTCAACCCGACCACTCGGCGTCGGGAAGCACAGGTCTGCCCACTGGATCACCGGCTCCGGATCGAGCCAGACGGTTCCGCGCGACGCGAGCTCCGCAAAGCTCACGCCGGTCGGCTCGAGTACGTGGCTGATCACCTCCTCGTCGCTCTCGAACAGCGCTGAATCCTCGAAGCCCATGGCACCGGCGAGCCGCCGGAAGATCTCCGTATTGGGCAGCGATTCTCCGAGGGGCTCGATCGCCTTCACCTGCGCGCCAAGGCTGAGGTGGAAGTACGAGGCCACCAGATCATCCTGCTCCAGGAAGGTCGCCGCCGGGAGCACGATGTCGGCGTGATCGGTCGTGTCGGTGGCGAACATGTCGACCACGACCGTGAACAGGTCCTCACGGGCGAGCGCCCGCCGGAGCCGGGCCTGTTCGGGGTTCGATGCCGCGATGTTGATGTTCCAACAGCAGAGGGCCTGCGCCCTTGAGGGATCCTCGAGCACGCCGGCCAGATCCATGTGGCTGATCGGCTCTGGCGCGGCACCCCGCGCCAGCGTCGTCCCCGCCAGGTAGTCGTCGTCGATCCGCCGGCTCCCGGTGCCATTCAGGTAGAGCAACCCGGTCCCGGGCTTACCCAGGTTGCCGCTGGCCACCGGCAACAGCCCGACCGCCCGCACCGCGTTCCCTCCGCGTGGCTGGCGCTGGAACCCCTGGCCGATCCAGAGCAGCGACGGCCCCTCTCCATAGACCCGGGCCGCGAGCTCGATCTGCTCGCTCGGCACCCCGGTGACCGTCTCCCCCCAGGCCGGGGTGCATTCGGCCACCCGAGACTCGAGCTCCTCCCAGCCGAGCGCATGCTCGGCGAGCAGCGCGGCATCGCTCAGGCCCTCGCGGACGATCACGTGGAGCAGCGCGAACGCCAGCGCCGCGTCGCTCCCCGGGAAGGGCGCCAGATGGAGGTCGGCTGCGGCCGCGGTGGGCGTGCGGACGGGGTCTACGACGATCACCTGACCCGGCGCCTCGGGGAGCCAGTGGTCGTGCTGATGGGGGGCCGAGGCCGACGGGTTGGCGCCCCACACGAGAATCGCCGCGCTGTCCTGCGCCGTGCGCGGGTCAAAGCCGTCCAGCGAGCTTCCGTAGAGGTAGTCGAGCGCCACGTGGCCGGCGTTGTTGCAGATCGTGTCGGGGTCGATCTCGGTGGCGCCCAGGCGGTTAAAGAAGCGCAGCGGAAACGCGTATCCGAGCAGCGCGAAGGTTCCGGTGTAGTGGGCGTTCAGGATGCTCGCCGGCGGGACAGCCGAGAAGCGCTCGGCCACCTCCTCGATCGCCGCCTCCCAGGACACCCGCTCGAACTGACCGCTGCCCTTGGGTCCCGACCGGCGCAGCGGATGGAGCAGCCTTGCCGCCGGATCGAGTAGGACGCCGTTATAGGCGGTGCTGCATTTCTTGCACAGCCGGCCGCGGCTGACC
>DATGFT010000095.1:0-43257 GCA_035308915.1 Solirubrobacteraceae bacterium
TCGACTGCCCTAGTCACCGGTGCTTCCGGTGGCATCGGGGCCGAGATCGCGCGTGAGCTCGCACGCCGCGGTCATGGCGTCGTGCTGGTTGCCCGTCGCAAGCCGCGCCTGGAGGCTCTGGCCGAGGAGCTGAGCCGCGAGCATGGGATCCGGGCCGAGACGATCGCCAGCGATCTCTCCAAACCGGCGTCGCGCTCGCGGATCGCCGGGCGCCTGACCGAGCTCGGGCTCGAGGTCGACATCCTCGTCAACAATGCTGGCTTTGCCACCGGCGGGGCGTTTCACGAGAGCGATCCGGCGCGTGAGCTCGAGCAGGTCCAGGTCCTCGTCGAGGCCGTCGTCGTCCTGACCTCGACCTTCCTGCCGCCGATGGTCAGACGCGGCCGTGGCGCGGTGCTCAACGTCGCCTCGACGGCCGGGATGCAGCCGCTCCCCTACGCGGCCGGTTATTCAGCCGCCAAGGCCTACGTGCTCACGTTCTCCGAAGCCCTCCACCAGGAGGTGCAGGGCCACGGCGTGACGGTCACGGCTCTGGCCCCCGGCCCCGTTGAGACGGAGTTCTGGAACATCGCCGGATGGCAGGCCGCGGGGCAGTCGTTCGAGCGCGCGGTGCCCAGCCCGGCTCTGATCTCGGCCAAGGACGCGGCCCACGCCGCGGTCGACGGCCTTGCCTCCGGCAAACGGGTCGTCGTCCCAGGGCTGCCCATGCGCGCGGCCATGCTCGCCACACGCTACATCCCGCACGCGGTCAAGCTGCCCGTCGTCGAGCGCGTAATGCGCGGCCGCGACTAGCGCCGCAACGCCACGATCAGTCCAGGAGACCGATTCGCTGCGCCCGCTGGACCGCGTCCGCGCGGTTGCGCGCCTGGAGCTTGCGATACAGCGCGCTCGTGTGCTCCTTGACCGTGTGCGGGGACAGATACAGCCGCTCGGCGATCTCCCGGTTGGTCGACCCGGCCGCGATCAGCACCAGCACCTCACGCTCGCGCTCGGTGAGCAGCGGCTCCGGTTGCTCGGTCCGCGGCGCGAACATCGTCATTCCCCGCCCCACGGCTCTGACTGCGGCCACCACCTCACGCGCGTCTGATTCCTTGGAGATGAAGCCGCTGGCTCCGGCCGCTCGCGCGGCCGAGGCGGTCATCCGTCCGGCGCCCGAGATGAGCAGCACCCGCGTCGCGGGAGACACCTCGCGGATGGCCCCACACAGCTCGGCCCCGGACTCGCCGGCCAGGAACAGATCGACCAGGGCGACGTCGGGGCGCATTCGTCGGCTCAGCAGCAACGCCTCCTCGGCCTCCCGCGCCGCCAGGCAGCGCTCGACCCAAGGCTGCTCGGCGAGCAGGACGCGAAAGCCCCAGTGGACGACGTCGTGGTCATCGACGACGAGGACGCGCAGCTTGCGCTCGTCCCGAGCTCGCCGGGCCGGACGCCCATCGATGGCCGCCGAGTTCATCGCCCGTCCGGCCCGAGCTTGACGACCAAGCCGACCCGCCAGGAATCGGGCTCGACCGGGCCGGATGCGACGATCCCCCCGTGCTGGAGCGCTTCAAAGGCCGCTAACCGGAGGCCCATGCCACCGCTCCCGCTGCCCCGTCCTCCCGACCGCACCCCGTCGTTGCTCACCTCCAGGGTGAAGGTTTCGGCGTCGCGGGCCACCGAGACCTCGACCCGCGAGGGCTGGGCGTGCTTGGCGATGTTCCGCAACGCCTCGGCCAGGACCGACTGCGCGAGCGGCTCGAGATCGCTCGGCACGCTGAAATCACCGTGCCAGTCCACGTCAACCACCATTCCCGAGGAGCGCCGGACGCGCTCGAGCTCCTCGGCCAGGGTGGTCCCGGTTTCCGGGGGAAGCGGCGCCAGCGGTCGCTCGAGCGCCCGCCGCAGGTCGCCGAGCGCCTCGCGCATCTCGACCCGGCATCGTTCCCGCTGCGCCGAGTCCAGCGGCTGCTCGGCGCTCAGCGCGAGCGAGACCCCGAAGAGCCGCTGGAGGACGCGCTCGTGGACCTCCCGGGCCAGCTCGAGCCGGTCCGAGAGACGCCGCGTCCGCTCCTGCTGGCGGGTGACGTTCCGGGCCGCGGCGACCAGCGCCGCGGTCTTGCCGAGCGTCCACAACAGATGGCGCTCACCGTCGGAGAGCTCGAATCTGCCCCCGCCGCGGTCGGCGCAGATCACTCCGTACGCGCGCCCGGCTGCGCTCAACGGCGTGCACACGAGCGTGGTGATGCCGAGCATCTCCGCGTATTCGGGCGGTACCTGCTCCTCGATCCGCTCCGAGACGACCACGACGCGATCCTCGAGCAGCGCGCGCTGGGCGATCGGCGTGTTCAGCAGGGTCGGCCTGAGAGCCGCCAGCTGGGAGACCGAGATTCCGTGGGCCCCGACCGCCCTGACCCGTCCGCGGTCGGCATCGGCCATGAATATCGCCGCCCGCCGCATCGTCGTCAGCCGGCAGATGGCCTCGCAGATTCGGTCGTAGAACTCGGTCGAGGACGTCTGGACATCGATGTCGGAGAGCAGCTCGACGAAAACCTCGAGCGGCTCGACGCCAGCGAAGAGCGACGGAGGGCGACCGGCGACGCTCGTCACGCCACCTCCACCTGCGGCAGCTCATAGCGCCGCCGGATCCCATAGAGCGTGGTGCGTTCGGCGGCCGGACGTCTGGCCCGATGGGCGGCGGCCACGAGCTCGCGCGGCTCGAGCTTCACGCCGTGGTAGCTGCCGGCCATCCGACTGATCGACTCCTCCATCAGCGTCCCACCGAGATCGTTGACCCCCCAGCGCAGGGCCTCGGTGGCGGCGTCGAGGCCCATCTTGACCCAGCTGGCCTGAAGGTTGCGGATCGTCCTGCCCAGGGCGAGCCGGAACGTCGCCGTGTGCTTCAGGTTCTCCGCCTCGGAGATTTCCTCGATGCCGTGGGTCCGCCCGAGGAGAGTGTGGAAGGGGATGAACGACAGCGGCACGAACTCCGTGAAGCCTCCCGTGCGCTCCTGGAGCTCGCGAACCACCCGCATGTGCTCGGCGAGCTCCCAGGGCTCCTCAATGTGACCGAACATCACCGTCACGGTCGAGCGGATGCCCTCGGCGTGCGAGGCCTCGATGATCTCGACCCACCGCGCCACTGGCAGCTTGTTGGGTGAGATGCGTTCGCGGACTCCGTCGTGCAGAACCTCGGCCGCGGTTCCGGGGGTCGAGCCGAGGCCGGCCTCCCGCAGCCGTGAGAAGACCTGGCGCGGGGAGAGGCCGCTGACGTCGCACATGTGCGAGACCTCCATCGGCGAATAGGCGTGCAGGTGGAGGTCGGGCGCCACGCGCTTGGCCACGCGCAGCCACCGCTCGTAATCCTCGAGCCCCCAGTCGGGATGAATGCCGGACTGCATGCAGATCTCGGTGGCTCCGAAGCGCACGGCCTCCTCCACGCGACGTTCGAACTCGGCCTGTGAATGCTCGTAGGCCTCAGGCGAGCGCCGCGATTGGCCAAACCCGCAGAACGCGCAGCCCACCACGCAGATGTTCGAGACATTGATGTTCCGGTTGACCACGAAGGTCACCGTGTCTCCCGCCAGCTCCTGCCGGAGCTCATCGGCGGCCTGTCGCATCTCCTCGATCACCTCGGCGCGCCGCTCGGAGAACAGCGCCGTCAGCTCCTCGGCGTTCAGGCGTTGGCCGTCGCGCGCGCGCTCGATGGCCCGGGGAGCGACCTCGGCGCCGAGCGTCATCTCGGTCCGCCGGCCCGATCCGCGCCGGGGGATGAAGGACCAGAACCGGTTCTTGATCACGTCCATGACCGGCCGTGAGATCCAGGCCTCGTCGATGTACTGCGGGTAGACGCAGAGCCGCTCCGTCAGCGCGACGCCTTCCTCCTGCAGCCGTCGGCGGACCGCGGCCGGCGACGGGAAGGGATGCTCGGGCGAGATGTGATCGCCGTTTGCGCTCAGCCCCCCGAGGTCGCTGGCTCCCGCCGCGACCAGGTCTACCCACCAGTCGGACAGGTTGGGCGGAACCTGGATCCCGACCGCTGGCATCAGCCGCCGGGCCTCGGCGACCAGGCGGCGCATGTCCTCAACCGTGACCGGGCTCGACCAGGTCGGCACGTCCTGCTCGGGGCCGTCCCAGACGCCTGTGCGCCAGTACTCGCGGGCCGCCGCTCCGGCGATCACGGCGGGCTCGCGGCCGTAGTAGCTCTGGTGGGGCACGAAGTTCTGGAGGATCACCTCCTGAAGATGGCCGAACTCGTCGTGTAGCTCAGCCAGCTTCTCGAGCGCCGCCACCCGCTCATCCTCGGTCTCGCCGATCCCGACGAGGATCCCGCTCGTAAACGGGATCCGCAGCTCCCCGGCCGCGGCGATCGTCGCGATTCGATGCGCCGGATGCTTGGTCGGAGAGCCGGCGTGCACGGTTTGCATCAGTCGCTCTGCGACCGACTCAAGCATCAGCCCCTGGGAGGCCGTCACCTCCCGGAGCCGGGCCAGGTCGTCGCGGTCGAGCACGCCGAGATTGGTGTGCGGCAACAGGCCCCGCTCGAGCGCCCGCTCGCAGGTCCACACGACGTAGGACGTGAAATCCTCGTGCCCATGCTCATGCAGGCGCTTGGCCACCTCGGCGTTCGCCTCCGGACGCTCGCCTGTCAGCACGAGCAGCTCCTTGACGTTGCGGCGCGCCGCGTGATCGAGGATCTGCAGCACCTCGTCCGGCGGATAGAGGTGCGGCTGGTGGGTCGCGAACGCGCAGTACTTGCAGTAGCAGCGACAGGTCCGCGACAGCGACAGCGTGAAGTTCCGGCTGAACGTGACGCGACGGCGCATGCCCGGCGCGGATTCTACGGATGGTCTCCTCTGGCCCCGCTCGCGCTCGTGTTCTGCGCGGGCGCGATCGCCGCCTGCGCGAGCCACGGCGCCCGTCAGCTCCCCACCGCGTCGCTCGTGCTCGACTTCACGCCGAATGCCGTCCACGCGGGCATCTACTCGGCCATCGCCCGGGGTTTTGACCGAGCCCGCGGCGTTCGCCTGCGCGTGTTGGTCCCGTCGGCCACCACCGATTCGATCAAGCTGCTCGAGGCCGGCCGGGTCGACTTCGCGATCCTCGACATCCACGACCTGGCGATCGCGCGCGAGCGTGGCGCCGACGTCGTCGGGATCATGGCCATCGTCGAGCGCCCCCTGGCCTCCGTGATCGCCGGCCCTCGCTTTGCCACCCCCCGCGCCCTGGAGGGCCAGACGGTCGGAGTCACCGGGGTCCCCAGCGATACCGCGGTCCTGGACTCGATCGTCCATGGGGCGGGTGGCGACGCCGACCGTCTGCATACCGTGACCATCGGCTTCGACGCCGTGGCCGATCTCCTGGCCCATCGCGTCGCCGCGGCCACCGCGTTCTGGAATGACGAGGGCGTGACCCTGCAGCGGCGCCGGGGCGGCTTTCACGTGTTTCGCGTCGACGCCTACGGTGCCCCCTCATACCCGGAGCTCGTGCTGTGCGCCGCCGCCTCCCGGCTTCGCCGCGACCCGGCGCTGGCGCGCTCGGTCGTGGGGGCGCTCCTGGCCGGCTACCGCTTCACGATCGCCCACCCGGCTCACAGCGCCCGGGATCTCGAGTCGCTCGTCACCGGCCTGGACCCCGCGCTCGTCCGGGCCGAGCTCTCGGCGCTGCTGCCGGCGTTCACTGGCCCCGACGGCCGGGTCGGCGAGCTTGACCGCGCGACGCTCGCCCGCTGGGCGGCCTGGGAGGCGCGCTTCAGGATCGTCCCGCGGGCTCCGGACCCCGGGGCGGCTTTCGACCGCGCCTTCGTCTCCCCCGGCTCAGGCGGCGCTTAGAAGCCGGCTGACCAGAGCCGACCCCTCACGCGCCATTCTCGAGCGCGGGATCACGAGGTCGAAGCCGGCCTCCTCGGCCTCACGGCGGACTTCCGCCTCGACGTGCGAATAGAAGCCGAGGGTCGAGATCCCCGCCCGTGGCAGCGCCGCCACCGCGGCGGTGCGGGCCGCCGCGTCGTCAGTCAGATCGACGATCAGCAGCTCCGCAGCGGGAAGTTCCCGCCGCACCGTCTCGAGGTCTCCAGCCAGGACGGGCTCATGGCCTGCCGCCTGGATCGCCTCGACCACCCTTGACCCGAAGAGCAGATCCGGGACGAAGGCGAGGACTCGCGCCACGCTACTGCGCGCGCAAGCGGCTGAATTCACGGCGCACCGATTCGGTCCTGCCCCACATCGGTGTCACCTCGGCGCGGCCGGTCCGCACCTCCCGGACCGCCAGCTCGCCGTCGATCTGCGCCTCGTCGAGCAGCGACAGCGCGGCGCGCACGGCCGGCGCCGCCGCGGCGTGCCCGAAGCGATGAGCCACGAGCACGCGCCAGTGCCAGTCATGCCGCGAGTAGGGCTGCGCGTTACAGGTCACGAGCAGCGTCGCCGCATCGACGTAGCGCCGCTCGTCGAAGATCCTCAGGTCAAGTTCGAGGTCGGTCCAGTCGTCGGGCAGTGAATCGACGACCTGCTGAAAGGTGTCGGCGAGAGCCATGATCGGCAGGGTACCGGCGTCCGGATCAGCCCAGGTTGGCCACGAACACGTAGACGACCATCGCGCCGGCGATGACCACGAATACGCGCAGCCCCCACAGCGCCGCCCTCACCCTTCCCGACAGCGTCGCCCGAGGCACGGGGCGTGATGTCTCTGCGGCCAGCTGATCGGCCTCGAGGTGGTTGGGCAGGATGTCGTCGGGCCTGTACACGTCTAGATCAGGTGGACCGCGCGCAGAAACGAATCGACGGCGTACGCGGTCCCCGACAGCGCGACGAAGCTGACGATCAGTATCGCCACGACGTTGTGGGCGCGCCGGTTCACGAACTCGCCCATCAGTTGGCGGTCGTTGACCAGCATGAGCATGAACACGAGGGCCACCGGCAGCAGGACCGTGGCCAGGACGTTGGCGTTCAGGGCGATCGAGAGGAGCGGCGCTCCCGGGATGAGGATGATCGCGGCGGCGATCGCCGCCGCCCCCACGTTCGCGCCATAGAAGATGGCCGCCCCGCGCGCGCTGTAGTTCATGCTGTTCGGGGCTCCGACGGATTCCGCCGCCGCATAGCCCGTGCTCGCCGAGATGGTGAGGATGGCGACCGCTCCGGCTTCGATCAGGCCAAGCGCGAAGATCGTCCCCACCGCGTGGCCTGACACGCGCGACAGGGCGGCCGGGAAGCCGGCCCCGCCCAACCCCTGGAGACCCGTCCCACCATGGCCGGCCAGCGCCGCCCCGGCGATCATCGCGCCGATCCCGAACACGGCGGCCAGCACGGCCCCCAGGACCGTGTCATAGCGTCCGTGGACCAGGTCCTCGGGCGTCAGGCCCTTGTCGGCTGAGGCGCTCTGCTGGAAGAAGATCATCCATGGGGTCACCGTCGCCCCCACGGTCGAGGCGATCAGCAACAGCAGAGTGTTGAGGCTTCCGCCCGGGAACGGCGCGGCGGTGAGGAGAGCGTGGCCGACAGATCCCCAGTGGGGGTGGCTGAGGATCGCGGCCACCAGGAACAGGGCGTTGAACACCGCCATGCCCAGGACGATCCGCTCCCAGCGCCAGTAGCGCCCGCCACTGATCGTGAACAGCACCAGGACGATGCCGAGCCCCGCTGCCACCCCGGCCGACAGGTGGAAGTAGGCGAGTCCGACGCGCATGGCCACGAACTCGGCCACCAGCGTCACCAGGTTGGTCAGGACCAGATCGCCGGCGTTGAACCAGCCCCAGACGCGACCGAAGCGCTCGAGGACGAGCTGGCCATAGCCGCGATGGGTGACCGCGCCGATCCGCATGCACATCTCCTGGCAGACCAGCGCCATCGCGAAGGTCAGCAGCGTGAAGGGCAGGAATGCCCCAAGCCCGTACGTGGCGCCCGTGGTCGCGTAGGAGATCATGCTGGGACCGTCGTTTTCGCCCAGCATGGCCAGCAGGCCTGGCCCGACGAGCAACCAGAGGAGCAGCCAGCGCCGCCGCCCTGCCCGGGCCTCGAACACCCGCGTGCGATCGGCGGACCGATCCTCGTCCTCGTGGCGCAGTCCGGGAGGCGCACCCGGGGCGGGCAGGGCGAGTGCCGACTCCTGCCCCGGCGCCGGGCTCACGGTTTCACCTGCACTCGCATCGCGCGCGCGAGCGTCCCCCCGAGGACGTGCACGTCCCCCCCGAAGCGCACGAACAGCGGGCCGTCGAACGGTTGCTTGTCGATGACCTCGAGATCGTCCCCGGGCGCGATTCCGCGCGCGGCGAGGAACCTGAGCATTTCGGGGTCGGAGTCGGATACGCGCGTGAACACCGCACGGTCGCCGGGAGCCAGCGTCTGCAGGCTGGCCGTGCTCCCCTCCTCGATCTCGAGCTCCCGCGTCGGGATGGGGTCGCCGTGGGGATCCACGGTCGGGTCGCCCAGCTTGTCCGCGATCAGCTCCTCGAGCTCCTCCGAGAGGACGTGCTCGAGCACCTCGGCCTCCTGGTGGACGCGGTCCCAGGGAACCCCGAGGCTCTCCACCAGGTAGAGCTCGAGGAGCCGGTGATGACGGATCACCTCGAGCGCGACCCGGCGACCCTGGTCGGTGAGCGAAACGCCGTGATACGGACGGTGCTCGGCCAGTCCCAGCTCGCCGAGCCGCTTCACCATCGCGGACGCTGAGCCTGGCGTGACGCCGAGGCGATCGGCGAGCGCGTTCGTCGTCACCGGCTCGCTTTCCCGAAGCTCGAGCGCGTAGATCGCCTTCGTGTAGTCCTCGACGGCCGAGGTCCGTAGTTCCTGACTTGCCATGACTCAAATTATGGTAGCCCAAAACCTTGGTTTTGCCACGGGTTTGCCGACTCGGGAGCGGCGGGAGCCGCCGCTATGTTTTGAGCGTGACGTCAATTGCCAGCCTGCCGTCGGACTACCGTGCCCTGATCGAGGGATGCGGTCTCCTCGACCGCTCCGAGCGCGGGAAGCTCGCGCTGAGCGGTGGCGAGGCCAAGGCGTTCCTCCAGGGCCAGGTGACCAATGACGTCGAGGCGCTCGAGCCCGGCACCGGCTGTTACGCGGCCCTCCTGACCCCCAAGGGCAAGATGCTCGCCGACCTCCGGGTCCTCGATACGGGAACCGAGCTGCTGCTGGATACCGAGCGAGGAGCCCTCCAGGGGCTCTTCAACGCCACCCGACGCACGATGATCGGGTATGACGCGGAGCTCCACAAACGCACCCTGGAGCGGGGATTGGTGTCGCTGATCGGGCCGGAGGCGCCGGGCCTCGCCGGCGTCGAGTGCCTGGCGGGTGAGCCCGAGCACTCGCACCTCGTGCATGAGATCGGCGAGGTTCCGGTTCGCGCCGTCCGGACCGAAGTCGGGATCGATCTGCTGTGCGACTCCGCGCACCTGTCGACGCTCATGTCTGCTCTCGAGCATGCCGGGGCCCGGCCCGTCGGCGAAGACATCGCTGAGGTGATTCGCGTGGAACGAGGCCGCCCGCGCTACGGCGTCGATCTCGACGAGACGGTGATTCCTCAGGAAGCGGGGCTGAACGAACGGGCGGTGTCGTTCACCAAGGGTTGCTACGTCGGTCAGGAGACCGTGGCCCGCCTGCACTACCGCGGCAAACCGAACCGGCACCTACGGGGCCTGCGACTCTCAGCCCCGGCCGCCCCCGGCGATCCGATCATCGCCGGCCAGCGCGAGGTTGGCCGCCTGGCGAGCGTCGTCGTCTCGCCGCGGCTGGGTCCGATCGCTCTCGCCCTGGTCAGGCGCGAGGTAGCGGTTGGGGACAGCGTCAGTATCGGCGCCGGTACGGCCACGGCCCAGGTCGTCCAGCTCCCCTTCGCCTGAGCGCTCGACGAACTCGTGTAGCTCCGTCCGCCCGGGCGGAGGGTCGAGCACCAACTGGGCCAGTGCGGGGTGCGATTCCAGGTACCCACGCACCAGCCGCACCTCGTCGACCTCGTCGGGCGGTACATGAGCTCCGATCTGGCCCACCGGCCCGCCACGGGCCAGGGCTCGGGCGGTCCGGTCAGCCAGCTCACGCAGGTCCTCGGGAAGCGGACCCCAGTCGACGAGGCGTCCGCCGACGAGCCAGAACGCATCCCGGCGTACTGGTTCCATCGGGTGGGAGGCCAGGACCAGCCGAGGCCGGGCATGGGTCGCCTCGAGGACACCCTCGAGGCGCCCCAGGAGCACCTCGAGCCTGCGCAATCTTCGCCGCAGCCAGGCCGCACGCTCAAACCGCTGCTCAGCGGCGGCCGTGCGCATCTGGCCCTGCACGTGTTCGAGCAGGCGACGGCCGCCGTCGCCCAGGAAGAGCCGCAGCGCCTCATCGAGACGCCGCCGGTACAGGTTCGGATCGAGATCTCCCAGGCAGGGCGACAGACACCGTCCCATCTGGCCGTATGCCGACGGGTGATCACGTCGCGGCAGCCGGCGCCCGCAGTGACGAAGCCCGAAGATCGAGTCGAGCTGTTCCACGAGCTCACGCACGAGGGCGCGGCCGCGCAGCGGGCCGATCGTCACCGCGTGACCCGCGGCCGGCTGCGCCGAGACCTCGAGGATCGGAAATGCGATGTCGAGCCGGCAGCGGATGTACAGCAACCTGTCCTCGCGCGGCATCAGGCGAACGTTGCCGGGGGGAACCAGCTGCTTGATCAGCCGGTTCTCGAGCACGAGCGCGCCGAGCTCCGAATGCGTGGGGCGGTAGTCGACGCTGGAGGCGTGCCGGCTCCACTCGCCATGCGTCGCCGAGGGCGCGAAATGCGCGCGAGCCCGGCTGCGGATCGAGATCGACTTTCCGACGTAGAGCGGGCGGCCCGCCGAATCCCGGAACAGATAGACCCCCGGGTCACGCGGGAGCTCGGAGAAATCCAGCTGCGGCAGGGCCTCAGCGGTGAGTGCGCGTCGCCGGGGATTGGTCCGCCGGCGGCGTCGCGGCGCCACCAGTGACAGCAGCTCTGCCACCGTGCTGGCGTGGGAGCAGAGCTTCGGATACAGGGCGCAGAGCACCCGAGCGCACGTCTCGGCGTCTGGCAGGGCGCGGTGGGCGACCGCGACCTCGATGCCCAGCGCTTCAGCCAGGGCCGTGAGTCGCCGCTCACGTTGAAGCGGCAGAAGCACTCGCGCCAACGCCGCTGTGCAGATGACCGGGACCTGTGGCCACTCCAGCCCGATGCGGTCAAAGGCCTGGCGGAGCACCCGCCGGTCAAAGGCGGCGTTGTGCGCGACGAGCGGCCGGCCCTCGAGCCTCGGCGCGAGTAGAGGCAGCACGCCCTCGAGCGGCGGTGCGTCGTCCACCATCTCCTGGGTGATGCCGGTCAGCCGGCGGATGCTGCGCCGCAGCGGAGCGCTCGGCCGCACCAGCGAGGACCATCGGTCGTGCAGCTCGCCACCTCCCACGAGCACGATGCCCACCTCGACGAGCTCACACGCCTCGCCCCCGAGGCCGTTGGTCTCGGTGTCGACGACGATGAACTCCGCCGTTGCCAGCTGCTGCTCGAGCAGTTGCAAGTCAACGGTGATACGCCCAGCTCCGGACGGGACGCATCCCGGCTTGCAGCGCCGCTCCGAAGAATGGTGTCTTAGACCGAGAGCGCTGGGGGTAGCATCGGCGCATGGAAGCAACGAGGGAGTCGTGACGTGGCCGCCACTGTCCATGACGCCGACAAGCTCCGGGAACTCGATGACGGGGAGCGCTTGGCCTGGCAGGCCTACAGCCGCCGACTGCGCGACCTCACCGGCCAGGAGTACGAACGCGTGGAGCCCGAGTCATGGGCCGAGCTCCAACGGCAGCTTCGTCAGCTAGAGCGTCGGCGGAGGACCCTGTCGGGAAACTCCACCTGATCCTCCGGTCGCACTAGGCCTCCCGGTCCAATAGGGTTCCGCTCTTCGAGGAGGAGAGGCAGGTTCAGGATGCGAACGACCACGGTTGGGATGCTCGTGTTTGCGGCTGCCGCCGCGGGGGGCTGTGGTTCGGGAACTCACTTCGCCAACGGACCGCGGCCGCCGGCTCCGGTCAACATGACCGTCTACGTGAACGATCAACGCGTGTCCGTGTCACCCAGCTCGGTGGGCGCCGGACCGATCCTGTTCATCATCACCAACCAGGCCAGCAACGCTGAGTCGCTGGCCGTCACCTCGTCCGCCGGCTCGGCGCCCCCGCTCGCCGACACAGGCCCGATCAGCCCCCAGGGCACGGCGCAGCTCAGCGTCAATCTGAAGACGCCCGGCGACTACACGGTGGCGGTCGCTCCGCCCCCGGGCTCAACCGAGGCCGCCGCGGCGACGCCGACCGGCATCCAACCCGCGCAGATCCACATCGGCAGCCCGCGCGCGAGCTCCAACAACCAGGTCGGCCAGCCGTAGGCCTCGCGAGGCGAGGGCCGCGGCCGGCGCCAGCCGCCGCGGCAGCCGTACGGGCGGCCGCGACCGGCTTTCTTTCACATATGCAATACTTGCATGCATGCAAGCAACTGCATCGCCGACAGACGCGCAACCCCTCGCCGGCGGCACCGCCCCCGACGACGCTGCCCTCGCGGCAGATCTGTACGCCCTCATCGCCCACGTGCACAAGAACTGCAACGCCGAGCTCCTGGACGCTGTCGGCGGCCTTGAGCTATCGCTGACGCAGATCAAGCTGCTTCACCACCTCGAGGACGCCTCCGTCGCGCTCACCCTGAAGCAGGGAGCCGAGGCGGTCCGTGTCTCGCTCCCGGCCGCGAGCCGGCTTGTCGACGACCTCGTCACCCGCGGTCTGATCGAGCGACACGAGGATGCCGAGGACCGCCGCATGAAGCGCATCCGGCTCACGGCTCGCGGGCGCCTGGTGATCGCGCGGTTGAACGCAGCTCGCCTCACTGGCCTCGAGCAATTCGTGACCACCCTGAATCGGCGGGAGCGCCAGCAACTCACAGCGCTGCTGTCCACGCTCCTGGACCGCGAGGAGATCGCGATCCTGCGCCCGCAGGTGGAGGCGGCATGACCAAACGCATTCACGCTCACCGCCAGCGCCTGATCACCGACGAGAACCGCCGTTGGTGGACGCTCGGCGCGATGTGCTTCGCGCTGTTCATGATGATGCTCGACAACACAGTCGTGAACGTCGCCCTGCCGTCGATCCAGCGCGACCTCCACGCCTCGCTGTCGGCGCTCGAATGGACGATCAACGCCTATACCCTCACGCTGGCCGTCCTGCTCGTGACCGGAGGCCGGTTGGGCGACATCTTCGGACGTCGCCGGGCGTTCGTGACTGGGGTGCTCATCTTCGGCGTCTCGAGTGCCATCCTCGGCCTCTCCCCCAACGGCGGCATCCTCGTCGCCTTCCGGGCCGTTCAGGGCGTCGGCGCCGCCTTCATGATGCCGGCGACGCTCTCGATCATCACCCAGGCCTTCCCGGCCGAGCAGCGCGGGATGGCCATCGGCACCTGGGCTGGAGTGAGCGCCATGGCACTGGCCATCGGGCCGGTGTTCGGAGGCTTTCTCACCGAATCCGTGAGTTGGCGGGCGATCTTCTTCATCAACCCGCCGATCGCCCTGATCGCGATCGGCGTCACGCTGTTCGCCACGCGTGAGAGCCGAGACGAGACCGTCAATCGGACGGTCGACTACGCCGGCATCCTGACCCTGACGGCGAGCCTCACAGCGCTCGTGCTCGCCCTGATCGAGGGCAACAGCTGGCACTGGGCCTCGGCTCGAATCCTCGCGCTGTTTGCCGTCGCCGCCGTCGCGCTCGTGGCGTTCGTGCGGATCGAGCTGCGTGCACGGGCCCCGATGGTCAACTTCAGCTTCTTCCGGGCCCGGTCATTCCTCGGCGCCAACGTGGTCGCCTTCTTCGTGACCTTCGCGATGTTCTCGCAGTTCTTCTTCCTCACCCTCTACCTGCAGAACGTCCTGCACTACTCGCCGCTGGAGACCGGCGTGCGCTTCCTGCCCTCGACCATCCTGATCATCATCGCGGGGCCGGTGGCCGGTCGCCTGGCCGACCGGATCGGCTCCCGGCCGCTGATGACGCTCGGGCTCCTGATCGTCTCGGCGGCGCTGTTCATCCAGTCTCAGATCACCCCTCACAGCGGCTACGGCCTGCTCCTCCCTGGTTTCGTGCTCATGGGGATCGGGATGGGCCTGGTCATGTCGCCGATGAGCACCGCCGCGATGAACGCCGTGGACCGGACCAAGGCAGGCGTCGCCTCGGGCACGCTGTCCATGAGCCGGATGGTCGGAGGGACGTTCGGCGTCGCCGTCATGGGCGCGCTCGTGACCGCGATCGGCCGCTCCCAGCTTGACTCGAGCCTCCCCCACCTCTCCGCCTCGGCGCGCCAGAGCATCGCCAACGCCCTGGGGTCGGGCGGAAGCGTCTCCGGCGCTCACGTCAGCCACCAGATAGTGACCGCGACCAACGATGCGTTCGTGTCCGCGCTGGGGACGGGGCTCACGGTGAGCGCGATCGTGGCGGCCGCGGCCGCGGTCCTGGCGGCGCTGCTCATCCAGGCAAAGCGCACCAGCGTCGCCACGAGCGTTCCCGAGCCGCAGGTCTCAGGCGAGTCGGCCGCGCGCGAGCTCGCCGCGTAGCCGGCGGCACCCTCGTCCACAGGCGCGCCTTCGCTCCTGCGTGGGTACGATCCGCCTCCCCGAACCGTGCCCCAATCCAGGAAGGTGCAATGGCCGTTGATCTGAGCCAGGTCTCACACGTCGACGCGGAACCCGGACAGCTGCCGCGGACGATGGCGGCGTGGGTGATCCGCCAGGAGCGGGAGGGCGAGCCGATGGATGCCTTCCAGCTCGAGGAGATCGAGGTCCCCGAGCCAGGCGCCTTCGAGGTCATCGTGCGGGTGATGGCCGCGGGTGTCAACTACAACAACGTCTGGGCCGCCCAGGGCAAGCCGGTCTCGATCTTCCCCTACGGTGACCACCCCCAGTGGGGACACCACATCGGTGGATCCGACGCATCCGGGGTCGTGTGGAAGGTCGGCGAGGGCGTGACCCGATGGAAGCCGGGTGACGAGGTGGTCATTCACTGCAACATGGCTTCCTACGAGGACCCGGAGGTCCATGGCCTGGATCCGCTCGCCGCGCCATCGCAGCTCATCTGGGGCTACGAGACGACCTGGGGTTCATTCGCCCAGTTCACCAAGGTTCAGGCGCAGCAGCTTCTGCCGCGGCCCCAGAATCTGACCTGGGAGGAGGCGGCCTCCTACGGCCTGGTCTACTTCACCGCCTACCGGATGCTGATCGACCAGTGCCAGCTTCAGGCCGGCCACCGCGTCCTGATCTGGGGCGGAGCCGGGGGCCTCGGGGTGTTCGCGATTCAACTCTGCCGTGCCGCCGGGGCCGAGTGCGTGGGCGTCGTCTCCTCGGATGAGAAGGGCAGGCTGTGCATGGAGCTCGGCGCCACCGGCTATGTCAACCGCAACGACTTCGCCGGGATGATGCGCACCGGACGTGAGACGCCCGAGGAGGAGAAGGCTCGGTTCGCCGAGTCACGCCGCTTCGCCAAGGCGATCCGGGAGATCCTCGGCGAGCCACCGGACATCGTCTTCGAGCACGTCGGCAAGGCGACCTTCCCCACATCCGTGTTCTGCGTGCGGCCATTCGGCAAGGTCGTGATCTGCGCCGGCACAACCGGCTATAACCTCGACTTCGACGTCCGGCATCTGTGGATGCGCCAGAAGCAGATCATCGGCTCGCATTTCGCCAATGCCTACGAATGCACCAAGGCCAACCAGCTCATCGAACAGGGCAAGATCCGCCCAGTACTGTGGCGGACCCTCGGGTTTGAGGGAGTCCCGGAAGCCCACCAGCTGATGCTCGAGAACAAGCACCTCGGCAAGATCGCCATCCTCGTCGGAGCCCCCGAGGAGGGCCAGGGCAAGACCGCCGAGGGCGCCGGGGCGATCCACGCTGAGGTCGGGGCTTAGCGGTGGCGGGCGTCGTCCACGTCGAGTGGTACGCGACCGTGCTGCGTCAGGAGCTCCTGGCCGCCGAGGTCGTTCGGGCCGCGCCCCTGGCGCTCCGCTACGGCGCCACCCAGTACGCGGTTCACCGCAGCAACGACGATCGCTACAAGATCCGGCAGATGGCCTGGTTCGAGTCCCACCGGGACTGGTACCGCTACTGGGAGAGCCCTGAGATGACCGAGTTTCGGCGCCGCAATTCCGGCAAGTACCAGATCCCTATCGTCTACGTCTGGCATGAGGAGCTCACCGCCGGTGCCCTCGGCCCGGAGGTGCCGCTGTCAGAGACCGAACCGGAACCGCAGCCCGAACCGCAGCTTGCAACCTGAACCTTGGGGTATCTCCATCTAGGATTAACGCGATGACGCTCCGCCACAAGATCATCAACCTGATAGCCGTGCCGGCACCGCTGGTCGGCTTGATCGCCGCCATCGTGCTCCTATGGAACCGGGCCGTAGGGCCGCTCGAGCTCGGGCTGATGGCCGGGTTCTACGTCATCACCTGCATGGGAGTGACGCTCGGCTATCACCGGATGTTCACCCACCGAGCCTTCGAGGCGTCCCGCGTCTTCCGCGCCGTCGTCGCAATCATCGGGTCGATGGCGGTCGAGGGCTCCGTCATCACCTGGGTCGCCGATCACCGCAAGCATCATGCCTTCACCGACCGGGAGGGCGACCCGCATTCCCCGCATCTCAGCGGACCGGGTTTCTGGGGCGGTGTCAAGGGGCTCTGGCACGCACACATCGGCTGGCTCTTCGAGACCGTGGGCACCGCCGACCGGCAGCGCTTCGCGCCCGATCTCGTCAAGGATCGGGCTCTGCAGGTGATCGACCGGCTGTTTCCGCTCTGGGTGACGCTCAGCTTCGCGATCCCCTTCGCGGTGGGCTGGATCGTCGGCGGCGGCTTCGTGGCCGCCCTTACCGCCCTGCTGTGGGGTGGTCTCGTGCGCGTTTTCCTGTTGCACCACGTGACCTGGTCGATCAACTCGATCTGCCACTTCTTCGGCCGCAAACGCTTCGACATCGAAGATGAGTCGCGCAACGTGTTCTGGCTCGCTCCGCTCTCGATGGGTGAGGCATGGCACCACAATCACCACGCCTTTCCGACCTCAGCCTTCCACGGGCTGCGCTGGTGGGAGCGCCTCGCCGATCCGACCGGGCTCGTGATCGCCCTGCTGGAAAAGCTCGGGCTGGTTTGGAACGTGGTCAGGGTGAGCCCGGAGCGGCAGGCGGCCAAGGCGCTTCGCCCGGAGGCTCCGGGCGGCGAGGCCCTGCCCGGCAGCGCCTAGCCCGACTCGAGGGGAGCCATCGTCAGGCCCGCGGCGTCCAGCCGATCCCAACACTGTTGGGCGTCTTCCCGCGGGCCGCTCCACACGATCGCCTGTCCCGTGTTGTGAATCTGGTCAGCGAACCGGTAGCCGTCGGCCAGCGTGAGGCCGGGCACGACGCGGGCCAGCGTCTCGGCGACGTGGTCGAACGTGTTGAAGTCGTCGTTGAGGACGATCACCCGCCACACCCCGCCTGAGCCGGTGCCGGGCCCGCCGACCCGGGGCAGCGTGGCGATCTGGGCCATCTCTCCTCAGGATACCGGCGGCCCGGCCGCCGGAGGGACGGCCTCCGCGCGCTTGCGCCAGTAGCGCTCGAGCCCGGCATACACCTGCTCCGGCGCGGCGGCCTGCAGGTAGGCGGGAACGAGCTCCGCCTCGGCCCCGCATTCGATCGTCCCGCGCGCCGTCTCGACGAAACCCTCGCGCTCGGCCTCGCGAGCCCAGTCCGCCCACTCGTCGAGCCGGCTCGCGAGCTCGTCGAGCTGGCGCTCGGCGTCGTCATAGGCGTCGAAATGGGTGATCGCCAAGCGCTGGGGCCGCCACGCCTTGATCCGTGCGATGGAGTCATGCCAGGCCGCCAGATCGATGTCGGGCGGCGGCGTGGGTGGGACCGTCAAACCTTGCGGTGCGATTCGCACCCCCCCGGTGTCGCCGACGAAGGCCGTGGCGCCCCACCGGTAGGAGACGTGATGGGAGGCATGACCCGGCGTATAGGCGACCTCGAACGCACCCCCGAGCAGACGTTCACCACCGCTCAGGACGCGAATGTTCCCCTCCGGGACCGGAACCGCCTCCCCCCACAGCTCGTCCATGTCCTCGCCGTAGAGACGCCGTGCGCTCTTCAGCAGACGTGAGGGATCGATCAGGTGGGGAGCCCCGCGCTCGTGGACGTAAACCGCGAGCTCGGGCCAGCGCTCGACCAGCGACCCCGTCGCCCCGGCGTGATCGAGGTGGATGTGAGTCAGCAGCACCGACCGGGGCACGACCCCTTCAAGCCCGGCCAGCAGCGTGTCCAGGCATGACGTCGGGCCAGGATCGATCAGCACGTCGTCCACGAGCCAGCAGCCGACGACGCGCGGCCGGCCGAGATGGCGAACGTCGATCAGGCGCATGCTCGCCAGGTGGCGAATCAGCCCGCGTCGCCCTCGCTGGGCGGCGCAATGGGCGGCATGACCCGAGTCGTGTCGGTGTCATCCTCCACCAGCCCATTGCCCGGGTCCTCGAAGGCATGCGCTTCGTACTCGTCCGGGTGGGCTTCCTCGCCGGATGCCTCCGCCTCGGGGCGCGGCTCCGTATCCGCCAGCGGCTCGTCGCCCTCGCCAGCCCCGACGGCCATCGGGTAGCGCGAGCCCTCCTGCGTTGTCTCGGGATCGTCGGCCGCCGGGAAGCGGACCGCCGCCGAGTGGGCCAGCGAGAGCAGCTGGTGCGCGAGTTGCTGGGCATCCTCGACGATTCGCTGCCGCTCGGCCCAGATCCGGTCGGTCTCAACGTCCAGCTCCTGAAGGCGTCGCTCCGCGTCGGCGGTGATCCGCGTCGCCTCCTGGCGCGCTCGCTCGAGCCGATCCTCGGCCTCGCTGCGTGACTGAGCCGTGATCTGGGACGCGGCGTCGTGAGCGCGCTGAAGAATGCCGGCCACCTCCTCCCCCACGCGCTCGAGACCCCGTCGTACCGCGGCCTCCGGCGAGCGCGTGGCCTGGAGGTCGGCCACCAGCTGGCTGGTGCGCCTGACATAGGCGTCCACGGCCAGGCGGTCGTAGCCGCGCAACACGATCGGAAACTGAACGTCGGTCACATCACGGCTTGGATCCTCGGGCAGCGTGGCCAGCGGCGCGGTGACCTCCTGGAGGATGGCGTGCTCCTGTGAGGCGCTGCTTTCGTCGGGCATGACTTCACGTTACCCGGGTCGGCAAGCCGGTGAATCCCGACGGCCCGGGGGCGGCCCCCGGCCGACAGGCCGCCCATACAATGGCCCGCATGGCGGAGAGATCGCCCGCGCGGCTTCCCGAGCCAGATCGGCCGTGGCTGATGCGCACCTACGCAGGCCATTCTGACGCCGAGCGTTCGAATGAGCTCTACCGACGCAACCTCGAAAAGGGCCAGACGGGCCTCTCGGTGGCCTTCGATCTCCCCACCCAGACCGGCTATGACCCGGATCAGGAGCTGGCGCGGGGTGAGGTCGGGAAGGTCGGTGTGTCGATCGCGCATCGGGGCGACATGCGCACCCTGCTCGCCGGCATCCCGCTCGATGAGATGAACACGTCGATGACGATCAACGCCACCGCGGCCTGGCTGCTGGCGCTGTACATCGTCACCGCCGAGGAGCAGGGCGTCGCCCAAACCCAGCTCCAGGGCACGACTCAGAACGACATCCTCAAGGAGTACCTGAGCCGCGGCACCTACGCCTTCCCGCCGGGCCCGAGCATGCGCCTGACCGCCGACACGATCGCCTACACGGTGGAGCACGTCCCCAAGTGGAACCCGATCAACATCTGCTCCTATCACCTTCAGGAGGCGGGAGCGACGCCGGTTCAGGAGATCGCGTTTACGATGTGCAACGCGATCGCGGTGCTGGACGCGGTGCGCGAGCGGGTGCCTGAGGAGCTCATGCCGAGTGTCTTCGGGCGGATGTCGTTCTTCGTCAACGCGGGGGTTCGTTTCATCGAGGAGCACGCCAAGTTGCGCGCGATGGCCGTGCTGTGGGACGAGCTGGGCGAGCACTACGGCGTCCAGGACGACAAGCAGCGTCGCTTTCGCTACGGCGTCCAGGTGAACTCGCTCGGCCTGACCGAGGTCCAACCGGAGAACAACGTCTACCGGATAGCGCTCGAGGCGCTGGCCGTGACCCTCGGACGCAACGTGCGCGCGCGGGCCATCCAACTGCCAGCCTGGAACGAGGCCCTCGGGCTGCCCCGAGCCTGGGATCAGCAGTGGTCGCTGCGGCTCCAGCAGATCATCGCCTACGAAACCGACGTTCTCGAATACCCGGACATCTTCGAGGGCTCGAAGGTCATGGAGGGGCTCGTCGAGGAGCTCCTCGACGGCGCTCGCGAGGAGATGCACCGGGTGGCCGAGCGGGGCGGCGCCATTCAGGCCGTGGACTTCATGAAGGCCGAGCTCGTCGAGTCTCACCGCGAGCGGTGGCGCCGCATCGAGGCCGGCGAGCTAACCGTCGTCGGCCTGAACCGCTTCACGACAAGCGAGCCGTCGCAGCTGGCCGACGACGCCGAGAACTGGATCCTCGTGGTCGATCCGGCCGTCGAGGCCGAGCGGCGAGAGGCCGTGGCACGCTGGCGCAGCGAAAGAGACCAGGCGGCGGTTGACGCGGCGGTGGCCGAGCTGGCTCGCGCGGCACGCGACGAGCACGAGAACATCATGCCCGCGAGCATCGCCGCCGCCCGCGCCGGGGTTACCACCGGCGAATGGGCCGGGACGTTGCGCGCGGAGTTCGGCGAATACCGCGCCCCGACCGGGGTCGGTGAAGCCGCGGCGATCTCGACCGAGGCCGTGGCCGAGCTCCGCGACGAGGTTGAGAAGCTCAGCGAGGCCCTGGGTCGGCGGCTCAAGTTCCTGGTCGGTAAGCCCGGCCTGGACGGCCACTCCAACGGAGCCGAGCAGATCGCGGTCCGCGCCCGTGACGCCGGGATGGATGTGGTCTATGAGGGCATCCGCCTGACCCCGCAGCAGATCGCCAGCTCCGCGGCGCAGGAGGGCGTACACGTGGTCGGGCTTTCGATCCTCTCCGGCTCGCATCTGAACCTCGTGCCCGGCGTCCTCGAGGCGTTGCACGACGCCGGCGCCGACGTACCGGTCGTCGTTGGCGGAATCATCCCCGACGCGGATGCCGAGCTCCTGCGTGAGGCCGGGGTTGCGGCTGTCTACACGCCCAAGGACTGGCATCTCAATCGGATGATGCGCGACATCGTGGCCCTGGTCGGCGAGCGCCACGGCGTGGACACGGCCGCGCCGGCTTGACCCGAGCTGTCGCCGACGGTCGCGAGCTCGCTGGTCGTCTGCGCAGGCGCGACGTCACAGTCGCTCCCGCGGTCCTCAATCTGCTCGAGAGCCGAACCGACGACGCCCGTGAGCAGGCCCGGGCGCTGCTACGGGCGGTGGCTCCGGCCGAGCTCGGCGCCGAGGCCGGCGGGCACGTGGTCGGGATCACCGGCCCTCCCGGGGTTGGCAAGTCCTCGCTGCTCTCCCGCCTGATTGCCGAGTGGCGCGCGCATCAGCGCTCGGTCGCGGTGCTGGCGGTCGATCCCACCTCACGCCGGTCCGGTGGCGCACTCCTCGGAGACCGGGCGCGGATCGACGTGGACCCGGCCGACCGAGACCTGTTCATCCGCTCGAACGCGGCCGGGAACCGGCTCGGGGGGCTGGCTCCGGCGACCCGAGCCGGGGCGGCGGCTCTGGCGGCGGCCTTCGACGTCGTCGTGATCGAGACGGTGGGGGTGGGGCAATCCGAGACCGAGGTGGCCGACGTAGCCGACACCGTCGCCGTCATCGTCCAGCCCGCCTCGGGCGACATCCTTCAGTTCCTCAAGGCCGGGATCATGGAGATTCCGGACGTGCTCGTCGTGACCAAGGCCGACCTGGGGCGTATCGCCTCCCGAGCCGTCATCGACCTCGAATCCGCGCTCCGCGCGCTGGGCTCAGCGGACACGCCGGTGCTTGCCGTCTCCTCCGCGTCCCCGCCCTCCGGTATCGCCGAGCTCGTCGCGGCGCTGGATCGCCACCGCGCCGGGCTCGACCTCAGCCAGCGGCGGCTCCAGTCGCGCCGGCTTCACGCGCTGGCCGACTTCGTGGCCGAGTACGGGGAGCATGGGCTGCGATCACTGGGCGGCCGACGCGAAGCTGAGCGCTGGCTGGCCGAGCAGGAGCCCGGGCTGGACGTCCCCACGCTGGCCGACGCCCTCGAGCGCCGCGCCGAAGGCGCATGAGCAAGATCGTTCTTCCCGGCGCGCCGCTCCTCGACTCCTCGACGCGCCTGCGTCCGTGGCGCGACGACGACGTGCCGGCGATTACCGAGGCGTGCCGTGATCCCGAGATCGCCCGTTGGACGACGGTACCCGAGAACTACAGCGAGGCCGATGCCCGCGCCTTCCTGCTCTACCGCTACGACGCACTCCTGGCCGGGACGACCGCCCCCTTCGCCGTCGTCTCAGAGGAGGACCAGGTACTAGGGTCCGTCGCGCTGATGCGCATCGACTGGGACCACCTCCGGGCGGAGACCGGATATTGGCTCGCCCGCTGGGGACGCGGGCACGGACATGCCACGCGAGCGCTCGGCCTGATCTGCCGCTGGGGGTTCACGGCGCTCGGGCTCGAGCGGATCGAGCTCTTCGCGGCCACCGGCAACCGCGCGTCTCAGAGGGTCGCCGAACGGGCCGGCTTCGTTCGGGAGGCGGTTCTCCGCGCCTACCTGCGGGGCAAGGACGGGCAGCAGGACATGGTCGCCTACGGACTGCTCGCGTCGGGCGCCGACTGAGATTGCATTCGCCCCGGGTAGGCTTAGGCGAGATGGCGCTCGACCCACTTCGCGATGGACACGGCCGTGTGATCGGCGACCTGCGCGTCTCCGTCACCGACCGCTGCAACTTTCGCTGTCAGTACTGCATGCCCGCCGAGGGACTGCCGTGGCTGGATCGTGACGAGATCCTCCGCTTTGAGGAAATCGCCCGCCTGGTCGGCCTGTTCGCCGCGATGGGCGTGGCCGACGTCCGGCTGACCGGCGGTGAGCCCCTGGTCAGGCGCGACTTCCCCACGCTCGTGTCGATGCTCAAGGCGGTCCGTCACCTTCACGAGCTGTCGGTGACCACCAACGGCTTTCTGCTCGAGCGTGATGCCGCGGCGCTCGTCCGGGCCGGGGTGGACCGTTTCAACGTTTCCGTCGACAGCCTGCAGCGCGATCGGTTCTTCGAGCTCACCCGCCGTGACGCCCTCCCCCAGGTTCTCCGCGGGCTCGAGATATTGGCCAGCTTCCCGGAGGCCCACCCGATCAAGATCAACGCGGTGGCCATCCGTGGCTTCACCGAGGAGGAGGTCATCCCGTTCGCCGAGCTCGCCCGGCGCAGCAGCTACGAGGTGCGGTTCATCGAGTTCATGCCCCTTGACGCCGACCACGCCTGGACCCCTGACCAGGTGCTGAGCGGCCGTGAGATTCGCGCCGCGATCCACGCCGTCTTCCCGCTCGAGCCAGTCCCCCGCGAACCGTCGGCCACCGCTCGTGTCTACCGCTTTGCCGATGGGCAGGGCAGGATCGGGTTCATCAACCCGGTCTCCGAGCCCTTCTGTGCCGACTGCAATCGCGTCCGGCTCACCGCCGATGGCCGTCTTCGCACGTGCCTGTTCTCGCTCAACGAGACCGACCTGCGCGGCCCGCTGCGCGCCGGCGCCGGCGACCGGGAGCTCGAAGAGATCATCCGGGCTGCGGTTTGGCGCAAAGAGCTCAAGCACCACGTTGGCGAACCCGGCTTCATTCAGCCGGGCCGCACGATGTCCGCTATCGGCGGTTAATCGTCTCGTAATCTCGCGCGCGGCATCATCTGGGGCCGATGCTGCTTTTGATGGTGTTCGCGCTGGTGGCCGGGGCGGGCACTGCGATCACGCCATGCATCCTCCCGGTGCTGCCGGCGCTGCTCTCGGCGAGCGCCGTGGGCGGCCGGCGCCGCCCGCTCGCCATCGTTCTCGGTCTGGGCGCGACGTTCACGCTCGCCATCGTTGCTCTGGCGCAGCTGGTGAAGGGCGTCGGGCTGGCCAGCAGCGCGGCTCGCGACGTGGCCATCGCGGCGCTCCTCGCCTTCGGACTCGTGATGCTGCTGCCCTCGGTGGCGGCGCGCGTCCAGGCGCCGCTGTCACGCCTCGCCCGGTTCGGCCCGCGGACACGCGGGAGCGGCTTCTGGTCGGGGCTCGTCGTCGGCGGCGCGCTCGGGTTCGTCTGCGCGCCCTGCGCCGGGCCGATCCTGGCCGCGGTCACAGCCGTTAGCGCGTCCAGCGGCCCCACGGCTCGCGTCTTCGCGGTGGGCCTCAGCTACTCGGTCGGGCTGGCCGCAATTCTGCTGCTCTACGCGCTCGGAGGTCGCGCTGTCGTGGGGAGGATCCGCAGCCTCGGCCGCGGTCTGCTCGTCGAGCGTTCGCTCGGCGCGATCCTGGTCGCCACCGGGGTGTTGATGGCCTTCAACGTGGATGTCCGCTTCGAGGAGGCGCTGGCCCGTGACGCCAGCCTCCCCGCCTTCCTGGTCGACCCGACGCGCGCGCTCGAGAACTCGCCCGCGGTCCAGCGGCGGCTGGCCTCGCTGCGCCCCGGCTCACGCTTCGCGGTCCGCCAGCAGGAGGCCGCAAACGTGCCCATGCCGACGCCACCCGGCATCGCCATCCCCGGGGTGAGGACGCCTCCCCTGCCTCCTTTGGGACCCGCCCCCGAGTTCACGGATACCGAGCGCTGGTTCAACACCCCGGGGGGCCGCCCGCTGACCCTGGCCGGGCTCCGAGGCCACGTTGTTCTGGTCGATTTCTGGACCTATACGTGCATCAACTGCATTCGCACGCTGCCGTTCCTCAAGGCCCTTTACGCGACCTATCACCGCTCCGGGCTCGAGATCGTCGGCGTCGAAACGCCCGAATTCACATTCGAGCAGCAGGCGAGCAACGTCGAGCAGGCGATCCGCTCGGACGGCCTCCGTTACCCGGTCGTGCAGGACAACCGCTACGGAACCTGGAACGCCTACCAGAACGAGTATTGGCCGGCCGAATACCTCATCGACGCCCGGGGCCAGGTGCGCCACACCCAGTTCGGCGAAGGCGACTACAGGCAGAGCGAGGCGGCGGTCCGGCAGCTGCTCTATGACGCGGGAGCGCACAATCTGCCCGCGCCGATGACGGCCACCGCGCTGATGCCCTCGCCGGGACTGGCCACGCCCGAGACCTACCTCAACGATCAACGCTCCACGGGTTTCGCGCAGCCGCTCGAGCCCGGCGTTCACGTGTATCCCGGCGTCCAGACACCCGTGCTGAACGAGTTTGCCCTCCACGGCACCTGGCGCGTGAGCTCCGAATCCGCCACCCCGACGAGCACCAATGCAGCGATCCAGGCCGGCGTTCAGGCAGCGCGCGTCTACCTGGTCATGATCTCCGAGGGCAATGCGCCACGCGCCGTCCGCGTGCTGCTCGACGGACATCCGATTCCGGCCTCGGCCGCGGGAGCCGACGTTCACCACGGCGTCGTGACCGTTCGCTCGCAGCGGCTCTACTCGCTGGTCGCGCTGGGCCAGGCGGAGTTCCACGTACTGACGGTTGAGGTTCCGCCGGGCGTGGCGGCCTACGACTTCACCTTCGGCTAGTCGTGCGCCGGCGCCGGTCGAGCAGCGCCGCGGCTTGGAGCAGGTCGTCCGGGCTGTTCACATTGAACACCAGTTCCGGGTCCTCGACCTCGAAGAGGACCGGGTGCAGCGAGCCGACGGCATCACGCAACGCCACCTCCGGGTCGCCGCGCAAGGCTTCCGCCAGGCGCGGTAGTGCGGCGGGCTGAAAGCAAGCGAGCAGGGGCTGGAGCTCGCCCTGGGTGCTGGCCACCACCGCGGGGCTGGAGCCTGGATCTGCGCGAGCTATCGCCGCGATGGTCTCAGGGGTGATCAGCGGCATGTCGCCCGCGCACACCACCACCGGCCGCCCCTCGGCCAGACCGAGCGCGTGAACGATCCCGGCCAGCGGATGCCTCGGCTCTTCCGGCTCGACCCAAACCGAGGTCCCGGCAAGGTCCGGGAGCTCGGTGTCGGCCTTGGCCACGATCACGGCGTTCCCGACCGCCGTCCAAACGGCGTCCAGGGGGTAGGAGATCAGCGGTCGGCCATCCAGCGCGACCGTCGCCTTGGCGCCGCCGATCCGCCGGCCAAGGCCGCCGGCCAGGACCACACCCACCACATCGCCCTCAGCCAGCGGGTTGGTCACGAAGTGATCGTAGAATCAAACGGGATGGAGGGCTCAACGTCCGTCAAGAGCTGGCTGCGCTGCTATCGCTGCTGGTCGCAGAATCTCGAGGTCCAGGTCCACTACGAGGGCATCCACCGCATCGACCCGGAGAGCGGCGAGCGGGGCGAGGTGGTCGACGAGATGCAGGAAGCCGTGGTTCAGTGCCTCGAGTGCATGCACGATCAGCCGCATCTGGGCTTCCACAACGGCCGGGTCGAGCCGATCGAGGATCGCTGGGAGCGGATGATCGCGGGTACCCCCTGGGTGGCATCGTGCACGGTGACCGTCGACGCCGACGACGTCGAGACCTGCTCGGGGCCGGAGGCCGGGGACGCCCTTTCCTACGCTGCCTTCGGCGACCACGGCACGCGGGAGTTCTTCACCCATGTCCGCTTCCACAAGCACGACGACGACCGCATCGTCGTCCACCTCCTCGTCGAGCTCTACGCCCGCTCCTCCGAGGAGGCCATCCAGGTCCTCGAGGAGGCGGCCCGAGGGGCCCTCACCATCACCTCGCTGGCCGAGGAAGCCCGGCCGCCGGCCGCCACCGCCGACGGCCAGCACTGACGCCACGCGGCTTCGCCCTCCGCGGGTTTTCCGTCCTCGCCCGGCGTCGTGGCGAGAAGCGTCGCACAATTCGTGCACATAGGGTCCGGATCGTGCGACGCTTCGGCTGATAAGCCCATCCGGGGTGCGAAAGCGGATTCACAGGGCGCTTTCGCGCCCTGGCTCCGGCATTCGGCCGCCTGGCGGTGCGACCCGCGACGTCGGCGCGGCCCGCGCAGCGCGGCGGGCGAAATGGGCTCGCGCCTCGAGCACGATCAGCGCCACCGCCACGGGCACGGTCGCGGGCAGCTCGGCCAGCACCAGGAACAGCAGGTCGAACAGCGCGGCGAGGATCAGCGTCAGCAGCGCCCCGCCGCGCTGACGGCGGACGTTCCCTGCCAGCAGCGCGCCCAGCAGCGCGGCCACGAACAGATCGCCGTAGCCCATGGTGACCGTCCCGAAGATCTCCCCCTGAAGCTGAGGCAGGTTGCCCACGGGCTGGGCGGCGAGCAGGGTGGCGTTCGGCGCCTGGAGCAGGTCCGACAGGACGAGCCAGGTGTCCGCGGCGGCCATGGCCACAATCCCGAGCTTCAACCAGCCCGGTGGCGCCACCGAGGCGAGCAGCACTCCGAGGGTCACACAGCTCAGGCCTGAGAGCAGCGCCGAGGCGGCTCCGCCCGCCAGGCTCTTGTGAAACACCCAGGCGATGACGAATAGGGCCGCCGTGCTGGTGATCGCCCAGGCCGTACGGCGCGTCCCGGTTGCTCGGCCTCGGACGGCCCAGGCGAGCGCCGCCGCCGCCAGCGGCGGGACCGCCACGAGCGCGAGATAGGTCAGACCGGTCGCCGTGTCGGACACGAACCGGATGGCGAAGACCACAAGCACGATCGAGACGATCGGCACGGCCGCCCACGCCGGCCCGCGCACCCGCTCGAGCCACGCCACCCGCGGGGCGGCCCGCGGCGCCGCCACGACCCCGGCCTGGAGCAGCAACAACCCGGCGTCAGAGGGAATAAACGGAAGCGCCACTCACGTGAGGCTACGGCGCTGGGCGTAAGTGGTGCCGAAGAACCCGCCTGCCCGAGCCACCCGCCTCACCCTCACGCGCACCCGCGAAGCTAGAGCCGCTCCTCGAGGGCCTTCATCTGTGCCCTTAGCTCCTCGGGAAGCCGGTCCCCGAACCTCGCGTAGTGCTCCCGCATCTGGGGCAGCTGCTGCCTCCATTCCTCGTGATCGACGGCGAGCAGCTTCTCGATCGTCTCCTGGCTGATGTCGAGGCCGTCCAAGGGGATTCCGCCTTCACCCGTTGCCGGGACGAGCCCGACCGCGGTCTCGACCGCCTCCGCCTCGCCGTCGCAGCGCCGGAAGATCCAGGCGAGAACCCGTGAGTTGTCCTTGAACCCGGGCCACAGGAACTTCCCGTCCTCGTCCTTGCGGAACCAGTTGACGTGGAAGATCCGCGGCATCTGCGCGCCCTCGCGGCGGGCAACCTTCAGCCAGTGCTCGAAGTAGTCGGCCATGTTGTATCCGCAGAACGGGAGCATGGCCATCGGATCGAAGCGCAGCTCGCCGACGTTTCCGGCTGCCGCGGCCGTCTTCTCCGAGGCCATGGTCGACCCGAGGAAGACGCCGTGCTCCCAGTCGCGGGCCTCGAACACCAGCGGCACCACCGCCGCCCTGCGACCGCCGAACATGATCACATCGATCGGCACCCCCGCCGGGTCGTCCCATTCCGGGGCCACCGACGGACACTGATCGATGGACACGGTGAAGCGCGCATTGGGGTGGGCGGCGGTCGTATCCGACTCCGGGGTCCAGTCGTTGCCGCGCCAGTCGGTGAGGTGCGTCGGCGGCTCCTCGCTCATCCCCTCCCACCAAATGTCGCCGCCGTCGGTGAGCGCGCAGTTGGTGAAGATCGCGTCGCGGTCGAGCATCTTCAGGGCGTTGGGATTGGTGCGCTCGCTGGTCCCCGGAGCCACGCCGAAGAAGCCGGCCTCGGGGTTGACGGCGTACAGCCGCCCGTCCTGGCCGAACTTCATCCAGGCGATGTCATCGCCGATCGTCTCGACCTTCCACCCCTCGAGCGAGGGGATCATCATCGCGAGATTGGTCTTGCCGCAGGCGCTCGGGAACGCGCCGGCGATGTACTTGCTGTTTCCCTCGGGCGAGGTGAGCTTGAGGATCAGCATGTGCTCGGCCAGCCAGCCCTCGTCACGCGCCATGGCGGAGGCGATCCGCAGGGCAAAGCACTTCTTGCCCAGCAGAGCGTTGCCGCCATACCCCGAGCCGAAGGACCAGATCTCCCTCGTTTCGGGGAAATGAACGATGTACTTGTTGTCGGCGTTGCACGGCCACGGCACGTCCTCGGCGCCGCCGGTCAACGGCATCCCGACCGAGTGCAGGCAGGGAACGAAGTCCCCGTCCTCACCCAGCACATCGAGCGCGTCCTGACCCATGCGGGTCATGATCCGCATCGAGGCGACCACATAGGGGGAGTCGGTGAGCTGAACTCCGATGTAGGAGATCGGAGACCCGAGCGGGCCCATCGAGAACGGGACCACGTACATCGTGCGCCCCTGCATCGAGCCGGTGAAGAGCTCGGTCAGCGTCTCCCGCATCTCGTCGGGATCGCGCCAGTGATTGGTGGGCCCGGAGTCCGACTCCCGGCGCGCGCAGATGAACGTCCGATCCTCGACCCGTGCCGTGTCAGCCGGGTCCGAGAGCGCGAGATAGGAGTTCGGCCGCTTGGCATCGGACAGGCGCTGAAGGGTTCCCGCCTCGACCATGGCCTGGCATAGCCGGTCGTACTCCTCGGACGAGCCATCGCACCAGTGGACCTCATCGGGCTGGGTCATCGCCGCTACTTCCTCCACCCACGCCTGCAGCCCCTGATGGGCGGTGGTGGCTTGGTTCTGCGGTGCGGTATGGGCCATCTTGTTCAGCTACTCCTCAATCTTCGGTGGCGTAGGAAGCCTACCCCCGGCGGGCGGAGAGCGAGCAGGGGCGGTCCTTACTCGACGTTCGCCTCGGCCGACTGCGGGGCGGTGGAGCCGTCGCCGCCACCGCGGCGCGGCACGAGGACCACGCGCTTGAACTCAGCCACGAGCACGCCGTCCTGGTTGTAGGCCCGAGTGTGAACCTTGACGGTTCCCCGGTCCGGCTTGGAGCGCGACGGCCTGACCTCGAGCACCTCGGACTCGCAGAACAGGGTGTCGCCATGAAACAGCGGCGCGGGATGGCTCAGCTCCTCAGTGGCCAGGTTCGCGATCGCCTTGCCGCTGACGTCGGACACGCTCATCCCGAGGGCCAGCGAATAGACGAGCGGACCTACGACGACGTTGCGCCCCTGCTGGGACTGCCGGGCGTAGACATCGTTGATGTGGAGCGGGTGGTGGTTCATGGTCAGCAGGCAGAAAAGGTGATCGTCTGCCTCGGTGACCGTCTTCGCGGGCCAGTGCTTGTACACGGCTCCCACCTCAAACTCCTCGAGGTAGCGCCCATAGGGGTGCGCGCCCGAGGCCTCCCGCGCTGCCTGGTCGGTCTCCACCTGCGAAGTCGCCGTCATTGCTTCTCCTCAAGTCTGGATTGTGAAGATGGAGAATGCCAGCCCGGGCTCGATCGCGGCGCGACACTCATCAACCGCCGTTGCGCCACGCGGGGCGGCGCCCCGCTAGCTTTCGGGCGGCAACCGACAGGAGAAGCACCCGTGCGAAACCCCCGTGACTTTGCCAAGCCGCTGGCCATCGGCGCCCCGGCGCCCATGCTCGAGATCCCCTTCAAGCCCTCCCGGATGATCCATTTTCTCGACTTCTCGAACGAGAAGATGGTCGCCAAGGCGCCTGAGATCGCCGCCAGCGTCGACATTCTGCTCGGCAACCTCGAGGATGCCGTTCCGGTGGATCGCAAGGAGGCGGCGCGCGAGGGTCTCCTCCGGGTCGGGAAGGAGATCGAGCTCGGCGAGACGCAGCTGTGGACGCGCGTCAACAGCCTCGAGTCGCCGTGGGTGCTCGATGACATCACTCAGGTCGTCTCCGAGATCGGCGACCGGCTCGAGGTAATGATGATCCCCAAGGTCGAGGGGCCCTGGGACATCCACTACGTCGACCGGTTGCTGGCTCAGCTCGAGGCTCGCGCCGGCCTCGAGCGCCCCATCCTCATCCACGCGATCCTCGAGACAAGCCTTGGCGTGGTCAACGTCGAGGAGATCGCGACCGCGAGCCCGCGGATGCAGGGGATGAGCTTCGGCCCCGCCGACCTGGCCGCGTCCCGGCGGATGAAGACAACCCGCGTCGGCGGCGGGCACCCCGGGTATCGGGTGATCGAGGACCCGGATCCGGAGGATCCGGAAAGGCCGCGACGAACCGCCCAGCAGGATCCGTGGCACTACTCGATCGCCCGCATGGTCGATGCCTGCACCTCAGCCGGAATCCTCCCGTTCTACGGACCGTATGGAGACATCCGTGACACGGAGGGATGCGAAACGCAGTTTCGGGCCGCGTTTCTCCTCGGTTGCGTCGGCGCATGGTCGCTGCACCCGGGGCAGATCGAGATCGCCAAGCGCGTCTTCAGTCCGGACCCGGACGAGGTCGCCTTTGCCAAGAAGGTGCTCGAGGCGATCCCGGATGGCCGCGGCGTTCACATGATTGACGGCAAGATGCAGGACGATGCGACCTGGAAGCAGTGCCAGGTGATGGTGTCACTGGCCGAGATGCTGGCCCACAAGGACGCGGAGCTCGCCGAGGCGTACGGGTTCGAGCACGCCCCGGCGTAGCGGCGGCCACCGATGCGGATCTCGGCCAAGGTCGATTACGCCGTCCGGGCCGCGGTCGAGCTGGCGGCGGCCAACGACGACGACCGACCCGTCAAGGCGGAGCGGATCGCCAACGCTCAGGCGATACCGCTCAACTTCCTGGAGAACATCCTCAGCGAGTTGCGCCACGCCGGAATCGTCCGCAGCCAACGGGGGGCCGAGGGCGGATTCAGGCTCGCCAAGCCGGCGGCGGAGATAACCGTGGCGGACGTGATCCGGGCCGTTGAGGGTCCGCTCGCCAGCGTTCGCGGCGGCCCGCCTGAGGAGGCGGTCTACGCGGGAGCGGCGGAGGCGCTACTGCGCGTCTGGATCGCCGTCCGCGCCAATCTCCGCTCGGTGGTCGAGCAGGTTACCCTGGCCGACATCGCGGCCGCCCGAATCCCGCCCAAGATCGACCGGCTGGCCGACGACCCGGAGGCCTGGGTCACGCGGTAGCCGGAGGCGAGGCCTCGGCCCGCGGTTGGGGCACGTCGCCCGTGGTTCCACGCGCGCCCCACCGCACGTAAACGATGTCCCCGGGAGCCAGCTCGAGCTGATCGGTCTGAGCCCGCGTGAGCTGAGCATGGGCTCGCTCGCCCCCGGGGAGCTCGAGCTCGATCCGCACCTCGAAGCCGAGATGGATGACCCGAGTCACCATCGCCTCGACGGTCCCCGGTTCTGGCTCGAGCGAGACCGCGACATCGTGGGGCCGAACCAGCCGGCCCTCGACGCGGCTCACCGGACCGATGAAGCTCATGACGAACTCGGTCGCCGGCGAGTCGTAGACCTCGCGCGGCGAGCCCACCTGTTCGATGCGGCCGGCGTTCATCACGGCGATGGTGTCCGAGATCTCCATCGCCTCTTCCTGGTCGTGGGTGACGAGAACGGTGGTCACCCCCTGCTCGTCGTGGAGCCGTCGCAGCCACCGCCGAAGCTCGCCGCGCACGTTGGCGTCGAGAGCGCCAAACGGCTCATCGAGCAGGAGCAGCCGCGGGTCGACGGCGAGCGCCCGCGCCAGCGCCATCCGTTGGCGTTGGCCACCTGAGAGCTGATGGGGCCGCTGGCCACCCCACTGGGTGAGCCCCACGAGGGCCAGCAGCTCGTCGACGCGGCGACGAACCTCGTCGCGCGGCCGCTTGCGGATCCGCAGACCGAAGGCGACGTTCTCGAACACGCTCATGTGTTCAAACGGGGCGTAGTGCTGGAACACGAATCCGATCCCGCGATCCTGAGGCCGGGCCTGCGTCACGTCCCTGCCGTCGAGGCGTATCGCCCCTGAGTCCGGCACCTCCAAGCCCGCGATGATTCGCAGCAACGTCGACTTCCCTGACCCGCTCGGTCCGAGCAAGGCTGTCAACCCACCCTCGACGACGTTCAGGCTCACTCCGTCCAGCGCTGTGAATTCGCCGAAGCGTTTGCTTACCGACTCCACCTCGATGCTCACGCGGCATCCCCCTTCCTCGGTGCGATCAGCGTCATGGCGAGCAGGACGACCAGCGACATGATCGCCAGCTCGGTTCCGGCCGCGTACGAGCTGGTCACGGCCTGGGGTCCAAATGACGTGGTCATCCGCTGCTGGACCAGCAGAGGCAGCGTCAGCGTCGATCCGGCGACGTTCGACGATACGACGGCCACCGCTCCGATCTCACCCAGGGCGCGGGCCGTTGTGAGCACCACGCCGTAGGCAATGCCCCAGCGGATCGAGGGCAACGTGATCCGCCAGAACGTCTGCCAGCGTGAGGCGCCTAGTGTGGCGGCCGCCTGCTCCTGCTCCTCGCCCACCTCGAGCAGCACGGGCGCGACCTCACGCACGACGAAGGGCAACGACACGAAGACCGTCGCGATGATCATTCCGGCCGGCGCGTAGATGATCCGGACGCCCTGGTCCATGAACCATTTGCCGAACCAGCCGTCGACCCCATAGACCAGGACCAGGGCGAGGCCGACGATCACCGGCGAGACAACGAACGGCAGGTCGATGAGCGAGTCGAGGAGCGCCCTGCCCCGAGCCTTTCCGCGCACCAGCACAAGCGCGGTGCCGACCCCGAAGATCGTGTTCAGGGGGACGGCGATGGCGGCGATCAACACCGAGAGCCAGAAGGCGCTGACGGCGGCCGGCGTCGTGATCCAACCCCACGCCGTGCCAAAGCCGTGCTCGAAGGTCTTCGCGAAGATGACCCCGACCGGGAGCAGAAGCAGCAGCACCAGGTAGGCCAGGGCGACCGTCCGGAGCGAGAGCGTCACCGAACGGCTAAGTCGCACCCCGGCCTCCGATCCTCCGGAGCAGAACGAGGACGAGCAGCGAGACAGCGAGCAGCATTATCGAGAGCGAAGCCGCGCCCTCCGGCGTCCCGCTCTCGATGTCGTTGTAGATCACGAGGCTGGCGATCTGCACCTTGCCCGCCAGCAGCACGACGGCTCCGTACTCGCCGATGGCCCGGGCGAAGGCCAGCGCCGTACCGGAGATGATCGCCGGGCGCAGCGCGGGCAGGACGATCCGGCGGAAGGTGGTGAAGCTCGAAGCGCCCAGCGAGCTCGCCGCTTCCTCGGCCTCCGGATCGAGCTCGATCAGCACCGGCTGCACGGCGCGGACGACGAACGGCAAGGTGACAAACAGCAGGGCCAACAGCACGCCGGCCCGCGCGTAGGCGAGGTGGATGCCCACCGGGCTCTGAGGGCCGTAGAGCGCGATCAGGGTGAGCCCAGCCACGATCGTGGGCAGCGCGAAGGGAAGGTCGATCAGGGCGTTGACAAAGCGCTTGCCTGGGAACCGGTCGCGCACGAGCACCCAGGCCACGAGCGTGCCCATCACCGCTCCAATCGCCGCGACAAGCAGCGAGGAGGCGAGCGTGACGCCGAGCGCAGTCAGCGCCACGCTGCTCGTGATCGATGACCAGAGAGCGCCCAGGCCCTGTCCGAAGGCCTTGGCGGCCACTGCGGCCAGCGGAATGAGCACGATCACGCTCATGTAGAGCGTGGCCACGCCGAGCCCGAGCCCTCCCCGCCCGGGGCGGACCCGGACGCGCGAGCGGACGCCAGGCACCCGCGGCGCGGGTGCCTGGGCCGTCAGTGCCTCAGCTGGAGACAGTGGGAACCCCCGCGGCCTGCTCGATCTTGGTGATCGTTCCGTTGGACTTGTCGAAGAACGTCTTGTCGATCTTGCTCCAGCCGCCCAGGCTGCTGATCGTGAACAGCTCGGGCGGGGTCGGGAACTGGCTGGAGAACTGGCTGGCCACCGACTGAACGACGGGGCGATACCCCTCCTTGGCCCAGATCGTCTGGGCGGCCGGCGTGTAGAGCCATTGGACGAACGCCGCGGCCTGGCTCTTGTGCGAGCCGTTGCTCGTCACCGCGATCGGCGTCTGGATGAGAAGCGTCTGCTTGGGCAGGATGTAGTCGATGGCGTCGCCCGCCTTCTTGGCTGCGATGGCATCGCTCTCGTAGTCGAGCAGCACGTCACCCTTGCCGCCGGTGAAGGTCTGGAGCGCCGAGCTCGCGCTGGAAGGCTGGACGCTGACGTTCTTGGTCAGGAGCGTCCTCAGGTAGGCCAACGCCTGGGCCGGGGTCTTGCCCTCCTTGAGCTGGGCCCCGTACCCGGCCAGGATGTTCCACCGCGCGCTGCCGGAGGTGGATGGATTCGGCGTCACCACGTCGACCCCGGGCTTGATCAGGTCATCCCAGCCCGTGATGTGCTTGGGGTTGCCCTTGCGCACCACGAACACGACCACTGAGTCGCTGGGAACGCCCTGGTAGGAGTTGGCGTCCCATCCGGACGCGACCATCCCCGCCTTTACGAGCCGGGAGATGTCGGGCTCAGTCGAGAAGGCGACGACATCCGCCGGCTGCCCCGAGGCCACGGCGCGGCTCTGCGCGCCTGAAGGCCCGAAGGACTGACTGAACGAGATGCCTTTACCCTGGCTCGTCTGCTCGTAGGCCGCCGTCAGGGCGTCGTAGGCCTTCTTCGGCGTGGAATAGGCAACGAGCGAAAGCTGCGTCCCGCCGCCGGAGGTCGAAGAGCTCGAACCGCCCGAGCCGCTCGTGTCGGACGATCCTCCGCAGGCCGCGAGCACAGCGCCACCCACCAGCAGTGAGCACGACAACGCTCCGGCTCGTTTCAGGTTGGGCAGCGCACGCCCCAACCGCAATCCCCTGTTCATGACGTCCTCTCGATGTCGTAGTCAGCCCCGCCAGAGCCACCAGTCAGCCCCTACGTGGCTAAGTCAATCAGCTTTGTCCGGATGTTTTAGCACATAACCAACTGATTAGATGGAATTTATCAAGATGTTCGCCTTTGCGCGCCCGCGCGCCCGCGGCTTCGGTAGCCTCCGGCGCCGTTCATGCGCTTCTTCGAGTACGAGTCGCGGGCGATCGTCGCCAAGGCGGGGATCCCCGTCACGCGGCACGGCTTCGCCAAGACACCCGAGGAGGTTCGCGACATCGCGGCCGAGCTCGGCGGCCCGGTCGTGATCAAGTCCCAGGTCCTGACCGGCGGGCGGATGAAGGCGGGAGGCGTCCAGTTCGCCGATACGCCGGAGGAGGCCGAGGGCCACGCGCGACACGTCCTCGAACTCGAGATCGGCGGCCATATGCCGCGGGGCGTGCTCGTGGACTCTCGCGCCGCCGTCAAGCACGAGTACTACGCCGGAGTCGTCTGGGATGGGATCCGCAAGCGCCCCGTGATGCTGTTCTCCGACATGGGCGGCATCGACATCGAGGAGGTCGCCGAACAGCACCCGGATCATGTCGCCCGCGTCCACTTCTCGACCCTGCGTCCCTTCGCCGACTGGCAGGCCAAGCAGCTGATCGCCACGCTCGGTGTCAGCGGTTCGGCGTTGAACCGCCTGACGCCCGTCCTGGCTCGGCTGGCCCGCCTATTCCTGCGCTACGACATGACCCTGGCGGAGATCAACCCGCTGGGCGAGCTCGAGGACGGCTCCTTCCTCGCCCTCGACGCACATATGGATATGGAGAACGAGGCTCGTCCGCGGCAAAAGGCGCTGCTCCACGAGCTCGGTGTCGGCGATGAGGAGACGCGCCAGGCGCGCGAGCCGACGCAGTTCGAGCTGGCGGGTGAACAGGTCGACGCCCAGGATCACCGCGGAGTGGCCGGCAACGTCACCGAGTTCGACGGGAATCTTGGCCTGGTGATCGGGGCCGGCGGAGGCTCGCTCACCCTGTTCGACGCCGTCCGCGCCCACGGGGGTGACCCCGCCAACTACTGCGAGATCGGTGGGAACCCATCGGTCAGAAAGGCCAAGGGCCTGGCCAAGCTCGTCCTCTCCAAGCCCGGCGTCGACAAGATCGCGGTGATGATGTCGATCGTCTCGAACACTCGCGTGGACATCGTCGCCCGCGGGGTTATCAAGGCATGTCTGGAGCTGGGCCATGACCCGGCGGAGAAGATCGCGATCTTCCGCATCCCCGGCGCCTGGGAGGAGGAGGGCTTCAAGATCCTCGAGCGATACGGCGTGGAATACGCCGATCGCAGTGTCTCCCTCCACGAGGCGGCACGACGGGCGGTGGAGAAGATCCAGGGCACGACGGGCAACGAGCGTTCCCTGGTCGACGGGTTCCGACAGAGCACCGCCGACGTGGGCGCGGAGACGGATACCTGATGTCCATCCTGATCGACGAGAACACGACCTTCATCGTCCAGGGCATCACCGGCCGCGAGGCCGTCAACCTGACCCGTGAGTGCCTCGACTACGGGCGCGGGGCGAAGATCGTCGGCGGGGTCACGCCGGGGCGCCGGGGCCGCGATGTCCATGGCGTTCCCGTGTTTGACACGGTGGCGCAGGCGGTCGAGCATCACGGCGGCCCGATCGACGGCTCGGTGGTCACCGTCCCCCCGGCCTTCACCAAGGACGCCGTGTTCGAGGCGCTCGAGAACGGCGTCAAGCTCGTGGTCATCGTCACCGAGCGGATTCCCCGGGGCGACGTTGCGCAGATGGTCGAGCTGGCGGCCGAGCGCGACGCCCGAATCATCGGACCCAACTGCCTGGGGATCATCGTCCCCGACGTGATCAAGATGGGCGGGATCGGCGGCCCCGCCAAGGACGCGGCGAAGTCATATACCCCGGGCCCCGTGGGCGTCATCTCCCGCAGCGGCGGTATGACGACCGAGATGTCATCGACCCTCACCGCCGCGGGCCTGGGCCAATCCACCGCGGTCTCGATCGGCGGCGACGCGATCATCGGCTCCACCTACGCCGAGCTGATGCCGCTGTTCGAGTCCGACGCACAGACCGAGGCGATAGTGATCTACACCGAACCGGGCGGGCGGATGGAGGCTGAGCTGGCGCGCTGGGTGACCGAGCACGACTCGCGGCTGCCGATCGTCGCCTTCATGGCGGGCCGCTTCATGGATGAGATGCCGGGCATGAGCTTCGGCCACGCGGGCACGATCGTCGAGGGCAAGGAGGACACCGCGAGCGAGAAGATCGCGCGCCTGGCTGACGCCGGCATCGTTGTGGCCGAGGAGATCTCCGAGATACCCCGGATCGTCAAGGCGAAGATGGGGGCGCGTGTATGAGCGAGCACGACGGGCTGTTCATCAACGTCGAGGTCGAGGCGTCGGCGGCCGGCGACGCCGAGCTCGCGGCCAAGCTGGCCGAGGTTTGCCCCGTCGACATCTTCACCAACGCGGGCGGTCGGGTCGAGATCGTGGAAGAGAATCTCGATGAGTGCGTCCTCTGTGAGCTCTGTATCAACGCGGCACCGGCGGGCGCGGTGCGGGTCGTCAAGCTCTACTCGGGCGAGACCCTTCCCGTCTAGGGGTCGAGGTGCCCAGTCCGAGCAGCCGCTTGCGAGCCCGGTCGGTGAGCGGGCGATAGCGCTCGCCCGAGGCATCGCGATACCAGGCTCGGACACCGGGAGCGGGCTCCGGAATCCCGGCTTCGCGCAGCGATCCGGTCAGCGGCCGAAACCACGTGGTGACCGGGATCGTGTCGACCACCTGAACGATCAGCGGGCGCTGGTCGGGCTCGAGCACAGACAGGGCACGCGAGAGGTCCCTCGCGTCCAGGTCATGCCCCCGGCGGAGGGTCAGCGCCGCCGTCGCCACCTCGTGCTCCCCCCGCGGCGGCAGCACCCCGTAGGCGACCGCCAGGTCGACCGCCTCGAGGTCTCCCAGCGCGTCCCGAATCGGCGTCGTGAAGACCGGGCCGCTCGCGGTACGGATCGGCTCCCCTACCCCATCGACGCGCCAGTAGTCCCCCTCTGAGTCACGCCGAAAGAGATCGCCGGTGACCACCCAGGCGTCGTCAGGCGCGAACACGCCGCGCAGCGGAACCACGCTGAGCGGCTCGTCCGGCCCCACTCGGGCAAGCAGAAGGCCAACCTCGTCGAGCGCACATTCCTCGGCAAAGCCCCCGTCCCCCACGACCAGCCCTCCCGCCGTGAAGTCGTAGCGCGCGATCCGAACCTCGGCGCCGCCGGGGAGCGGCCGGCCCATCGCCCCCCGCTTGACATCTCGGAGGTTCACGAGGATGGCACCCGCCTCCGTCGAGGCGTAGAACTCGAGCACGCGGGCGGGAGCGAACCGCTCCTCCACCCGACGCCATAGCCCCGCCGGCATCCCGGAGCCGATGAATAGGCGGACCGGGTGATGGCGCTCCCCGGGCTCGGGCGCGGCCTCGACGAGGTCGTGGAGCATGGTCCAGGTGTAGGAGGCGACGGTCACTCCGTAGCGCCTGACCTCCTCCCAGAATGTGGACGGGTCGAAGCTTCGCGCCATGGCCAGCCGCGCCCCGCCGGCAATCGCACCGCCGACGCTCGTCATCACACCCGACGGGTGGTAGGGCGCGGTGACGCTGTAGACCGTGTCGGCCGGCGAGAGCGCCGCCGAAGAGGCCGTGCCGAAGGCCGACAGGGCCCAGCGCCGGTTCGTGATCCGGCTCATCCGCGTGTTCTTGCCCTCGCCGGTGAAGACGATAAATGCCACGTCCCGCCCCCGCCCGGGATTGGGCCGATACCAGCGCGGCAGCGTGACCTCGTCAGGGTCGATCTGCTCCATGTCCGTGACCATGGCGCCCAACGAGCGGGGGCCGCCACCGCCGCCGAGAACGAAGGTCTCGGGGGCGCCGATGCCGGCGGCCAGGGCAGCCCGCTCGGGGTCGGCGATCAGCCGCTCGACCTGGCCGAGCTCGGCCTCACGTCGCACGTCGCCATCCGGCCGCATCAGGGCTGCCACCGCCCCGAGCCGGCTGATCGCCATGGTGAGCGAAACCGCGCTCGGCCGGGAGCCCATCAGGACACCAACGTGCTCGCCCTGCCGCACCCCGATCTGGATCAGGCCGCGCACGATGTTGTCGATCCGCTCGTTGAAGTCGGCCGCCGTGTAGGCACGGTCCTCGAACAGGAAGAAAATCCCTTCCGGCGCACGCCGACGGCGCTCATCGACGAGCAGGCCGAGGGAGATCCTGGTTCCGGGGTGGATCTGGTCAAGCCGGGCCAGACGCGGCAGCTGATTCGCCGCCTCCCGGCTCAGTTCGAGCGCGGTGCGGGTGGCCTGTCTCGCCGTCCCCAGCATCGACCGGGCGATCCCCACCCCAACCCCGGTCGCGAGCTGGGCGCCGTAGGCCGCCCGGCTGCGTAGCGAGTAAGAGTGTTCAACCGGGCTGTCGGCTTCCGGCCGGTGCACCTCTGATGGCTCCTCGCCCTCGCCGTCACGCCACTGCGTCCATGCGGCGACGGTCGGCCAGGTTCTGGTGCGCGCCGACGAGCCCACGACAAGCCCGAAGTGGCCAGCCTCCACGCAGAGCTCGCGAACATCTGCGCGTGGAGCGGCTGCCGCCACGGCGCGCACGCCCGCCGCGGGCGCGATCTGGTCCACGCTGCCGATGACGGTCAGGATCGGGCAGGTGATATCGGCCAGCGTCACGAGCCGGTCCTCGATCACGAATCCGCCCTCGAGCATCCGATTGGATGCGATGAACTGGCGCAGGAAGTCGGCCAGCGCGGGTCCTGGCCAGGCCACCCATCCATCAGCCTCCAGGAAGCGGCGCTGGTGCTCACGTGACATCAGCGCTTCCCGGTCGTGCAGCTGGAGGATGAATTCGAGCTGATGGCGCGCCGTCTTGACGGGGTCAAGGAGCCGGAAACCGGTCCGGCTCACCCAGGCGGGAACCGACCAGCGGCGAAAGCTCTCGGCCAGCAGGTCGGCCAGCTCGGCCACGAACCGCTCGGGAAGACCGAACGGCATCCCATGCCGAGTGTCGACGGGGCTGCCGAAGGTGATCAGCGACGCCACCGCTCGGCTCCGGCGGTAGGCGGCGGTCTGGTAGCAGAACATCCCGCCCTGCGAGTAGCCGGCGAGATGAACATCACGGCCCGTGAGCTCGCGGACCGCGTCGATCGCCTCCGAGACCGCGACGACGTGATCGGTGAGCGTCCGCTCGAGGCCGCCCTCCTGTCGTTCCGGCGCGCCAAAGTCGACCACCCACGGGTCGGCACCGTGGTCCCGCAGAATCGTCACCGCACTCGTGCTCGGGCCGACGTCGTAGATCTCGGCGGCCAGCATCAGTGGCGGCACGAGCAGGATCGCCGGACCGACCTCCGGCCCTCGCCCCGCGTAGTAGTGACGGAGCTTGTACACCCGCCGCTCCAGCGCGACCTCGTAGGGCGAGGAGATCTCGTCGCTGCTCAGGCCGCCGAAGCGAGCGACCTCAAAGGCGTTCTGGGCGGCGGCGCCGAGCCGTTCCAGCGGCCGCGCGATCGTGTCCGGGAGCAACGGCGGCATGCGTTTGACATCTTCGCACCGTCACCATGACGATCTCTTCTCAGCCCGGATCCATCGCCGATCCGCCGTCCCGGGTCCCGCTATCGCGGATCGCGCGGGAGTGGACGAGGATTGGGATCACCGGCTTCGGTGGCCCGCCGGCTCACATCGAGCTCCTTCGCGAGCTCGTCGTTGCGCGTGAGCGGTGGATGACGCCGGGGGAGTTCCAGGATGCGATCGCGGCGTGCAATCTGCTCCCTGGCCCGGCTTCGACGCAGTTGGCCATCTACTGCGCTCGGCGGCTCGGCGGCATCGCGGGGGCGCTGGTCGGCGGCTTCGCCTTCATCACGCCGGCAGTTGTCCTGATGCTCGCGCTCTCGGCGCTGTTTCTCGCCCGCTCGCCTCCGGGGTGGATCCGCGGCGCGGGGGCGGGCGCGGGGGCCGCGGTGGCCGCCGTGGCCGTCCGCGCCGGCCTCGGCCTTGCGGGTCCGAGCTGGCGCCGCCTAGCGCATCAGATCCCGCGCCGGGTGCGCTGGCTGATCTACGCATTGCTCGGCGGCGCCGGGGCCGCGCTCGTCGGCCCGTATCTTGTACTCGTCCTGCTCGGCTGCGGCGCCGCCGAGCTGGCGGTACGAGCCGCCGGCCGCCGCCAGGCCCTCGTGAGCTGGCTGCCCTTGCTGCCGGTCGCGAGTGCACGCGTCGGCAGCCTCGGGGCGCTGGCCTGGGTGGCGGTCAAGGTGGGGGCGCTGTCGTTTGGGGGCGGATTCGTGATCGTCCCGCTGATGCAGCGAGACGCCGTTCACACCTACCACTGGATGACCGCGACCGCGTTCCTCTCGGCCGTCGCCCTCGGTCAGGTCACGCCGGGGCCGGTTGTGGCGACCGTCGCCGCCGTCGGTTATGCCGCTCGTGGGCTCGGCGGCGGGCTGCTGGCGGCGGCGATCGCCTTTACGCCGTCCTTCCTGCTCGTCCTGGCGGGCGGGACCCACTTCGAGCGCCTCCGCGGTGACCGCCGAGCCCAGGCGTTCCTCGACGGCGCCGGACCCGCCGCCGTCGGCGCGATCCTCGGGGCGGCCATCCCCCTCAGCCAAGCCCTGGTCGAGACGTGGCAGTTCGTCGTGCTGGCCGCCGCGGCCGGGGCAGTGCTGCTGGCGCGGCGCGGCGTCGTCTCGACGCTCGTCGCCGCCGGGGTCGTGGGCGCGATCGTCGGACTCACAGGCGGCCCACTTCCGCACTGAGGCGGTAAGCGAGCGAGGCCGAGGTAGGCAGCGAGGCCGCGGTAAGCGAGCGAGGCCGCGGTAGGCAGCGAGGCCGCCGTAAGCAAGCGCCATCGCCATGGCTGGGCGAAAAAGCCACCTGACAGGTGGCTCGTTCGCCCAGGTCCCGCGAAACCCGGGAAGCGCCCCCGCCCAAATAGAAGAGCCCCGCCTCGGGCGGGGCTCTTCCGTAGCAGACCTGTAAGCCGGATTTTGTCGAGAGCAGCCATCCATCTGCGCGGCCTACCCGGACCTTGGCGGGCCACCTACAAGCGGTCCTGCTTGGCCTAGCATCAGGTGGGGTTTACCTGGCCGCCGCGTCACCGCGACGCCGGTGCGCTCTTACCGCACCATTTCACCCTTACCGGCCCGGGGCGCTGCAGCGGCCCCAGGCTTAGGCGGTGTTATTTCTGTGGCACTTTCCCGCGGGTTTCCCCGGGTCGGCGTTACCGACCACCTTGCCCTGTGATGTCCGGACTTTCCTCGAAGGTTCGTGACCTCCGCGACTGCTCAGCCTGCCGCTTCAGCATAGCGTCAGCTGAGGGTCGTGCCGCAACTCCCGCACCGCCCGATGACGACGGGCCGGCCGTCGCTCTCGGTCAGGCACGGCTCCAGCTCGCCCTCGCAGACCGGGCACGCCACGGCCTCGCGAGCGGTGAGCCCCTCCCATGCGTCGACGATCCGATCGTCGAGCGTAGGCTCACCGCCCGTGAGGCGCAGCGGCGCCGGCATCAGAGCGAGCACG
>DATGFT010000096.1:0-7563 GCA_035308915.1 Solirubrobacteraceae bacterium
GTACAGGACGTCGTCGCCGAACTCGAAGAAGTTCGGTCCCCCGGGCGGATCCTGGAGGGGCACGAAGTTGCTGATCAGGGTTACCGTGTCAGGTCGGTCCGGGCTGACGAAGGCATAGACATCGGCGTTGTCAGCCGCTGGGTCCTTGCTGATCTCAGGGGCTTCACGGTGCGAGGACATCGAGTTCACCTCCGCTCAGACTCGCCGGCTTGGGCGCCGCGTCGAGTAGGCGCTTGACCAGCGCCGGGTCGCGATACGTCGTTTCAGTGGTTCCGTGCATCAGCGTCACCTCGCCGCGACGGGCGTCGCGGACGTAGGCCATCACCGGCTCCTTGGGGTTCGGCGTCGTCGGTTCGGTGATCTCGCCGTTGCTGTGGTCCGCAGCAACGGCGGCCGGAATCGCGATCGCCGCTGCGCCGGCAGCGGCGCCGGCCGAGGCCTTGATGAACGAGAGGCGGGTGACGCCCTTGGGGGCCCCGTCCTCCGGCTTACGGTCAGTCATTTACTGCTCCTCTCCGGTTGGTCGCCACGTCGGCGAGCTAGCCACCGGCAGGGAATACGCAGCAGTCGCGCCTTCAGATCACCAAGTGATCCGGTGGTGAGGGTCAGGCGTATCCACGTCCGTCAACAAGCGAACCTGGAGCGCCTCGATGATCGGTCTTCACAACCCACTTCACATCGCGATCCTGCTGGTAGTACTCCTGCTGCTCTTCGGGGCCAAGCGACTGCCGGAGATGGGGCGTTCGCTCGGCGCCGGGCTGCGCGGCTTCAAGGAGGCCGTGACCGGCGAGTCGAGCGCCCCGGAATTAGACGTGGGCGACGAGTAGCGGCTGGGTCGTCGGGTGCGCGGTGCCGCGGCCCGGCTCGACCGTCATCAGCACGAGGTCACCCCGCTGGACCGGCTGGGAGACGGTGACCGATCCGGCGTGCAGGATGAAGGTCCCGGCCGGGACGGGCGCGGCCTGGCCTCGCTTGATCCACAGCTCCTCGACGTGACCTGCCGCCGGCGTTGGGAAACCGGTGACGACGAGCTGCGCCTGATCGCCACGAATGCGGAGGCTGGCGTGGGCGTTCGCAAACCCCGACGCCTGGGCGGTGAGCTGCACCGGAACGACTCGCGTGCTGCTCCCGCTGGTCAGGAGCGGGACGACGATCGCCGCCACTACCGCGGCAGTGGCGAGTGCGGCCGTGGCGGGGAGCCGCCAGCCTTGCAGCCAGCGCCTCTGGCGTTGGGGCGCGGGCGACGGCGGCTCATCCGCGGTCTGGCCGGCGGCCCGGAGCAGCTCGGCCTCGGCGTTCACGACCGCCATGAGCCGCTGCTTCAGTTCGGGTGGCGGTTGAACCGGCGGCACCGACGCGGGCAGCGCGTCCACCGCCGTCCGCAGCCAGTCGAGCTCGGCCCGGCACTCCTGGCAGGTCTCGAGATGGGCGCGGATGCGCTCCGCCTCCGGCTCCGGCACGGCGCCGAGCGCGTAGGCGCCGAGGGCCTCGCGGCACGTGAGATGCTCGGCGGAGCCGGTCATGCCGGCACCTCCTGATCGGCCAGGCTCGCGCGGAGCTTCTCGAGCGCCAAGCGCATCCTCCCCTTGACCGTGCCCACGGGCGCATCGAGCATGCGGGCGATCTCCTCATGCGTGAAGCCGCCGAAGTACGCGAGGTCGACCACGCGTCGCTGCTCGTTCGGGAGCTGGTCCATCAGGGTTCTGATCGATCGCGCAGTTTCTCTTCGAACCGCCTCGGCATCGGTGTGCTCTGGGGACTCGAGCTCCGCGGCGGCGCGCTCATCCGCCGCCCGCCGCCGGTCGTGAACCGCATTACGCCGCAGTACGTCTATGGCCCGATTGTGGGCGATGCCCAGAAGCCACGTCCGGACGCTGCCGCGGGTCCGGTCATAGCGCGCCCCGCTCCGCCAGATGGTGAGAAAGGCCTCCTGGGCGACCTCCTCCGCCGTCCCCCGCACCCCGCAGATTCGGTAGGCGAGCGAGAACACGGCCGTAGCGTGTCGTTCATAGATCGTCTCGAAGGCGCGCGGATCGCCGCCGGCCACCAGCGGCATGAGATCCTCGTCCCCGAGCTGTCGCAGCCAGGCCGTCCCAGACGACCCCGGTGTTTGCCGAGGGATGGCCATCGCGCATCACACTACGCGCCAGGGGGCGCGGGGGATCAGTTTTGGGGGTGTCAGGCTCGGGGCTGAGACTTGGCGCGAGCAGCAAAGAACACAGACGCTCGCCGGCGCCCGGCCAGGGTGCAGTAGATCTCAGCGTGCCGGCGGCCCGTGACCTCGAGTCGGTGGACTTCCGCCGCCTCGCGTGCGGCGCGGCCAAGCTCATCGCGACGTCGACGGTCGCGGATCAGGCCCAGAACGGCATCCGCCATTGCGTTCGCGTCGTCCGGCCGGACACAGATTGCTCCGTGCTTTCCCGTGTAATCGACCACGTCGCCGACCGCCGAGGTGACGGTAGGGAGACCACAGGCCATGCCCTCGAGCAGCGCGTTCGTACCGGTTCCGTCAATCAGCGGAAGGACATGAACCCAAGCCCGCTGGTAGAGCCGACGCAATTCCTCGTCGCTGATTCCCTCGTGGACGGTGACGTTGGACAGTTCGGCCAGCGCCTCGCCGTGCCCGAATCCAGTCACGATCTCGAAGCGCACGCGGGGTTCTTCCGCGACGAGGAGCCGTACGACTCGCCCCAACAGCGAGAAGTCTCGAAGCCAGGTTCCGACAAACATGAGCACGGGCGCAGGCGCTTTCTGCGACTGGTCCGGATGCCAGGCCTGAGCGTCCACGCCCAGCGAGGCACGGAAGACTCGCTGAGAGCCCATGATGCCGGCAATGAAGGCTCCGGCCTGCGTGCCGAGCGCGATTGCCGCATCGAGGTGGTCAAAGATCTTCTGCGTGCCGAGAAGCGAAACGGGCTGATGGAAGGTGCTCACCAGGACGTTGCCGCGCAGGTGGCCAAACCGGTGCAGGTGGTCGCTGTAGAAGTAGTTGGAGTCGGTTTCGCCGTACAACAGATGCACGACCTCCCCTCGTCCAAGTGCCAGCCGCCGGGCGGCGCTGAGATCGAAGCCGAGCACCCTCGGCGACAGCTTCGGGAGGGGATGGAGCTTGAAGGCGGGCGTTGTCACTACCCGGGGGCCAAGCGTGGGGCCAACGTGACGAGCGCGGACCATCCCATCCAGGTACTCCGTGAAGCGCGGATAGCCGGACCAGCGGGAGTGGTGGGGGTATCTGACGTAAAGGAGGGATACCGCGGGCTTGGCGGACATCGGCGATCGAACCTGGAGCTCACCTGCGGCTGCGGCCGCCGGTATGCCCGTTCTCGGAAAATCTCCGCCGGGCTTGACTTTCGCCGCTCATCTCGCACCCATGTCCAGCGTCCTCCGTCCGCTGGGTGAAGGACCCCCGGTTAAGTGTCACACACGGCAAGACCCCAGCGCCCGGACCACCGATCGGCGGCGCCGTGCCGGTCTCAGCTGAGCGCGGAGCGGTCCCGCGCGACGGCGGGGTCGCTGTCGGCCGTTTCCGGCTCCCAGTCCACCGTGTGGCCAAGCGCAGCGCTCTTGAGCACCTTCAGCGACAGCAGCGCACACTTCATCCGGGTGGCAGAGATATCGATCCCGAGAAGATCAAGCACGAATGAACGGTCAAGCCCGAGCAGATCCTGCACGGGCATCCCCTTAACCTCATCGGAGGCCATCGAGGCCGCCGCCTGCGAAATCGCGCATCCGTGACCTAAGAACCGGACCGCGTCGACCCGGCCCTCCTTGTCGAGAGCCAGCTGAACCGTCAGCTCGTCGCCGCAGAGCGGGTTGAGGTCGTGGAATTCCAGATCCGGCGCCTCGATCGGCGGCGCCGGCGGACTCCAATTGTGAGGGTGCTTGTAATGGTCGAGGATGTTCTCGCGGTAGAGATCGTCCACAACTCCAGAGCGTAGCGACGGCGCGCACGGCGCCCCGTTGGCGCCGGCCGCGGTTGGCCTACAACGTTCGTCCATCGTCCCTCGTTCGGACCCGGACATTCGTCCACGCGCGCGCACGGGAATGGTCGCGTAAGCGGAGAGGACCGATGCGATCCGCATGGCCGGCAGGGACAGATCCCCGCGTCTGCTGGCACGGTTCGCCATCGCAAGCTTTGCCGTGCTGCTCTGCTGTGTATTGACGGCAGCCGCCTCCGCCGCCACGCTGCCGCCAGAGGGCATCTTCGAGGGCTGCCACTTCGATACGCAGATGCCGACGTGCGTGCAGCGGCTACAAGTCATCCACCAGGGCGGTTTCCAGATCGTGGTGGTGGGCGCAGGGGATGCTTCGCCTAGTTCACTTGCCAGCTACGCGACCACCGCCCAGTCGCTCGGCATGTCGGTGATGTGGGAGATCGGCAATCCGAGCTGGTGGAGGGATCCGCCCACCAGCACCACTATGTCCGGCTCCTACCCGGGCTTCGCCGCGCTGTGCGGCTGCAATCAGAACGGGCCGCTGCTCGCTTTCCTCATCCACTGGCTGAGCCAGCTCCCGGGCACGTACGGGTACTACGCCGCCGACGACACGGCCCTCGCCCCGGGCGACGAGGCCGGCGTCGCCAACTACGTTTCCCAGATCAAGCAGCAGGACCCGTCCCACCTGGTGATGATCGGAAGCGCAGACCAGGCCCAGACCTCGAGCTATGTCGGGATCGCCGACGCGATCGGCACGGAGATCTATCCGTTCACCACGAGCCCGCTGATGCCGGTGAGCGCGAACCAAGACCAGTGGGGCGGCATCGCGCAATGGGCGAGCGGAGCGCAACAGGCAGCCGACGGGGCCGGCAAGCAGTCGGCTTTCATCCTCCAAGCCTTCAGCTGGGGCGACAACCTGAGCGACGGCGAGACGATCGGGGCCTGCACGGCCAGCGACACGCCCATGTCCTGCTACGGGAAGCTCCCCTATCCGAGCGGCGCCGAGCAGCTTCAGCTCAGAAATGAGGTTCTGCTCCATGCCCATCCGGCGGTGATCCTGTGGTGGTCTTTCCCAGGCACCGACGGCGACGTCACCGGAGACACCTATTCGATCTATCCCTCCGGCTCGGATGCGGCCACAAGATGGAGCGGCCTCTCCGCGGCTGTCCAGGCGCCGTATCCGGGTACCAACCTCACCCGACCGGCGTCCCATGGGCTGGGCGCCCATCTGGCTCGGGCGGTGCGGATCTCCCGCCATCGGCACGCGGTCAGGGCCAAGCACCGCCACCGCCGCAGGCACCGGCGCAGAAAGCTGCACTGAGCCCGTCCGTCACGAGTGGACGGGTTGCTAGAACGTCACGCGTGACCACCGCAGAGCTTTCGGTCGAAGCTGAGCCCGACAGCCGCACCGAGTCGCGCCGCGGTCTTGCCGTCGATAGTGCGCTGGCGTGGCTGCTCGGCTTCGCCCCCACGCTGTATCTGGGACTAGCCGGCGGCGGCTACGACATCGTGGCTCGGAGCGAGATCGGGATCCTGATCTGGTGGATCGTCCTGCTCGGCTCGATTGCCAGGGTGCTGCCACGGCGGCCCTGGCGTCCCCGGGCCTGGGTCGCGGTGGGATTGCTGGGCGGGTTCTTTGTCTGGAACTGGCTCGCCGCCGGATGGTCCCAGAGCGAGGAGCAGACCCTGGCGGAGACGGCGCGCCTGGCCACCTACCTCGGCGTGCTTGTCCTTGGCCTCAGCCTGATGACGCGCGTCGGCATGCGGGCGATGTTGTTCGGCCTGGCGAGCGCGATCGCGCTCGTGTCGGGCCTGGCCGTCCTGTCGAAGCTCGTTCCCTCGTGGTTTCCCACCGATGCGACGGCGAACCTCTACGCCACCTCCCGCCTGCAGTATCCATTCGACTACTCGGACGGCGTCGGCGAGTTTGCCGCTCTCGGCATCCCGCTGCTCTTGTACGCGAGCTGGGGTGCCCGCTCGGTCGTCGGCCGTGCCCTCGGGGCGGCGGCGCTCCCCGTGGTCGTGCTGTGCGTCGCCATGACGGTGTCGCGCGGCGGCATCCTTGCGTTGGCCGTCGGAACGATCGTCTTTTTTGCCCTCGTTCCGGACCGCTTGCCCAAGCTGGCCACGGCCGCGGTCGCCGCAGCCGGAGTGGCCATCCAGATCGCCGCTCTCGTGTCCCGGCCCGCCCTGCGTGATTCGCTCGGGCCGGCCCCCGCCGGCGAGCGGCACTCGATGCTGGCCATCGCCCTCGGAGTGGCGGTGGTGGTCGGCGTGGCGCAGGTTGCCCTCGTGCTGCTGTTCCGCCGCCTCAGGCGGCCGCGGTGGCTCCGGTTCTCCCGCCGCGGCGCGCTCGGGATGGGGTATGTGCTGATCACGGCGGCCGTAATCGCGGTGGCGCTCCTGATCGCGACGGGTACGGCCGGACACCTGTGGAACGAGTTCAAGCGCGCCAACCCGCCGAAGTCGAGTAATACCTACGGCCGGCTTCTCTCGGTCGCCGGGAGCCACCGTTACCAGTACTGGCAGGTGGCGGTCCACGCGTTCAAGACGAGTCCCTGGAAGGGAATCGGCCCGGGAACCTTCCAGTTCTACTGGTCACAGCATCAGCGGCTGGGCGAGTTCGTGCGCAATGCCCATTCGCTCTGGTTCGAGACGCTGGCTGAGACCGGGATCGTAGGCCTGGTTCTGATCGCCGGCTTCTTCGGGTTCGTCCTCGTCGCAGGGGCGACGCGGTGCTCGCGACTGCCCGGGGAGTTCCGCCTCCCGGTGGCCACGGCGGTCGCCGGTGTGGCTGCGTTCTGCGCCGCTGCCGCGTTCGATTGGGTGTGGCAGATCGGGGTGATCCCGTTGATCGCGCTGCTGCTCGTGGCCGTCGCGGTCGGCCCCATCCACCATCGCAACCGCGGGTCGAGCGGTCGCCGTCGCTGGCGGGATCCGGCGCGGATCGCCACGCCCATCGCGGCCGTGGCCGGCCTCTGGGCGATCGTCATCCCGCTGTCCATGACCGTGGCCGTGCGCGCGAGTCAAGCCCACGTGCGCGCCGGCAACTTCAGCGCGGCCCTGTCGGATGCCGCCACCGCTCAGCGGCTCGAACCAAGCGCCGCTTCACCCCGACTTCAGCGAGCACTCGTGCTCGAGCAGCTGGGGGATATCGCTGGAGCGTCCCAGGCGATCACCGAAGCCGCGGCGCGCGAGCCGACCAACTGGAGGATGTGGCTGGTGGGCTCACGGATTGCCACCGAGGCAGGGCGGCCGAGGCAGGCGCTGGCCTACTATCTCCGGGCGCGGTCGCTCAACCCAACCTCACTCATCTTCCGCCGCTGACTGGCGCGCCGAAGATCCGCTCGCTTCAGTTTGTTCGCGTTCCGCGATCGACGCGTACAGCGCCCGATAGCGAGGTATCCCGACCGCGGCCAGAGACAGCTCGCGGCGGGCCAGCTCGCGGCAGCGTTCACGCGTGTTCGGCTCGGTGGCCAGCCGCGCCATCGCCGCCGCGGCCCGCCGATACGCGGGCTCTGAGTGCTCGCTGACCAGCGAGCCGACATCGCGGCTGATCAGTGAGTCGAGGTCACCGACTCCAGCCGTCGAGAGGACCGGCAAGCCGGCACCCAGATATTCGCCGACC
>DATGFT010000097.1:0-8025 GCA_035308915.1 Solirubrobacteraceae bacterium
CGGGACGGGCTGAAGGTGTTCCGCCACCTGCGCCTCGGTTTCGTGGCCACGGTGGCGCAGCTCGGGGCGTGGGCGCTCCAGACGCTGTCGTGCTATCTGCTCCTGGTCGCTCTCGGGCTGAGCAACCGAGTCGGAATCGCGGGGGCGGCGGCGGTCCTGTTCGCGGTGAACATCAGCGCCGTCCTGCCCGCCACGCCGGCCAACCTCGGCGTGTTCCAGGCGGCGTGCGTGGCGGTGCTGCACGCCGGCTGGCATGTCAGCTTCGGGACCGGCGTCGCCTACGGAGTGATCCTCCAGGCGGTCGAGGTCACCACGGCGATCCTGATGGGGATGCCGGCGCTGCTCAAGGAGGGCATGTCGTGGCGGGAGATCAAGATGCGAGCCATGCACGCCACGCCCGTCAAGCTTGCCGAGCGAAGCCCCGAGGCGGCGGCGAAACTCCGCGCCGGAGCCCCGCCTGGGGGCGCCCAGCGGCCGAACCGCGCCACCAACCGATCGGGCGGCGCGGTCCAAGCCGAAAGCTGAGTCCGGCGAGGAGTCGGCAGGGCCGGTCAGGAGACCGGCCCCGCTTTGCGACCGTTACGAGACCGGCACCTGCTCCTGGGCGGCCGAGGAATCGACGCCCTGCTTGGCAGCCCGCGCCTGTTATGTAGTTGAACAGCTAGCCGTCGTTGAGGTCATAGCCGACCATCACCCAGCCGCGCGCCGCCGAGGCAGCCTTCCGCACGGCCTGCTGCCACATCTCGACGCCGCCTGGGTACTCGTCCTCGATCAGCTCGGCGAACAGACCGTCCGGGTCGCCGCCCTCGCCGCCGAGGTGACCGAAGCGGTTTCCCCGAATTTCGGTGTTGCGCGATGACAGGTCTGAGCCTCCGCGCGATGATTTTTGGGGCCGCCGGCAGTCATTCACGACGTGCGCATTCAGCAGGCAGCCAGAGGACAGGAGGCGTAGGATGAGGCTCGTGGAACCGACAACTTCGCCGGTTGCCGCGGGGGCGCCTGAGCAGCTGCTCGAACAGCATCGCCGTGAGCTCACCGGCTACTGCTACCGAATGCTGGGCTCGCCGTTCGAGGCCGAAGACGCCGTCCAGGAGACGATGCTGCGAGCGTGGCGGAATCTGGATCGCTTCGAGGGGCGGGCGGCGCTGCGCTCCTGGCTTTACCGGATCGCCACCAACGTTTGCCTGGATGCCCTGGAGGGACGTTCGCGCCGCGCACGCCCGATGGATTTGGGACCGGCACGTGAACCGGTGGAGGCGAATCTGAACGCGCTGCCCGAGGTGACCTGGATCGAGCCGATTCCCTTCGGGCTGGTGAGCACCGAGGACCCGGCCGAGGTCGCCGAGGCGCGGGAGACGCTGCGGTTGGCCTTCGTGGCCGCGCTCCAGCACCTCCCAGCCCGCCAGCGGGCGGCCCTCATCCTGTGTGAGGTGCTGCGCTGGAAGGCGACCGAGGCGGCCGAGCTGCTTGAAACGAGCGTCGCCGGCATCAACAGCGCGCTTCAGCGGGCCCGCGCCACGCTCGAGGAGGCGGGGGCGGCGAGCTCGGACCCGGTGCCCGAGATGGACAGTGAGCAACGGGAGCTCCTGGCCCGCTACGTGGAGGCCTTCCAGGCCTACGACATCGACCGCCTGACCTCGGTGATCCGTGAGGACGCGATCCAGTCGATGCCTCCGTTCGACCTCTGGCTCGAGGGGCGCGAGAACATCTTCACCTGGTTCTTCGGGCCGGGGATCGGGTGCAAGGGCTCCCGCCTGATCCCGGTCGACTCGGCCAACGGCCTGCCGGCGTTCGGGCAGTACAAGCCAAGCGAGGACGGCGCAGGCTTTGAGCCGTGGGCGATCAACGTCGTGCGGATGGGCGAGGGGGGAGTGGCCGAGCTCACGTTCTTCCTGAACACCGAGCGGCTGTTTCCCCTCTTCGGTCTCCCGCTGCGGCTCGACGCGTAAGCGCGGCGAGCGATTGCCGTGAACCTCGTCGCACCGTACGTCCCGGCGGCGGAGCGCTACGAGCGGATGGGCTACCGGCGGTGCGGGCGCAGCGGGCTGAAGCTGCCCGAGCTGTCGCTCGGGCTGTGGCAGAACTTCGGCCAGGATCGCCCGCTCGAGACCAGTCGGGCGATCCTCCGACGCGCGTTCGATCTGGGCATCACCCATTTCGATCTGGCCAACAACTACGGCCCGCCGTACGGGACCGCGGAGCGGACCTTCGGGCGTCTTCTGGCCGAGGATTTCCGCCCCTACCGTGACGAGTTGGTGATCTCGACCAAGGCCGGCTACGACATGTGGCCGGGACCCTACGGCGAGTGGGGATCACGCAAGTATCTGCTGTCGAGTCTCGACCAGAGCCTGCAGCGGACGGGCCTCGAGTACGTCGACATCTTCTACTCGCACCGCTTCGACCCGGACACGCCGCTCGAGGAGACCCTGGGGGCTCTGGACAGCGCGGTGCGTCAGGGCAAGGCGCTGTACGTGGGCATCAGCTCATACTCGGCCGAACACACCCGGCAGGCGGTGGAGATCCTCATGGGGCTCGGCACCCCGTTGCTGATTCACCAGCCCTCGTACTCGATGCTCAACCGCTGGATTGAGCCTGAGCTGCTCGATGTCCTCGAAGAGGAAGGTGTGGGATGCATCGCGTTCTCTCCCCTCGCTCAGGGATTGCTCACCGACAAGTACCTCGACGGCATCCCGGAGAACTCGCGGGTGAGAACCGGCGCGGGGTTCTCGGAGAAGCTGCTCAGCGAGGAGAACCTGGCGCGCGTACGGGGGCTGAACGATGTGGCGCGGCGGCGCGGGCAGAGCCTGGCCCAGCTCGCGCTGGCCTGGGTCCTGCGCGACCCGCGGGTGACCTCGGCCCTGATCGGAGTTTCGAGCGTCGAGCAGCTCGAGGACAACGTGGCCGCTCTGGACCGTCTCGACATCGACGCCGAGGAGCTCGCAGAGATCGACGGCTACGCCCAGGAGGGCGAGATCAACATCTGGAGGGAGTCGAGTCGGGCCTGATCGGGTCGATCCCGAGGGCCCGGCTGAGCCCGGCGAGCTCGATGAGCTCGAGCAGGTGCGGTGAGGCGCCGCGGATGACGACCCGGTACCCGCAGCGGCGCGCTTCGAGCGCGAACCTGGCCAGCAGGTCGAGCGTCCGGACGTCATCGGTGAGTTCCTCCACGTCGACGGGCAGGACACCTTCCGGAACTGAGCTCACCTCACAAAGACGGGATCGCCGGGCGAAAGTCATCGGCTCGCGGATTGCGATGGGGCGTGTCAAGACCTCATGACGCGGCTCTACGGCGGTGTCGAGACAGGCGGCACGTGGTGCGTGTGCGCGCTCGCGCGCGGGCCCCGGGAGATCGTGGCCGAGGATCAGTTTCCGACTCGCGACCCCGCCTCGACGCTCGAGCAGATCATCGGCTTCTTCGCCGCGCAGCCGGAGGCGGCGGCGATCGGCATCGGATCCTTCGGGCCGGTTGACCTCGACGTGAGCTCGCCGACCTGGGGCTACGTCACGACGACGCCGAAGCCGGGGTGGCAGCACGCCGCCGTGGGCAGTGTGGTGAGGGATCGGCTCGGCGTGCCGGTGGCCTTCGATACCGACGTCAACGCGGCCGCCGTGGCCGAGGCCCGGTGGGGAGCCGGGGAAGGCGCGGACACGGTTTGCTATCTGACCGTGGGCACGGGCATCGGCGCCGGCCTGATCGCCGGTGGGCACCCGTGGCACGGGCTGGTGCACCCCGAAGCGGGGCACATGCGCGTGCCCCACGACCGCGAGCGAGATCCCTTCGCGGGCAGCTGTCCGATGCACGGCGATTGCTGGGAGGGACTCGCCGCGGGAAGCGCGATGGCGGCGCGGTGGGGGGAGCCTCCGGAACGGCTGGGCGACGATCATCCCGCCTGGCCACTCGAAGCCGAGTATCTGGCACTGGGGATCGTCAACCTGATCCTCACCGTCTCGCCCGAGCGCGTGGTCCTGGGGGGTGGTGTCCTCGAGCACCCGCGCCTGCTGGACATGGTCCGGCGGCGAGTGCCCGAGCTCATCGCGGGCTATCTCGAGCCGCCAGAGCTCGGAGTCGCGGTCGACTCCTACATCGTGCCCGCGGCCCTGGGCGACCGGGCGGGGGTGCTGGGCGCGATCGCGCTGGCCCAGGATCTCTGAGGTATGTCGCGAGCGTGATCAAAAAGGGGCCATATTGCCCCCTTTTTGATCACTCGTCCCCCCGGGGCTTGCGAGACTCGAAGTTGCTTTTCAACCGGTAGCGGGCGATCATCCGTGCGAGAGTTATCGTCGTCGGCCTGACGCATTGCGGGCGTGATGTCTTGGTAGGTTGGGAAACGGACTCTGACAAGTCCAGGGTGGGAGGGAAGCCGCGTGCACCCGCCTAACTGCCAGATGCCTGAGGTCGAGGGAGCCTTCAGCATCTCGAGCCGCCGCCTCGAGCATGGGATCGTGATCGAGCTGACCGGCGACGTCGACCTGGCGACTGCCGAGGTCGCCGAGGAGGAGCTCCGGCGGGCTGAGAGCTCGGAGGACCTCATCGTGCTCGATCTCCACGGCGTCTCGTTCATGGACTCGACCGGGATCAGGATGGTGATCGCGGCCGATCAGCGGATCCGCGAGCGCGGCGGAACCCTGCGCGTTGTGCGCGTGCCGCCCCAGGTACACAAGCTGTTCAAGCTGGTGGGGATCGCCGGGCATCTCACGATCGACGACTCGTTCGAAGGCGAACCGCCAGCCGGTCCTCAGGCATAGCGCTTATCCGGTCCGGCCCGCCGCCGTCTCTCGTCTCTCTTTCGGCGGCGGGCCGGCTTCACCGGTCCCGCGTCTACTTGGAGCCGAAAACCTGCTCCAGCAGCGCCGTGTCTCCGGCGCTCTGGAACTTGACCACCTTGCCGTCGCGGAACGTGAGCACGTCCGCCTGATCGGCCTCCTGCCCATCGATGCTGACGCGGGTCAGCACGACCACCCGCTCGTCGTCTGAGAACCAGTACTCAGGCGAGGTGGAGAAGCCCTTCTCGGCCAGCTGCCCCCAGAACTTGCCCACCTCCTCCTTGCCGCGCAAGGTTCCGCTCACGGAGCTGTTGCCCGGCGTGATCCATTCGACGTCGTCGGCGAGGTTCTCCATCGCTCCCTCACTGTCACCAGACGAGAAGGCCGCATAGGCCTTCTGGGCCGATTGGAGATTCTCTTCTCCGCCCATGTGTACGCCTCTCTCTCCATCCAGGACTGGATTGCCCTGGCGCAGCGACCCTATCGAGTCAGCGGTGTAGAGGTGTCCGGGGTCGGCTTCTAGGCCTCGGCCATCGCCGGCTCGTCCTGCAGCGCCGGATCATCGTCGCTGATGTCGGCCAGACGCGTCGGATCGCGGTCGGTGCCCGCGATCAGCTCATCGGCCGCCTGGCGATCGTTCTTGGGCAGGAAGCCCGACTTCATCCCGAAGTACACCGCCTGCGGATGGTGGGCAACGATGGCCAGGGTCGACTGCTCGGGCTCGACGGCGTAGCCGCCCGACAGACGCAACCCAATCGATGGGGCGTCGAGGAGCCGGAACACCTTCTCGTGCTCTGACTGCTCGGGACAAGCCGGATATCCCCAGGAGTAGCGGCGACCCTGCGTGGGCTCGATGCCCAGTTCGGCGCGCACGCGTGAGTGCAGCCATTCGGCCATCCCCTCCGCCGTCTGAACGCCGAGCCCGTGGACAAAGAGCTGCTCGGCGAACTCGCCCTCGGCCTCGAGCTTGGCCATCAGCTCGGTCACCTCGTCGCCGGCGGTCACCGCCTGGAGCGCGACGACATCGGTCTCGCCAGAACCGAGCGGCCGGTAGAAGTCGGCCAGACAGATCCGGTCGTGCTTGGGCTGGCGCGGGAACACGAGTCGCTCGAGCTCGCGCTCACCCGGAGCCTCGGGGTCCCAGACGATCAGCTCGTTGCCGTCCGCGTTGGCGGGGAAGTAGCCGAGCAGGGCCCGCGGGTGCAGGTAGGTCTGCTCACGCCACATCCGCTCCAGGCGAGGCTGGAAGTCGTCACGGACGAGCTTCTTCCACTCCTCGCCCTTGACGCCGCGCCCGCCCCAGTGGAGCTTGAACAGGACGTGGGTGTCGAGGTGGCGGTAGACCTCATCCATGTCGACGTCGAGCTCTCGCGCGCCCCAGTAGGGAGGTGCGGGAATCGGCGTGTCGGTGGCCGCGGCGCTCCTGAGCGACGCGTCGGTCAGCGGTGGAAGATCCTCCTCGGGCTCCTCGCCCTGCTCTCGCAGCTTGCGCGCCGCGTCCCGAGTCTTCGCAATCAGCCCCGCGCGCGCCTCGGGGTCGATCAGCTGGTCCATCTTGGCCAGCCCCTCGAAGGCGTCCTTGCAGTAGAAGACGCCGGGCTCGTAGACGTCGTCGGACTCGGTCCCGTTGGGGTAGAGGATGCGCAGGCCGAAGTTGCGGTTGATGGCGGCGCCGCCGACGAGCACCGGGAACTCCAGCCGGCGCTGGTGGAGCTCCTGCACGCAGGCCGGCATCTGCTTCGAGGTCGAGACGAGCAGCGCGGAGAGGCCGATCGCGGTCGCCTTGTGCTCGACGGCGGCGTCGAGGATCGTCCCGATCGGAACCTGCTTGCCCAGGTCAACGACCGTGTAGCCGTTGTTGGTGAGGATCGTGTTGACGAGCGACTTGCCGATGTCATGCACGTCGCCGAAGACGGTGGCGATCACGACCGTGCCCTTGGTGTAGCCCTCGATCTTGTCGAGGTACTTCTCGAGCTGGGCCACGGCGCGCTTCATGACCTCGGCGGACTGGAGAACGAAGGGGAGGATCAGCTCACCGGCGCCGAACTTGTCGCCCACCTCCTTCATCGCCGGCAGCAGGACGTCGTTGAGGGTCGGCACGGCCCCGATCTTCTCGACGCTCTTGTCGATCCAGTCCTCGACGCCGTCCTTCTTGCGGCGCAGGATGTGGAAGTGCAGCGCCGCCTCAGGCTCCATGCCTTCGGTCGGGTCGGCGGCGTCCTGCGCCTCGGCCGGACCCTTGGCCTCGAAGTGGGCGATGAAGCGCTCGAGGGCATCGTCGCGACGGTTGAACACGAGGTCGTCGGCCAGCTCACGCTCCTCGGCGTTGATCTCGGCATAGGGGGTGATGTGGTTGGGATTGACCATCGCCAGATCGAGGCCGGCCTCCACGCAGTGGTGGAGGAAGACGCTGTTGAGCACGCTCCGGGCGGGCAGGCCGACGCCGAAGGAGACGTTGGAGACGCCGAGGCTCGTCTTGACGTGCGGGATTTCCGTCTTGACCCGGCGAATTCCCTCGATCGTCTCGATCGCCGAGGGCTTCCACTCGTCGTCTCCGGTGGTGAGCGTGAAGGTCAGGCAGTCGAAGATCAGCGCCTCAGGGTCGAGTCCGTGCTCATCGCAGCAGAGCTCGGTGATGCGCTTGGCCACCTCGAGCTTGCGCTCCGCCGTCTTGGCCATTCCGGTCTCGTCGATGGTCAGCGCGATCACGGCGGCGCCGTGCCGCTTGGCCAGCGGGACGACGCGATCAAGCTTGGCGCGCCCCGCCTCGAGGTTGATCGAGTTGACCACGGCGCGGCCGGGGATCTGTTCAAGCGCGGTCTCGATCACCTCGGGCTCGGTCGAGTCGACCTGGATCGGCGCGGGCTGCGTCAGCGAGATCCGCTTGACGACCTGACGCATCTGCTCGGCCTCGTCCTGGCGCTCGGTCAGCGCCACGCACAGGTCGAGCACGTGGGCGCCGCCGCCGACCTGGTCCTCGGCGATCGTGACGAGGCCGTCGTAGTCGTCGTTGAGGAGCAGTTCCTTGGCCCTGCGCGAACCCTGCGAGTTGACGCGCTCGCCCACCAGCGTCGGGCGCGGATCCTGCACGAGGGCGGTCGCGGCGATCATGCTCGAAAGCCGCGGTGGCCGCGGCTGCGGGCGTTCCGCCGGCTTGCGATCGCCGACGCGCTCAGCGAGTGCGCGGATGTGATCGGGCGTCGTGCCGCAGCAGCCGCCCACGATCGAGATGCCGTAGCGGGCGACGAACTCCTCGAGCGT
>DATGFT010000098.1:0-84257 GCA_035308915.1 Solirubrobacteraceae bacterium
GTCGTCAACGATGTGGCGGCTGCCTTCTCGCTCGCGGCGGAGCTGGGGCTGGCGCCGATCGTGACCCTGGCCCGTGACGATGGCGAGGAGGTGAGGCTGACCCGCAATCCGATCGGGCTGGCCGAGACGTCACCTGAATACGTGAAGCCGCCGCCGCGTCTAGGGAGTCCCGACGGGAAGCTCGGCTGGCTCGATGACTAGCCGCGCCGTGGTCAGGGCGAGGACCCGGGCCAGCGTCAGCCCCGCCTCCTCGCCGTCGGGGGAGGCGAACTGCTCGGCGCCCTCGTCGGTGTGAAACGCCCAGCCGCCGTTCCGGCCGACGCCAATCAGCGCCGCCGGCACCCGCTGGGAGATGTTGCCGAAGTCGGTGGCGAAGGGCAGCCGGGGCGGGTCTGAGACGAACTGGCGGCCGAGCCCGGCGAAGGCGCTCGCCACCGCCGCGGTGAGCGCGGGATCGGGCCGCACGCCCTCATAGAGCCGCCCTTCCTCCCACTGCCCAGGGACCTGGTCACGGAGGGCGGCCGCTCGCGCTGCGACCTCCTCAAGCGTCGAGCCCCAGATCAGGAACGTGCATCGGCACCCGAGGCCTGTGCCCTCCTCGACGTCGCCATCCATGACGAGGCGCTCGAGCATCACCTCGCCGGGGCGCTCAGCGCCCAGCGCGGCCCGGGCCGCGTCGACCGCGGCCTGCTCGCCGCCTGCGAGCGACCGCGCCCCGAACACCATCACCCGGTCACGCCGCATCCACAGAGACTCCAGCGACACCGTGTCGATGAATTCGGGGTGGGCGTAGAGCGCGGCGTCGACGTCGTCCCATAGACCCGCCTGCACGGAGAGCGCCTTGCCGCCGCCCCGCTCGATCGTCCCCGGGGCGTGGATCTCGTCAGCGGGACAGCCGATCACGATGACCCGGCCCGAGATCCGATCTCGAAGCGCGGCGAGACCGGCGGCCGCCGCCACCACGCCGCCGGCGATCGGTCCGTGGCCGCACGAGTGCACGGGCTCGACGCTCCCGTCCTCACGCACCGCCGGGACCGCGTCGTACAGGCATACGAGTCCGACGGAAGGACCCGGCCGCCCGCCGTCCAGCACGGCTCGGAAGGCGGTTGGCATCCCGCCCACGCCGGCGTCGACATCAAAGCCGACCTCGCGCAGCGTCTGGCCCAGGTGGCGCGAGCATTCGTGTTCCTCGTGGCCGAGCTCCGGATGCTCGTGCACGAAGCGCATCACCTCCCCGAGCAGCCCCGCCCGGGCGTCGACCGCCGCCAGGACCTCGTCGACTCCGGTCACGACGTGGTCAGCACCACCTTCGTCGCCTCGCGCGCGTCGAAGGCGCGGTACGCCTCGGGTGCGGAGTCGAGCGGCAGCGTGTCGGTCAGGATCGCCGAAGGCCGGAGCACGCCCTCCGAGATCATCGCCAGCAGCCGCTCGCGGTCGCGCCCCGGGTTGCCGATGGCGAAGCTGACCGTGATCTCCTTCTCGAACATGAGCGCGTTGTTAAGCGGGAAGTCGGGCTCGAAGTGCGCTCCCACCACGGACACCACGCCCTGCGGCCGCACCAGCTCAAGCGACGCGCTCAACGCCGCCGGCGAGCCCGAGGCCTCGATCACCGCGTCGGCGCCGAGCCCGCCGGTGGCCGCCGCCACCGCCTCGGCGGCGCCGGCCGGATCGACCGCGTCGGCCCCCAAGGACGAAGCCAGGGCTCGGCGCGTCTCGACCCCGTCCACCGCGATCACCTTCCGCGCGGCGCCCACCGCCGAGAGCACCGCCATGAGCCCCACGGGCCCCGCACCCAGGACGACGACCACGTCCCCGCGCCCGACCCGAGCACGCTCGACGGCGACCCAGCCCGTGGGCAGGATGTCGGCCACGAAGACCGCGTCTTCGTTGGAGACCGAGTCCGGTACCGGCCAGAGGCACCGGTCGGCGCGGGGGACGAGCACGAGGTCGGCCTGCCCGCCCTCGAGCCGCGGGTAGACGCCCGAGTAGCCGAACATCGCGCGTGATGAACATTGCGTCGGGCGCCCGGCGCGGCAGTGGACGCAGGTGCCGTCGGAGGTCATGCTCGTGTTGACCACCCGCTGCCCCGGTCGCAACGAACCCACGCCGTCCCCCGCGTCCTCGACCACGCCGACGAACTCGTGCCCGAGCGTCGTCCCCAGCTCGAACCCGGGCGTGAACCCGTGGTAGGGCAAGAGATCGGCTCCGCAGATCGCCGTGTGGGTAACCCGGACGATCGCGTCCGTGGCGTTGCGAAGCGCCGGCGGATCCACGCCGACGACCTCGATCTTCTCCTTCTCCACCAGCTTGACGGCTCTCATGCGGGTTGCTCCAGCTCGATGAGGTTGCGGTCAGGATCAACGGCGAAGCACCTGTGCCCACCCCACGGCGGCGAGAACGGCTCGGCCAGGAAGGGCACACCGGCGGAGCGCAGCTCCTCATAGGCGGCCAGGCAGTCATCCACCTCCAGGACGAGAATGGCCGGCAACCGGGAGGGATCCTCCGGCGCGGCCATCAGCACCCCGGGCCGGTCCTCGGCCTCGTGACCCTGCTCGGCCAGGGAGAGCCGCGTCTCGGCCCGCACGAGCGTCGCGTACGGGGGATCGTCGTACAGCGCCTCGACCTCGAAGCCCAGCCGGTCGCGATAGAAGGCAACCGAGGCCGAGAAGTCAGCCACGGCGAGGATCGCCCCGGCGCGAGTGACCGCCCACGCCATCAGTCGCGTATGTGGCCGGCGTCGGCGATCAGCACCTGCCCGGTCACCCAGCCCGACTCTTCGGAGGCGAGAAAGGCCGCCGCGGGGGCGATGTCCTGCGGCTGCGCGTGGCGGGGGATGGCCTGGAGCGACTGGACGAAATCGAGCGCGTCCTTGTGCGGCGACTCCATCACCGCCTCGGTCCGGGTGATGCCGGGCGCCACGGCGTTGGCCGTGATCCCGTACTTGCCGAGCTCGGTGGCCAGCGCCCGGGTCAGCCCGACGACGCCACCCTTGGCGGCGAGGTAGGGGCCCATGTTCGGGGTGCCGGCGTAGAAGGCGTTCGAGGCGATCAGGACGATCCGCCCGTAGCCCGCCTCACGCATCGGACCCTCCACCGCCCGGGAGACGAGATACGCGCCGTCGAGGTCGACCGAGATGATCTTGCGCCAGTACGCGTAGTCGACCTCGTCCCAGGCCACGAAGGGAACGATCGCCCCCGCGTTGACGAGGATGTCCACCTTCCCGAAGCGCTCGAGCGTCTCGGAAACCATCCGGTTCGCGTCCTCTTCCTGAGAGATGTCCGTCTGGATGGCCAGGCCGTCGATCGCCGAAGCGACCTCGGACGCGCCATCGCCGTTGATATCCGCCACCGCGACCTGCGCGCCGTCGGCGTGGAGCTTCTCGGCGATCGCCCGGCCGATGCCGCGCGCGGCGCCGGTGACGATCGCCACCCGTCCCTCGAGCCTCATGCCGCACCTCCGGCCGCTGAGAGGGCCCGGGCGCCGGTGAACGGCTCGGGCGCCAGTGCATACCCCTGGAACGCCTCCATGTCGTGGGTGAAGATCACCTCGGCGTCCCAGTCCTTGGCCAGCCGCTTGCAGCGGCGAATCGAGCGCACCCCGGCCCGGGGATCGACGTGGAACCCGGCCTGTTGGTCGGCCGCGTAGGCCTCGCGCGTATAGGACACGTCGGCCATGAACAGGAGCGGACGTGTCCCCTCGAGCTCGACGAGCATCGAGTAGTGCCCGACCGTGTGGCCCGGCGTGTGGAACAGGTGGATCCCGTCGGCGAACTCGATGTCGCCCTCGAGCAGCTCGAACTTCGCCTCAGCGTGGTCGTAGCCCTTATCAGCGTAGCCGAGGCGCTCGAACGGCTCCGGGGTCCGCGCCTCCCGCAGCTCGTCGGCATGCAGGTACGTGACGGCGCGCGTCAGGTACTTGTTGCCCCCGCAGTGGTCGAAGTGCAGATGGGAGTTGATGATCGCGTCGACGTCCTCCGGCTTGTAACCGCACTTGGCCAGCTGCTGGGGGATCGTCTGCTCCGGCGTCTGCTCGGGCAGCTCGAACGGGAGCACGGCGTTCACGAGATCCAGGTCATAGCCGGAGTCGAACATGAACAGCCCGTCCGGGTGCTCGATGAGGACGCTGTAGACCGGGAACCGCACGGGGGTCCCGCAGCCGATGTTCCAGGTGATGTGCGACTGGTCGATGACCAGCGTGCCGCTGTCCAGCAGTCGCACCTGAGTTGGCTTTGCCATGTCAGTCGAGTGCCTTTCTCACGGCCACCAGAGCGGCCGCTCGTTGTTGCTGGAGCTCCTTGATCTGATCCGGGGTGTAGTCGAAGAAGCCCCCACCGGTCTTGATGCCCAGCCGCCCCTGCTCCTTGAGGTCGGTGGCCGTCTTGGAGACGCCCTTCTCATCCGAGAGCGACTGGTTGAGGTAGCTGGCGACGCTCGTGTAGATGTCGAGCCCGGCCATGTCCAGCAGATGGATGGGGGGGACGACGGCGAGCTTGTAACCGATGCCCCACTTGACGCACAGGTCAAGGCCCTCCTCGTCGATCACGCCCTCGTCCACGAGCGCGAGGCATTCCCGCATGATCGCGTAGAGGACGCGGTTCTCGACGAACCCGGGCACCTCCTTCTTCAGGGTCACCGGGTGATAGCCGATCCGCCGCGTCAGCTCCTCGGTCGCCGCCGTGACCTCGGGCGAGGTCTTCTCACCGGGAATGACCTCGTTCATCGGGATCAGGTGCGGCGGGTTTGACCAGTGCCAGCCGATCACCCGCTCCGGCCGCTGGAGTCCCTCGGCAAGTCGCGTGACCGGGATCCCGGAGGTGTTCGAGGCGATGATCGCCTCGGCCGAGATCTCGTCCTCGATCTCGCCGAAGACCTGGCGCTTGAGCTCGAGCTGCTCGGGGATCGCCTCGACGACCACATCGGTGCCTTGCAAAGCGGCCGCCCGATCGGTCTCGTAGGAGACCCCGCCGCCGTCGCGCACCGGGACCTCGAGGCGCTCAAGGACGCCCTCGACCATCCCCACCATCCCCTGGGCCCGCTCGATCGCCTCGGGATTGACGTCGAACAGCGTCACCTGCAGCCCGGCCCGAGCCAGCACGGCGCCCATTCCCGGCCCCATCGTCCCGGTGCCGAGGACGGTCGCGCGGTTCAGTTCAGTCATATCTCGCTTCCTTGTGCCATGGGTTGACTTGAAGACATCTCCTGGATCCGGCGCCACACGCGCTCGGGGGTGAGGGGGAGCTCGTTCATCGGGACGCCCGCGTCAGCCAGCGCGCAGACGATCGCCGCCGGGACGGCCGCAAACGCGCCCTCGCCACACCCCTTGGCCCCGTAGGGTCCCGGGCCGTCGGCATTCTCGACGATGATCGAGCGCATCCCCAGCGGCAGGTCCGCCACCCGGGGGACGCGGTACTCGAGCAGGTTGTCGTTGACTACCGCGCCGTCGACGAAGCGCATCTCCTCGAACAGCGCGTTGCCGATGCCCTGGAGCGTGGCGCCCTCGTCCTGGCGCTCGACCAGTTGCGGGTTGATCGCCTTGCCGACGTCGGCCACGGTGGCCGTGCGCAGCACCGTGACGACGCCGGTGTCAGGATCGACCTCGACCTCAGCGCCGGCCACGCAGACCTCCCAGAAGTGCGGCCCCTCGGCGTACGAGCCCGTGCCGCCGCCCGTCGGCCTTACCTCGCCGTTCTCGACAATCTCGCCCCCCCGGAAGCCGAAGCGGCGCGCAATCAGGTCCGGGTAGCTCAGCTCCTGGTCGGCGAACACGGCGCGGCCGTCGACCAGCCCGACGAGCCCGGGGTCGACGTCGAACACCTCGCCCGCGGTCTCCCGGAGCCGTTCGGCCACCGCGTCGGCAGCGCGCTTGACCGCCAGTCCGGCGATCGTCGTCGAGCGGCTGGCCCCGGTCGAGCGGTCATACGGGGTGAAGCGGGTGTCGGCACCCCACACCTGCACGAGGTCAGACGAGATCCCGAGCCCCTCGGCCGCGATCTGCGCCATGACCGTGCGTGGCCCCTGCCCGAGCTCGGTCGAGCCGACGTACACGTCCGCCGAGCCGTCGCTGCGCAATCGAATCGAGGCCCGGGACACCGGGTGGGCGCCCGCGGCGAGCAGACCCACGCTCACGCCGCGGCCCACCCACGGCCGGCGCGGCTCATCCCAGCCCACGGCCGCCGCCGCCTGCTCGACGTCGCCCACGAGATCGGCGTCGAGCGGCTTGCCGCTCCCGTCCGGGCGCACCGGCTCCCCTGGCAGGACCAGACACCGGCGCCGCAGCTCCAGCGGATCGATCCCCGCCCGTCGCGCCACCTCGTCGAGCTGGGACTCGCCGACCCACTGCAGATGGGTGGCCCCGAACGCCCGGTAGGACCCGGAGGGCGGGGTGTTGCAGTAGACGCAGAACCCCTGCACATCGGCCGCCTCCCACCGGTACGGCCCCGGCGCCGAGTCGGCGGCCGTCGCCGTGACCCGCGGGCCGTTATCCGCGTAGGCGCCCGTGTCGAGCCAGAAGTGGACCTCGCGGCTGAGCAGCGTCCCGTCGGCCGCCGCGCTTGTGCGCATCCAGCAGCGCATCCCATGCCGGCGTGAGGTGACCATCGACTCCTCGACGCGATTGACGATCCGCACCGGGCGCCCCGCCTTGCGCGCCAGGGCCACGGTCAGTGGCTCCATCTTCGTGTAGGACTTCGAGCCGAAGCCGCCGCCCAGGTAGGGAACGACGATCCGCACCGAGCCAATCTCGAGCCCGAACAGGTCGGCAATCTCGGCCTGGACGAGGAACGGATGCTGGCAGTTGGCCCACAGCGTCACCCCGTCGCCGTGGTAGTGGGCGATCGTCGCGTGGGTCTCCATCGCGTACTGGTAGACGGCCGGGAACAGGTACGTCCCCTCGACCGTGATCGCCGCACGGTCACGCACCGCCGAAACGTCCCCGGAGGTGAGCACGTGGTGGTAGCAGACGTTCCCCTCCTGCTCGCCGAGATCCCCGAGCCCGTGGAAGAGCCCGATCTTCGGCCGGCGCTCGTGCAGCCGCGGAGCATCGGCCGCCAGGGCCTGATCCAGCGTCCCCAGTACCGGCAGCTCCTCGTACTCGACCTCGATCGCCCGTACGGCCGCCTCGGCGGTGGCGAGGTCGACGGCGGCGACCGCGGCGACGGGCTCCCCCGCGAAGCGCACCCGGTCGAGGGCCACGATCGGGCGATCCTTGATGGCATGGCCGTAGTAGGGCTCGATGTCCTCGAGATCGGCGCCGGTCAGCACGGCGGCCACGCCGGGCATCTCCAACGCCGCGCGAGCGTCGATCGAGCGGATCCGGGCATGCGCGAACGGGCTGCGCAGAACCTGACCATGGAGCATGCCCGCCATCTCCATGTCGCCCACGTACTGGGCCTGGCCGGAGAGCTTCTCGTGCCCGTCCTTGCGCGGTCGTGAGGTCCCGACCTCGACGAGCGTGCTGCGCTCGACTACGGTCAAGCCGCGACCTCACGGGCGGCGTCGAGGATCGATCGGTAGCCCGTGCAGCGGCACAGGTTGCCGTCGAGGCCATGCCGGATCGCCTCCTCGGTTGACAGCTCGCCGTTGTCGCGCAGCGATTTCAGGGTCAGCAGCAGCCCGGGTGTGCAGTACCCGCACTGCAGTGCGGCGTGGCGCATGAACGCCGCCTCGAAGCGCGCGAACTGCGCTGAGCGAGCGAACCCCTCGACGGTCAGGACCTCCCGTCCGTCAGCGTCGGCGGCCAAGAACGTGCACGCGCTCACCGGTCCGCCGTCGACCAGCACGGTGCACGTGCCGCACACCTGGACGTCGCAGGAGCGCTTGGCTCCGGTCAGGCCCAGGCGCTCGCGCAGGAAGTCGAGCAGCAGCTCGTTGGGCTCGATGCTCCGCCGGATCTCTTCGCCGTTGACTGTCAGTGCGAGGTCCATCAGCTCTCCCCGGGCATCCCGAAGTCCCGCCCGCTGCGACGCAGGGCCCGGACCCAGGCATCCCAGTACTCACCCGCGAACTCGCCCTGGTACTTGGTGGCATGGATGCCGTCGAGCAGCTGGCCGGGGATCGGGTGCAGCGGCCCGAGCGCGGTGGCGATCGCCTGAAGCTGGATCGCCCGCTCGAGCAGGACCCCGGCCAGCACCGCCCAGCGCACGTCGCGCTCGGCCAGCAGCACGCCGTGATTGCGCAGCAGAAGCGCCGTGGCCGACCCCAGCGCCTCGGCCACGGCCGCGCCCTGAGCTTCGTCGATGATCAGGTCGGGGACCCCGTCGTAGGTCGAGATCCCGCCGCTGAACAGCACGCTGTCGTGGGTCAGGAAGGCGAACTCGGCGTCGGTGGCCCCGAACGCGGTCGCGTACGGCGGGTGGCCGTGGACCACGCTCCGGACATCGGGCCGGCGCTTGTAGACCTCCGTGTGGAGCACGGTCTCGAGGTGCATGCCATCGCCGCCGCCCGCCGCGTCGCGGAGATCGACGGTGAGGATGTCGGCGGGGACGACCTCCCCAAGCGCCACTCCCTTGCGCTTGATGTAGATCGTGTTCTCGTCCGAGGCCCGCGCGCTCACGTGGCCGAGGGTCAGGTCCTCGTAGCCGAGCATGGCCAGGATCCGGCACGCCCAGGCCACGTCCTCGATCAGACGCCGGTCTTCCTCCGTCGCCGAGACGGCGAGCCTCACCCCGACGTCCACTCAGGACCTCCGCTCGGTGGGCGGATAGTCGGGGTAGGGGAAGCCGAACACCATCACGACGTCCTCCTCACCCGTGTTGGCCACGGCGTGCCACACGCCGGCCGGCACGTGCAGCCCCTGGCCGGCGGAGAAGGGCACGTTCTCCTCCTCCAGGCGGAGCTCGCCGGAGCCCGAGAGCACGTAGGCCACCTCCTCGGTCTCGTGCGCCACCAGAGCGGTGACCGTCCCGGGGGTGAACACCGAATAGCCGAGCGAGGCCCGGTTACCGGACAGCGTCTTGTCGGTCAGCACCATCCGGCTCCAGCTGCCCTGCGGGAGCTCGATCGGTTCGACGTCCTCCAGTTTGACCGTCCGGACCGACCCCTCTAGAGCACCCACTGGCCGTCCTTCAGGATCCACCGCCCGTTGTCGACGATCTGCATCGACGCGTCGAGGACGACGCCGTCGAGGTGGAGCACGGACACGTTCTGGCCGCCCGGGTAGGCGTTGTGGTTGTCGCCCAGCGCGCAGTGCACCGTCCCCACGCGCCCCTTCTCGGACGGCGTCCCGAACGGCGCCACCTCACTCACTCCGAAGGCGAACTCGCCGATGATGTCGGCGTTCTCGACGCCGTCGATCACCTCACGCAGACGGCGCGCCTCATCGCCTCCCTCGATCTTGACCGCGTGGCCGTTCTCGATCGTCCAGGTGATCGGCTCCTTGACCTGACCCGGCAGGCCAATCCCGAGCATCACCCCGTCGACCACGACGGTGCCCTGGCTCTGGTCCTCGACCGCGGCGAAGGCGACCTCGGCCCACAGCGGGAGCGGGCCCATCATCTGGCCGCGCTTCTTGATCGAGGTCACCTCGAGCGCCGGCCGGTCCTTGATCGTGATCGTGAAGTCCGACCCCTTGGCCGAGGTCACGCGGACCTTCTCGACGCCCTCGAGGGCGGCCATCGCGTCCCACGCCCGCTGCTGGGCGCGGTGCAGCGCCTCGACGGTCAGCCCCCACGTGCCCATCCCCGGCTCGACCGAGGCGATCTTGGCGTTATGCGCGCACGATTCCTTGACCGCCGAGACGTGGGCGAAGCGATTGGCCCACTCGAGGTTGGTGATGATGATGATCTCGTCCGAGTTCACCATCGCCTGGTGCAGGTTGCGCGGGGGAGCCATGGGGAAGTGGGTGTCCGCGAGCCCGCGCCGAACCTGGGTCTCGTTGTTCATGATCACCGGCCAGGCGCCGCGGTCCACGCACACCTCGGCCACGACCCGCGCCTGGTCCTCGTGCGCGTCGTCGGTGATGATCGTGACGACGTCGTCCTTCTCGACCGACATGCAGACGTCGACGACGAGCTCGGCGTCACTGCGAACGGTTTCCTCGGTCGCTTCCCGGGGTGCCTCCGTGACGGCCATGGTTCACCTCACTTCCTGGGTCTGGAAAGCAGGCAGCACTTCGTGGGCGAAGCGCTCCACCTGCCCGAATTGGTCGATCGCTCCGAAGCGGCAGATGAAGTGGGTGACGCCGCGGGAGTGGAACTCACGCAGCCACGCCGTGATGTCCTCCGGCGTGCCCACCGGCCCCCAGTTGGAGAGGTCCATCGCCTTCGAGAGCTCGGGGTAGTACTTCGAGATGTAGTCGCCGAACGCGGTCCGGGCCTCGTCCTGCGAGTCGCCGATGTTCATCGTCACCTGGTAGGCGACCTCGTAGTCGTCGAAGTCGCGGCCGTGGCGCGCGGCGGCGTCACGCAGGTAGCCGATCTGCTCGGTCAGCTCTTCGGGGTGCTCGGCCCGGCAGCACGTCATCCATCCGTCGCCCAGACGGATGATGCGGTCACACGCCCGCTCCATGATCGCGCGCATCTTCTCCGTGGGCTTGTCGCCCACGAGCCGCGGGTTGGAGACAACCCAGATCGGCGGCGGCTGCTGCTGGGGGCGCAGGGGCGCCATCTCCGTCCCGGAGTGAAAGCCGACCCCGTCGTAGTTGAAGTACTTGCCGTGAAAGCTCGTCTCGCCGGTGCGGAAGAGCTCGTTCACGATCTCGAGCACCTCCTCGAACACCGTCGCGCGGTCCGAGAACGGCAGCCCCAGGGCCTCGAACTCACGCCGCACCCCCTGCTCCGGGTTGCCCATGCACGGACCGAGGATCGTCCGCCCGTTCGACATCTGATCGAGCGTCGCCCACTCGAGTGCCAGGTAGAGCGGGTTGCGCGTGGAGGCGACCAGGCACGCCGTCCCCATCCGCACGCGCTTGGTCCGCTGCGAGATTGCGGACAGCAGCGTCATCGGCTCATACCGAGGTTTCGAGAACAGGCTGTCGCCGACCCACACCGAGCCAAAGCCGAATTCCTCGACCTTCTCGGAGAGGTCGAGCAGTGCCTGGAGGTCGTAGTCCGGCGCGATCAGCGGTTCGCGGTTGTTCAGGTTGACGCCGAACTGGATCGGCTTGCTATCGGCCATCGGCAGAGGGCTCCTCGTCGTGGTTGGGGTTCGGTTCTGGGTCGTGGTTGGGGTTCGGTTCTGGGTCGGGGATGGGATTGGTGGCGACCGAGCGGAGCATTCGCTGCGGGACCTCGATGTGCTCCTCGAGCAGGCGCGCGGCCCGGACCGGGTCGCCGGCATCGACGGCCTCGAGGATCGCCCGGTGCTCAGCCGCCGACTGGGCCATCCCCCCGCGCAGTTCGACTGACTGCTTGAGCAGCCGTGCCATCTGCGCCACCAGCTGGCCATGCACGTCGGCCAACTTCTGGTTGTCCGAGGCATGGACGAGCCGCGCGTGGAAGCGACGGTTGATCTCGAAGAAGCGATCGATGTCCTCGGCGTCGGCCGCGCGCTCCATCTCCTCGGCCATGCGATGCAGCTCCGCCTTCTCGCCCGCGCTCAGCCGTGGGACCGCGAGCTTGATGGCCAGCGACTCGAGCGCCTCGCGCACCTGATAGGCGTCGATGAACTCCTTGTGGGTAAGGCGTCTGACCACGGCTCCGCGCCGCGGCACGATCGTCACGAGTCCCTCGGCGGCAAGCTGGCCGAGCGCCTCACGAAGCGGCCCGCGGCTGATCCCGAGCGAGCGTGCCAGCGCCACCTCGCCGAGTTCCTCGCCAGGAGCCAGGCGGCTCGAGAGGATCTCCTCGCGCAGGTGGTCGGCCACCTGCTCACGCAGGGTCCGGTTCTCAAGCGGGGGGGCGCCTGCGCTCACCTGGCACCCCGGATGTAGGGGATGGCGAGCGCGGGCGGCAGGTAGGAGCGCCGCGCGAAGATGACCAGCGCGAGGATGATCGCGATGAAGGGGAGCATGTTGATCACGTCGATCGAGATGTTCACCCCGGCCAGCTGCAGCGCGGTGGCGATCGAGAGCGAGATCCCGAACAGGAACGAGCCGACGAGTACCCACCCCGGCTTGCCCCGGGCCAGCATCGTGATCACGATCGCCATGTAGCCCTGGCCCTGGGTGATGAACGGCGTGAAGACACCGGCGCCGACGATCGATAGGTAGGCGCCGCCCAGGCCGGCCAGCCCGCCCGTCGCCAGCGCGGCCCAGCTGCGGGTGGCGATCACGCTCACCCCGGCGGCATCGAGGGCCTCGGGCTTCTCGCCCGCCGCGCGCAGGTTTAGGCCGATGTTGGTCCGTTTGAAGAGCCAGACGAGAAAGCCCGCGAAGGCGAACCCGATGTAGACGAGAACCGGCTGGTTGAACAGGCTCGGCCCCAGCACGGGGATCTTGTCGAGCCCCGGGATGGCTGCGGTCGCCGGCGCGCCGAGGCGGGGATAGCTCGAGCCGAACTCCGCTCCCTGCAGGACGCTGGTGATCCCCTCGCCGGCCAGCGTGATGGCGATTCCGACCACGATCTGGTCAAGCCCCAGCCAAACGCAGAGGATGACCATGATCAGGGCGCCGATCGCCCCGCCGCCTATTCCAGCCACGAACCCGAGCGTCTGGGAGTGCATGTGGAAGGCGACGATGAACCCGATGTAGGCCCCGAGCAGCATCATCCCCTCGAGTCCGAGGTTGAGGACGCCCGCCCGCTCGGAGATCGACTCGCCGAGCGCGGTGAACATCAGCGGCACCCCGGCGACGATGCCTCCACCCACCAGCGAGGTCAGCACCGCCCGGCTGAAGATGTTGCTCGCCGCGGCGAAATGCAGGAGGGGCATCACTGGGCCGTGACCTCCTCCTCGGGGATTTCAGTTCGCCGGCGGAAGGGATTGCGCAGCGCGCTCCTGAGACCCGGCGTCAGGTAGGTCGCCCCGAGGTCACGCCGCCGGCCCAGGAACTCGATCACGGTCATGAAGAGCAGGATCAGCCCCACCAGCACGAGCAGGAAATCGGTCGACAGGTTGGCGTTGGCCGCCGCGAGGTCGCCGCCGGTGGAGAGGACGGCGAAGAAGGCGATGAACGGGATCACCGCCAGCGCGTTGAGCCGGGCCAGGAACACGAAGGGGATCACGGTGTCGCCGTAGGCCGGATTCCAGTTGGCGCGCATATAACCCCACACGCCGAGGATGTCCGCCGCGGCCGCCGCGCCGACCAGGGCCCCGGAGACGAGGAAGGCGGTGACGATGAGTCGTCGGACGTTGACTCCCACGTGGGCGGCCGCGCGCGGATTGGCGCCGAGGACGCTCAGCCGTAGCCCGAACGACGTCCGGGTGAGCACGAAGTGGGCGATGAACGCCGCTGCCAGCGCCACCAGCACGCCGACGTGGATCCGTGTCCCCGGGATCGAGGGGAGCATGCGGTTGAGGGGGATGACCCGGGTCTGCGGGATGTTCACCGTCGGGTCCTGGAATGGCCCCTTGACGAGGATGTTGGCCACCCCAACGCCGATGAAAGACATCATCAGCGTGGTGATGATCTCGTTGGTCTGAAAGCGGGCCTTGAGCAGCGCCGGGACGAGCGTCCACGCCGCCGCCGCGGCCATGGCAACGAGGAACAGCAGCGTCAGGGAGACGGCGTTCGGAGTGCTCACGATGCGCGGCGCCAGACCGGTGATCAGCGCGGCCCCGACGAGGAACTGGCCGTCATAGCCGAGGTTCCAGATGTTGGCCCGGAAGATGACGGTCAGTCCCACCGCGATCAGCAACAGCGGCGCGCCCCGCATCGCGCTGTCCTCCCAGGAGCCCTGCTGCACCCCGCCCTTCCAGATGTCCGAGTAGAAGGAGATCGGATCCCGGCCCAGGATCAGCAGCAGCAGCCCGCCGGCCACCAGGGCCAGGATCACGGGGATGAGCGAGCGGATCAGCAGGTCGCGCGTGGCGGCGACGCGGCGCGAGCGCACGTGGCCGGGGCGGCCTTCGAAGTCCGGAGTCGGAACCTCGACGACGTCCGTGGGCTCGGCGGCGTGCGCGGGAACGGAAACCGAGTCGGTCACGCGCTCTGCATCTCCGCCTCGGGTGTGTCCTGAAGGCCGAGCGTGACGTCACCGATCATCAGGCGGCCCACATGCTCCGCGGCGCCGGGTCCGTTGTCAACCATGCCCACGATGCGACCTCGGGAGAGGACCGCGATCCGGTCTGAGAGCTCGAGCAGCTCGTCCAGGTCGGTGGAGATCACCAGTGCCGCGCGCCCGTCACGGAGATCGCCGATCATCCGGCGCACCGTTCGCGTCGTCTTCAGATCGAGACCGTAGGTGGGCTTGTGGAAGACGACGACCTTGGCGTCGAAGGAGAGCTCACGGGCCAGCAGGAGCTTCTGGATGTTGCCGCCGGAGAGCGTGCTGGCGCGGGTCTGAAGCCCGGGGGTGCGGATATCGAAGCGCTCGACAAGGCCCTGCGCGTCACGGTCGATCGCCTCGCGCCGCATGCGTCCGTGACGCCAGTAGGGGGCACGGCCGATCCGCTTGAGCACGAGGTTGACCGAGACCGGAAGCGACCCGACGATCCCCTCGCCCAACCTGTCGTCGGTCACATAGCGCAGCCCCAGCTTCTCGCGCTGCGCCACCCCGAGCGAGCCCACAGGGGCGCCGAGGTAGCGAATCTCGCCATGGCTGAGGCGGCGCTGCCCGCTGATCACCTCGGCCAGCGCGCGCTGCCCGTTGCCATCGACGCCGGCCACGCCGACCACCTCACCGAGGTGAACGGCGAGCGAGACGTCGTCGATCCCGGGCTGTGAGCCATCGCCGGCGGCGCTCGCGTTCTGGAGCTCGAGGGCAACTTCGGCCGCCGAGGCGTCGGCCCGCTTCTCTCCCTCGAGAACCCCGATCTGAAGCTCGGCCACCTCGGCGGCCACCGACTCGCCGCCCTCCCCGAACATCAGGCGCACGATCTCGCTCTCCAGCTGCTCCGGAGTGCTGCGGTGGATCTGCTCACGCTCGATGCTGCCGGTGACGCGGCCCTGACGGAGCACGGTGATCCGGTCGCCGAGCGCGACCGCCTCGTGCAGCTTGTGGGTGATGAAGACGATCGCCAGACCGCTCGATTTCAGGCGCTCGAGCACCTTCTGAAGCTCGGCCACGGCCTGCGGCGTGAGCATCGAGGTCGGCTCGTCGAGGATCAACACGCGTGATCCGCGCCACAGGGCCTTGATGATCTCGACCTGCTGCTGGCGCCCCAGGGCCAGGTCCTCGGCCCGGTCGTCGGGGTTGATCTCGACCCCGAGCATCGCCGCGAACTCGTCGAGGCGCCGACGTGCGTCGCTGACCTTGAGCCTGAGCGCCCGGTTCTCGCCGAGCAGCAGGTTCTCGACGACGCTCAGCGGCCCGATCAAGGTGGAGTGCTGATAGACGGTGCCGATCCCCAGATCGAGCGCCTTCCGTGGCGACTCGATCCGGGTCTGGACGCCATCGACCCTGATCTGCCCCTGGTCGGGTTGCAGCATCCCGGCCAGAATCGCCATCAGGGTCGACTTGCCGGCGCCGTTCTCCCCCAGGAGGCAATGGACCTCGCCCCGGCGCAGGACCAGCGACACGTTGTCGTTGGCCTGGACGCCGGGGAAGGCCTTGCTGATATCGCGCAGCTCGATCGCCGGCGTCTCATCAGACGCCGGCGATCGCTGCGCGGTCTCCGGTTGGACGAGTGGTGGCACCAGTTCCGACAGGGCTTTCGGTCCGACTCAGCCCTTCAGTACCTGCTTGGCCGCTCCGGCTGTGGTGGTGTCCGGAACCTTGACCGACCCGCTGATGATCCCCTGCTGAGCGGTCTGGATCTTCGACCAGGTGCTCGCAGGTATGTACTTCGTCTTGAGCAGCGAGATCCCGCCGTTGGCCAGCGTCAGGTTGTACCCATGGGTCCCGAACGTGTGGTTCTTGATGTCAGCCAGCGCCTGCTTGTAGACGCCGGTGAAGTTCCACAGCACGGATGAGAGGAACACGTGCCCGGTGTCGATCGGCGTCATGTCGCCGATGTCGCCGATCATCCACACCTTGTGACCGGGATGGGCCGTGCCGATCGCCTGGAGGTAGCCGAACGACGCGTCGTCGCCCATCGTGAAGATCACGTCGGCGCCCGAGGCGATCACGCTCGTGGCCACGCGCTTGCCGCCCGCGGCGTCGTCATAGGAGGCTGAGCCGATCTGTCCGAACACGATCGGCAGGCCAGGCTTGACGCTGTGCGCGCCCGCCGCGTAGCCGCCGGTCATTTCGTACCAGTTGGTGTCCGAAGCCGAGATGATCACGCCGATCTTGTTCGTCTTGGTCATCTCCGCAGCCAGGATTCCGGCCAGGTAGGCGCCCTGCTGGCTTGAGGTGGTGATGTTGGAGAGGGTGCCCGGCGACTTCTCGGTGGGAATGTCGTAGGTGATCGTCGGGACCTTGTACTGCTGGGCGATCCGCTGGGCGCTCGTGTCATAGCCACTGGCGTGCGCAATCAGGAGCGTCGGCTTGGCCAGCGCCAGCTGGCGCAGCACAGCGTCGGTCTTGTCGTAGCCGATGTTCTGGATCAGCTTCACCGTCATCCCGTCGGCCGAGGCCGCCTGCTGCGCCCCCGTATAGCCCTGTGCGTTCCAGCCGTAGTCGTTCGTCTTGGCCGGGGTTGCGATCGCGATCGTCCCACCGCTCGAGCTCGAGCTGGAGCTGGAGCTGGAACTGCTGGACGAGCTCGAGCTGCCGCCCGACGAGTTGCTCGACCCACACGCGGCCACGCCGACCGCGGCGGCGACAGCGGCCAGACTCAAGACCAGCCGTCGGTATCTGATCCCCATCTAGATCTCCTCTCCTGCGTTTAGGAGCCAGCGCCGGACGCTCCCTCCGGGCGGCGTTGGCTGTGTGCTGTGAACTGTCAACACCATACAAATCTGTGCGGGCCGGTGCAACGCCGGCTAACCGGACGCCAATGGTCCGGGGCGGTCAGGTCTCTCCGAGGAACAGCCCGGCCAGCTCGTCCCAGTCGCGCACCTGGTCGGCGTCGCGCGACGCCCGGATCACCCCGCTGACCATGACATGCACGGTCGAGGAAACCTGGAGGGCCTCGAGCGCCCGCTGCTCGACGAGGAGCATGGCCACCCCGCTCTCCCGCAGGCGGGGGATCTGCTCGTGGAGCACGAGCTTGGTCATTTCAGGCGAGAGCCCGGCTGTCGGCTCATCGAGCAAGAGGACCGAAGGGCCGGGCATGAGTGCCCGGGCGATGGCGAGCAGCTTTCGCTCTCCACCGCTCAGCCGGCCGGCCACCCGTGAGGTCATCCCGGCGAGCAGCGGGAACAGCTCGAGGACCTCCTGAACCCGGCTTGGCGCCCGCCCCTTCAGGAGATAGCCGCCGAGCTCGAGGTTCTCGCGCACCGTCAGCGTGCTGAAGACGTCGTCGAGCTGCGGGACCCAGGCCAGCCCTCGTGAGACCAGTCGATTGCTCGCGATGCGGGAGATGTCTTCGCCGCCCAGCCGGACTCGTCCGCCCATGAACTGCGCGTCACCGGTGATCGCGCGCAGCAGCGTGCTCTTGCCGGCGCCGTTCGGGCCGACCAGGCACGAGATGTCTCCCGGCGGGACGCTCAGCGAGACCTGGTGGACAACTTCGTGTCCGCCGTATCCAGCCGATACCGACTCGAGCGCCAGGGCCGGGGCGGAGCCGTCGGCCGAGGACGCAGAGCCGTTAGCCGACAAGGTAGGCCCGCCTCACCTCGGGATTCGCGCGGGCCTCGTCCATCTTCCCCTGCATGAGCACCCGGCCCTGGCCGAGCACTATCACCGGGCTGCAGAGCCGTTCCACCAGCGCCAGCTCGTGCTCGATCAGGAGCACCGTCATTCCTTCGTCACGGAGCTCCGCGATCAGCGCCTCGATCGTCGGCGCCAGCGTACGGCTCACCCCCGCCATCGGCTCGTCCAACAGGAGCAGCTTCGGCCGGCTCATCATCGCCCGGCCGATCTCGACGAGTCGCTTCTGGCCTCCGCTGAGCTCGCCGGCGTAGGCGTCGCCAAGACTCCAGAGGCCGAGCCGCTCGAGGAGGCTGCGCGCCCGGTCGATCTGGTTGCGCTCCTCACCGCGCCAGCGCCGCCGCCGCACGAGCGCCCCCGTCAATCGCTCACCGTCCCACGGGGGGACGCCGAGGAGCAGGTTCTCGACCACCGTCATCCGCGGGAACACGCTCGCCGCCTGGAAGGTCCGAATCACCCCGCGACGCGAGGCTTTGTGGGCGGGCAGTCCGGCGATTTCCTGGCCCTCGAGAAGGATCGAGCCCCGGTCAGGCCTGATCGCCCCGGCGATCATGCCCAGGACCGTCGACTTCCCGGCCCCGTTGGGGCCGATCATCCCGGTTAGCGAGCCGCGTGGTATATCGAACGAGACACCGTTGACGGCATGCACGCCGCCGTAACTTCGCGCCAGGTCGCGCACGGACAGGAGCGCGCCGTCGTCCTCGCTCATCGGCTGACCGCTTGTTCGCGGGGAAGCGCCCGGGCCTCACGCTCGCGCCGGCGAGCGAACCTGCGCCGCTGCTCCGGCAGCAGCCCCTGCGGCCTGAACCAGAGAAACGTCATCGTCAAGAGGCCGGTTATGACCCACTCCATCGATGCCAGCACCACCGGGTTGCTGCCGATCGGCATGTACTGAACCGCCTGCTGGATACCAACGCCGACCAGCGCCGCCCCAAGCGCCACCCCGGAGATCGACCCGCGGCCGCCCACGATCACGGCGGTGAAGAACACGAAGGTCTCCGGGTACAACCACTCGCTGGGCGCCCAGGCACCGATGAACTCGGCCAGCAGGGCGCCGCTGAGCGCGCCCAGCGCGCCGCCGATGACGAACACCTGAAGCCGAGCCCGGGCCGCGCTTCGGCCCATTGCTTCGATCGCGGGTTCGTTTTCCCGGGTCCCGCGGAGAACTCGGCCGTAGGGCGAGTAGACGAGGGCGTACATGAACGCTCCGACGATCACCATCAATGCGGCGCAAAGCGCGACGAACAGCCACGTCTGTTGCTGGCGAGTGAATGCGGTGAGGCCCATCACCGGATTGGGAATCAGCGACAGCCCGGCATCCCCGTTGACCAACCCGATGACTGACTGCGCGACCACGGTGGCGACGACCGAGACGACGAGCATCACCATCGCCTGGTAGTCCGAGCGCAGCCGCCGCAGCGTGATCAGCCCAACCACCGCCGAGAGCGCCGCTCCGACCAGCATGGCGCCGATGATCGGGAGCGGGAAGGGCAGATGGACGCCAAACAGATACTGCTGGAAGCCCCCGCTGGCGCTGGCCGGCCCCAGGCTCAGCATCGCCGCGGTGTACGCCCCCACGGCCTGGAAGAGGATGAAGGCGAAGTTCAGCACGCCGGTCACGCCGAACTGAAGGTCGAGGCCCCAGGCGCCGATCACGTTGACGCCGACGTAGACGCAGATCGTCGCGATGTAGTACTGGGTGGCGGCGCTCATCGAGCCAGGGCTCGCTCGGTAGCGAGCTGCGCGAACAGCCCCTGCGGCCGCACCAGCAGCACGACGATCAGCACTCCAAAGGCCAGGACGTCCTTGAGCTCGGGATTCCAATACGCGGCGCCCACCTCGGTGACGATCCCGACCACGACGGCCCCGAGCACGGCGCCGCGAGGGGACCCGATTCCGCCCAGCACGGCCGCGGCGATGATCACGATCAGGAACTCCGAGCCGGTCGTGGCCGTGAACGTGCTGATGTCGAGGAACAGCGCCACTCCGCCCACCCCCGCGAGGACGCCCGAGACAAACCACGCGAGCGCAATCACCCGACGCGTCGGCACCCCACAGGCCCGGGCCAGCGACGCGTTGACGGCCAGCCCGCGCATCGCCCGGCCGAGCCGCGTGTATTGCAGGCCGACCTGGACGAGGACGGTGAGGACGAGCGCGATCCCGATGATCGCCAGCTCCTGCCGGGTGAGAACAAAGTCGGCGAAGTGAAACGCCCTCCCGGCCCGCGCCGTGTAGGCGAAGAAGCTCGGCCCGACGAGCGCCTGAAGGCTGTGGTCCGCGATCAGGCCTACCGAGATGGTGATGATGACCATCCCGAACAGGTTGAGTCCGTGGCGGATGAACGGCGCGAATACGAGCTCGTTGAGAGCGAGCGAGATCAGGCCCCCCGCCACCGCCGCCGCCGCCATCGCGAGCCAGATGTTCAGCCCCCCATGGTTCAGCCAGTAAGCGACGAAGCCGCAGATGGTCATCACGCTCCCGAAGGAGAGGTTGAACACGTTGGTGACGCTGAACTGCAGCGTGAAGCCGACGGCGCTGATGGCCAGGATCGCCGCCGTGACGACGCCGAAGCCAACGGCCGAGATGAACACCGCCATGAGGAGCTGCCTATGTCTTAGGGCCGCACCCGACCAGCCGCGGGCTCACGGCGCCGCGGCGTTGATCTCGGCGGCGCTCAGCACCGATGACACCTGCCACTTGCCATTCGAGTAGCGCTCGATGGCGAACTGGTTTCCTGCGTTGTGCCACTGGTTGAAGTCCAGCGGACCGACGGCTCCGACGTACTGGATCCGCTTGCCCTGCGACAGCGCCGCCTTCCCCGCGGCATACGTGTTGACCATCGTGGCACCGGGGGCGGGCGCGGTCACCTTCGTGATGTAGCTGTCGTAGACGCTCGGCTTGGTCGAGTGAGCCGCGTCCATGGCCAGCGCCATGATGATCGTCGAGTCATAGTCGGCCACCGAGTAGAGGTCCGGCTCCCACTGCGCCGGCTGGGGGACCTGCTTGGACGAGGCCAACAGCTCCGCGATGAACGTCTTGTAGGCCGGAGTGGTCATCGGCGAGTAGGCGACCACTGCGTAATCCTGCTTGTTGAGCAACGCGGTTCCGATCGCCCCCCCGACGGCTTTACGCCAGTTCGGCTCCTGGGACACCGGGTCGGTGATGAGCGCGGGAACCTGCCCGAGCTGCGACAGCTCCGCGAAGTACGTGGCACTGGTCTGAGGGTCCGCCTCGGTCACGATGACCTGCGGCTTGGCCGTGCTCATGGCCTGAGCCTCGGTCCGATACGAGGGCTGGCCGACGGCCAGCGTCTGGCTCGCGAGCAGGCTGAGTCCGAGCCGCTTGATCCCGCTGATGGCCGTTGGTGCCGACCCCTGCGCCGCGACGTCGTTCCCGAACAGCGTCGCCGCGCGGCTGAACCCCAGCTTCTTGGCCGCCGCGGCCATCGCGCTGCCCTGCGCCGCGTCCGGGGACAGGATGCGCCAGAAGTATTTGTCGTTCGTCCGGTCGAACGACGCCTGACCGGTGGTGGAGAACACGGGGATCTGCGCCTGCTCGAACAGCGGGACCACCGCGGTCGCCTCGTTGGAGCCGCCTCCGATCACTCCGGCCAGGTTGCTCGAGGCGGCGATCATCCGGTTGGCAGCCGGGACGGCATCAGCGGGATCGCCCTTTGAGTCGACAGGCGTGCACCCGAGCTTGTGGCCGAGTACCCCGCCCGCGGCGTTGATCTCGCGAGCCGCCGGATAGCAGCCCGCCGCCGCCTCCGGCCCGTAGGCCGCGTTCGGTCCCGAGAACGCGTGGAAGACCGCGATCTCCAGCGGACCCTTGCCACCTGAGCCTCCGCCTCCGCCTGCCCCGCCCGATGCGTTGCCGCATGCGGCCAGCGCCGTCGCGACAACGACCATACCCGTGGTCCCGAGCAGCTTCCGCCCGCTACTTCGATCCATTGCCTCTCCCTTTGTTTTCGCCGGAAACTCAGTTCGGCCGGACGGCCGTGGACATGCATCTGGACGGCGGAGGACAGTAGCGCTTCCGGGTCGGCTGTGAACTGTTGACAATCGACTCCTAACGTAATATGCCGCCCATGACTCCCGATCCCCGCCCCGCACGGCGGGTTCTTCGGCCATGGTTCTACGGCCTGTTGCTGCTCTGCCTCGTGGGGGCAGTGATCGCCTACACCAGCGCGACCGGGTCGGCAGCGGCCACGATCACGACCGGGAGCCTTGCCCGGTTTCACAGCGCGGTCGTCGCCCGTATGCATTCCGAGAGACTCCGGTTCCTGTGGGTGGCATGTGTTCGCAGTGGCAACCGGTTCCGAGGCGTGCCGGTCGTCCGCTGCAACGTCGACTTTGGCGAGCCGCACATCGTCGCCTATTGCTCGGTGTTCCGGGACGGGCGGCTGCTGACCAGCGAAGACGACCCGGCCATCCCGTGCGCCCACGACAACGCGGGGTGGTCTGACCCGGTGGTCACCTACGGCTGATGCAGGCCGCCAACCAGACTTGTTAGGAGGGTTCGTGCGTCCACCAGACTTCACTCTCACCGCGGGCCCGACGATGGCCTCGCCGCGCGTTCAGGCGGCGCTCGGATCGCCGATCATCTTCGATTACGACCCGGTGTTCCTCGACCGCTTCCGGGAGACCGAGCGGCTGCTGGCCGACGTCTTCCGGACCAGCAACGACGTCGTGCTCATGCAGGGCGAGGCGGTCCTCGGCCTCGAGGCCGCAGCACGGGGCCTGGTCCGGCCGGGGATGAAATGCCTGAACCTCGTCTCCGGCGTGTACGCGGCGTGGTTCGGCGACTGGCTGCGTGAGTACGGCGCCGAGGTTCACGAGGTTCGAGTGCCCTACGACGAGGCGATCGATCCAAGCGAGGTCGAGCGCGTGCTCAGCGAGCGCGGCGACATCGAGCTGGTCTCCGTTGTCCATTCCGAGACGCCTTCGGGGATCGAGAACCCGCTGGGGGAGCTCGGGCCGCTGGCCCACGCCCACGGCGCGCTGCTGTTGGCCGACGTGGTCTCGTCGCTGGCCGGGACCGAGCTTGCGATTGACGAGTGGCATGTGGACCTCGCGGTCGCCGGCCCACAGAAATGCCTGGCCGGGCCGCCGGGAATCTCTCTGATCAGCGTGAGTCCGCGGGCCTGGGAGGCAATCGCCGCCAACCCCGCGGCGCCCAGGGGGTCCTTCCTGTCGTTGCTCGACTGGAAGCACCGGTGGATCGATGGCGGTCGCACGGCGTTCCCCTACACGCCGTCGGTGGCCGACGTGAACGGCGTGAACGCGGCGCTGCGCGAAGTGCTCGATAACGGCCTTGACGCCACGATCGCCACACACTCGCTGGCCGCGCGCGCCTGCCGTGCCGGAGTCAGGGCGATGGGGCTCGAGCTGTGGCCCAGGAGCGAGTCCTACGCGGCCAACTGCGTCACCGCCGTGCGCATGCCGGCGGGGATCGAGGTGGCCAGCCTGCTCGCCCACGTTCGGGAGCGCTACGGCGTGATGCTGTCAGGGGGCTACGGAGAGCTCAAGGAGCGGTTGGTTCGCCTCGGCCATATGGGACCGGCGGCTCGCTCGCTGTATCCGCTGGTTGCCGTGTCGGCACTGGGGCGGGGTCTGCTCGATCTCGGGGCCGCGGCCGATGTCGGCGCGGGCGCCCAGGCGGTCCTCGAGGTGCTGTCCGGATCGGTGGGCGCCGAGCTCACGGGCGCCGCGTCGTGAGGCTCCCGCCGTTTGAGCTGCACCGGCCGCAGACCCTGGAGGAGGCGAGCCGGCTCCTCAGCGAGCTCGGGCCTGACGCCCAGCCGTATTGCGGTGGCACCGAGCTGTTGCTCGTGGCCAAGCTCGGGCTGACCGAGTTCCGCCATCTGGTCGACCTCAAGGGGATTGAGGAGCTCTCGGGCATCGAGACGAACGGGGAGTTGCGGATCGGCTCGGCCACGACCCACCGGGAGATCGAACGCTCGGCGGTCATCCGAGAGCGCTGGCCGTCGCTGGCCGCGATGGAGCGTGACGTGGCCAATATTCGCGTGCGTAACGTCGGCACCATCGGCGGGAACCTCTGCTTTGCCGACCCGCACTCCGATCCGGCGACCTACCTGACCGCGGCCGGCGGGTGGCTGAGCGCACGGCGTGACGGAGCCGAGGCCCGGCGGCTCGCGATCGAGGCCTTCACCCGCGGGCCGTACACCACCGTGCTCGAGCCCGGTGAGCTGCTCGTCTCGGTGCACGTGCCGCCCCTGACCCCAGGCTCGGCGCTCGTGCACCGAAAGCTGTCCTTCCACGAACGACCGGCGGTCACGGTTGCGGCCAGCATCACCGTCCGCGACGAGCAGATCGCGGAGGTCCGGATCGCCGTGGGCTCGGTCGGTCTCACCGCGCGACGGCTGACGGGTGCCGAGGAGGCCCTGAGCCAGCTCGACGCCGGGCATCCGGATCTTCGTGCCTGCGCCGAGATCGCAGCGGCCGAGGCGGAGCCGCTCGCCGACGCCAACGGCTCGATCGAGTACAAGCGCCAGCTCGTGCGCGTGATGGTCGAGCGGACCGTGCGTGAGGCCCTCGCTGAGGCTCGGTGCTCCTGACGCTACGGAACCAGGTGGTAGCGCCCGGCTGAATCGATCCGGAACATGAACCACCGGGGGTCGGCGAGCTCACCGTCGGCCCGGAAGCGGATGGGAATTCCGAGGATCGAGCTCCCCGCGTGGGTTGCTCTGACCGCGGCCATGACATCGCTGGCCGAGGGCGTCTGCCCAGACCGACACACCTGTGCGACCGCCTCGTCGACCACATGGGTCGCTGCGTAAGCCAGTGGCCCGAAAATCCCAAACGTCGTGATCGAGCGTCGTATCCGCCGTGCGATCGAGGCGTCTGCGGGCAGCGCCGTGATGTCAGGCCCGGGCGCGGCAACGTAGGCGCCGGGGACCGTGAACTGACCGGGCGCGAACAGCCGGTCGGGGCCGACCAGGGTCAGGGCTCGGTGCTGCCCGACGAGCATGCGGCCCAACGTCTCGGCGCCGCCCGGCGCGTGCCAGGCCAGGACGGTGACGCTGATGGCGGGCGTGATCCGGTCCAGCAGCGCTCCCGCACTCGCCGCAGTCCGGCCGTTCGCCGAGGCCCGCTCCACCAGGACCCGGGAGAGCCTGAACACGGGCAGCATCGAGTCGGCCATCCGGCGGCCATATCCGCTCCGGTCATCGAGGATCAGCACCGCCCTGGGGCGCAGGTGATCGATGATGAAATCCGACTCCTGAGAGCCTTCCAGGCTGACCGGCGGCACGACGCGAAAGAACGTCGGGTTGGCCCCCGCAGTCAGCTGTGAGCCCGTTGCCGAGGCCGAGATGAACGGCAGGCCGGCCCGCGCGAAGATCGGCCCCACGGCCTCAACCTCGGCATTGCCGGCCGGGCCGATCACTGCGACAGCACCTGAGCGAGCCACCAACTGTTCGCTGACGGCCACAGCCCGCGAGGGGCTGAACTCGGTGTCGGCGACCTCGAGTCCGATCTTGGTGCCGTTCTTGGAGTTGTCATCGGCGACAGCGAGCCGGGCGAACGCGAGCTGTTCGCTGCCCAGCGACGTCCTTACCGGACTCTCGAGACCGATAACCGCTCGGCACTGCTTGCTCCTCGGAGATCCGTGCACGCTGCCGCCGCAGCCGGCCGTGATCAGCACCGCGGCGGCGCCGAGAACAGCCCACGTGGCGGTTGCGTGCCGCATCGCCAACAGGTGATACCGAACTGGAGTTCCCGTCGCCGCCGTCGAGTCATGCATTCGAGGCGCACGTCGCGGGCATAGTCAAACCGTGAGACGACGCGAGTCAGTCGAGGCCATCTCGAATCGCGACGGCGAAACCGAGGACATGCTCCCGGCCAGAGGCCTCCAATCGCCGCCGAGCATCCACACGGTCAACCGGCGTCCCCTCGGCGTCGGGCCCGTGTCGCTGCTTGGGGGCGTCTTGCTGGCGATCGTGATCGTGGCGCTGATCCTGCTGGTGAGCGGGTCCTGGGTCGCCGGGGTCGTGCTACTGGCGGCGGCGCTCGTCCTCGTCGCGCTGCTGCTCGTCGCCCTCGAGCACGAGCCGGATGACCCGGCGGCTCGTCTGGCCAATGTCGCGGCGCAGCGGGCCGGTGAGCACACCCGGGTGGTCGGGGCGGCTGCGCGTGCCTGGTCACGAGCCGGTTTCGTCGTGCTCCGCGTGGCCCAGCGCCGTTATCGGCTGCGCTGGCAGATGCGCCGGCAACTCGAGCCGCTCGGTGAAGCCGCCTACCGGGGCGAGGAGGACCGCCTCGAACAGCTGAAGGCCAGAGCGCGTCAGGTTGAGATCGCACTGCACGAGGCCGAGCGGGAGGCCGAACGCGCCGTCGACGCGGCGAGGGAGGAGGTCGAGCGGGAGCGTAGGCCGGTTCAGGCCACCGAGATCCTGCCCATTGTGGAACCCGCCGAGCCGCTCAGAGCTCCGCCAGACGGCGGCTCAGAAACCGGCGCTCCGGCTCCGAAACCGCCAGCTCCAGAGCCCGTGAATAGGCGCTCCGCGCCTCGGTGAGGCGACCCAGCCGGCGTAGCAGCTCGGCCCGCGTGGAGTGCAGATACTGGTAGTTCTCGAGCGGAAGCTCCTCGACCAGGGCCAGCGCCTCCCGGGGCGATCCGGCCTCGGCGAGGGCGACAGCTCGGTTCAGAGCCACCACGGTCGAGCCGGTGAGGCGGAACAGCTGCTCATACAGATGCGACACCTCGACCCAGTCGACTGTGTTCTCGCTCTGCAGGGAGGCGATCGCCGCCTGGAGAACGTACGGGCCTCGGCCTCTCAGCGCGATCGCCTGCTCCAGCGCTGCGCGGCCGGCGGCGATCTGGCCGAGATCCCATAGCGCACGGTCCTGATCGGCGAGCAGCACCAGATCCTGGCCGGCGAAACGCGCCTGCCGCCGTGCGTGGTGGATGAGCATCAGAGCCAGGAGCCCGTGCACCTCCGGCTCATCGGGCATGAGCTCGGCCAGCAGGCGCCCGAGCCGGATCGCCTCAGCCGCCAGGTCCACCCGTCCGCGGTACCCCTCGTTGAAGATCAGGTAGATCACGGCCGCGGCGGCCTCGAGGCGATCCGGGAGTCGATGGGCGGCGGGGACGGCGAACGGGATCCCGGCCGCCTTGATTTTGGTCTTGGCGCGGGAGAGACGGCGCTTCATGGTCTCCTCGGAGACGAGGAACGCTCGCGCTATCTCCTGTGTGGTCAGGCCGCCGAGCGCGCGCAGCGTCAGCGCCACCTGCGCGTCGACCGCAAGAGCGGGATGACAGCAGGTGAAGATCAACTCCAGGCGCTCGTCCCGGATCACAACGTCGTCAAGCTCGTCCATGGTCGCCTCAGGCGTCTCGAGAAGCCGCGTCTTCTCGGTCAGCGTGCGGTCCCGGCGGATGCGGTCGATCGCGCGGTGGCGCGCGGTAGTGATCAGCCACGCCGCGGGATTGGTGGGCTCGCCGTCGCGCTGCCAACGCTCCGCCGCGACCGCGAACGCCTCCTGGGCGGCTTCCTCGGCGAGATCGAAGTCGCCGAGGAAGCCGACCAACGAAGCCAGCACCCGACCCCACTGCTCACGGAAGACGTCCTCGAGCAGCGCTATCGCTCCACCACGGGGCGGACCTCGACCGCGCCTCCGAGTCGCGCCGCCGGCACGCGCGCCGCGAGATCCAGCGCCTCATCCAGGTCGCCGGCCTCGACGACGAAATAACCGCCGAACACCTCCTTGGTGTCGGCGAACGGCCCGTCCGTCGTCAGCGGCTGGCCATCCCGGACCCGGACCGTCGTCGCCGTCTCCACCGGCTGGAGCTGAGCTCCTCCCTCGCAGCGCGGGTCGCTGGAGATCGCCATGTACTCGGCAAGCGCGGCCTGGTACTCCTCCTCGGAAAGCGCTTCGTGGGATCCAGGCTGGCTGTAGATCAGCAGGGCGTACTTCATCTCGATACCTCCTGTGTGGGTGTTGATCATCCCCAAGACGAACGAAGCGCACATCTGGGGACAGCGGCCAGCCGCCTGCGGCCATTTGCCACCATGGACCGGTGGAGCACGCCGGGTCCGCGGAACCGATGCCGGAGGAGCTGAGTCCCCGTCGTGTCGGCCGCCGGCTGGTCGAGCTCGGCGTCGTCGTGGCTCTCATCGCGGTCTTCGTGCTCACCGGTCCAGGGCTCGGCAACCTGCGGCGTGACCTCGCCGACGCGCAGTCGGGGTGGGTCCTTGCCGGCGTCGCGCTCGAGGTGCTCTCGGCGCTCTCCTACGTGGTCATCTTCCGCGCCGTCTTCTGCCGTCAGATGAGATGGCGGCTCAGCTACCAGATCGGTATGGCCGAGCAGGCGGCGAACTCGGTCCTGTCGGTGAGTGGCACGGGCGGACTCGCGCTCGGGGCGTGGGCGCTCCGCAAGGGAGGCATGAGCACCGAGCACATCGCCCGGCGCTCGGTCGCCTTCTTCTTTCTCACCAGCCTGCCCAACGTGGTGGGTGTGATCGTGTTCGCGGTCCTGTTCATGCTGGGCATCCTTCACCACGACCGTGACCCGGCGCTCACGTACGCGTTCGGCGCGCTGGCCACGGTGGCCACCGTGCTCGTCGTCGCGGTCCTGCCGCGGCTACGGGGGGAGAAACCTGAGCACCAGCCCAGAGAGAGGCGTGGCCTGCGCCTCGCCTGGGGGTGGCTTCGGTACTCGCTTGGCCAGGGCGTTCGCGATGCCCTGATGCTTCTGCGCCACCGTCCGATCCTGGTCCTCGCCGGTTCCATCGGGATTGTCGGCTTTGACATCGCCGTCCTCGGCGTCGCCTTCAAGGCTTTGGGCTACTCCCCCTCGGTGGGCGTTCTCGCCCTGGGATATCTGATTGGCCAGCTGGGCGGGAACATCCCCATTCCGGGCGGGATCGGCGGGATCGACGGGGGCCTGATCGGCGCCTTCGCCCTCTACCACCAGCCACTCGCGGTCAGCACCGCCGCGGTGCTCATCTACCACGCGATCGCCCTCTGGGTTCCCGCGCTGCTGGGGAGTGTGGCCTTCGTCCAGCTGCGCCGCACGCTCCAGCGTGAGGAACAGGCGGCAGCGCTGTGCGCGCCCCTGGCCGAGCCGATCGAGGCCGTGCACCTACCCGCCCCGGCGGGCTGAGCCTGCCCCTGGCACTCTTGCGGCGCGGGGCTGAGCCTGCCTCCGGCACCGCCCCGCCGGCGTAGAGTTCCGCGCCGTGGAACCACGGCGTCCGTCTGACTCCAGGTCGGTCCTGACGCGGTGGATGGGGATCGAGGACGCCAACACCGCCGGTCATGTCCACGGTGGCTCGATCATGCGCCTGTGCGATGAGGTCGCCGGTATCGCGGCCATCCGGCACTCCGGCACGCGGGTGGTGACAGCGGGGATGGACCGCATGACGTTCCTCGTCCCGGTGGAGGTGGGTCAGCTGGTCACCGTGCGGGCCAGCGTCAACGCTGCGTGGCGAACCTCGATGGTGGTCGGTGTCCGGGTTGAGTCCGAGCACGTGCGAACCGGGGAGATCGCCCACACCTCGACCGCGTATCTCACGATGGTCGCCCTCGACGAGGACGGGCGGCCGACAGCGGTCCCGCCGCTCACCTGCGAGACCCGCGACGAGCACCGTCGTGAGGAGGCGGCTCAGCTGCGACGTGAGAACCGGCTCGCCGAGCGCGAGGCGATTCTGCGCGCTCGCGGCTCACATGTCTAGGATCGGGGATAGGCCATGCCCACCGAGCCCCGCCCCGTTTCTCTGTTTGACCTCGCCAAGCGAGCCGTCGAGATCGCTGATCCCGACGATGTCGACCCGCGGCTGGGCGAGCTCCTCGAGCAGTTCGAGGACGCTGACGAGCCGGTGACCGCGATCCAGAACCTCGAGGAGCGGCTGGCGATCGCCGCCGAGGGCGCCGATTCCGAGATCGAGGACCCGGCCGTCTCGGTCGCCACCGCCGTGATCCTCTATCTCGCACACCGGCGCGACGAGCTTCACGACGATCCGGACAAGATCCTCCGGATGGCCGCACGTGCCGAGTGGAAGGGCGACCCTCCAGAGGCAGTGCTGGACTGGCTCGCCGACCGCGGCATCGAGATCTGAGCATGAGACAGGGCCCGCTGGCCGGCCGCTACTGGGCGGCGGCGACGATGGTCATCTGCGCGCTCGTCCCCTACCTCGCGCTCTCGGCCGCGCTCGGGCCGCTCACCCCGATCATCGCCCGCCAGCTTCATATGAGCGCCCAGGAGATGAGCCTCAGCTCCGGTATGGGCAACGCCGGGTACGCGATCGGCACCGTCCTCGCGGTCCAGTTCGCCCAGCTGCTGCCCCAGCGGCGGATGCTCGTCCTCTACGCGGCCCTGCTCGTGATCGGATCCGTCCTCGCCGCCGGCGCCGCGGCTCCCTGGATGTACATAACCGGGCACGTGCTGCAGGGGCTGTGCACCAGCCTGCTCCTGATCGCCGCCGTCCCCCCGCTCGCGCTCGGGTTCCCGCCCGCCAAGCTCCGTGAGACGGCGATCATCATGAACGTCTGCATTTTCGGCGCCGTGGCTCTCGGCCCCACGATCGGCGGCCTTCAGGCCGGATCGCACGCGTGGCGGCCGCTCTTCTGGGTCGTGGCCGGGATCTCGGCGGCAGCCCTCGTCCTCTCGCTGCTGACCTTTGTCGACGCTCCCCCGTTCGACCCCGATGCACCTCGGGACAGCACCGCGATCGGCCTGGCCGCGGCCGGATCGGTCGCCGCCTTCTTCGGCGCCTCGGAGCTCGCCACGCACCGGTTCCTGGATCCGGTGGCGATCGTGCCGCTCGTGGCGGGCTTGCTGCTGATCGTCCTGCTGATCGTCAACCAATACCGCGGCAAGCGGCCGCTGCTGACGATCCGCAGCGTGCTCAACAGCACCATGCCGGTCGCCGGGATCGTCGTCGCGTTGTTCGCGGCGGCTGCCTCGGTCTCGGCCAGCGCGTTGTCAGCGAGTCTCCTCGCCGGGCGCTACTCGCCGCTCCACGTGGGGCTGCTCTATGCGCCCGAGTTTGGGGGAGCCCTGGTGACGGCGGTGATGCTGGGCGTGGTCTTCCGGCACCGGTCGATCCACTACCTGCCCCTGGTGGGCATGGCGTTCCTGGCCGCGGGGATCGGAGCCTTCCTCATTCACCTCCCGCCGACCCAGGGCTTGACGCTCCTGGGCTCGGGGCTGACCGGCATCGGCCTCGGGGCAACCGTCGCCCCAGCCCTGTTCGTGGCCGGCTTCTCCCTGCCCTCGAACAACCTGCAGCGCGTGTTCGCCATCGTCGAGCTCCTACGCGCGGTTGCGGCGTTCATGATCGCGCCGATCTTTGCCCACTTCGCGGCGACGGTTGGCGGCGGGCTGAAGGCGGGGACGGGCATCGCGCTGTGGATCGGCTTCGGCTTGGCCCTGGGAGGCGCCGCGATCGGCGTGCTCCTGTATCTGCTCGGAGGGGCTCGGCCCCAGACCCCGGACCTCGACCGCTTCCTCGACGGGCAGGCGCCGGCCTGGCATTCACCACCGCTGCTCGCCGCCCTGCGCACGGGCGGGCTGAAACGGGCGCCGCTCGAGGATCCGGCGCGGCCGTGAGTTCGCGTGAGCTGAGAGGATCCCGTGACTAGGATTTGCGACATGAGCGACGAGAGCATCGCCGGCCGTATCGAGCGGCTCGTAGCCGAGGAGCATGAGCTGCGTCAGCGCGAGGAGACCGACAGCCACGACGCCGAGCGGTTGGACGCGGACCGGCAGCGGCTCGAACAGGTGAGGGTCGAGCTCGATCGCTGCTGGGATCTGCTCCGCCAGCGGCGAGCCCGGGCCGAGTTCGGGATGGACCCGGACGAGGCCCAGGTGCGTGACAGCGACACGGTCGAACGCTACTGGCAGTAGGCCGTGGAGGGCACCGCCGCCAGCCCCAACGGCCACCCGCGGGTCACCGTCTGGTCTGACTACATATGACCTTTCTGCTACGTCGGCCTGGAACGGGCGGCGTGGCTCGAGCGTCGGTTCGGCGCGCAGATTGAGTGGCGGCCGTTCGATCTGCATCCCGAGTACCCGCCCGAGGGCATCCCGCGCGGCGAGCTCGAGCGCCGTTACGGCGCCGGGCTGGCCGACCGCCATCGGGCCATGTTCGACGCGGTCGGCCTGCCCTTCGCAGGAGAGATCGACAAGGTCCCGAACTCCCGCCGGGCGCTGATGCTGGCTGAGCTGGCGAGGGAGCGGGGGTTGCTTTCCGATATGCACGCGCGCCTGTTCGATGCCTACTGGGCCCGGGGTCGCGACATCGGCGACGAGCAGGTTCTGATCGAAGAGGGCAGCGCGGTGGGCCTTCAGGAGCCGGAGATCGTGGCCGCCCTGGCCGACGGTCGCTATCTCAGGCTCATCGAAGACTCAACCCGGCAGGCGATCGAGCTCGGGGCCGGGGGTGTGCCGGCCTGGGTCATCGATCTCCGGGTGCTCGTCCCCGGAGCCCAGCCGCACGAGGTCTTCGAGCAGGTGCTCGAGCAGCTCGGACACGCCGGGGCAGAGGAGCCGTGATGGCCTACGAGCCGAAGCTGATCATTCAGATTCCCGGCGGCGGCGCCATCGAGCGCCAGCTCGTCGATGATCCACCGCCTCCGGTGGGCACCGGGCTCGTCGTGGTCGACGTGGGAGCCACCGATGCCGAGGGCAACCTCGAGCCGCCGGCCGCCGGCGAGGTTGTCCTCTCGGTGCCCGCGCCCGGCGCGCTGACGCGCGACCCGGATCGCCTCCACCGCGTCCTCGCCCGGGCGGAAGCAGGAGCCGAGCCGCTGGTCGTCGAGGTCGAGGTCGCCGAGGGACTCAGCGAGGCGGAGCTGAAGCTCATCCTCGACGCCGCGGCGCGCGCCAGGCGCCCGGTGATCCTGCGGGTGATGCGCAATCTTTGAGGCGACGGGCGCTCGGTAGTTTTGTGAACGGGCGCCCATAGCCGACAATACGGCGATGGGTGCGCGCGAGGGGTTGGAGGCGAGTCGCTTTGAGCTACTCGCGGCGGTCGGTGGCGTGGCGGACGGCTCCCTGCCGTTTCGGATGACCGTCGAGCGTCTGCTGGAGATCGTCGTGCCCGCCTTCGCCGACATGGCTCTGCTCGATGCTCGGGGGAGCGACGGATCGCTGCGGCGGCTGGGCGTGAGGGTCGACGACCCCAACCGGGCCGAGCTCGAGGCCGCCCTGATGCGCCGGCGGCGCGTGCCCGACGCTCCCGTCGGGGTCGCCCGCGCGGTGAGCGCCGGCGAGAGTCACCTGCTTTCGCCGGTCACTGAGGAGCACCTCCGAGCCATCGCCAGCAGCGAGGAGGATCTCGCGCTCCTGCGGGGACTCGAGTTCCGCGCCTCGCTGTTCGTGCCGCTGCGCGCTCGGGGCCGGATCCTGGGCGCGCTGGCCTGCGGGGTTGGGCTGTCAGGTCGCACCTATGGTGCGGAGGACCTGCGCTTCGCCGAGGTCCTGGCGGGACGGATCTCGCTCGCCCTCGACAACGCCGGGCTGTCCCGGATGGTGGGCGAGCTCGAACAGCAGCTCGAGGCCACGTTCGCGAACCTTGCCGAGGCCGTGATCGTCAGGGACCCGTCCGGCGGCATGGTGCTTGCCAATCCGGCCGCGGCGCGCCTGCTCGGGTTCGAATCCGAGGATGAGATGAGCGCCTCGACGGCCCAGCAGCTGATGGATCGCTACGACGCCTACGACGAGGCGGGCCGTCCCCTGGCGCTGAGCGACCTTCCGTCCGCTAAAGCGTTCACGGGCGAGACGCCCGAGCCCCTTCTGGTCCGCAACGTCGTCCGGGCCACCGGTGCCGAGCGCTGGCTCCTGCACAAGGCGACGCCGGTTCTCGACGAGGACGGCCGCGTGTCGCTGGTGGCCAACGTGATCGAGGACGTGACCGACGTCAAGCGAGCCGAGCTCGCGCAGCGGTTGCTGGCCGAAGCCGGGCGTGAGCTCGCCTCCTCGCTTGACTACCAGCAGACCCTGAGCCGGGTCGCCAACCTCGCCGTTCCGCAGCTCGCCGACTGGTGCGGCGTGCGCATCCGCGCCGCGCATGGCGAGCTCGTCCAGGTGGCCGTCGGGCACGTCGATCCCGCCAAGGTCGCTCTGGCACGGGAGTTCGGCGAGCGCTATCCCACGCGGGTCAACGACGGCAGCGGCGCGGCCCGGGTGGTTGAGACGGGAGAGCCGATGCTGGTCCGGGAGATCACGCCGGAGATGATCGAGCAGGCGGATGTCTCCGAGGAACAGGCCGCGCTCGTCCGGGATCTCGAGATGCGGTCAGTGATCATCGTCCCGCTGGTGGCGCCGGGTCAGGCGCCATCCGGTGTGCTGACGCTCGTGATGGCGGAATCTGGCCGCCGGTTCGACGAGCGTGACCTTGCCCTGGCCGAGGAGCTCGGGCGCCGAGCCGGGGTGGCGGCGGAGAACGCGCGGCTCTACACCGAGCGCTCCCAGATCGCCAGCACCCTCCAGCAGAGCCTGCTTCCGGAGGCGCTCCCGCAGATCGAGGGGTTCGAGCTCGCCAGCCTGTATCGCGCCGCCGGGGAACAGAGCGAGGTGGGCGGCGACTTCTACGACGCCTTCGAGGTGCCCAGTGGCTGGATCGTTCTGGTCGGCGATGTCACCGGCCGCGGGCCCCACGCGGCCGCGCTCACCTCCCTGGCCCGGTACACGATGCGCACCGCGGCGAGGTTGCTGAACGATCCTGTGGCCGCGTTCGAGCAGCTCAACGTCGAACTGCGGGAACGCTCGCACCCCTCGCTGGTCACGATCGCCTGTGCTCTGCTGCGTGAGACCGCGGCGGGAACCGAGGCGGACGTGGTTCTGGCCGGTCATCCCCCGCCCTATCACCTGCAAGAAGGGGTTCCGCGGCAGGTGGGCGAATTCGCGTCGCCGCTGGGGGCCTACCCGGTCGGCACCTGGCGGGCGGAGACGATTACGCTTGAGCCGGGCGATCAGCTGATCCTCTACACCGATGGCGTGATCGACACGGTGGGCGAGCGGGAGCGCTTTGGCGAGGAGCGCCTGGCCGACGCGCTGATCGGCGCCACCGACGCTGCGGACGCTGTCCGGCGGATCGACTCCGCGGTGGCCGAGTTCGCCTCCGGCCCCCAGGCCGACGACACCGCGGTCCTCGCCGTCGAGCGCGTGTCGGCTGTCGATCCGGCCGATGATCCCGACGCGTTGGTGATAGGGGGATCGAGCCCCGCCGATTAGTTCGGCGGGGCTTGCGGATCGGGCGGCCGACTAGACGCCGGCGGTCGCGGGCCGATAGGCCAGGTGGACCACGCCGCTGTCGTAACTGTCCGCCCCGGCGAGCGAGAGCTTGAGACTCGAGCCTTCCGGAAATAGCCGCTTCCCGGCGCCCAGGGTGAGCGGGAAGACGAACAGGTGCAGCTCGTCCACCAGCCCGTCGGCGAGCATGGCCCTGACCAGGGTTCCGCTGCCGCTGACGTAGATGTGTCCGTCGACCTCGCCCTTGAGTCGCCGGATCGCCTCGGCGTCATAACCGCCGAGCAAGGTCGAGTTGCTCCACTCGGCGTCCTGAAGTGTGGCGGACACCACGTACTTCTGCGTCTCGTTCATGAACGGAGCGCCGGGGTCCTCGTCCGCGGTGCGGCCCGCCCAGGCGGGCGCGAACTCCTCGTAGGTGCGGCGGCCCAGGAGGATCGCCTGGCTCCCGCCCATGATGCCGCCGATGGCCTCGCCCATCCGCGGGTCGAAGGGGTAGCCGAATGTCCAGGATGGGGTCTCGAAAACGCCATCCAGGGTGATGAATTCGTGTACGGCGATTTGTCCCATCGTGGCTCCTCGGATCGTGGTTAGGAACTGGTGCGTTAGACCGGGATGCGGCGCCGGAATCATCGGTGACGGTCATCGGCGGCCGTCTCGCGCCGGGGGGCGGCCCTCCGGAAATATGCTTGCGCGCGCAACTATCTGCTAGACTTGTACTCCATGAGCACTACGCGACTCGCTCGGCGACCCACTCCGGTCCAGAGCACCGGAACCGATCTGGCAACCTGGGGTCCGGTTCACCTCGACGTGACCGATGGCCCGCAAGCGCTCGGCTTCTGGCGGGACCTGATCGGTCTGCGGTTACTCGCCGAGGACGAAGGCACACTGCGCCTCGGCGTTGATGATGCGGAGTTGCTTGTTCTGCATCCGGGGGCGACGCGACGCGTGCCGCGTGGCCATGCCGGGCTCTACCACCTGGCCATCCACCTACCGAGCGAGGCCGAGTTCGCGCGGCTGCTGGCGCGACTCTTCACCGCGCGCTACCCGAACTCGCCCACCGATCACATCATGCACTGGGCCACTTATCTCGACGACCCCGACGGGATCGGCCTGGAGGTCAGCTTCGAGACGTTTGACCGCTTCGGCGCCTACGACCTGGCCGCCGGCCAGCCGTACGTGATCGACAGCGATGGGAAGCGTCGTCACGTGGTGTCGCCACTTGACCTCGATGAGGTGTTCGGTCACCTCTCAGATGAAAACCTCGACCTGCCTCTGGCGGCCGGCGCTCGTATCGGCCACCTCCATCTCCACGTGTCCGAGCTCGAGTCGGCGGTGAGCTTCTACGAGGCGCTTGGATTCCGCCTGAACGCCGAGCTGATGGGCATGGCCGAGCTCAACCTGGGTGGCAGCTTTCCGCATCGTCTGGCCCTGAACATCTGGCAGGGAGTTGGCGCCCCGCCGCGCCCCGCCGACGCCGCCGGTCTGCGTCAGGCGGATCTGCGCGTGGCTTCGCCTGAGGAGCTCAAGGCGACGATTGACCGTGCGCGCGCGCTCGGTGCTGCGACCGAGGAGCGCGACGGCGGCGTACGGGTCGCCGATCCATCCGGCAACCGCATCTACCTGACCGCCGCGCAGCCTCGATGAGCCTCGGCCAACCCCTTGTTCCGCACCAGGCCGCGCCCGACCCGATCGATCCCGGGATCAGGCTCGGCCACGCCCACCTCCGCACGGCCGACATCGATCGCATCCGCCACTTCTACGTCGACGTGCTCGGCTTCGACGTGATCGCCGAGGGGCGCGAGGTGCCGGGGTGGGGAACCACCGGGGACATCCTCTTCCTGTCCGCGGGCGGATACCACCATCACCTGGCCTTCAACACCTGGAAGTCCAGGGACGGCGAGCCGATGCCCGACGGCTACACGGGCCTGCACCACATCGCGATCGCCTACCCCACGCGGCGCGCGCTGGCCGACGCGTACCGACGGCTGAAGGCGATCGACTGGCCGATTCGCCAGGCCGAGGCCTACAGCACACACGACGCCATCTATGTCCTCGATCCGGATGGCAACACGCTCGAGCTGATGTGGGATAGGCCGCCCGAGCAGTGGGCGCGCGACGACGACGGCCACCAGGCGCTGGTCTTTGGGGAGCCGCTCGATCTCGAGGAGCTGCTGAACGAGCTTGACGGCTAGCCGAGCTGGACGTCCCGCAACCGGGACGTCGCGGCCGCAGTCGCAAGACCTCTGCCGGCGTCAGTGGTGGCGTAGGCTATGGCCCACGGGGCCAGCCAGATGAGCACCAATCCAAGTTCCGGACGCGAGCCCGCGGCCGCGGACGGGCAGCGGCGTGACGCGCGGATGCCTCAGGACCGCGGCGGCTGGCGCGTGGCGCCCGCGCCCGACGGGCGCGGCATGCCCGAGGACCACCGACCGCGCCCACCGCATCGCCTCCGCGCCTTCTGGATCTTCTTCCTCGTCCTGCTGGCGCTGAACTGGATCAGCGTGCTCCTGGCGCAGCCGGGTGCCGAGCCGCGGGTGAAGGTTCCGTTCAGTCCCTACTTCCTGAACCAGGTGCAGGCGGGGCAGGTGAAGTCGATCTCGTCAAAGGGGGACACGATCGACGGGACCTTCAAGACCAAGATCAGGTTCCCAGCCAACAGCTCGACCGCGACCCCGACGAACCTGTTCTCGACGCAGGTTCCCTCGTTCTGGGATCACACCTCGCTGACGAATCTCCTCCGGTCCGAGGGTGTGCAGGTCAACGCTCAGAATCCGAACCCGGGTACCTCGGTTATCGCCGAGATCCTGCTCGGGTTCGGCCCCACCCTGCTCTTCATCGGCCTGTTCTATTACATCCTCCGCCGCGGGGCCGCCGGAGGCGCGGGAGGAGCGCTGGGGAACTTCGGGCGCTCACAGGCGCGGCGGGTGGATCCCGAGGCGATTCGCGTGACCTTCGATGACGTGGCGGGGATCGACGAGGCGAAGGCGGAGCTGACCGAGATCGTCGACTTCCTGAGGAATCCTGAGCGCTACACGCGCCTCGGCGGGCGGATGCCGCACGGCGTGCTTCTCTTCGGCCCCCCGGGGACCGGGAAGACGCTGCTCGCGCGCGCGGTGGCGGGCGAGGCTCAGGCGGCCTTCTTCTCGATCGCCGCCTCCGAATTCATCGAGGCGATCGTGGGCGTCGGGGCGGCGCGCGTCAGGGACCTCTTCGCCAAGGCCAAGGAGGCGGCGCCGTCGATCATCTTCATCGACGAGCTCGATGCCGTCGGTCGCTCGCGCCAGGGATCGGCCGGGATCACCGGCGCCAACGACGAGCGTGAGCAGACGCTGGATCAAATCCTGACCGAGATGGACGGCTTCGACTCAACCGAGGCCGTGGTCGTCCTCGGTGCGACCAACCGCCCGGAGATCCTGGACCCGGCATTGCTCCGCCCGGGGAGGTTTGACCGCCGTGTCGCCGTGCAGCCGCCGGACCGGGCCGGGCGCGAGAAGATCCTCGAAGTCCACACCCGATCGATCCCCCTGGCCGACGACGTGGACCTCGAGGCGCTGGCGGCGACAACGCCGGGGATGGTGGGAGCCGATCTCGCCAACCTGGCCAACGAGGCCGCGCTCCTCGCCGCTCGCCGCAACCACGAGAAGGTCACGATGGCTGACTTCACCGACTCGCTCGAGAAGATCCTGCTCGGGGCGCCGCGGGGAATCGTCTTGAGTCCGGAGGATCGCGAACGGACCGCCTACCACGAGTCCGGCCACGCGCTCGTCGGGATGCTCACGCCAAAGGCCGACCCGGTCCGCAAGGTCTCGATCATCCCGCGCGGCCAAGCCCTGGGCGTGACGCTCTCGAGTCCTGATAGCGATCCCGTCTCCTACTCCCGGGAAGAGCTCGAGGCCAAGATCCGCGTCTCACTCGGGGGGCGCGTGGCCGAAGAGGTCGTCTACGGCGAGATCAGCACCGGCGCCGAATCGGACATCCAGCAGCTGACCGCCATTGCCCGCTCGATGGTCGGTCGCTGGGGGATGAGTGACAAGCTCGGGCCGGTCACGCTGCTGCCCCAGGACGGGCAGGGATCGTTCCTCCCCGGCGCCAGCGAAACCTCGCCGCAAACCCAGTGGCTGGTGGACGAGGAAGTCCGCCACATCGTCGACTCCGCCCACGACGAGGTCACCCAACTGCTGAGCGAGCACCGTGACCAGCTGGACAGCCTGGCCCACGCCCTGCTCGAGGCGGAGACTCTCGACGCGCCTGAGGCCTACGCCGCGGCCGCTGTGCCTATGCGCGCGGCCGAGCTGGCGCCCGAACCGACCTAGCGGTTATTCGGCCGCAGCGCGGGCGCCGATCACCGCACGGGTGGCGGTGAGCCCTGGGTACTCGCGACGAGCGCCGGGTCCCATCGACAGACGGTGCACGTATGCAGGAAGGCCGACCGGGCGAACTCAAGCGCGGCGTGGTGGGGATCAGGATCCGCGCCGACATCGTCCCAATCGAGGATGAACTCGCCGAGCGCGCTGTCCCAGCGCGCGGCGGATGGAGACAGCGAACCGGTGGAGAAGTCCTCGGGGGCGGGAAACGCATAGGCGTAGAAGGCGGCCTTCGGATAGCGATGGTCGCCCGGCCACCAGCCAACCTCCATCGCTTCGGCATCCGCGGCGTTACGCATGATGAAGTCGCCGGCTGGCGGTTCGGCGGGTCGCCCGGAGAGAAGAACAGTGGCCAGGTCGAACGATCCCCACCAGGCGTTGACCGGGCTCGCCCGGCCGCGGTACGGCGCCCGGAATTCCGCGAGCACGAGGGCCGCTCGAGTCGCCGCGGCGAAGTATGTCTCGACCGCCGCGGGGTCATACGTCGCGTGCTCCTCGTCCTCGTCGAGCGCCACCGTCCACGGCACCTCCTGGGGCGTCGCGTTGATCTCGACCGGACCGACGAGTTCTCGGGCTGCGTCAAGGAGGTCGCGAGTCACCTCGCCGACCGGGCGATCGGGCGTCAGGCTGACCCGGTTGCTGCGCCCGTCGCTGTGCTCGACGAAAGCCTCGTGCGCGTGAAGATCAAGCCCGGCGACGATCGCCGCCGAGCGCTCGGGGGCTGGGAGGGGCAGCGTTTCCCAGCCTCGTGCGCTGAGGCGCAGAGCCGCGTGCTGAAGCTCGGGCTCAGGCGGCGCGAGCGCGACGCAGAGCTTCCCGAGAACCTGTGTGTGGGCGTGCAGGGTGTCGCACGTTGCGCTCCAGTCCTCGTAGTTGACCGATGGCCACGCGGTAGTCACAGGGCTCTCCGCTTGGCACGTTAGCGCTCCCGCGTTGGCGTGATCCGGCGCGAGCCACGGCTCAGAGGGCTACCGTGATCTCGGATTGACCCAGCCACTCGAAGTTGAGTTGCCGCGTGAGCGAATCTGCACCGCGCTCGCCCGCCGTCTGGTCGAGCAGCAGTTCGGCCACGCCCTCGATCCGGCGATGCTCCAGGACCTGAAGCTCGTGGTCAGCGAGCTTGTCGACAACGCCTACGTCCACGGCGAGGGCAGGATTCAGGTGCGGCTGGAGCAGCGCGCGGAGACGATGCTGATCGAGGTCATGGACGAGGGTGAGGGTGCGTCGGTCAAGATCCGCAAGCTGGGTGTTCGCGGCGGCGGCCACGGCCTGCGGCTCGTCGATCACCTGTGCAGCACCTGGGGCTCGCGAGCCGGCGCCACCCACGTGTGGGCCGAGATGGCAGTCGCGCGGCCGCATGGGTCCATTTAGTCACGCCGTTTACCAGCACACCGGTTTTGGGTATATCGGGCCGGAAGGTCTGACTCCTCTCTGCCCCCGACACCGCGAGCGGCCGTCGTCTCTCTCCGCGGCCGCTCGCGGTTGTCCTCCGCGTCGCGCAATCCGGTGGCCCGGCCCGGCGAGGCGGAATTCGGTGTCCCGTCCGCCGGATCAATTTTCCCGCGGCTTACGAGCGATTCCGGGTAGGACCGGCAGGTGGAGTCCGAGACTATGCGCCTCACGCCGCGCTGCGACCGGTTCGCCCCGAAGCTCGTCCGCCAGGCGTTGGCCGGACTGTCCGGTCTCGGCTGGGTGGCCGGCGACGCGATGCTCGTGGCCACCGAGCTCGTGACCAACGCCGTCCGTCACTCCCAGGCGAAGGCCGACGACGAGCTCGAGGTACTCGTCAGCAAGGACGCAGACACGCTGCGAATCTCGGTGCGTGATCCCGGCACCTCGGGGCAGACGGCGCGCCTGCCCGCGCGACCTGGCGCCTGGGGCGGACTCGGTTTGACGGTCGTCGATCAGCTGGCCGCGGCCTGGGGAAGCCAGCGCCATCACGACGGTTACGAGGTGTGGGCGGAGCTGCGGCTGGCCGAGCCCGCGGCGTGTCACGGCTGACGCGCCGTCATCGCGGCCGCCAGTAACGATCCAGCTGCGTCAGCTCGACGACCTGCTTGACCTGCGAGGACAGGTCACCCCGGAGCTCCACCTGCCATCCGTCGGACCGGGCGTAGTGAATCGCCTGGAAGAGGACCTTGACGCCGGTGCTGTCGATGAACTCGAGCCGCGACAGGTCAAGCACCACCCAGCGCCGGTCCTGTCGGGCCTCCTGTAGGCGAGCGGCTCGAAGCTGCTTCAGCCGGTTCTCCAGGACCGGCGCGGTGGCCATGTCTAGCTCCCCGGCCACCCGCAGCCGCGTGTGCTCATCCTCCTCCTGCTCGTCAATCTCAAATGGCGGCCTTGCGCCCACTCCGCCTCCGTTTCCCGGACCGGTATCAAAACGAGGCGGCGCGACATGTGCAAGTGCTCCCGCGGAGGTGTGGCGGTGGCGAAGCGTTAGGTGGACGAGGCCGAAACAGCGCGACCTGGGCGAAAAAGGTGGACCTGGGCGAAAAAGCGAACTGTGGGTGTAGGTAATTCGCCCAGGCCCCGCCTCAGGCGCCTACCTGGGCGAAAAAGCGAACTGTGGGTGTAGGTGATTCGCCCAGGTCCGCGCTCGAGGCCCCACGCCGCCCCGGAACGTGGCCAGACCCGGGCGCGCCCCGCGTCCCCGGAACGTGGGCCTCTCACCCGCCCCGGGCGCGCGGCCGCCGCCCACCCGCCAGGGCGCGCCCTCCGCCCACCCGCCAGGCCGCCCGCCCACCCGCACCCGCCCACCCGCCACCTAGCTTTACCCCGGAACCTCCCCGAGGATCAGGCTCTCGACGTTGGCCAGCCTGAGGATCCGCCGGACGTGGGGTGAGATGTTCTGATCCACCTCGAGCTCCCATCCGTCTCGGCGGGCATCGCGGAGCGAGTGGATCAGTAGGCGGATTCCGCTGCTGTCGATAAACGTCACGCCCGATAGGTCGATCCCGACGCGCTGTCCGGCAGCGCCGAGCTCGCGTAGCCGCGCTTCGAGCCCGCGAGTGGAGGCCAGGTCGAGCTCTCCGATGAGGCGCAGCCGGACCGACTCGCCCTCGCGTGTTTCCTCGATCTCCAGGTAGGGCACCGACATGACCCCTGGCGCACTATTTCCCGGTAAATTAGCGTTCAAACCAAGTCCGTCCCGAACGCCAGCGGGCACGAAAGAGACGAAGACACAAAGGAAATCATTCGTCTCATTGTCGATATATTTTTCCGCGTGACCACGGTCGCGCCCTCCGCCCGTCTGACCGACATTACGCTCGACTGCATCGCCGCCTACGGGGTGCGCAAGACATCGGTCAGCGACGTCGCCGACCGGGCCGGTGTCTCGCGCTCGACGGTCTACCGCGCGTTTGGCGGCAAGGAGGGGCTCATGCAGGCGGTGGCCGCCGCCGAGATGACCCGGTTTATCGACGAGTTGAATCGCGCCGTCCCGTGGGATGCTCCGCTTCCCGCCGCGCTCGAGCAGGCGGTCGGCTTCACGATGCGCTACCTCCAGAACCACGCCGCCTTCCAGCGGGTTCTGCGCCAGGAGCCTGAAGAGCTGATCGACGTCGTTCTCGAGCGGCCAACTGCACACGAGCGTTCGTTGCACCCGTTGCTGCGCCTGGCCGCCGCCGAGCGGCTCAAGACGACACAGTTCAAGTTCCGCGTCCCCACCGACCAGGCCGCCGAGTGGCTCCTGCGGGTCGCGCTGAGCCTGCTGCTGGCGCCCACGACCAGCCTCGGGACGCCGGCCGAGATCGCCGATCTGATCCTCCACGGGATCGGTAGCGACACCAATACATAAGGCGATTGGCGAACGCCAGCGGGGCCGGAGGATCGGCCTGACGAGGGTCTGCGTCTGCGATCGGGGTCGAGCGGTAGGCTTCCGCCCCGATCGGGGTGACCTTCCGTCGAGGGCTGCCCTCAAGCCAAGGAGGAGCAATGCAGGCACTCGACCAATCGTTGACCCGCCCGGTAACGATGCCGCTCGTCGATCGGCTGGCCAGCGCGGTCATCTCCGGCGCCCCCCCGATCATGGTCGCCGTGGGCATGTACTTCGGCTGGATGGGCAACCTCCTGGACTGGCAGGACCTGTTGATCTTGGCCGTCTGCTACGTCGGCGTCGGGACCGGCATCACGGTCGGCTTTCATCGGCTGCTGACCCATCGGAGCTTCAAGTGCAATCGCTGGCTGAGGGCGGCCTTGGCCGCGCTCGGGTCTGCCGCGGCGGAGGGGCCCGTCATCGACTGGGTCGCCACGCACCGCAAGCACCACCAGTTCTCAGATGAGCAGGGCGACCCGCACAGCCCCCACGTCGGCTATGGGCCGGGCTGGCGCCGGGAGTTGCGCGGTCTGCTCCACGCGCACATCGGCTGGGTGTTCTCCGACATGGAGGTGGCCGACGAGCAGCGCTACGCCCGCGATCTGCTCGCCGACCCTCTGATCCGATTCATCGATCGAACCTTCGTGCCCTGGGTGATCCTCGGGCTGGCGGCGGCGTTTGGCCTCGGCGTGGCGCTCAGCGGGACGATCGCGGGTGGCCTGCGCGGCCTTCTCTGGGGCGGCGCGGCCCGGATCTTCTTCGTCCACCAGGCGACGTTCAGCATCAACTCGCTGTGTCACTTCTTCGGGCGCCAGGACTACGACACCCACGACGAGTCCCGCAACCTCGCCTGGCTGGCCATCCCGACCTGGGGAGAGGCGTGGCACAACAACCACCACGCCTTTCCGACGTCCTATCGCCACGGGCTGAAGCGCTGGCAGATCGATCCCTCGGCCGGAATCATCTGGCTGCTCGAGCGGATGGGACTGGCCTGGGACGTCGTCCGCGTTGCTCCGTCACGCTGCGCGGCCAAGGAGCTCGCAGCCAAGGCCGCATAGTGCTGGCTCGCACGGCACCGCTGCGCCGTGAGCTGGCGCGGGCGCTGCCGACGCGCGCCTTCACCGTGCGCTTCTGGGATGGAACCGAGCTCCCAGCGACCGAGGCCGGCAGCCCCACCCTGCATTTTCGAACCCCAAGGGCCTTTGCCCATCTCCTGCGCGCGCCCGGCGAATTGGGGCTGGGCCGCGCCTACGCCGCCGGGATGGTCGAGGTCGACGACATCGACGGTGCCGTGCGGATGGTGGATACGTTCGTGGCGCCGAAGCTGTCGGTGGCCCAGATGCTGCGGCTCGCGGGAGCCGTGGTAGCGGCGAGCGGGATCACGATGCCGCCGGGCCGCCCGCAGACCGAGCTCCGGCTGCGGGGCGAGCGGCACACCGTGGCCCGTGACCGCCGCGCCGTCCGCCATCACTACGACGTGGGCAACGAATTTTTCGCGCTGTTTCTTGACCCATCGATGACCTACAGCTGCGCCTACTTCAAGCGCGGCGCGAGGACGCTCGAGGAGGCCCAGGCGACCAAGCTCGAGCTCATCTGCACGAAACTCGGACTCAAACACGGCGAGCGCCTGCTCGATGTCGGCTGCGGGTGGGGCAGCCTCGCCATCCATGCCGCCTCGCACCATGGGGTGAGTGTCCTCGGGATCACGCTTGCCGAACGTCAGGCCGAGCTGGCGCGGGAGCGGGTAAAGGCGGCCGGGGTCGCCGATCAGGTTGAGATCAGAATCGCCGACTACCGCGAGCTCGCCGAGGAGCCATTTGACGCGATCGCCAGCGTCGGCATGGTCGAGCACGTCGGCGCGGAGCGGATCGACGAGTATGCCCGGCGCCTTCATGGGCTGCTGCGGCCCGGCGGCCGGCTGCTGAACCAGGGGATCGCGAAGCTCAAGGACCTCGACACCCCCGACGAGGGGCCGTTCTCCGAACGCTTCGTGTTTCCGGACGGCGTGCCACTTCCCCTGTCTCGGGTGACGCTGGCCTTCGAGCGCGCCGGCCTCGCCGTCACTCACGTCGAGGGGCTCCAGGATGACTACGCCAAGACGCTGAGTTACTGGATCGAGAGCTACGAGGGCCGCTACGCCGACGCCGAACGGCTCGCTGGCGCGGAACGCGCGCGTATCTGGCGGCTGTACCTGCGCGCCGCGCGTCAGGGGTTCGAGACCGGCTGGGCCTCGATCTACCAGGTCCTGGCAGAGCGGCCCTGACGTCAGGCCCCTAGGCGGCCGCCTTAGCTTTCGGCCAGCTCGGAGACTGCGCTCAGGAGGCGGTCGATGTCCTCTGGCGTGTTGTAGAGAACGATGCTCGCGCGAACGGCGCCACCCGACTCCGCCAGCCCAAAGCGCCGCATGAGCTCATAGGCGTAGTTGTCCCCGGACCAGACGTCGACCCCGCGCTCGGCCAGGCGTTCGGAGACGGCATCGGGCGGATGGCCGGCGAGGACGAACGACACCGTTGGCGTACGGTGACGCGCGGCACCCAGAGCGCGAGCGCCATTGATCTGCGAGAGCCCATCGAGCAGCCGACGGTGCAGCGGGCGGAGCGTGTTTTCGAGGGCATTGAACGTGGCCACGAGCTTTTGCCGCCGGCTGCCGGGTGTGTCGGTGAGTCCGGCCAGCCAATCGATGGCTGCGGTGACCGCGGCGAGCAGCTCGAAGGCGGGTGTTCCGCGCTCGAATCGCTCCGGTGACTCCTCCGGCGACGGGACGAGCTTCGCCGGGTGAAGCCCTGCCAGCAGGTCGGGGTCGGCGATCACCGCGCCCGTGTGGGGGCCGAAGAACTTGTAGGAGGAGCAGGCGTAGAAATCCGCCCCGAGCGCGGCCACGTCGGTCGGACCATGGGGCGTGGCATGGACCCCGTCGACGTACGTCAGCGCTCCTTCGGCGTGGGCGAGGCCGGTGATTGCGGCGACGTCAGGCCGGGTGCCGATCGCGTTGGAGGCTGCGGTCACCGCCACCAGGCGCGTGCGCGCGCTAAGAACCTGCTGCACTGACTCCACCGGAAGCTCGCCCGTCTCCGGGTCGAACTCGGCGACCCGGACAGCAGCCCCGGTCCGTTCGGCGGCAAGGCACCAGGGCCGAACGTTCGCGTCGTGGTCAAGCGAGGTGACGACGATCTCGTCGCCGGTATTCCACGTCCGTGAAAGCGCATCCGCGAGGTGGAAGGTCAGCGTTGTCATGTTCGGGCCGAGCACCACTCCTTCGGGCACCCCGCCGACGAGGTCCGCGAGCGCGCGCCGCGCGTCGTCGACGATGGCGGTGCTTACCTGGCTGGCGGCGAAGGCTCCGTGGACGTTCGCCATACCGAAGCGGGTCGCCTCGGCGATTGCCCCGACCACCGACTCCGGGACGAGCGTTCCGGCGGCGCCGTCGAGGTGCGCGTGGTCGGGCGCGAGGCCCTGAAACTGCGCGCGAATCTCTTCGAGGGCGGCAAGCCCCCCCGCCGTGTCGCTGATCATGCGCTGCTGAACCCCATCCAGCGGAGAGGGAGGGATTCGAACCCTCGATGGACGAAGCCGCCCATACCGGTTTTCGAGACCGGCGCATTCAACCGCTCTGCCACCTCTCCGGAGAGCGGATCAAGAGGCTAGACGATCAGGCGCTGCCGGCTGGCCTGTGCCGAGCTGACCAGTCTGGGCTACCGGCGTGACGCAAAGAACGCCCGCAGCAGGTCGGCCGACTCCTCGGCCAGGAGGCCCGATTCGACCTGGGGGCGGTGATTCAGCTGAGGAACGTCAAGCACGTTGAGAACGCTCCCGGCCGCACCGGCCTTGGGATCGCTGGCCGCGAAGATGACGCGCGGCACGCGAGCCAGCACGATCGCCCCGGCGCACATCGCGCACGGCTCGAGCGTGACGTACATCACCGTGTCCAGGACGCGCCAACTTCCGGTGGCTCGCGCCGCCTCCCGGAGGGCGATCATCTCCGCGTGCGCAGTCGGATCTGCCCGCAGCTCCCGCTCGTTGTGGCCCGCGCCGATCACCTCACCGTCACGTACGAGCACCGCCCCGATGGGGACATCGTCGTGCTCCAGGGCGCGGTCCGCCTCACGCAGGGCGAGCCGCATGAAGTACTCGTCGCGGGGGAAGAAGTGGGAAGGCACGATCGGTCGACTCGCTACCGTTCTTCACGGCAACTTTCGCTCGACCATCGATGTTAAGCGCGGGGCCAGTGTTGACGAGCGGCCAGGACCATTGAAGCTCAAACCAGGGTTCGATCATCGTGTCGGCGCGATCGCGATCGGCGCCGTCGTCGCCGGCCTGCTGGTGCTCGCGAGCGTGACGGCGACGAGCGCGGCGGGGTCCCCACGCAGCGCCCGGGCGGCAATCTCGGCTTCCGCGAAGGCGCCCCCGGCCTACCTCCCGGGCGTCGTGATCGTCGGCTACCACCAGCCTGGCCCCGCCGCCGCGGCGGACACAGCCGGCCCCGCGCCGGGATCCGCTGTGCAGACGAAGCTGTTGCACCTCCGAGGCGGGGTCACGGTCTCAGGTGAGCTTCGCCGGCTCAAGCGTCAGCGCGGTGTGGCCTTCGCCGTGCCGGACTACGTGGCGCACATTGCCGATGCCGCGCCCTCGCCCGGGTGGACTCCGAACGATCCCGGGGCCGCCAGCACGCCGCAGGGCTGGACGAGGATGCAGTGGAATTTCCTGGCCCAGGCCGGGGTGAACGCCCCCGGAGCCTGGGCAAACCTGCTCGGTGTTCACCGCGCGGGAGCCCGGGGCGTCGTGATCGCCATCCTCGACACCGGCGTCGCGTTCCGGAACTGGCACCAGTACCGCAAGGCCCCTGACTTCACCTGGACCCACTTCGTCCACCCCTATGACTTCGTCGCCGGGAACCGCTACCCGCTCGACCGCGAGGGCCATGGCACCTTCGTCGCGGGAACCATCGCGGAGAGCACCAACAACGCCTTTGGGCTGACCGGGCTGGCCTACAACGCGTCGATCATGCCCCTCCGGGTGCTGAACCGAGACGGCTGGGGTGATGCCGCGACGATCTCCAGAGGAATCCGCTACGCCGCCACGCACGGGGCGCAGGTCATCAACCTGAGCCTGGAGTTCGATCCCTCGGTGACCGCGGGTGAGATCCCCACCATCATGTCAGCGATCCGGTTCGCCCACCGGCGTGGCGTTGTCGTGGTCGCCGCGTCGGGGAACGAGGGGTCTCGCCGGATCGCCTACCCAGCTCGGGCTCGTGCCGTGATCTCCGTGGGGGCGACGACCATGGACCGTTGTCTGGCCTACTACTCCAACGGAGGCCGCAGGCTGGATCTGGTCGCTCCGGGCGGAGGCGATGACGCCGACCTGCCCAGAGATCCCAACTGCCATCCGGACCGGAACCTGCCGGACATTGCACAGATGACGTTTGGCAACCCTCTCCATCCTGACCGGTTTGGGTATCCCAACGGCTGGTACGGAACCTCGATGGCCGCGCCGCAGGTGGCGGCGGTCGCGGCGATGGTCATCGCGAGTGGAGTCATCGGCCGCCACCCGAGTCCTGATCAGATCCTCGCCCGGCTCGAGGCGACAGCTCAGCCCCTCGGAGGCACCAAGCCGAATCCCGATTACGGCTACGGGCTGCTCGACGCGGCCGCCGCCACGACCCCTGGGCCCGCGCAGCCGCCCGGCGCCCCGCCGAGTTCGTCCTCCCCGGCAACCCCGGCACCCGCCGCCCGCTGAACGGCCGCCGCCGTCCGGCGGCTCAGGCGAGCTTGGTGATCGCGATCACCATCCCCGCGAACACGAACACGACGATCACGACCTGGGTCCATAGCCAGTGACGTGGCACGCTCTCAAAGCTAGCGCGCGCGGGGCGGCTCGATCCGCTCGGATTCACGCCGGGAGGGCGAGCGGGAACCGCAACGCCACCCCGCGCGGGAGGACGAGCACGGGATGAACCGCCTCCTCGACGGCGTTGTGGGCCGCGGAGCTCAGCATCACTCGTCCCAACGGCGCCTCGGCGCGGGAGCCGATCACCAGAAGGTCCACATACGGCTCATCGTCCGTCACCCGGGCTCCGACTCTGCCCGCCAGATCGCGGGCCGTCGCAAGCGCCGCACCATCATCCGCTGACGCCATCACGCCGATGCGCCCGAACATCCACGCCCGCTCGCTCAGGTATTTGGCCGGAGCGATTGCGATCGCCACCGACGCGCCCTCGAGCAGCAGTTGGGTCGTCTTCTGCGGCGCGACGTGGCCGGCTGGCGTCCGGTAATCGGATCCGAATACGATCAGCTCGGCATCCTCCTGCCAAGCCAGGCGCTCGAGGCCGGCAGCCGTGGACGCGTTGACGACCACCCGACGCTGTGCCTCGAAATGGCCAAGCAGGCGTGCGCCGCGGCCCAGAAGCGCCTGGGCGTCGTCCTCTTCGCCCGCCGTGGGCTCGACCACCGCGGTGTGCTGGACGTACGCCAGGAGTAGCTCCGCGCCGGCGTCGGCAAACACCCGCCCCAGCGTCAGCGCGTCGTGGTCACTCGGGGTGCCGTCGTAGGAGATGATCGCTCTGGGTGCCATCGCCGCTCAGAAGGAGGTCGCGAGCTAGGGATTCGCCCAAGGAGCCGGGACTCCTGTGCCCGAGCCGATGTGGCGCGGTGAGCCCGCGTGGGTACCCTCGACTCATGTCGCAGCGCGTCCTCGACCGCCGCTCAGCCGAAACTCCGCCGGGGCCGCGGCAAGGGGCTGCGCCGCTTGTGGACCCGCTCAGAGAGACGGCCGCGGCTGACCCGAGCCCGTCCCCGCGCCGTGGCCCGCTCGTCACGCTCGAGCGCGTTGTCCTGGCGGTCCTGACCGCGCTGCTCAGCGTCAACCTCTGGACCGGGGGTCCCGTGTTCGCGCTCTGGGTCGGCTCGCGGATCGAATCGGCGGTGGGTCAGCTGAGCATGGCCGCGGTGGGGGCGACGATCGTGGTCCTGATCGTCGAGACGCTTCTCCTCTACCGCGCCCTCGCCTTCGTCAACGGCCGCTACAACGACCTCATCGGCCGGGTCGCCCCACGCCGCCAAGCGCCGTGGCTCAAGCCGATGAGCGGCGAGCGCCGGGCGAGCGAGGTCAGGCGGCCGCTGAGCGCCGTCGAGCGAATCGTCGTGGGTTCAGTGGTGATCGCGGTGCTCGCGCTCGAGGTCTGGTTCTTCTTCTTCGCGCACTACACGTTCGCTGGTTGACGCAGGCGGGAGGCCCCCCGGCACCATCTAACCGGTCAGGGCAGCGCGACTTGCCCGGCCGGTAGCACGAGGACGGAGCTCCGGGCGCTCGCCAGCTCCGCCCGCACGTCCCCGCCGATCACGACCCGTCCCCCCGGGGCGCCCGGCTGCGAGCCCACGACGATGAGATCCGCCGGCTCACCGCCGGAGTTCACCACGCTCGCCCCGAGCCGCTCGGCCAGGGCGCGGGCCGTCGCACGCGCCTGGTCGTTGGTCGGACCAGCGACGGGGACCGCGATCGAGTTGATCGCGGCGTCCTGGCGTGTGCGCAGCCCGGCCATGGCTATCCCGACGGCAATCGAGCCACCGTCGAGGAGGTGCTGAGCCGAGGTACCCGGTTCGACGTGCCCGGGTGCGGTCCGGTAGTCGGATCCGAAGATCACCGCCGAGGCGGCCTCGCTCCGGGCGAGCTCGCCGAGTCGTTCCCCGGTTGCGGCCCCGAACACGACGTGACGACGTACCGCCGGATCGCCCAGCAGCGCGGCGCCACGCTCGAGTCGCTGCTCGGCGTCGTGCTGGGCGAGCTCCTCACGGCCGGGGTCGAACTCCGGTGAGTGCCGCACGTACGCGAGGCCGAGGCCAAACCCGGCGGGGGCGAGCATCCGGCCGAGCGCCAGGGCGTCATCGTCGTTCGGCGTTCCGTCGTAGGAGATGATCAGCGTCGGCGGCATCAGGTGTTCAGGGACGGTCGCGGTGCGGAGCTAAGCATCGGTGAGGGCGCGGCTCGGCGCCTTCGGCCGAATGGCCAATTTAGTCCTCATCCGATTGTCCAATTTGGCGCCTTTCTAGGCCTGCTCACGCCTCAAGCGAGCGCTTCGAGGCGTCGATATTTCCTCCATGAGCTCATTGCGCTCCGTCATTGAGCGGAGCCGCCCGTTGCTGGCGCCCCGGCGCGGCTTCCCGATCCCACCTCTCGTGGCGGGCCTTCTCGTGCTGCTCAGCGCCTGGGCGATCGCCTACGAGCTGGCGGACAGCGCGGTCCGATCCCTCTTTCACTACGCGCCGTTCCACGGCGTCGCGCCCGACATCGCCTTCGCCGCCGCGGGCCTTCTGAGCATCATCCGAAGCTTCAAGGCGGAGCGGGGTTGGGCGTTGATCGGGCTGGGGGCGCTGTGCTGGGCCGCGGGCGATGTGTATTGGCAGCTCAATCTCGCGCAGATGAGCAGCCCGCCGGTTCCGTCGTGGGCTGACGCCGGCTACCTGTGCTACTGCCCGCTCACCCTCATCGGCATCCTCGCGCTGATCCGTGGCCGATCGACCGGCGCCCCGAAGGTGCTCGTGGCCGACGCGCTGTCCGCGGCGCTCGCGGTCGGAGCCGTGAGCGCGGCGGTCGTCATCCAGCCGGTTCTGGCGCACGCGCAGGGAGGCACGCTCGCCGTCGCGACCAACCTCGCCTATCCGATCGTCGACATCCTCCTACTCGGCCTGATCGTCGGGGCCACCGCGTTGCGCCGGTGGCGACTTCAGCGGACCTGGGTCCTGCTCGGGCTCTCCGTGATCAGCTTCTGGATCGCCGACAGCCTCTATCTGATCACGGTCGCCGACAACACCTATCAGCTCTCGGCCTGGTTCAACCCGCTCTGGTACGCCTCGCCGGTCATCGCGGCGTGGGCAGCCTGGCTGCCGCGATCAGCCGCCGAGCAGCAGGCCTCCAAGCGTGAGGGGATCCGCGGCATCGTCCTCTCGCTTGGCTTTGCCTGCGTCGCCCTGGCGACGCTCGTATGGTCGAGCTTCGCGTCGGTTGGGGCGATCGCGGTCGTGCTGGCCACGCTGTCGCTGCTCGTGATCATGGCTCGGCTTCTTCTGACCTGGCGGGAGAACGCCGCGCTGCTGCGGGCAAGCCAGGAGGAGGCACTGACCGATGCGCTCACCGGACTGGCCAACCGCAGGGCTCTCGCAGCCGAGCTCGAGCGCCGGATGGCGATGGGGGAGGAACGGCCGCCCTACGTCCTCGCCCTGTTCGACCTCGACGGCTTCAAGCACTACAACGACACCTTCGGCCACCCCACCGGCGACGCGCTCCTTCAGCGGCTGGGTCGAAACCTCGAGTCCCAGCTCGGCGGGCGCGGCACGGCCTATCGGATGGGCGGCGATGAGTTCTGCGCCCTGATCGACGTCCTCGACTCCTCCGATGCCACCCTCAAGGCGGTCGCCGCCGCCTTGACCGAGCACGGTGAGGGCTTCACGATCGGCTGCTCCTACGGCGCGATCATGCTCCCGGCGGAGGCGCGGAACTCAGAGACGGCGCTGCGCCTGGCCGATCAGCGGATGTACGCGCAGAAGCGCGGCGATCGGAGCTCCGCCTCCCGGCAGTCCGCCGACGTGCTGCTGCGCGCGCTGGCTGAGCGCAACCCGGACCTCGGCAGCCATCTCCGGGATGTGGCTTTGCTCGCATCGCTGGTGGCTCAGAAGTTTTCGCTCCCCACCGAGGACGTCGAAAGCATCCGCCAGGCCGCGGAGCTCCACGATGTCGGCAAGGTGGCAATTCCCGACGCCATCCTGTTCAAGCCCGGCACGCTCAGCGAGAGCGAGTGGGGGTTCATCCGGCGCCACACGCTGATTGGCGAGCGCATCATCGGCGCGGCGCCGGCCCTCCGGCGGGTGGCGTCGATTGTTCGCTCCACGCACGAGAACCTCGACGGGACCGGGTATCCCGATGGGCTGGCCGGCGAGCAGATCCCGCTCGGGTCACGGATCATCTACGTCTGCGACGCCTTCCACGCGATGACCACCGACCGTCCCTATCGGCCGGCCGTGGACGAGCAATCGGCCCTCCGTGAGCTTCGCCGCTGCGCCGGGACGCAGTTCGATCCCCAGGTCGTGGAGCGCTTCTGCGCCACGGTGGCGCAGGCGCGCCCGATGCGCCAGGCCGCCTGAGCCGCCCGACGGACACCACTCTTAGAAGCTTCGGACGCCGCGCTTATACGGCTCGCTGACGCTGTCCGCTTGAACCCGGGACTACCGGACAAGCGAAAGGAAGGAACCTATGTTCCGCTTCACCAGACGGCTCGCGCTGGCCATCGCGGCGCTGGCCGCACTGGCTCTCGGTGCCGCGGCCGTGGCAGGGGCTGCCGGCTCATCGACCGCCCGCACTTCGAGCACCACACCGAGCACGCACTCGCCGCCTGCCTTCAACGGCCCCGCCCCTGGGACGGCAGCGCACGAAAACGCGGAGAAGGCGGTGACCGGCGCCGCCGCGGCCAAGGCTCAGGCGGCCGCGGTCAAGAGCGTCGGCAGCGGCACGGCTGGCCCCGTGACAACCGACTACAGCGGCCGCGGCTACGAGACGACAGTCACGAAGACCGATGGGACGAAGGTCGAGGTCCATCTGGACAGCTCCTTCAAGGTCCTCGCCGGATGTCCGGGACCGCACGGCGGTGCCGGAGGTGCGCCGCCCCCAGGCAGCGGAGCCTGACCCCCGCCACAGGCGGCGGAGCCTGAGGCGCATCCGCGTGGCCCGGGCCGGCTCTTGCAGCCGGCCCGAGTCCGCCGCGCGCCCGCTCAATAGAGTTGCGTTCCGTGCTGGTCACGTTGCCCGACGGTTACGGACTCAACGTCGAGGAGCTGGGGAGTGGGTTCCCGCTGATCGTCTTGCATGGTGGCCCCGGCCTCGACCATCACATGTTCCGGCCCTACTTGGACCCGTTGTCGGCCGGCCTCCGCCTCCTGTACGTCGACGAGCGCGGGCAGGGTCGCTCAAACCGGGTGGATCCCGCGACGCTCTCGCTGGATCGCTTCGCGCGGGACGTGGACCTGCTGGCGCAGGCTCTCGGGCTCGAGGCGTTCGCGCTCCTTGGGCATTCCTTCGGAGCGATCATCGCGACCTACCACGCGATCGAACTGGGAACGGCGACGGCGTATGTCATCTCGGGTGGGGCCGACGAGAGCGAGGCGATGCTGGCGGACGTCGAGGCCTCGCTCAACGCACTGGGCGACGCGGCGGCGCCGATCGCCGCGAGCTGGGAGGGCGAAAAGGCGGTCGAGAGCGAGGACCAGTTGGCGGACCTGCTGCGGGCGCAGATGCCGTTTCACTTCCAGGGCACCCCGCCGGCGGGCTACGGGGAGGACACGGTCGGATCGCCAGACGTGCTTCGCCACTTCGCGAACGCCGGTTATGGTGACTTCGACTATCGCCCCGACCTGAACCGGGTAACGAAGCCGACGCTGGTCGTCGTGGGCGAGCATGATCGGACGACCACACCTCGGGCCGCGCGAGTGCTCAACCAAGGCATCCCGGGCAGCGAGCTCTTGACCATCCCCGGCGCCGGGCACATGAGCTTCGTCGAGCAGCCGGAGTTCTACATCGATGCTGTCCGTGGCTTCCTGAGCCGGGTCGCGCAGTAGGGGTGACCTCGGGCGGCCCTAACGCTCGGTCGTCGGTTGGTAGCGTGAGGGATTCGTGATCGAGACTTCGTTCACGCGCACATTCGGGCTTCAGGCCCCGGTCGTGGAAGCGCCGGTGGCTGCTGCTCCAACGCTCGTGGCTGCGGTCTCGAACGCCGGTGGGCTCGGGCTGCTGCCGATCACCTGGCTCGATACGGAGGCGATCCGCGCTGCCGTGCGCGCGATCAAGAAGCTGACCAGCCGGCCCTTCGGGATCAATCTCGTGCTCGACGAGCCGCGGGATGAGCGGCTCGAGGCTGCCCTCGAGGAGGGGGCCTCGGTGGTGACGTTCTTCTGGGGCGACCCTGCTCCCTACATCGAGCGTGTGCACACCGCCGGCGCGCTGGCCACGCTCACGGTGGGCAGCGCCGAGGAGGCACGGCGGGCGGCCGCTGCCGGGGTTGATGCCGTGGTGGCGCAGGGCTGGGAGGCGGGCGGTCACGTGTGGGGACGCGTGGCAACACTTCCGCTCGTCCCGGCGGTGAAGTCGGCGGTCGCACCATTGCCGGTGGTGGCGGCCGGTGGCATCTCCGACGGGCGCGGGCTTGCCGCCGTCCTGGCGCTCGGCGCCGACGCCGCGTGGCTGGGGACGCGGTTCGTCGTCAGCGAAGAGGCGCCGTTCACGCCGGAGTACAAGGAGCGCGTGATCGCCGCCAGCGAAACCGAGGCCATTTACACGACCCTGTTCGACGTCGGGTGGCCGAATGCGCCACACCGGGTGCTTCCGAACAGCACGGTGGCGGCCTGGGAGGCGGCGGGGAGACCGGAGTCCGGTGCTCGCCCGGGCGAGGGCGAGATCATCGCCACGGCCGCTGACGGGGAGGAGATCCCCCGCTATGGCGTCTCCGAGCCGATCGCCGATATGAGCGGTGATCTGGAGGCCCTCGCGCTCTACGCCGGCCAAAGCGCGGGGAGTATCGATCGCATTCGACCCGCCGGGGCGATCGTCAAGGAACTCGTCGAGGAGGCGGAGGCGATACTCCGAAGCCTCGCCGGCGCCGGGGAATCGGCTTCCTGAACGCCGGCGGTGCCGAGGACTGGGACGCCCGTGCGGCCGAGGCCCACGACGCCCTGATCCGGAACTACCTGAGCCCGATCGGCCGGCCCGGTCTGTTCGTCCTCCGGTCCCCACCGCGGGCGAAAGACCGGCTGCGGCCTTCGTACTGGTGGCAGGCGCAGGCCCTCGATGTCCTCGTCGACGCTTTCGAGCGAGCGCCGAACGAGGTGACGGCAAGACGGATGCGGCGGTTGGTGCTCGGGCAGCGGCTCGCGAACCGCGGCCGGCTGAGGAACGACTTCTACGACGACATGGGGTGGATGGGGCTGGCGCTCCTGCGCGCGGGACGCCGGCATGAGGCGGAGGGGCTCTGGCGGGTGATTCGCGCGGGCTGGAACGATCATCACGGCGGCGGCATCCCGTGGCGCGTGCAGCAGCCGACCTACAAGAACACGCCGGCCAACGGCCCGGCGGCGATTCTCGCGGCCCGGCTCGGCGAGGCGGGGTGGGCCGCCCGAATCGTCGACTGGATGGAGTCGGTCCTGATCGATACCGACAGCGGTGATGTTCACGACGGGATCGACCGGCTGGGCGACGGCCGCCTTGAGCCGACATGGCGCTTCTCCTATGACTACGGTGTCGCGCTGGGCGCCGAGCTGGCTGTCGGGAGGCGGCCGGTCGCGGAGCGGATCGCACAGGCGGGGATCGCTCGATGCGCGCCCGACGGGGTCCTGGGCGACGAGGACGGGGGTGACGGCGCCATGTTCAAGGGCATCTTTGCGCGCTACCTGGCGCTGTTAGCCGTCCAGCCCGGGCGCGACGTCGTGCTGGCCACGGCACGGGCCTTCTGGGAGCACCGCGACGATCTGGGCCGTTTCGGGCCGGATCCGCGGCAGCGGCCGGACGGCCCGGTCGAGCTCACCGCGATGCTCTCGGGGGTGATGACGATCGAGGCGGCGGCGCGGCTGGCGCGAGGGGGCGCGTAGCGATGCGCAAACCTGTGACCTGGAGCGCTTTGGCTCGGCGCGGAATGGCGAAGGCTGCAGTGCCGAAGATCTCCGTTCGAGCCGGGCCTCCCAGCACCCGCCTAGGTCAGCGACTTTTCGAGCCAGTGGTCGGCGAACGGCTCGTCATTGAACGGAGGCACCTCGACCCAGCCGGCTGAGCCGTAGAGGGCGAGCGCCTCGGTGAGGACGGCGCTCGTCTCGATGTGCGCGACGCGCGCCCCGCCGGCCAGCGCGCACGCCTCGAGCTTCTCCAGTAGGCGGCGGCCGAGCCCGAGTCCGCGCGCTCGGGGTGCGATCCACATGCGCTTGATCTCAGCCGGCTCGTCACCGTGATGCTTGACCGCACCGCAGCCGATCGCCTGGCCATGCAGGTACGCGACGAAGAACTGACCGGCGGGCGGCCGGACCTGGTGTGGCAGAGCGGTGGCTCCAACCGACGGGTCGAACCCGCGCGTCGAGCGACGGTTCAGTTCGGCCACGTACTCCGCCAGGCAATACCGCGCATCCGGATGCTCGGGGTCGACGGCTCTGATCTCCACGCTAGCCGCGACCAGCAGCCGCTCGACCTCGCCCATCGCCGCGACCAGACGCTCCCGCTGCCGGGAGCTCAGCGGCGCGAGCAGAGATTGCGCGAGCTCATCGGAGCGCTCGTCGAGCGTCGCGCGCTCGCGGCGGCCGGCAGCGGTCAGCCGCACGACTCGAGTCCGCCGGTCGCCGCCGCTCGCCGAGACGTTGACCAGCCCGGCAGCCTCTAGTGAGCGCAGGAGTCGGCTCAGATAGCCGGAGTCCAGGCCCAACCGGGAACGCAGCAGACGCACCTCGCAGCCGTCGAGCCCGATTTCCCACAGCAGGCGCGCCTCGCCAAGTGGCCTGTCGCGCCCAAGATAATGATCGTTGAGCGCCCCGACGCGCTCGGTCACAGCGCGGTTGAAGCGACGGACCTGGTCGACCATTGCACCCGACATTCTCTGACCGTAGTCAGCAAACGACGAAAGGTCAAGACGTCGGTATCGGATCCGCCGCGGCGCTGCGCTCCACTGCCGTTTCCGGCGGCTGGGATTTCGTCTGCAAGAGCGGGTCGGGTATCCGGTGGCCGAGTCGCAGGAAGCCCGCTCCGGTCAGGGCCACCGTCAATGCGCCGCCCCACCAGACCGCATCGGGTGAGGTTGCGAGCAGCGCGCCGCCGACCGCGGGGCCGAGGGCCACGCCCACCGTGAAGCTGAGACCGAGAAGCGACATGTAGCGGCCGAGCAGATGCGGCGGTGCGAGCTCGGCGACGACCGGGCCGAGCACGATGAACTGCACACACTCACCGATCGCGATCACGATCGCGACACCGGCCAGGAGGGTGGTGGCGGCGGGAGCCGAGCGCGTCAGCGTTGCGAGCAGGACCGCGAGCAGGCCGACCGCGAACAGCGCGCTGGTCGCGGCCAAAGCGTGTGTGCGGCGCATCCGCTTCACGACGCGTGTGGCTGGAACCTGCGCAACGACGATGAAGAAGGTGTTGAGGAAGATGACGATGCCGATCTCGCCCGGTCCTACAGATGTGTGTGCCGTCGCAAATGGCGGGAGGACGTTGGAAAAGAGTGCGCCGCCGACCATCACGAGCACGCTGTTGCCTGCGATCAAGGCGAGTACGAGCCGATCTCGAGCAACCGCTCGGAAACCTCGCCCGCTATCGCTGTCCGACGCGGCATTCGCAGGACGAGGATTTGGGATCCTCACGAGCACAGCCAGCGCGAACACAGCGAAGGTGACTGCATCGAACAGGTAGAGCGCCTGGAACGTGTGAAGGTGATCGGCGGAAGCGACGATGAACCCCGCCACCGTCGCTCCGGCGCCCAAGCCGAAATTGCCTGCGACTCGGAAGAGCGCGATCGAGGCGGGACGCTGCTCCGGCGTGACCAGGGTCAGGCTCAGAACGCGGTTCGCGGTTCCCGCGACTCCGAAACCGGCGCCGCCGACGATCGAGCAGACGAAGCCTTGCCAGGGATGCTCGACGAATGCGAGACCTCCGTAGCCCAGTGCGCTCACGAGATTGCCGATGATCAGGATCGGCTTCGCACGAAGACGATCGAGCAGCGCACCCGAAGGGAGCGTCACCACTGCCGCCGTGCCCATGACCGAGGCCAGCACCAACCCGGCCGTCGCCGTCGGGAAGCCGCGGACCACGTGCAGGTAGATGATCTCGAACGGCAGGATCAGTCCCGTGCCGAAGTAGTTGACGGCCGTCCCGGCTTGAAGCACGATGGCGGGGCGCGGCAGGCCCGTCCGCCAAAAGGCGAACACACGTCCAAGCCCCGTGCTCACTTGCGCCGGGCTCCAGCCGGACTTTCGCGAGGCTTCAGGCCGCCTTGCTGCAGGTGGCTCACGCCGTCCTGCTGCACGCGGATCGTCTGCCTCGAGGTGGCCAGGCGAAGTAGGTCCTCGATGTGAGCGGCGGCGAGCGCTCGACTGAGAGCGGGGTGCAGCATTTGAGCCTCCTTCCACGAATTTGCCTATCGCGGGTTCTGACCCGGCCTGGTCGCGAAACTCGCCGACGAATTTCGAGCGTCGGTGGTGTCGCAGTGGTTGTGAGCCGCGATGCCAGACTTCGCTCGTGAACGACAGCGCTCTGATCCGTGCCCGTGGGGGCGACCATCAGGCGTTCGCGGCGCTCACGGACCCTTACCGGCGGGAGCTGCAGCTGCACTGCTATCGGATCCTCGGCCAGGTGCAGGACGCCGAGGACGCGGTGCAGGAGACGCTCCTCTCTGCGTGGAGTGCGTTGGAGTCATTCGAGGAGCGCTCGACGCTGCGTTCCTGGCTATATCGGATCGCTACCAACCGCTGTCTGAACATGCTGCGCGACAGCGGTAGACGCCCCCCGCCGGCGATCTCTGGCCCCCCGGAGCCAACCCGCTACGGCGAGGTGCTATGGCTCGAGCCCTATCCCGACGTGCTGCTCGAAGGCATCGTCGACACCGCGGCCGGTCCGGAGGCCCGCTACGAGACCCGCGAGGCGGTAACGCTCGCGTTCGTCACCGCGCTTCATCGCCTCCCGCCCCGCCAGCGCGCCGTGCTCGTGCTTCGCGACGTGCTCGGGTTCTCCGCCATAGACGTCGCCGCGATGCTCGATACGACCCCGACGTCGGTGAACAGCGCGCTCATCCGCGCCCGACTGACGATCGAGGAGCGCGGGCCGGGGACGCACGATCGAGCGCCGCTCCCCCGATCAGCCCAAGAACGCGAGCTCGTCGCCCAGTTCGCGGACGCATTCGAGCGCGGAGACGTGGAACCGATGGTCGCGCTGCTGACCGAGGACGCGTGGATGACGATGCCCCCGGAGCCTCACGAGTACCAGGGTCATGAAGCGATCAGCCGGTACTACACCTATTCGTTTGCCAGACGGGACAACCCCATTCGTCTCATCCCGACGCGGGCCAATTCGCAACCCGCGTTCGGCCAGTACGTCAAAGACCCGCACACCGAGGTCGGCCGCGTGCTCGCGCTGCTCGTGCTGACACTCGACGGCGACCAGATCTCACACATCACCCGCTTCGCGGCGACCAACGCCGTTGCGTATTTCGGACTGCCCCGAACGATTCCGTGGTAGTAACACGCTCAGGGCGAGAGCTCTAGGGCGTTAACGCCGAATCGGAGACGTAAGTGGCAGACTCGCAGAGGACCTCGTGAATCGAACGGACTATGTGCTGCGACCGAGGAGCGGGGGATCGAGCGCCCACCCGACCAACTCTCACCTGCCTGAGTACCGATTGCTCCATTTCGACATGACCGCCGAGCGCGACGGAAAGCCGATCGGCGGGCACAGCGTCCAAGTCGTCGTCGGTGCGCCGGACCGGGAACGACGAGGCCTCGGTGAACAGATCGCACTCACGCTGGACTCCGGCTGGTGGGTGGCGTTCCGGAACGAGTTCGCCCGGGCTTCGTGTGAGGCGACGGAAAATCGTCAGGTTGGCGCGAGATGACTTGTGCGCGATCACGGCGGAGGCGACGGGCGCGCGGGGTCCGGCCGCCGGCGAGGTGACGCGCAAGCCCTTCTCGATGGTGTTCAGGGCAAATGGGCCCGACTACTGGCGCTGATCCAAGCGTCAAGCGTCGATCGAGGACCGGCAGCACCAAAAAACGATTCCGCGGAATCGGTCGTGCCAGTTCCGCGACCACCGCCTTGATCGACCGATGGAGGTCAAATCGATGCCCCTGCTAGCGCCCGTGCCTGTTGGTTTTGGGCCATCGGCTCGAAACCCAGGTGGCCGATCAGCTCACGGTGCTCGATGCCGTGGGCTCCGCGACGCCCGTACTCGTTGGCGGTAGTCAAGGCGGTGCGATGCATGCGATGTTCGCTGCGAGCCATCCTCAGCGCACCTCGGGTGGGGATTGGGTCCTCGGGGAGGTTGGTGGGATCCAGCGTCGATTTAGCTGGCGGGCTCAGTTCCGCGCAACCGGGGCTTCGACCAGGGCGCTGGCGTCTCGGGCGATTGTCCTGCAGCCAAGCTCTCGCGCGCGGGCGAGAGCCTTCTCAGCTAAGCAGCGCGAGCGGTCGCGATCCCCTCGGCGCCGCCGCAGGGCCAGCATGCGCGCGGTCTCGAGCTGGGTCCGAGCAGTCCAGACCGGCGCACCCATCTGGTCATGCACACGCGCCGCGTGATCGAAATGGTCGCCTGCCGCGGCGAAATCCTGAAGTACCGTGGCCAGCATCCCGAGATAGTGCGCCACGCACCCCCACCCGCCGCCGCCCAGCGCGACCTGGTCACGCCAGGGCTCGAGCATCGAATAGAGGGCCCGGGCCGGGTCCAGCTCGCCCAAACGTGCGCAGATGTGGGCATAGACGCAGACGACGGTAAGCCAGGTGAAATCGTAGGCGAGCTGTTGAAACGCGAGATCAGCGTCATATGCGATAGCTCGCCTTGCCTCCTCGAACTCCTGTTTCTCGTATCGAGCCAGCGCCAGGAGTGCACGGAAGCCGGTGATCCCCGAGTGTTGGGTTAGGACCTGCTCCATCAGCGGCACGAGCTCGTCGAGGCGGCCCTGATCGAATCGGAGGTTCGCGAGCTGCGCCGCATACACCGGCAGTGCGTCAGGTTGACCGCTTCGCTGTCCGAGCTCCAGCGCGCTCTCGGCGAGCCTCTCGGCCTGATCGAGGCGGCCGAGCGCGAGCGCTAAGTTCGCCTCGTTGTAGGCCGCCTGCCACATGACCGTGGGTTCTCTGAGGCGATTTGAGAGCCGGGCGACCCTCTCGATGCAGTGCCTCGCCGATGCCATGTCGCATGCTTCGATGCATACGTTTGCACGCCAGTGCAGTGCTTGGCAGAGGGCGACCGGATCGCCGCGGCGGTCGCAGAGCCGCACGTTCTCCTCGCTTTCGGACAGCCGAATTGGGAGCGTGTCGGGCGTCCATATGGCGAAGAACCGAGTTGTCAGCACGTTGGTGAGGGCGGCGTCATCACCGCACCGCCGGGCCATTGCGAGCGCCTCGTCGCTGAGACGACGCGGCGTGTCACGCTCGCCGCAGAAGGCAAGTTCGACGGCCTGGGCAGCGAGTAGGCGAGCGCGTTCGGGGCTGTCGGCGGGGTCGATCGAATCGAGGGCTGCGGTCAGCATTTCGACGCGCTCGGTGTCGATCGCTCCGGTGGCGCTGCTGAACCCGCGAGTGTTTGCGAGCGTCGATCTGACGAGACGCCCCGTGTCGCGCAGCAGTTGCGCGCGCCGTCCTGCCTCCAAGAGGGTTTCGCGAAACGTCGCGTCGCCCGCTTGGCGCTGCGCCTCACCAAGCCTGATGAGCAACTCGCAGCGCTTCGCACGTGCCGGTTTTGCTAGTTGAGCGTGCAGCTCAAGCGCGTCCTTATACCAGCGAGCAGCCTCGGCCGGCGCCAACCGGTCGATGGCCTGCTGGGCAGCAAGCTCCGTAGCGCGAAGCGCCGGTTCGACTGCTGGCGGCTCGCAGCCGGCGCGCCAGTGATGGGCGAGTGCCGTGATGTGCTCGCCGCCGTCCTCACCGTACACCCGCTCCATTGCTCGGGCGACTCTTCGGTGTAACGCGCGTCGCCGCAGGCTGCTCAGCTCGGTCCGCAGCACCTGCGGAACGAGTGCGTGCACGAAGGCCAGCCGCCCGGCCGGTCCCGGAAGGTCGACGAGCAGCTGCGCAGCGAGCCCGGCCTCGATCGCCGCGAGCAGCTCGTCGTCTGGAGCGAGCTCGAGGCAACGCAGAAGCGCAAGTTCGAACTCGTCGCCCGCGACTGCGGCCGCGTCGAGAACCGCGGCCGCTTGGGCACCGAGCCGCTTGGTGCGCCCGGTGATCGTCTCGCGTAGGCTCACGGGGAGCACGTGAGCAGGGTCGTCGGGGGAGGTCGCGTGGCCGGCGTCCGTCCTGACTGCACTGCCTGCCTGCATCAGCTGGATTAGGAAAAATGGGTTGCCTGCCGTATCGCGACAGAGGCGACGCGCGGCACTATGCCCGTCATCGCCGAGGGGGTCCTGTGTGTGCGCTTCAACCAGCTCAAGCACTTCCCGTTCGCTTAGCCCCTCGAGTGTGATCCGTTGCACGCCGTGTTCGCGATGGAGCTCGGGCAACAGCGCGCCGAGTGGCGTGTCATTGAGCTCGGTTGGCCGGAACGTGCCGACGATGGTCAGCTGCTCTGCGTGCGGCATCGTCAATACATGCTTGAGGAGCAACACCGTGGCATCGTCGGCGGAATGGAGATCCTCGAGCACGAGCACAAGTGGGACTTGCTTTGCAACTTCGGCGAACAAGTCCGCAACCGCGATGAACAACCGATGGCGCGCACCTTCGTCCTCCTCAGTGAATCTCGATCTGAGCTCCGGCTGGCCGGCGGCGAGCCGAGGTGCAATTCGCGCAAGCACAGGGCCGTGGACCTCGAAATGGTGCTCGATCACGCTGCTCGGGACCCAGAGGAGTAAGTCATCGAGCACTTCGACAAACGGTTGGTATGGAAGGCCGAGGCCGGAATCACACCTTCCGGCGGCGACCGCGACCCCACGCTCGTGCACAGCTCTTGCGACCTCGTGCACAAGCCGCGTCTTGCCCACGCCTGGTTCCCCGGAGATCAGGACCGCACGCACGTTGTCGCCCCGCTCCGCAAGTGCATCCTCCAGCAGCTTGCGCTCCCGGGCCCTGCCGACGAAGGCGACATCTGATTGCGCGCGCAGCCTCGAACTGAGCACCGGTGGGAGGCTGGTGGCGGTTGCCCAAGATCGCACCTCGTTTAGCGTCGAGTGCCTTCTGTCGGCCGCATGGCCTGACCCGGCTGCCGCTTCGCTCTGAGCGGTCGCGTGGGGTTCGATGCCCTCGATGGCCGATGTTAGATCTTGAATGGCCGCCGCTCGCTGTCTCTGTGCGATGAGGGCCTGTCGGCGCGCGAGAGGTCGGAGGTCCTCTGGCATAAGCTCGGCTTTCGGCATCTGCGCTCCATCAACGAGCACCGGAATGACACGCCCGCTCGTGCGAAGCGCTGTCGCTACTTCGATCCGTACGAAGTCGTCGGGATCATCCAACCGACGATTGCCATCTTCGTCGGCAGCGTCGAGCCAGCCGGGCCCAATCAACACAAGCGCGACGTCGGTATTGGCCAAGGCACGGTTCAAATGCTCGACGAAGTCAACTCCAAGCGGAAGCGAGTCCACGTCCATAAAGACGTGGTCGCCGCCGAACCGCGCCGCTAAGCGTTCATAAATCCAACTCGCGTAGCCCGAGGTGGTGTCGCTGCGTCGGTACGAGATGAAGACTTGAGGCATTGAGCTGACTCCCCCGCTCTGCTCATTGACTTCGATTGACGGTCGGCGGTGCTACCGCCCACTCGATGGCGATCTCGCAGTCGCCATCAAGGCCCCCTTCTGATAGTCCGCTGCGCACCATAGCCGAGCAACCCCGAAGTCCGCAAGGCATCGGCTTCGGCTGGCAGTTGGATCGGGGCGGCATTGGTCAACGGACCCTTTAGCCCCAGAGGTCAGGTGACGCGCTGCGCCCGATATCCCAGCACGGTTGAACGCAGCGGTGGGCAGAGCGAAAATCGTAGTATGTCGTCAGAGCTGGCCAGCGGGTCGTTCGCTCGCCCGAGTCCGGACGAGCGCGAGGGCCGAATCACTTTCCGGGTTCGTATCGGTGTCACCGGCCATCGGCAATCGTTGAATGCGGAGTCAGTCGTTGTCGAGGTTAGGAAGCGGTTCGCGCAGGTGCGCGAGTTATTTCCTCCCAGCGAGGTGACACCCGTCGCATTTACACTTTTGACAGGGCTCGCAGAGGGAGCTGACCGCGTCGTTGCTCGAGAAGCGCTTACTGCTTTTGCTGACGCCGGGGTCGAGCTAGAGGCAGTGTTGCCGTTGACGGTCGCCGACTATGTGGAGGACTTCACGACCGAAGGGTCACGTGAAGAGTTCGCAGAGCTCCTCGGTCTTACGACGAGACGGGTCGAACTCGCGCGGGCGACTAAACCCCGGGGCCGGGAACGCGATCTTGCTTATCAGCGAGCGGGGTATTACATCGCCGATCACTGTGACGTGATGATTGCCGTCTGGGACGGGCGTCCCCCACATAACCCAGGTGGAACCGCGGACGTCGTTGGATACTCACGCGCCCAGGGCGTTCCGATATTGATCGTGCCTTCCGCCGGAGCCCGACAAGACACGGATCGCCTCGATGGAGTTGGCCAGGATCCGCGATCCGTTCGGCATCTCGAGGACTCCATCGAGGTGTTTCGGCGGCTGGACGAATACAACCGTCTCTCGATCAATCGTCGACGCCTTAGCCGACAATACCGGCTCGCCCAGGACCGCCTGCAAGGTCTGCTCGCAAGATCCAGCCTTAGCTGGCAGCTGAGGCCGGTCGTTGATTGGGCCGCGCCTCACCTCGTGCGAGCGGACGCACTCGCTCTCCGCTACCAGTCTCGTTACCGCAACCTGGGGACGGCCAGCTATTTTCTGGCGGCAGCTGCCGTCGCGGTTGTTGCGGCGCAGACCGTGTTCGCGCCAACCCATCCTGGCTGGCTCGGCTTTGAGATCGGTCTGCTGGCCGTGCTCATGGGGTCACTCTGGATTGGCCGTCGAGGACGCTTGCACGAGCGGTGGGTTGGCTACCGCTCGCTTGCGGAGGCATTTCGGTCGGCGCCGTTCATAGTGCTGAGTGGCGCGCGTCAAGGTCACGCTGAGCAGTCTGAAGCGGAGGTTGTCGAACTTAACGAGCGCTGGCATCAGCGCGCGTTTTCGGAAGTGTGGCGGCAGCGTCCGAAGCTGACACTCGAGGGTCCGGACGCGCCCGAGATGCGGCGCTTCATCGTCTCGGCGTGGATCGATGATCAAATCGGGTACCACCGTGAAAAGGCGAAACACTGGCGGCGCCAGCGCAACCTGTATACCGGAACGGTATACGCCTTCGCGGTGGCAACAATCATTGTCGCCGCGCTGCACATCGTCGGATGGGCAGGATTGAGCTGGATAAAGCTGTTTGCGTTCCTCGCCATCGTGCTCCCGGGCTTTGGCGCCGCTGTGACCGGCCTGCGTGACCACGGGCGACACCGTCTCAACCAGGAACGCTCCATGCGTACGGCCGAGCGACTCGAGAGGCTAAAGATCCGGCTCGAACAACGTACGGGACTAGCCTCAGTACGCCACGTAACGGGCGAAGTTCAACGCGTTATCGCCGAGGAGAATCTCGATTGGTCGGGCGTAATCGAGTTCCAAGATCTGGAGATGGTCATATAAGCGGGTGACGTGGGCAGAAGGTTCTGAGGTCGTTCGCTGGCAGCGGGGCTCTCCTAGCGCGCCCGGAGAGATTCGAACTCCCGACCTTCGGTTCCGTAGACCGACGCTCTATCCAGCTGAGCTACGGGCGCGTGGGTCGCGGGCTGTTTGCCCGCGACCGCCGATTCTAGCCTCGCCCCACGGGCGCCGGATCGAAGTAGCGGGCCACCGTGAAGCCGACAAGGGTCGGGACGTGGACCGCGAAGACGACCAGCGAGAGGGTGAGGACGACCAAGGGGCCGCCGCTCAGATGGTCGCGCAGGAAGACGTACTCGATCATGCCGGCGATTGCGATGTACGCGAGCAACGACCACTTCCCGACCTGGAAAAAGCGATCCCAGGCGAAGCCCTCAACTCGGGCGAGGAGCGCCAGGTTGATCGCCAGCAGGACAGCCGAGGCCGCCAGCAGCGCCACCGCCGGCCCGAGTGGAACCGGGCGCGGCAGGTGCGAGGACAGGTAGATCCCGCCCGCCACGATCAGCGTCAGCGACGCCATTGCCAGCTGAGTCACCGGAGGAAAGCTGCGCTCGGTCATGACGCGGCCAGCTTGGTCATGATCACGAGCGTCGCGATCTGCATGAGGCCGAGGATCCCGGCGCAGTAGATGAAGCGCTTCATCAGCCGCTCGATGATCTCAGGGCGGGGGCGTGGCTTCTTGAGCTCGAAGAGGACGGCGATGTTCGCCGGCTCGAGCAGCCCGAGTGCGAGAACCGACATCACGCCGACCACGATGAAGCTCGCGACCACCCAGCCATGCTGGGGATACGAGGTGAGGTTGGTGCCCATCTTGGTCGAGAGCTGCCACCCGGCGGCGAGCGTCATCGTCACCACCGTCGGCATGATCACGACCATCTTGGGCATCAGCCGCGTCGTGAACTCGACCCGAGCCTGGGGCGACATCATCCCCATGATCGGCCCGAGGACGAGACCGAGAAAGAGGTCGATGATCGTCCACGCGGCGCCGCCACCAACGTGGAAGAACGTCAGCGGCCACAGCTTGTTCACCGCGATGGCCACTATCACGAGGGCGGTTACAACCACCGAGATCGCGAGGCCGACTCTCGGCACGATGTTGAACTGCGGGATTTGAAGGGGGGGATGAGGAGCCGCCTCGGGTGCCTCTGCCTCGGCGACTGGCGCCCCCAGAGCTACGTCAGCCATGCCTGGATAGTAGTCGCCTACCACGACGAGTGGCGAAACGCTTGGAGGGGCCGACGCCCGCGGTTCAGGCGGAGGGGGCGGGATTCGAACCCGCGGTCCGGGGTCGCCGGACTCCAGTTTTCAAGACTGGCGCATTCGACCGCTCTGCCACCCCTCCGTAGGCAGCGATCGTAGCCGGAGGGCCGAGGGTCAAGCTCTACACTGCCTCGGACCCTGGAGAGGTGGCCGAGTGGCTGAAGGCACTCGCCTGCTAAGCGAGTATGGGGTCATAAGCTCCATCGAGGGTTCGAATCCCTCCCTCTCCGCTTACCTGCCGTTTCCGCCCTCCCAGCGGATCACGGTCGCTCCCCACGTGAACCCGCCGCCGAACGTCGCCAGCAGGGCCGTGTTCCCAGGCGTAAGGCGGCCTTCGGACTCAGCCACGGACAGCGCGATCGGCAGTGTGGCGGTCGAGGCGTTGGCGAATCGGTCGACGTAGTCGATGACGCGCTCGGGGACGAGGCCGAGGCGCTCGCCCACCGCGCGAAGGATCCGGGAATTTGCCTGGTGGTAGACGAAGAGATTGACTTCCTCGAGCTTCCGCCCGGCGGCATCTAGCGCCTCGAGGGTGACTTCGGTGAGCCGTGAGACGGCGGCCCGGAAGGTCTCCTGGCCCTGCATCGAGATGCGCTGCCCCCGCTCGAGGCGGATGAGGTCAGCGCCCGAATGATCCGCCCTTAGAACCACCGGCCCGATCAGCCCCTGCGCGCCGTCTACGGCTGAGATTACGGCCGCCCCCGCCCCATCCGCGAACAGCGGAGCGGTCGAGCGGTCCTCGGGATCCAGGAAGCGTGAGAGAAAGTCCGCACCGACTACCACCGCGTGCCGCGCCCGACCGGACTCGATCTGCCCCGAGGCGAGCGCCAGGCCGACCAGCCAGCCGGTGCACGCCGCGCCCAGATCGCTGGCGCCCGCTCGATCGGCGCCGATCAGGCCGGCGACCAGCGGCGCTGCATTTGGTGTGATCTCATCGGCGGTGGAGGTGGCCACGAGGACCAGGTCGACCTGATCCGGGTCCACCTGGGCTCGCTCGAGCGCCGCTGACGCCGCGCGGGCAGCGAAGTCGCTCAACCGCTCACCGTCGAGTGCCCAGGGGCGAGATGAGGTGCCGGTGCGCTTGGCGATCCACTCGGGATCGACCCCGATCCGCGGCGCGAGCTCCTCGTTGGCGACGAGTCGCTCGGGAACCGCCATGGCCACCGCGCGGATCGCCGCCCCTTGGCCGTCTGCGGCGAGCGGCACTAACCGCGCGGCTTCAGCGGGGTCCCGAAGACGTAATCCCAGAACGGCGCGCTGACGCCGTAGCCCCGCTCGTGGTTCTGGAAGTGGTGGCGCATATGAAGCTCGCGGAGCTTCTTACCCATGGCGGTCGTCGGGGTGTGGTGATGCACGTGGTAGTGCAGCATGTCGTAGCCGAGATAGCCGCTCAGAAAGCCAGCCGCGAAGGGCAGAAAGCCGGGGCTTCCAAAGACGGCATAGAACCCCAGAACGAAGAGCGCCGACAGCGGCACGCTCACCGAGGGGGGCATGACCAGGCGCATCGGATCGTTCGGGTGGTCGTGGTGGACGCCATGAATAATCCAGTGCAGCCGAGCGCCGATGCCCTTCTCAGGCTCGAAGTGAAACACGAGCCGGTGCAGCCAGTACTCGGTCAATGTCCAGAAGACGTAGCCCCCGAGGAGCCACGCCAGCGTGAGGACCCCGGCGCCCTGGATCACTCCGTAGACGATCAGGAAAACGATCGCCGGGCCGAAGATCACAGGCGGGACAGCCGGGTGAACCCGGGACATGCGCTCGAAGAACTCGGACTCGAACATCCGCGGTGAGGCCTTGAGAAGCTCGCTGCGGCTGAGGCCCTGAAGTTCATCCTGACGGACTGCCATGGGTTTAACGATACCTCGCGTTAGGGGCACCTAACCGATGCCGCGGTACGTGGAGAGTCGCGTGGCTGGGCTACGCCGCCCGCTCGTCGAGCGGCACCGCGAACACGATGTGGCGCAGCGACAGGGCGAGGAAATTGTGCCGCTCAACCGGGCCATCCCCGTTCAGCGGCGTGAGCTCGACGTCCGTCACGGCCAGAAACGAATGCTCAGGAGTGTTGAGGTAATCGCTGAGCCGGCTTCGATAGCCGTCCGGGGGGAGCCGGACTATCCCGGTGATCCGGTAACGGTCGGTTTCGGCGAGTATGCGGATCGGGCGCTGTTCCACGGGCGGCGACGATAGCGGCTACCCCTCTGGGCGGCGGCGCAATCGTTGCGCGGCCGCGGTGCAATCCTTGCTGCGTGGCCTCCCGTCAACTTGCCCCCGCGCGCTGGTGGACGTTGCGCCGGGCGCAAAACCGAAAGCCCGCGACCTACACCTGCCCGCTGTGCGGCCAGTTCCTGCCCGCGCTCAGCGAACACATGCTGATCCTGCCCGAGGGCGACGGGAGCCGGCGGCGCCACGCCCACACGAAGTGCGTTCTGGCGGCCCGAAAGGCCGGGCGGCTGCCCACCCGGCAGGAATGGCTGGCCACCCAGCCTCGGCAACCGGGGCTGTTGGCGCGGCTGATCGCGCGCCTACGTACGCCATCTGGATGATCGGGTACCCGGTCCACCGATAGGGTTGGCGCGTCATGGCGCGCGCGTTGAAGCTTGGTTTGAACATGGGCTATTGGGGCGGAGGCCCCCCACCCGGTGCGCTCGAGTCGATTCAGGAGGCCGAGCGGCTCGGGTTCGAGTCGATCTGGACGGCCGAGGCGTACGGCTCGGACGCGCTCGTGCCCCTCGCGTGGTGGGGCGCCTCGACCGAGCGCATCAAGCTCGGTACCGCGATCGTCCAGATCTCGGCCCGCACCCCCGCCGCGACGGCCATGGCCGCGATGACGCTCGATCACCTGTCCGGCGGTCGGCTGATTCTCGGACTGGGCGTGTCGGGCCCGCAGGTCGTCGAAGGCTGGTACGGACAGGCCTTCGCCAAGCCTCTGGCGCGCATGCGTGAATACATCGGGATCCTTCGCGAGATCTGGGCCCGCACCGGCCCCGTGACCAATGACGGACCTCACTACCCGCTGCCGGTCCCCGACGGGACGGGACTCGGGAAACCGCTCAAGTCGAGCATCCATCCGCTCCGTGAGGACATCCCGATCTACCTCGCCGCCGAGGGACCGAAGAACATCGCGATGGCGGCCGAGCTCTGCGACGGGTGGCTGGCGATCTTCTACAGCCCTCACCATGAGGACCTGTACAAGGGAGCGCTGACTGAGGGCTTCGAACGCCCGAACGCCAGGCACCGCCCCGAGGATTTCGAGGTGGCGGCAACCGTCCCGCTGATCGTGACCGACGACCCCGAGTCCGCGATGGATGCCGTGCGGCCGATGTACGCACTCTACTTCGGCGGGATGGGAGCGAGAAGCGCCAATTTCCATGCCAACGTCCCCATCCGCATGGGGTTCGAGGCCGAGGTGAGGCAGATCCAGGACCTGTACCTGGAGGGAAAGAAGCAGGAGGCGGCCGCCGCGGTCCCGTCCCAGCTCATCGAACAACTCACGCTGATTGGGCCCGCCGAGAAGATTCGTCACGACCTCGAGGCCTGGCGTGAATCGAGCGTCACGACGTTGCTGATCGGGGGTGACCCGGCAACGCTGCGGACAGCTGCGGAGCTGGTACTGGGGTAGGCGGCTGGATGCTGCCCTACGACGAGGCGGGGGAGGGCTCGGCGATGGTGCTGTTGCACGCCGGGATCGCGGACCGTTCGATGTGGTCAGAGCAGTTGGAGCCACTCGCGGAGGCGGGGTACCGCGTGGTCGCGCCTGACCTGCCAGGGTTCGGCGACGCGCCGATAGCGGCGGGCGAGCAGGCGCCGTGGTCAGACGTCCTGGGGTTGATGGACGAGCTCGAGATCGAGCGAGCAGTCCTGGTCGGCAACTCGTTCGGGGGGGCCGTCGCCCTGCGAGTTGCTGTGCTGGCGGGCGAGCGGGTCACGGCCCTGGTCCTCGTATCGGCTCCGGCCCCGGGCCTTGACCCGTCGGCGCAGCTCCAGGCAGCGTGGAAGGCCGAGGAGGCAGGGTTGGACCGCGGCGACCTCGAGTCGGCGGTCAGCGCTGTGGTGAACGCATGGACGCTCCCGGACGCTCCCACCGAGCTCCGCGAACGCGTGGCGACGATGCAGCGTCGGGCCTTCGCGCGGCAGGCGGCGGCCGGCGAGGTGAGCGAGGCTCCCGACCCGGTGGAGGCTGATCCCGATCTGTTGGGAGGGCTCGACATGCCGGCGCTCGTGACCGCTGGCGAACTCGACATGCCCGACTTCCGGCGCTCGCTCAGATCGCTGGCCAGCGTCCTCCCGCAGGCGCGATCGGCGCTGATCGCGGGCGCCGCGCACCTGGCACCGCTGGAGCGCCCGTCCGAGTTCCGAGCGCTCCTGCTCTCGTTCCTGCGTGAGGTGGCTACTTGATGAAGAGGATCTCCGAGTACTTCGGCAGCGGCCAGAGGTCGTCGGCCACGACCTTCTCGAGCCGATCGGCTGCCGCCCGCATGTCGGACATCGCCGGCAGCACCGTGTCGTGCATATACCTGGCGTGTTCGAGCACATCGTCGTGCGGCTGATTCTCAGACAGGTTGGCCGATTCGAGCGCCCGGATCGCGTCGGTGAACCGCTCGATCAGCTCGGAGGTCTCGCCGGCGAGATCTGAGAGCTGAGCCGCCAGGAGCTCGGCGTGATAGCGGGCCGCGGCGGGCAGCAGCATCGTCCGGGCGATCGACGCCGCGGTCTCGGCCTCGATGTTGAGCTTGGTCACGTACTGCTCGAGGAAGACCTCGTAACGGGACTCGAGCTCGCGCTCGGAGAGCACGCCGTACTTGGAGAACATTGACTCGGCGTCGGCGTTGACCAGGTAGGGCAGAGCGTCGGGGGTGGCGCGGAGGTTGAGCAGGCCGCGCTTCGCAGCCTCGGCATGCCACTCCTCGGAGTAGTTGTCGCCACCGAAGACGATCTGCTTGTTGGCGGCGTAGGTGCGCTGGAGGATCGGGCGAAGCGCAGCCTCGAGATCCGCCCCGCCCTGGAGTGCGTCCTCCAGCTGCGTGGCCAGCTCGTCGATTGCCTCGGCCACGATGGTGTTCAGCACCGTATTCGGGAACGAGGGCGACATGCTCGATCCGAGCGCGCGGAACTCGAACTTGTTGCCCGTGAAGGCGAACGGGCTCGTACGGTTCCGGTCCCCCCCGTGCATCGGCAGCGGAGGCAGGACAGGCGTGCCGAGGCCGAGGAACGACCCGGGCGTCGTTTCGCCTGCCTCACCCCGCTCGATCGCCTCGAAGACCTCCTCCAGCTGATAGCCGAGGAAGATCGAGATGATCGCCGGGGGCGCCTCGTTCGCGCCCAGGCGGTGATCCTGGCCCGGGGAGGCGATCGAGGCGCGCAGGAGGCCCTGGTGCTTGTTCACCGCCTGGATCACAGCCGCGCAGAAGAACAGGAACTCCAGGTTCTCGTGGGGCGTGTCGCCGGGATCGAGCAGGTTCTTGCCGGTGTCGGTTCCCATCGACCAGTTGTTGTGCTTGCCGGAGCCGTTGACGCCGGCGAACGGCTTCTCGTGCAGGAGGCACACCAGGCGGTAGCGCCGGGCGACGTTCTGCATGATCTGCATCGTCAGCTGCTGATGGTCGGAGCCGACGTTCGAGTTCTCGAACACGGGCGCGATCTCGTACTGGTTCGGCGCCACCTCGTTGTGGCGGGTCTTGACCGGAATCCCCAGCTTCGCGAGCTCACGCTCGGTGTCGAGCATGTAGGCGAGGATGCGCTCGGGGATCGACCCGAAGTAGTGATCGTCGAGCTCGTGCCCCTTGGGGGGCTTGGCCCCGAACAGCGTACGCCCCGTCGTGAACAGGTCGGGCCGCTCGAAGTAGAACTGCTCGTCGATCAGGAAGTACTCCTGCTCAGGCCCGACCGTCGTGAACACGCGCTGGGCGCTCGCGTCGCCGAACAGGCGCAGCGCGCGAACCGCCGACTTCGACAGCGCGTCCATCGAGCGAAGGAGTGGGATCTTGTGATCGAGCGCCTCGCCGGTCCAGGACGCGAACGCGGTGGGGATGCAGAGGACGGCGCCGTTGGGGTTCTCGAGGATGAAGGCCGGGCTCGTGGGGTCCCACGCCGTGTAGCCGCGCGCCTCAAAGGTGGCGCGGATACCGCCGGTGGGAAAGCTCGAAGCGTCGGGCTCGCCCTGGATCAGCTCCTTGCCGGAGAACTCGGCCAGGGCGGTGCCCTCACCGGTGGGAGCGTAGAAGCTGTCGTGCTTCTCAGCCGTCATCCCGGTCAGCGGCTGGAACCAGTGGGTGTAGTGGGTCGCGCCGCGCTCGAGCGCCCAGTCCTTCATCGCCTGCGCGACCGAGTCGGCCAGGGATGTATCGAGAATCTCGCCCCGGGCCAGGGTCTGCTGAAGGCGGCGGAAGATGTCCCGCGGCAGCCGCTGCCGCTGGACGGCGGGGCTGAAGACGTTCAGCCCGAAGACCTGGTTATCCGGCGCCGTGAGGTCGCTGGCGCCCAAGGAGTGTCCGTTGGGCGCCCACTGGGCGGCGAGGACATTTTGCTGACGGGTACGGGGCATCAGAGACTCCTTCGTGTGGCACTTCGAGCTTGGCGGGTACGCCGGTGGGGCGCCGCCCGTTTCAGAGCGCCCGCGTTCACGCCCCGACGGCTGGGCGTGTCGCGGCAAATGTAGGGGATGACCCCGGCCGGTTCACTATCCATGTGGATAAAGCGGCCTGCACTTTGCGGGAAACGCTCGCGGCCCGCTGCCGCGGTGCCGTCCAGGTTCCAGGGATAACCGTCAGGCAAACGTCGCGCGGGCGAGAAGCGTCGCACAATCCGTGCACATAGGGCACGTTTTCGGCGACGCTTCGCCCGCCCGAGGGCCGCGCGCCCATACATCGGTGCCGCGACGGTCGCCTCCGGTGGCATTCGCGTCTCACCTCGCGCCGGGCTGCCTCACGCTGGCGAGGGCGAGGGTGAGGGCGAGCGCCCGGGGTCGTGCGCCGGCTCCGGCGTCCGCGCCGGCAGCCCTCCTGAGTACCCCAGCGAGGGGACGTCGGAGGGGTAGACCTCGTGGCCGTGCTCGGCCACGTCGCCGAGTTCCATGTTCTCGGTCGTCATCCTCAGAGGAATGAAGACGCCGACGAGCTTGAGCAGCCCGAACGTCACGAGCGCGGTCCAGACGATCACGAACGCCGCCGCGAAGAACTGCCACTTGAGCAACGAGAGGTTGCCGTGGATCAGTCCGGCAACGCCGCCGCCGGTCACCAGACCGTGCTTGCCCGTTTTGTAGAAGAGCGCCATGTTGGGATCGGCGAAGATCCCGACCAGCAGCCCGCCCGCCACCCCGGCAAAACCGTGGGTGTAGATGACGCCGAGCGTGTCGTCGACCTTGCGGAAGGGGCGCATCCGGCTCAGGTAGTTGAGCGAGAAGTAGACGAGGGTCGATGCGATCGCCCCGATCGCGATGGCTCCCCAGCCGTTGACGTAGCCGGCCGCCGGCGTGATCGCGACCAGCCCGACGATCATGCCGTTGACCGCGGAGATGAGGCCAGGCTTGCGGCCGGTGAGGTAGTCCCAGCCGACCCAGATCAGAAACGCGACCGCCGTACACAGGTTGGTGTTGAGCACGGCCGCGGACGCCGACATGTTCGACGCGTACGGGTCACCCCCGTTGAAGCCATTCCAGCCCATCCACAGCAGCCCGGCGCCAACTGCGAGCATGGCGACGTTGTTGGGGGCATCGATCTCCCGGTCACGCTGCAGCCGCGGCCCGATCACCGCCGCCGCGACGAAGCCGGCGACGCCGGCCGAGAGGTGGATCACGTAGCCGCCGGAGAAGTCAACCGCGCCGTGCTGGGCGAAGAAGCCGCCGCCCCAGATCAAGAACGCGTCCACGCAGTAGACACAGGTGATCCAGAGCACGCAGAAGGGAAGCCAGGCTTTGAAGTTGACCCGCCCCAGAACCGACCCCAGAGCCAGAATCGGCGTGATGGCCGCGAACACGAGCTGGAAATACACGAGCGCCGACTTGGGGAAGGCCATTGACCCGATGTTGGGGATGTTCGCCTGGTGCTGGAGCTCGGTGTGCGAAAGCACCGGTCCCGGCTGGCCGATGAAGTTCCCAAAGAACCCGGAGTGCGAGAGCCCGTGCCACGGTGAGCCGAAGCCCATCTTGAAGCCCCAGAGGACCCAGACGACGAGCACCACGGCGAACGTGGCGAAGGTGAGGATCATGCTGTTGATGGACCAGCGCTTCTGCATCACCCCGCCGTACAGGACGGCAAGGCCGGGGACGCTCATCAGTCCGACCAGGGTGGCCGCCGTGAGCTGCCAGGACGTATCTCCAGAACTCAGCCAACTCGGTGCTTCTAATGGCAATGGGGCTCCCCTCTAGCTGGAATGACAATGACCCGAGATGGCGAACAGTGTCCGGCGTGACGGGCGCTCCAACCATGTCCGTTCGTCTAGCAACGCCCCTCGCCGTCTAGACATTCGGATAAACGGTCCATGCAAGCAGCGAACATTTAGCCCATGCTCCTGCTCGGGGTACATCTCCACCTGCATCTCTTCCACCACGTCCATGGACCGGCGTTTGACTACGTGGGGGTGGGGGTGGCGGCCTTCGCGAGCTGGGCCGGTCTACCGGGTCCGGGGGAGGCGTTGTTGCTCGCCGCCGGCGTATTTGCCGCCAAGCACAAGCTCGACATCACCCCCGTCATCGTCGTCGCCTTCGTCGGCGCGACGGCGGGCGGGATCCTCGGCTGGCTGGTCGGGCTGGTAGCGGGGCGCTCGGTCCTGACCGCGCCCGGCCCATTGCGCAGCATCCGGCTCGACGCTGTCGAGCGTGGCGCCCAGGCGTTCAAGCGCGTCGAGGCCATGGCGATCTTCCTCAGCCCCTCATGGGTGGCGGGGATCTTTCGCGCCAAGGCGGGTCTGTACAACCTGGTCAACGCCCTGAGCGCCGCCGGATGGGCGCTGAGCATCGGCGTTGGCGGCTACTACATCGGGCCGCCGATCCTTGACGTGGTGGGTGACATGGGCACCGCAGGTCTCGTCCTCACGATCGTGATCGTCACGGTCGGTATCGTCACCGCCGTCGTCCGCCGCCAGCGGGGAGCGGTTCGGCGGACCGCCGATCAAAAAGGCGTCGACTCCTAGCCCACAGGAAGGCCGGCCTTGCGGCACTCCGCGGCGATCACGCGCGCCGAGGAGACGGTGAAGGCTCCGGACTGCTCTGCGCCTCGGCATGTTGCCCGCGCCTGGCCGCCGCACTGGTCGATCTCCTGCGCTCCCACCGCGCCGGGGATCGTCGCGTGGATACAGCCGTGGGCCGAGCTGCGGCCGCCAACGGCCAGCGAGATCACCAGCGCCACCGTGAGCGCCGCGGCCAGCACCAGCACCCCCGCGATCAGCCGCCTCTCCCGTCCGGACAGCGCCGGTGGCGCGGCGATCGTCTGACCATGCCCTGGCGGGAGGGCCACGTCTAAAGCGCGGTCCCGGCCCACGAGACGTTGGCGAACGGGATCGCCGGTGAGCCGACGTCGAGCTGTATCACGCCGTGGGGGAGGAGCGGGATCCGTCGCGGGTCCTTCGTCCACGGCCGGCCGTCCACGAACGCGCGCACCATGCCGCGGGCGGTCGCCACGCGGTCGCGGCCGAGCGGCTGGCGCCACTCGTCAAAGAACTCACCCAGGGTGTAGATCCGCCTCGTGGGCGACTCGATGTGGATGACACCGTCAGAGGTATGGGTGTGCAGCCAGTAGTAACACTGCCGCGCGCCGTAGAACGGGCCCACAGGTGTCTGGTCGGCAAACGGCTTGACCAGGCCGATCGCCCCCGGAAGCGACCGCGGCCGGCCATCGACGTAAACCTGGAGGTGAGCGTGGATGTGGTAGAGGAGCTGCTCGACCGGGGCACAGCGGATGCCATCGACCGTGGTGCCCGGCGCCGTCGTCGCGGCGGGCGCCAGAGCCGCGCCCCGCTCAAGCGGCATCCGCTCCGGACCGAGCTGCCCGGCGCCTGAGGAGCTCGCCTGGGCCGTCATGGTCGTGGCCGCAGCCTGCGTGCCTGACCCCGAGGAGCCAGAACCGCTCCCCGAGCCCGACCCGCAGCCGGCGATCAAAACGGCGATGGCCGCGGCACAAAGGCTGCCGTGGATCCCGCGCGCGCGGCTAGTTTCGCCCACCGCCGAACAGGCGCAGGAAGAACAGGAAGACGTTGAAGATGTCGAGGAAGATGCTGGCGGCGATCGGGACCGCTCCGGCCATCGTGGTTCGGCGCAGCCGGTTGAAGTCGAAGATCGTGAAGGCGCCGAAGACGGCCAGCCCGAGTACGGCATAGATGATGTGGGCGTGCGGGATCGCGGCGAAGATCGCGACGATCCCGAACACGATCAGCGCCAGCAGGGCCCAAAACAGCGTCCGCGCCCAGCTCGAGAGATCACGGCGGGTGGCGTAGCCGTAGGCGCCGAGGCCGGCCACGAAGGCCGCGGTGGCGCCGGCGGCCTGCCAGAGGATCGACGGCTCCGCCTTGGCGTAGACGGCGAGTACGGGGCCGACGGCGATTCCGAGCAGTAGCCCCATCCCGAACAGCAACCCCACGGCGAGCTGTTCGCGGCCGCGGGCGGCCGCGTAGTTCAGGCCAAAGATGCAGGCGAAGGCGCCGATGAATACGAACAGACCGGTTCCGCCCGACAGGTCGCGCCCGACGTAGGCGCCGAGCGCCGCGCAGCCGACGGTCAGGGCGACCAGCCCCATGACATGCCCAAAGACCTCTCGGGTTCGGTCTCTGGTGAGGGTGGCGCCGCGGAGGGCGAGGTCTTCGTAGGTGGGCATCAGGTTCGCTCCTGGTGTGAGAGATGCGCAATACCAAGGCTAGCGGCCCGCGTGGCCGCCTTGACCGTCCGCACCGACGCCTGAAGAATCAGCGCGACCATCGTGAGGGAGATGACATGACCGAGTACGACTACGTGATCGTCGGTGCCGGATCGGCCGGGTGTGTGCTGGCCAATCGGCTGAGCGAGGATCCCGATGTGACGGTGTGCCTGCTGGAAGCGGGTCCGCCGGATCTCGCCGATGAGCTTCATATCCCGGCGGGACTGCTGGCGGCCAGCCTGAGCAAGTACGACTGGAGCTTGGTCAGCGACCCGGAGCCCGGCCTCGGCTATCGCTCACGCGTGCTTCCCCGGGGTCGGACGCTGGGGGGGTCGTCTTCGATCAACGCGATGATCTACATCCGCGGCAACCGAGCCGACTACGACGCCTGGGCGGCGATGGGGTTGGACGGTTGGGGTTGGGAGGACGTCCTGCCCTACTTCCTCAAGGCCGAGGACAACGAACGCGGCGCCAGCGAGCTGCACGGGACGGGGGGGCCGCTGCGCGTCATCGACAACCGCTCGCGCTACCGGACGTGTGAGGCCTTCATCGAGGCCGCGGTCGAGGCCGGGCTGCCCCGCAACGAGGACTTCAACGGGCCTGAGCAGGACGGCGTCGGCTGGTATCAGGTGAATGAGCGCGACGGCCTGCGTTGCTCGGCCGCGGTGGCCTACCTGCATCCCGTGCTCGAGCGCTCGAACCTGACGGTCGAGACGAACGCGTATGTGAACCGGCTCCTGCTCGACGGCCAGCGGGCGGTCGGCGTGGAGATCGACCAGCATGATGGGCTGCGCGAGGTTCGCGCCGCGCGCGAGGTGATCGTCAGCGCCGGCACCTATCAGAGTCCGCAGATCCTGCTGCTCAGCGGGATCGGGCCGGCCGAGGAGCTCGAGTTCGGCGGGATTCCGGCCGTGGCCGACCTGCCCGTCGGCCGCGGTCTCCAGGACCACATCGCCGTGTGGATCACCTACACGACCGACCAGCCTTCCCTCCTGACCGCGGAGACGGAGGAGAATGCCGTCCTTCTGCAGACCCAGGGTCGCGGCCCGCTGACCTCGAACTTCGCGGAGTCCGGCGGTTTCATCCGCACGCGGGAAGGGCTCGAAGCACCCGATATCCAGCTTCACGCCATCCCGATCCTGTTCCCGGAAGCCGGAGCCGGGGAGATCCTGGTTGACGGGTGGGCCTTGTCGGCGTGTCTCCTGCGCCCCTCGAGCACCGGCTTCGTGCGCCTCCGCGCTCGCGTGCCCTCGGCAAAGCCGAGGATCCTCCACAACTACCTCGAGACCGAGGAGGACCGGCGGACGCTGCTGGCCGGGCTGCGTCAGTGCCTGGACATCGCCGGGCAGCCGGCTCTGAATGCCGTCAGCACAGCTCCCTACGGAGTCCCCGCGGGCGAGGACGACCACAGCCTGATGGCTCACATCGAGCGCAACGCGACGACGATCTATCACCCGGTGGGCACCTGCGCCATGGGCGCGGTCGTGGACAGTCAGCTGCGGGTCCTGGGTCTGGACGGCCTGCGGGTTGTCGACGCCTCCGTGATGCCGACACTGATACGTGGAAACACCAACGCCCCGACGATCATGATCGCCGAGCGCGCGGCCGACCTGATCCGCGGACGGGTGGCCAAGTCCGAATCGGCGGAGCTGGTCTCACCGACGTAGGCTGTTGGGGTCGCTCTCCGAAGGGCGGTCGCTCTCCGAGGGGGTTGTGGGCGATTTGCCCCTCTATGTCGGGTTTTTCTCCCACGCGAGGGCTCCCGCCCGGGCGAGAAAGCTTTAGCCGCGGCACTGGCAGCGCGCCGTCCGGGGGCGAACGCGTGCGCCCTCGGCGTGTCGAATCGCACGCGCGCGCGGGGGATTAATGCGTACGAGCCCGCCCCGCGTGCCGCTTGGACAAATGTTCGATGTGCGCAACGGCCGTTGCCGCCGATATCTCTGACACCGGAAACCGGGGCTTCCGGACCGGGGCCGCGTGAACAAGACCCCACGCGGTGTGGACCAAAAATTGGAGATGCATCCATGCGTCGCGTACTTCGCCAGAAGCGTGTGCGCGCGGGGCTCGGGGTGCTGTTCACCCTCGTCTTCGTCGCAGGCGCCGTCGCGTACTTCACCACCAGTGGCTCGGGAACCGGCACGGCAGCCGTCGGCACCGCCTCGCAGCTCACAATTCACGGAACGAGCGGGACCACGCTCTACCCAGGCGTTCAGAGCACGGTGTCCTTCACCGTCGACAACCCGTCGTCCGGTCATCAGCAGCTCGGCACGATTCACCTCGCCTCGATTAAGGCGTGCGTGGGCGCCGGGTCGTCGTGGAATGGTTCTAGCTGCACGAACGGCGGAGTCGAAGCCACGACCTGCGAGTCAGCCGAGACCGGACTCTCGGACACGAACACGGCCAACTTCTGGATGCCCGACGTCGCGGCGAACCAGGACTTCGGGAACGGCAACGGCCAGGCGGTCACGGCGACCGGGACGTTGACCATGAACAACCTGAGCTCGAGTCAGGACGCGTGCAAGAACGCGAACCTGACGCTCAACTTCACGGCCTAGCCGACCCCGCCTCAACGGACGAGGGGACCGCGTCCGCGCGGTCCCCTCGCCGGGAGTCGCCCGCACGATGTCCGCGCTCGGCACGTTCGCCAGAATCGCTTCTCCGCGCCTCCGGGCACTGCTGCTCGGGGCGGGGCTCATCTTCGGCCTCTGCGCCTACACCGGCGCGACCGCGCATCCGCTCAAGCACGCCCGCGGCCCCAGCGGTGGGAAGCGGACAGCGAGGCTATTTCTCTTCTCGTCGCCTCACGCGGACACGATCCTGGCCGGCTCGACGGCGGGCTACCGGATCACAATCCGTCGCAGGCCGGTCTCGGGCAAGGTCGAGCTGCGGGTCGCCGGTGGCCTGCCGCCGGGCGCGGACGCGGGCTTCTCACCGCGAGTAACCGCTGGGTCGCGCTCCACCCTCACCGTTCGCACCAGCCTCCTGACGGCTGACGGTGTCTACCGCATCAGGATTCGCGCGCGCAGCGGACGGCTGGAGCGGACCGTTGCGGTCACCCTCACGGTCGGCGGAGGAAGCCGTTCGGGTGGCACGACGGCGATCGCCCTCCCCGACTACCAGCTCGCGGCGGATGCCGTCGATCCGCTGTGGCCGGCCGTTCCGCGCGCGCTCGATCTGAGAATCACGAACCCCAACTCGGCCCCCCTCAGGCTCACGAGCCTCACCGCGCAGATCGTCAACATCGTCGCCCCTCGTGCCACGCCGATCCTTCCGTGCTCGCCGGCCGATTTCATGGTGCAGCAGTATTCGGGCCCCTACCCGGTCGTCGTGCCGGCCTCGAGCACGGTCAGCCTGCATGACCTGGGCGTCCCCAGCTCAGCCTGGCCGCAGGTGGCGATCGTCGACCTCCCGGTAGACCAGGACGGTTGCCAGGGCGCCACCGTCACGCTTGCCTATAGCGGACAGGCGACACTCGGATGAGAAGGTCGGCCGGCAGGCTCCTTCTCGCCGGCGCCCTCGTGGGCCTTGGCCTTCTCACGTGCGCGGGTCAGGCGGCGGCCTACTTCAAGACCAGCGCGTCGGGTAAGGCGACGGCAAGCCTCGCGACGATCACCGGCCCGACCGGTGTGACGCTTCTGCAGACCGGGACAAGCATTGCGGTGAGCTGGAACGCGGCCACCCTCAGCACCGGAGGAGCGGTTCAGGGTTATTACCTGGAGCGTTCCGACGGCATGACGGTCTGCGGGATTCCCACCCTGGTGACCGCCCTCACCTGTACGGACGCGAGCGTGCCGAGCGGGACCTATACGTACTCGGTGACCGCGGTCTACAAGTCGTGGGCGTCGACAAGCGCGAGCGGCTCCTTCACCACTCTGACCGCGCCAACGATCAGCTCGGAACCTCCCACCGCCAGCAACAGCGCCTCTGCCACCTTCAGCTTCAGCGGCGGCAACGCGAGCTCGTATCAATGCCGCCTCGACGGCGCGAGCTACTCCACCTGCACGAGCCCGGCGTCGTACGCGGGCTTGAGTCAGGGATCCCACACGTTCAGCCTTCGCGCCACCAGCGGAAGCTCAACGGGACCGGCCACCACGTACACGTGGACCGTGGATACGACGGCACCGACGCAGACAGTGAGTTTGGCCTCAGGTGCCGCAGGCGCGTACCTGAGCGGCACGACGCTCTATTACCGGGGACGGGTGGCGGGGTCGTTCAAGCTCACCGACGCCGTATCTGACGGCGGCACGGGACCGGCCTCAGCGAGCTTTCCCAGCATCGCGACGACGGGCTGGAGCCACGCCGCGGAAACGGTCAGTACGCCCTCAGGCGGTCCGTACACATCGAGCACGTTTAGCTGGAGCGCCAACCCTTCGACGCCGGCCGCCTATTCGGTCACGGGGGCGGACGGCGCCGGGAACACCACGTCGAGCACGCTGACCTTCACCAACGACAGCACCGCCCCCAACGGCGGCGCGCTGACGGTGAACGGAACCGCGGCAACCGGTGCAGGCTCAGCCAGCCAGGCGACGAACAGCACGAGCTTCACGATCGATGCTCGCACCGACTACAGCGACGGCGGCTCGGGGCTCCGGAGTTCAGTACTGACCGTGGTTTCGGAATCGCTTACGGGCAGCACGTGTGGAGCCGCGGGATCTGGCGGGCCGTTCCCCACCCCGACGGCGATCACGGGTACGACCCAGCCCTCAGGAATCGTCGCCGGCTATTGCTACCTGTACACCCTTACGGGCACCGACGACGTCGGCAACGTGGCGGCGACCAGCACCACCGTGGTCGACAACGCGCTCGCGTTCAGCGTCACCGCACAGGTGACGACCGCTACAGCCGGAGTGCCGACAAGCGCCAGCGCACTTGTAATCACGGCGATGAAGAACGGGGCCGTCGACACGACATACACCGGTGCCACACTCTTCTGGAGCGGGGCCGCGAACAGCCCGAACGGCGCGACCCCGACGCTGCCGACCAACCCCGTGTGGGCGGCCGGAGTGGCCACGGTCGGAATCACTCTGGTCGACGCTCAGACCGCCACCCTGACGGTGAGCGACGGCACGCGGAGCGTAACTCTGAGCCCGATCACGGTGAGCGCCGGGACGCCGAGCAACGTGGCCTGGACCGCGGTCAGCAGCCCGGCTGGCGTTCCGAGCCCCTGCCTCTTCACCTGCACCTACGCGAGCGGTTTCGGGAACAGCCAGACGTGGACGGCACAGGTGAGCATCACGGACGTCGAGGGGAACATCGTCACGAACCTCGGCGCCGGTCACACGGTGACGGTCACGCTGGGCGGCAGCGCGAAGGGGACGACCACGCCGGCCGCACCCGCGACGCTCACGATCCCCTCAGCCGGGCCCGCCACCTCGACCACCCAGCTGACATACACAAGTGTGGCTCACGGCGCCTACACGGACACCCTGACGGCCGCTGCCGCCGGGTACACGAGCGCCGCCGCGAGCTTCACCCGATAGAGGGTCAGACACGGGCCACGGCTGCGCCGTCGGGCAGGGCTGTCCGGGCCAAGTCGAACCCGCGCTCGTCGGGCGGTCGGGGCTTCGCGCGTCAACGTCCTATCGGCGCCCTGGATACGCCGTGGCTACCGGGTTGACAGAAAGCTCAACGTTCGGGCGACTGACGTTTCAGTAACCC
>DATGFT010000099.1:0-26989 GCA_035308915.1 Solirubrobacteraceae bacterium
CCCCGATCCGCCAACTGCAGCACGGCGGTCGCGGTCACCAGCTTGGTCATCGAGAACCATAGGTAGACCGTGTCCGCAGTCGCGGGACTTGGCGCCTCGATATCCGCCAGCCCGAACCCCTCGCTGCACCTGGCTCCGGGCTTGACGACCGCCACCGAGAGACCCGGAGGACGTTGCTGACCGCAGAGCTCCGCAGCGATCTCACTGCACCCTCGTACGGCGAGCGCGATATCAGGCGGCACGCCGGTCCTACCCGGCGCAGATCCGGAACACCGGGTATTGCTCGGCGATCTGTTCGAACTGCTCCAGTGGCGCGCCCTGATCGATGGGGAAGTGGGCGCGCCCGCCAGGAGCCACCTCGAGGTAGCGCCGCAGGATCGGGGCACGCATGCTCGGATCGACCTCTTCGAGCACGACGTCCTCGCGTCGGCCGTGCCGCAGCGCGGCCTTGCCTCCGGTCGCACGGACGTTGCGGACCCAGTTCGCCTCCTTGCCGAGCATCGCCACGAGATACCGCTGGCCCTCGTACTCCGCGATCACCACCGGGAACGCAACGAGCCGGCCGGTCCGACGGCCGCGGACCTCAAGCCTCGCCAGGCGCTTCGGTCCGATTCCCGCCGCGACGACTGCACCAGTGGCCCGATTCAGCAGCCCGGCAATCCGATTAGGACGCTTGCCGCCGTACATCCATCTCCGCGAGGCTTCCTTCACATGCGCCATCGCCAGCCTCCAGTTCGACCAAGCAACGCGACGAATCGTTCCGCGCTAAAGGAGGACGGACATCCGGATGACCCCCGGATCTCAGCTGCGTCGAACTACGCGAGACGAGACCTGCCTTCAAGACGGGCAGGTACCGACCTAACGCTCCCCCCGGACCCTCCTCCGCGCGGCAAGCGCGGCGCCGGTCAACTCATTCTCGGAGGATCCCGCCCCAGTCCGCAGGGTCGATATCCGCGAGCGTCTGCGAAAAGGTCCACTGATGCCCCCACGGGTCCTCGGCGTTGTATTGGCGCTCGCCGTACATGTGGTCGGTTGGCTCCTCGAGGATCTTCGCTCCGTGTGCTCGCGCGTGCTCGCAGTGCGCGACTGCATCGTCCACGCGTACGAGCACCGAGTCCGTGACTTGGTCGGGGCGTCGCAGTACGCCGTCTGAGCGGACGTCGCGGATGATCACCGCGCCACCTTCGCCGACATTCATCTGCGACCGATGGTCTTCGCCGATCTGAAGGCGTTCGACGAACCCGAACGCCTCACTCAACCAACTCACCGCGCCGCGCACATCGGGATAGACGAGGACCGGGATCGCGGTCGCGCTCGGGATCGATCGGTTCGGCAGCATGCCCGCGCAGCTTACGAAAGGGCTACGAAGGCGTGGGCGCTCCGTTCTCCTTTGCCTGTCAGGGGGCATCTCGCCCCATCGCCCGTTGCTGCCTCCAATGCGCGGTCAGCATGACCGGTGCCGTCGGCCTGCGCGCTGGTCTGGTGGTTACAGCTCGATCGTCGTGCCAACGGTGCTGATCGCGAAGGCATCCGGGAACCGACTGGCGATCCTGTGGACCGCTCGCCAGCCGGTGCAGTGCGCGGGAACGAGCAACTCCGGCGAGAACTCGGCGAGCGCCTCGATGGTCGGCTCGATGATCGGATCGAACATCGGGCCGCTGAGATGGAACCCGCCGATGATCGCCGCGACCCGATCCTCCCCGGTCAGCCTTTGCGCGTACCGGACGGTGTTGACGATGCCGGCGTGCCCGCAGCCGCTCAGGACCAGCAAACCGCGGTCGCGCACGCGCAACACGAGCGCCTGATCGTCCAGGATCAAAGGGTCGGGCTGCCAGCGCGCGCCGCGTAGCGCTTCGTGCCCTTTGAAGCCAGTCTCGAACGCCGTGGTGCGGTCAACCTCACCGGTGATGAGTGCCGCGCCGTCGAGCAAGAACGAAGGTTGGCGCTCCTCGATGATCTGAAACCCAACGCCCTCGAGCGCCGATCGGCTGGTGGCAGGCAGCTCGCACGGATCAAGACCCGGGAAGCGGATCCGCCGCCGGCTCCAGAACTCCGGATGGATCATCACCGGCAGCTTTGCGCGGCCCAGAACCCGGACGAGGCCCTCCATCCCGGTGACGTGATCCCAATGTCCGTGGCTGAGCACGATCACCTCGATGTCGCCCGGCGACACTCCGAGCCGGCGCATGTTCTCAACCATTCCATTTGCCGAGACGCCGGTGTCAAACAGCAACGTCCGCTCCTGACCGCCGCGCCCGATCCGCACGAGCGCCGAGAAGCCCGGTTCGGCGATCAGCGAGTCAGGCACGCCGCCGTCTGGCGCGGTGGCCGCGGATGCGCGCGGAAGCGCGCCGTTAAGCGCCTTCGGCCAGTTCAGCCGCCAGATCCCGTCGCGATCAACCAACAGCGGATCAACGAGATTGTCAACCAGCACCGTCACCCGAACCCGATCCGCCGGCTCAAGCGCAATCACCCGCTCAACCTACAACGGACAGCCTCCGCAGGAGAGGTCGGCCGATGCCGAGATCCGAGGTGCCGGTCGTGAGTGGCCTACATGGTGATGGTCATGAGCTCCTACGGGAGGTGGCGGGGCGGTTGGGTTCGTGATGTTCGTGCCTGTCGTGGATCGCCTCGACTGTGTGGCTGGCATGGGTGAAGTGGCCTGGGTCGGCCTCGAAGGCATGCAGGCAGTGGGTCGAGCAGAAGTAGAAGGTCTCACCGCCGAACTCCTTAATTACGGCCTTCTTTCGGTCCACCTTCATCCTGCAGACGGGGTCGGTCGCGCCCCGGCGGGCGGTCAGCCAGAACAGCGCGGCGAAGGCGGCCAGGCCGGCGAGGTTGAGAAACAGCTTGTAGTTGACGGCGATCGAGCCGAAGATGTCCGCTCTCGTGGGCCGGGCACCCGTGGGGATGAGCCCGAGCGCGCTGAACACCGCATCGATGATGAGCGCGGCGACAACCATGGTCACGAACATGAGCGCGGTGATGCGCAGCGCAAAGCTCGTGCCGTAGTACTTCCGGTAGATGAGGAGGATCGGCAGGACGATGAGGTCGGCGAAGATGAATGCCATCACCCCGGCGAAGCTGATGCCCCCGCTCCACAGAACGGCGGCGAGGGGCACGTTGCCGACCGAGCAGACGAAGCTCAGCACGGCGATGACGGGGCCGATGAACGCGCCCCAGATGGTCTGGACGATGGGCGGTGAGCCCTCCAGGAAGAGGCTGTTGAAGAAGCCGTTGCCGAGCTGGGCGATAAACCCGGCGAGCACGAAGCCGAGCAGGATTTCCTTGTAGAGCATCTGCCAGTCGCCCCGGAAGTTGTGGGCGACGTCGGACCATGCCTCGACGCTGGTCAGCCGCTGGCGCCAGCTCACCGCCCCCCCGGCGGTGTGGTGCTGATGCCCGCTGTCAGCCCGACGGGCGTGCTCGCGCGCCTGTGCCTCAAGCCGGCGGGAGACGAACAGGCGAAGGGTGAGCGCCATCAGGACAATCATCACGATGCCGCCGATGTACTCGGCGAGCGTGAACTGCCAGCCGATGAGCACCCACAGCACCAGTCCGAGCTCCCAGACCAGGTTGGTAGAGGCGAACTGGAAGGCCAGCGCCGACGCCGCCGAGGCGCCCTTCTGAAACAGGCTCTTGGCGATGGCCACGGCCGCGTAGGAGCAGGAGGAGGACGCGGCGCCGAGTCCGGTGGCAATCGCGACCGGACGGGCGCCGGTGCCCGACATTGCACGCTCGATGCGCTCGCGCGGGACCCACGCTTGGACGACCGCCGAGATGAAGAAGCCGAACGCGAGTGCCCACCACACCTCCCAGCCCATCAGGAAGGCGTCACGCAGTCCATGCCAGAGGACGTCGAGCACCGAGCTCATGACTGCCGCTCCTTCATAGACCCCCTCACCGTATCATATACCCATAGGGGGTATCTGGTAGAATTGTGCCCATGAGCTCCGGAACGACTCCCACACGCGGGTACTCCGCCACCAAAGACCAGCTGCTCAATCGCCTGCGCCGCATCGAGGGCCAAGTCCGCGGGGTCGAGGGCATGGTCCAGGAGGACCGCTACTGCATTGATGTCCTCACGCAGATCTCCGCCGTTCAAGCCGCGCTGGATAAGGTCGCGCTCGGCCTGCTCGACGATCACGCCCACGTCTGCGTGATGAGCGCCGCCGAGAAGGAGCGCGAGGCGAAGACCGAAGAGCTGATGGCCGCGGTCGGGCGGCTCATGCGCCGCGGGTAGCCGCGCCGTCGCTGGCGACCCTCCTTCTGGGCATCTGCTCCCACGCTCGCTGATTTCGGATACCGCATCCGGCGAGGCATCACGAGAAAGTTGCTTACCGCACGAGCCTGGATGTATGTTCTACGGGGTCGGGCGCGCGAAATCCTCCGGCCATGAACGGGAAGGAGGATCTCCTTTTGAAGCGCACATCCGCCGCTGCGGTAGCCGCCGGGTGTACGCGAGCGTCGTCTTCTACGAGAAGATCGCGGGGCGACAGAAGATGTATTCCGTTCCCGCCGCGGGATTCTGCTAGTCCGAGGGAGCCTTTATGGGACCGAAGCGGTATTTCTTCAGTGGGGTGGTAGCGCTGTGTGTGGCGCTGGCGGCTGTGTCGGCCGTTGCGGCTGGCGACCCGGGGAAGACGTGGCGCACCGTCGCTCAGCGCGCGGCGTTTCCGGTCTATCGACCGCTGCAGACGCTCGGCCTCCAATTCGACGGGGTGAAGCTTGCCCCCCATACCGGGTGCCTGACGGCCAACTGGGGCAACCCAAAGTCAAACGCCGGCTCCCATTTCAATATCGGTGAGCCCGCTAATACCGTCCGCTGTGGACAGCCTGGCGTCGCTAACCAGGTCGCCACAAGCACGATCAACGGCGACAAGGTCGGCGTGCTTGTCCAGTGTCCGGCCTGGCCAAAGTGCACGCTCAGAGACGGGGAGACAGATGGATTCTTCCTGCTGTTCGTGCCGGAGCACGTCTCCAGGCACTATGCGATCCAGCTCGAGAGCAAGCACATCTCGCTGGCGCACTTCCTGAAGATCGCGAGGAGCTTCGTGAGGGTGAGAACCGGTGCTGGAGGGCCAGCGCCGGCTCACCTCGCCAACTTCCTCTCACCCGACCGCAAGATCTGGTGCCTGCTGCAAGACGCGGCCGCCGACAGGGCAGCGAGCTGTTTTTTTGCTGCCGACCGGTCCGCCGGAGGCCAGGAATACTCCGCCATGCTGCAGCCGAACGGGCAGCTCACCACGTGCGCCTGGCAGCCGAGTCAACCCGGGCTGCAGGCCTGCGACCAGAACTGGGACGCGAGCGCGCCCGTGCTGGGGAGCGGGAAGGTCGACGCGATCTACCAGTACCGCTGCCAAGCAGCCAGCACCGCGATCAAATGCACGGTCGACACCGGTGCGGCCAAAGGCAAAGGGTTCACGATCAGCGACACCGGCGTGACGCCAATCCCCTAGGCAGGACAGGGCGGTGTCGGCGCCTTTGAGCCGGCCCGGACCGATAGTGCATTCATCTTGCCGCTATAGGTCGTGATGTAGAGGTTCTGTCCTGCAGGGACGCTGCTGGGGTCGATCTTGAATGTGACGCCGCTGGCGCCATTCGGGCCCTTTGAGACCTCTACCCGGACGCCCATCTGCATGGCATGGCGCTTGTGCCCGGAGCCGGGCGCCTGCTTGACCTCGGAGAAGGTCCGGGCCCCCTTGTCGCGAGGCGTAACGCCGGGCGGGCCGGGCCCCGGCTTGCACGTGGCTGAGTAGTCAACGATGGCGGGAATGCCCCTGTCCCGGAGCGCAGCCTGCAAACCCGCGGCGTCGCTCAGGCTCGCGATGTGCACGGTGACGCTGCCGTCGGCGTGGCTGTCGATCGCGTAGGCCGCCTGCGTTCCTCCGGCGGCGATAACGGCAAGCACAGCCGCTGCGCCAGCTGCCGCAAGCCCGGCCGCGGCCGTCGCCCAGCGCCGCCGCCGCGGCGGGCGCGCGCCCGGTTCCGGGGGAGCCGGGTTCGCCGCTACGACCAGCCGCAACCGGTCGAGCAGACGGTCCTCAAAGATGGTCTGGGTACTCACGGCTCAGGCCTCCACGGGTTGGTTGACGGTGGGCGCGTCGGGCGCGATCGCGTTGCGCATCGCCGCGCGGGCACGGTGCAGGCGGACGCGGGCGGCGACGGCGCTGATACCGAGGACCGAGGCCGCCTCGCGGGGGGTCAACTCGTCAACCGCGACGAGCTCGAAGACCTCACGCTCTCCGGCAGGTAGGGCCTCCAAGGCGTCAAGAAGGCGACGGGCGCGCCCCTCTGCGTCGATCCGCTCCTGAAGCCGCACAACGTCGTCGGCATCGAGCAGCTCGCGCGCGTTGATGCGGCCGCGGGCACGGCGCTCGCGCGCCACGCGGCGGAACTCCGACGAGACGACATTGCGCGCAATCCCGACGAGCCAGGCCGACGGCGGCCCCCGGCGGCTGTCATACGAGGGAGCAGCGTCGATCGCAGCCAAGAACACGTCGGCGGTCAGATCCGCGACCAGGTGCGGGTCGCCGACCCGGCGCGCCACGAACCTCTCGACGAGTTCGACATGAGCGCGGTAAAAGCGCTCCAGGGCCGCCTCGTCGAACCCGATCCGCCGCGGATCATCCAAGTCCATGTTCGTAATTGGCTCCGAGGGTCACGAGCGTTACTAGCACGAGTCGCCGTCTGCGCGCGCGATTGGCCTGTGGGCGTGATGCCGCCGCGATCGGGGCTTGACAGCCAGCCTGCTCCGTAGTACGTTCCCGAATCCGATTCGATAATGTCGAATCAGGGTCAATGAGGAGAGGGAGCGTTCTCCCTCTGTCAAACGAGGACCGGGGGCCGCGAGCTCCCGAACAACAGGAGGGAGCAGTGGAGCCTAAGTACCACCTTTCTCAGCGCGCGGTCGCTGAGGTCCTGGGTACGGCCTTGCTGGTGCTCGTGGGACCGGGTTCGGTCGTCGCGACGCTCGTATTGGCCGGTAAGGCGATCCCGGCGATCACCGGCGCCGATCTGCTGGGCATCTCGTTCGCGTTCGGATTCATCATCGCCGCGATGGTGTACGCGATCGGCAAGGTGTCCGGCTGTCACATCAACCCGGCGGTGACGTTCGGGTTGGCCGTTACGAAGCGCGTCCCCTGGCGGGAGGTGCCCGTCTATTGGGCCGCTCAGGTCGTAGGCGCCGTTCTCGGTGCGCTCGCCATCTGGGCGGTGTTCGCGCATACCGGAATCAAGCTCGGCATGGGACAAACGGCCTTCAACGGCCAGACCACGAGCTGGGGACAGGCGATCTTTTCCGAGGGGATAGGGACTGCCGTGCTGATGTTCACGATCCTGGGGATCGTCGACTCGCGCGGGCCAACCGATCTCGCGGGAATCATCATCGGCGGCGTGGTGATTGCGATCATCATGGTCGTCGGACCGATCACCGGAGCCTCGCTCAACCCTGCGCGTGCGTTCGGCCCTGAGCTCGTCTCGGCGATCGGCGGCGGTGCGACACACTGGAACCAGCTGCTGCCGGTGTACATCGCCCCGGGCCTGGTCGGCTCTGCGGTGGCCGCGTTCGCGTACGACTTCCTGGCCAAGCCGCGGCTGATCGAAGAGCCGATCATCGAGGCCGTTACCCATCCCGATCCGGTGCCTGAGCCGGCTGCGGTGCGATAGGAGGCATCATGGCTGTAACCACCACACCATCCATGAAGAAGTTCCTCAACGACCCGGCTGACGTCGTCAAGGAGTCACTGGCGGGCCTTCAAGCGGCCCACGGTGATCTGCTCCGCTACGACCCGGACGGTCAAATCGTTGTCCGGGCGGACGCGCCAGTGCGGGGCAAGGTCGCGCTCGTGTCAGGTGGCGGGTCCGGTCACGAGCCGTTGCACGGCGGGTTTGTTGGCCGCGGCATGCTCGACGCGGCCTGTCCCGGCGAGGTGTTCACCTCGCCGGTGCCCGACCAGATGCTCGCCGCGACCAAGGCCGTCGACGGCGGCGCGGGCGTGGTGCACATCGTCAAGAACTACACCGGCGACGTGATGAACTTCAAGCTGGCGGCCGAGGACGCCGCCGACGAGGGCATCGACGTCGAATCGGTCTTGGTCGACGACGATGTTGCGGTCGAGGACTCGCTGTACACGGCGGGCCGCCGGGGTGTCGGCGCGACCGTGCTGATCGAGAAGATCGCGGGCGCCGCCGCAGAGCGCGGCGACGACGTCGAGGCGGTGGCTTCCATCGCTCGTCGTGTCAACGGCCGCGCGCGGTCGTTCGGCGTCGCGTTGTCCTCGTGCACACCGCCGGCTGCGGGCAAGCCGATCTTTGACTTGCCCGATGGCGAGATCGAGCTCGGGATCGGCATTCACGGCGAGCCGGGCCGGCGGCGTGAGCAGACACGCACAGCGCACGAGATCGTCGAGGTGACCCTGGAAGCGATCCTGTCCGACCTGAATCCGAGCGAAGGCGCTCGAGTGTTGCCGTTCGTGAACGGCATGGGCGGCACGCCCCTGCTCGAGCTCTATCTGCTCTACGGCGAGGTCGACAGCCAGCTGCGAGCGGCGGGACTTCAGCCCGTACGCAATCTGGTCGGCAGTTACATCACCTCGCTGGAGATGGCGGGGGCGTCGGTGACGCTGCTCGAGTTGGATGACGAGTTGCTCTCACTCTGGGATGCTCCGGTTCACACGCCGGCGCTCCGCTGGGGAGCGTGACCACCCGTGATCACCGAATCGACCGTGCAGGCGCAAACCATCACCATCTGGTTGTCCGAGGCCGAAGACCAGATCAAGACGCAGAGTGACTACCTCACTCAGCTCGATGCCGCGATCGGCGACGGTGATCACGGAATCAACATGCGCCGCGGCTTTGAGGCCGTCGGCAAGGCGCTGGCCGGGCAGGGTGACTCAACCCCGCCCGGCCGGCTCCTGATCCTCGCTGGTAAGACACTTGTCGCGACCGTCGGCGGCGCGAGCGGTCCGCTGTGGGGCTCAGCGCTGCGGCGAGCCGGGCGCGCGCTGGGAGACGCAGCGTCGTTTGACGGCGGCCAGCTTGCGCACGCTTTGGACGCGGCGATTGATGGCGTCGTCGAGCTCGGCGCCGCGGCGCCCGGCGACAAGACGATGGTCGATGCCCTTGCGCCTGCCGCCAGGGCGCTGCATGAGGCGCTTGAGGCGGGTAAGTCGCTCAGCGACGCCGTCGAGGCGGCGGCCAACGCGGCACAGGATGGCGCTGCGTCCACGGTGCCAATGCAGGCCCGTAAGGGACGGGCGTCCTACCTGGGCGAGCGCTCGATCGGGCACCAGGACCCGGGGGCCACCTCGGCGGCGATCATCATCGGGGCGCTAAGCCGATCAGTCTCATCTGCTCAGGAGTGACCGATGGGTGAGCGGATCTGCTCCGGCACGCCGGCATCGCCGGGCGTCGGGTTCGGCAACGCCTGGCACTTCGGAGAGGACCTCGACGGCGCGGCGCAGATCCCGCAGGAGCGGCGTGAGAGCGAGCGCGATGCCGCGTTGGCCGCTCTGGCCGCCGCGGCCGGCGAGCTGCGCTCGGTCGCCCACGACCTCGACGGGCCGGCCGCCGAGATCGTCGAGACCGGCGCGTTGATGGGTGAAGACCCGATGCTGATCGCGGCGGTGGAGCGAGCGATCATGGCCGACGGGGTTGCCGCGGCCGAGGCGATCCTGCGCGCCACGGCGGAGCACGCGAAACTGATCGCGGGACTGGGCGATGAGACGCTTGCGGCCCGCGCCGACGACGTCCACAGCCTCGGTCGGCGGGCCGCTCGTCTGGCGGCCGGCCAGCGCGCGACGGCCCCGCCCGCCGATGACGTGATCCTGGTCGCTCATGACCTCGGGCCCGGGGACGTTGCCGAGTTCGCATCCGCGCTCGCGGGGATCGCGCTCGCGGCTGGAGGCCCAACGGCCCACGCCGCGATCGTCGCCCGCTCGCTCGGTATCCCAATGGTCACCTGTCTGCATGAGGGGGCGCATGAGATCTCGGATGGCGCCAGCGTCGTCGTCGACGGTTCCAGCGGGGCCGTCGTGATCGAGCCGTGCAGCGATCGGGCTCGCAGCGCACAGACCGACATGCGGATACGGAGACTCGCCGCGCGGCGTGCCTACGAGCTGCGCGACCGACCTGCTGTGACCGCAGACGGCACCCGTGTAGTCGTGCTCGCCAACGTCGCCAGCCGCGCCGAACTCGATGTCGGCATGCGTGCAGGGGCGGAGGGAATTGGGCTGCTTCGGACCGAGCTCGCGTTCCTCGGCGCGCGCGACTGGCCGAGCGAGCAGGAGCACACCGATGCCCTTCAGCCGATCCTCGCAGGTCTCGGCCACGACCAGCCAGCAGTTGTGCGGGTCCTCGACTTCGGTGCCGATAAGTCGCCGCCGTTCCTGCGTGACGTTCCACAGCGCGGAATTGAGCTGCTGCTGGTGCATCCCGCCGCGTTCGTGGCCCAGCTACGCGCGGTGCTGCTCGCCGCACAACGACACGACGTGCGAGTGATGCTGCCCATGGTCCAGACCGTCCTGGACGTGTCACGGTCGCGCGGGCTGCTGGAGCAGGTGGCGGCGCAGCTCGGGATCGACCGCCTCCCATCGCTCGGATCGATGATCGAGACGCCCGCGGCCGCGGATGATGCTCCGGCGATCGCGGCGAGCTCGGACTTCCTGAGCATCGGCACCAACGACCTGACGAGCTCCACGCTGGGTGCCGATCGCTTCGCCGCCAACACAGCCCGGGCCCACCACCCGCGCGTGCTGCGCTCGATCGCTCGTGCGGTCGCGGCCGCGCATGAGGCGAACATCCCGATTGAGGTCTGCGGCGAGGCCGCGTCTGATCCGATCATGTTGCCGCTGCTCGTGGGCCTCGGGATCGACGAGCTGAGCGTCGGCGCCGCGCGAGTAGGACCGGTGCGCGATTCGATTCGCGACCTCAGCGCAGCCGAGGCCGCGGGACTGGCGCGTACGGCGCTGACGATGGACAGCGCTGAGGAAGTCGAGGCGGCCGTCCGGTCAGCCACAGCCGAACGAGCTCTCGTCAAGTAGTTGGACGATACGAGCTACCCGCTCGTCAGGCGCGACGGGCCGCAGCGATCGCCCAGCTACTCGCGCAGCGCTGCGACGACCATCGCGAGGGTGTCAATCGCGCTCGCTGCATCGTCGCCCTCGGCCCGAAGCCGCAGCGTCGTCCCGCGCCGAGCGCCGAGAGCGAGGACCGACAGCAGGCTCTTGGCATCGGCCTCGCGGTCAGCGGTTCCAACCGAGATCTTGGCCTGAAAGGCCATCGAGGCCTTCACGAACGTCGCCGCCGGGCGAGCGTGCAGGTCGACGTCTGCCGGGAGGCTGATCTCGGCGTCTACGGCCTGGTGCTCAGAGCTTGTTTGCACCACGTGCCTCCTCGGCGGCGCTGGCGACGTCGGCCAGGCCTGATCCCATCGACGCGACGACGGCCGCCGCCACCGCGCCCTCGACCAGCGGCGCGTCGACCAACCGGGTACTGCCGTTGGTCTGGTGCTCGATCACATGACGGATCGTGAGGATCGCTGAACCAATATCGCCCAGCACGACTACCCCGTCGCCCTGGTTGGCGCGCCGGATCGCGTCACGGACCTGGGTGTCATCGGTGCCCAGGCTTCCGTCCGGCGCCCCACCGGCGACCTCGATTCGAACGTCGGGACCGGCCATCTGGCTGGCGAGATCCGCCACGCCGCGCGCTAGATCCGCGCTGTGCGAGACAACTACGATGCCAACCACCCTCACATCCCTTCATCGTTGCCGGTTGAGGAGCAGTCTACACTACCGAAGACGATTCGACAATGCCGAATAGCACAGGAAAGCCGACCCGGCGGGCCACGATTCAATCGGTGGACCGCGCCGCTCGCATCCTCAAGGTGTTGGCGAGCGGTCCTAGGCGCCTGGGCGTAAGCGAAATCGCCGATCGTCTCGGGCTCACCCGCCCGACCGTGCACGGTTTGCTGCAGACGTTGCAGGCACATGGCTTCGTGGAACAGGACCGCGATTCGGACAAGTACCAGCTTGGCGCCGGTCTGCTCCAGCTCGGTAATTCCTACCTTGACCTCAACGAGCTCCGGTCGCGCTCGCTGGTCCACGCCGAGCGCCTTGCGGCCCGAGCCGACGCCGCCGTGCGGGTTGGCGTGATGCATGGCGGCAACGTGGTGGTCGTCCACCACGTGTTCCGTCCGGACTCAACCCTCCAGATCCTGGAGGTCGGCGCGGAGCTGCCGCTGCACGCCAGCGCGCTCGGCAAGGCGATGCTCGCGTTCGCTCCGGAGCGTGCGGTCGGCGATCTTCTGGCCGAGCCGCTACCACGGCTGACGAGCCGCACACTTACACCCGCCGCACTCCTCGACGAGCTCAGCGATGTCCGCGAGCGCGGATTTGCCCGCGAGAAGGACGAGGCGATCCTCGGGGAGTCAAGCGTCGCCGCCCCGATCTTCGACCACTCCGGTCACGCCGTCGGCGCGATCGGAATCGTCGGCGACACCGAACGGATCATGCCCCGGGGTCCGGTCAGGCAACTCTCCTCGGCCGTGTCCGAGGCGGCGCGGGCGATCTCACGCGAGCTCGGCGCCAGCCGCTGGCCGTCGCTCAGCCCTGTCGGGTAATACGTCTGAGATCCGCGCTTGGCACAGGTTCGATTGCCGGATTGCGCGGGGGGGAACGCTTGTAAGTGATCGCGATGTCGGCCACGAGCACGGACACGGTCGCGGCGGACCGGGGCCGATCATCACCGCGATCATGTCGCTCGCCGTCCTGGCGGGACTCGGCGTCGCGGCGCTGACGCGACTGAGCGCCCGCTACGACATGGTGGCCGGGCGCCCGCGCCCAACCCGCCAGCAACGGCCGTGGGAGGTCAGCATGGGCGCGCCGCGAGCTGATCGCGGGCGGGGGCGGCGTGACACGAACCCGGTCGAGGTGAGCGCCGTACTGACCGTCGTCGCCGCGTTCGTCGCGTTTGAGATCTGGTTCCTCTTTTTCGCCGGACCTGTTTACTGAGATCCGCCTTGAAACTGTCTCGCGGCTAAGTCCGCCGCCACGCAGGAGTGGCCCGGGGCATCTATCGCAAGGGTGAGATCGATCGGCTGCGAGACGAGTGGCGGCGCTGATCTTGGATGCCAGCGTCCTGGTCGGACTGCTGGATTCCGCCGAATCCCATCACGCGATCGCGGTCGACGCAGTAGAAAGCGCCGACACGCGCGGCATCCCGTTGCTCACGCCGGCCAGCGCGTACAGCGAAGCGCTCGTGGCATTGCTGCGACTGCCGGACGCAATCGTGCTCGCGACCGCGCGCGAGCTCAGAGCTGATCTGCTGACGTACGACGAGCGACTCGCGCATCGAGACCGATGAGTTCGGCGCGGCGGTCGGGTCTAACCGAACAACCGATCGGAGGGATAGATGGCACGCACACGGATCCACAACCTGTCCATCTCGCTGGACGGCTTCGCCACCGGTGAGGGGCAGAGCGCCGATGCCCCCATGGGGCACGCCGGCCGACGGCTTCACGAGTGGATGTTCGCGACCCGCTTCGGCGCGTCGATCTTCGGCCGCAAGGGCGGCAGCGCCGGCGTGGACGACGCCTTCGCGGAGCAGCACGAGCCGGGGATCGGTGCGGAGATCATGGGCGCGGGCAAGTTCGGCCCGCCGGGCTGGCAGGACGACGCCAACTGGGAGGGATGGTGGGGTCGGAACCCGCCGTTCCACACCCCGACCTTCGTGCTCACCCACCGGCCGCGGCCTTCGATCGAGATGGAGGGCGGCACCACGTTTCACTTTCTCGACGCGCCGCCGGCCGAGGCTCTCGCAGTCGCACGGCAGGCCGCCGGTGACCGGGACGTGCGAATCGGCGGCGGCCCGACGGTGGCCCGCGACTTCATCGCGGCGGGGCTCGTCGACCACATCCATCTCGTCCAGGTGCCGATCGTGCTCGGGCGCGGGGTGCGGCTATGGGACGGCCTTGAAGGGTTCGAGACGGACTACGACGTCGAGGCGGTCTCGACGCCCAGCCGCGTCACCCACCTGACGTTTACGCGGTCCGGCTGATCGGCGAGTTGTGGGGGCTGCCCGCGCATCCGTAGTTTGGGGCTGTGGGTTGTTCAGAGGATGCTGGCGCCATCGTTCCTGTCCTCCGGGGGCTGCGCGGCAACCTGCATTAGAAGCGGGACCGCGGTTTGTGTCCCCTCGGACTTTCGCTGTTCGTCATTAGGTCAACGGGCCGGCATCCGCGCCGGCCGCGACCGAAAGGATGTGGGAGATGGCGAAGTACGTGTTCGCGTACAGCGGCGGCAACGGAATGGCCGCAGATGAGGCCGAACGCAACGCCCAGATGGCCAAGTGGGGTCAGTGGTTCGGAGAGCTCGGTTCGGCCGTCGTCGACGGCGGCGCCCCCACCGGAAGCGCGAAGACGGTCGGCTCAGGCGGCTCGGTCAGCGATGGCGGCTCGCGTGCCCTCACGGGGTACTCGATCGTCTCAGCCGACAGTCTCGATTCGGCAGTCGAGCTCGCTAAGGGCTGCCCCGTCCTCGAGAGCGGCGGCGCGGTCGACGTCTACGAAGCTATCGCGATGTAAAGGGTGCCCGGTGGTGCCGGGCCGGGGATGGCCTCAGGTCTCGAACCCGGTTCGGCACCCCCGGGGCCCCGTAGCCTGCCCCTCGATTTGTTCGAGACACTGCGTCGCGTGGCGCGTGATCGCTCTATACGCCTGCGCCGGGCGACCCTGGCCGATGCCGAGTCGCTGGCCCGGGGGGTGATCGAGGGCGTCGAGGACTACCCGTCGTTCGCGCCGCCGGGCTGGGCCGCGCCGTCGTTTCAGGAGGAGCTGAAGCATCTGCGCAAGACGCTGGCTGACTCGGACGTCTGCTGCGTTGTCGCGGAAGCCGAGGGCGCGTTGGTCGGCCAGATCACCCTCCTGCCCGCGGCGCACGCGCCACACCCCATCGAGGACTCGTCGCTCGCGCACATCTCGAACCTCTTCGTCCGACGCGATTACTGGGGCGGCGGGCCGGCGGTCGACCTGCATCGCGCCGCCCTCGAGGCGGCGAACGCGCGCGGCTTCACAGAATTGCGGCTCTTTGTGGCGGCGGGCCAGGCACGAGCGAGGCGCTTCTATGAGCGGGAGGGCTGGCTGCCGACCGGCGAGCCGTTTGACGACCCGATCCCAGGGCTCACGATGATCGAATATCGCTACAGATTCCCGGACCGAGCATGAAGCTTCAGCGCAACCGCCATCAGACCGACGATCGGGTGGATGACTACATCGACCGGCTCGCCGAGTGGCAGCAGGCCATCTGCCGGGAGTTGCGCGAACTGATTCACAGGCCATCTGCCGGGAGTTGCGCGAACTGATTCACGGCGCCGATCCGGAGATCAGAGAAACGATCAAGCGAACCGTCCAGCCCTACTTCGTGCTCGAGGGCAACGTATGCGCGCTACTCGCCGCGAAGGACCACGTCAACCTGTTCCTCTACGACGGAGGCATCGTCCCCGACCCCGAGGGCATCATCACCGCCGGCCACGAGAACAAGACGGCCCGAACGATCTCCTTCTACCGCGGCGACAGGATCAACGCGGCGGCCCTGACCACGATGCTCCAAGAGATCATCGCCAACAACCGTGCCGGCGGGTGGCGCAAGCTCAAACGTGCAGAGTCGGGCGGTAGATGAGCTCCTGGATGCTGCCGTCGAGGGTTCGGGTTTCGATCAGCTCGAGGTCGAAATCGGCCGCGCCCTGAAAGATCGGCGCCGCTCCGTTCTGGCCGGTGATCACCGGGAAGAGGGTCACCTGGACGTGATCGACGAGGCCCGCGGCCATCAGGGCCCGGTTCATTGAGAGGCTCCCGTGCGAGCGCAACGGCACCTCCGACTCTTCCTTGAGCCGGGCGACGACGTCGACCGCGTCGCCGCTCATCACGGTTGCGTCCTTCCAGTCAAGCGGTTCCTTCAGCGTCGTCGACACCATGATCGCCGGCAGGTTCACCATGCGGGTCACCCACGGATCCCTGACCTCGGAGTTCTCGGTACTCGAAGCCAGCATCTGTGCGAACAGCCGGTAGGTGTTGGCCCCGAAGACCATCCGCTGATCCTCGCTGTACAAGGCGAGGCGACGGTCCAGTAGCTCGGGTCCCTGTTTTCCCCAGTAGCCGCCCCAGTCGCCGCCGCTCACGGAGCCGAAGCCATCCAGACTGGAGAAGACGTCGAAGGTGTAGGTAACGGCCATGATGCTCTCCTCGAATAGGGGTGATCGGTCCTGGATACAGACCGGAACTGACGGCGAGATTCATCGGGGCGTGAATGCGGAGTCGGGTGTGAGCTGCTCTCCGGAGTCGGGTGCGCGGCGCTTCCGGACGCGTACCCGCCCGCTTGACAGGCAGCCTCCCGGCTGCATATCATAGGCAGCCAGATGGCTGCATATTCTCGTATGGACGAGGTGTTCAAGGCGCTCGCCGACCCAAGCCGGCGGCTGCTGCTTGACAGCTTGAACGAGCGAAACGGGCAGACGCTGCGCGAGCTGGGGTCGAGGCTGGATATGGCTCGCCAGTCGGTGAGCAAGCACCTCGACGTGCTGGAGGCAGCCAATCTGATCACGACCGTTCGCCGTGGCCGGGAGAAGCATCACTACCTCAACGCGGCGCCAATCAACGAGATCGCCGAACGCTGGATCACCCGGTATGACCGGGACCGCGTTCAGGCGCTCGCCGACCTCAAGCGAGCACTGGAGGACCCCGCTGTGGAAAAGCCCTCATTCGTCTACGCGACGTACATCCAGACCACGCCCGAACGCCTGTGGCAGGCGTTGACCGAGCCGGCCTTCACCGAGCGCTACTGGTCGATCACATTCGAGTCCGATTGGAAGGCCGGTTCGAGTGTGACCTGGCACCAGCGCGGGGTGACGATCGATGACCCCGAGCAGGTCGTGGTCGAGTCAGAGCCCTACCGCCGGCTCTCCTACACGTGGCACACGTTCAGCCCGGAATGGGCCGCGGCGCTCGACCTCACCGACGAAGCCCGCGAGCGCCTGGGCGCCGAGCCGCGGTCGAAGGTCACCTTCGAGATCGAGCCGCTGGGAGATCAGGTGAAACTCACCGTCACCCACGACGACCTCGAGCCCGGCGGGCTGACCGGTTCACTGATAAGCCAGGGCTGGCCCCGCGTCCTGGCCAATCTCAAGACGCTGCTCGAGACGGGTGAGACGCTCCCGGACCTGGAGCAGAACACGCCGGCGCGGCTGGGACTTACGCGATGACCGGGATGGAGATGGGGCCGAGCTCGGTGCCGATGATGGCGGCAATGATGTTGCCGAGCGCGGTCCCGGCAATCGCCCGCCGCGCGCGGGAGCGCGATGGCGCAGCAGCGGCGCCGCTGTTCGCAGGTGCGTATCTCTCCACGTGGGCCCTCGCCGGCGTCGCCGTGTGGTTGCTCTACCGGCCGCCCAGTTCTGTGACGGCCGGCGCCCTCCTGATCGGAGCCGGTGTCTACGAGCTCACGCCGCTGAAGCGTGAGTGCCGGCGCCGCTGCCGCGCGCGCACACGCTCGGGGCTGCGCTTCGGCGTCTACTGCTTCGGCTCAAGCGTCGGGCTGATGCTGGTGCTGATAGCGGTGGACGTGATGAGCGTGGCGCTGATGTGCGTGATCGCGGTGGTGGTGGTGGCCCAGAAACTGCTCCCACCTCGCCTCGCCCTCGACCTGCCCATCGCGCTGGCGCTGATCGGCCTCGGCCTCGCCGTCGCCCCAATTTGAAAACCCCAAGGAGACATTCATGACCACTCACACCACCGCCAGTCGCGAGCAATGGCTGGCCGCCCGCGTCGAACTCCTCGAAGCCGAGAAGGAGCTCACCCGTCACAGCGACGAGGTGGCCCGTCAACGCCAGGCGCTGCCCTGGGTTCCGGTGGCTACGGATTACCGGTTCGAAACCGACGACGGCCCAGCGTCGCTGGTGGACCTGTTCGACGGGCGCTCGCAGCTCCTCGTCTATCACTTCATGTTCGGGCCCGACTACGAAGCCGGCTGCCCGTCGTGCTCCGCGATCGCCGACGGCTTCGACGGCTCCACCGTTCATCTCGCCAACCACGACGTGATGCTCTGGGCGGTCTCACGGGCTCCGCTCGAAAAGCTCCAGGCGTACAAGGCGCGCATGGGCTGGAGCTTCCCCTGGGCTTCGTCCCTCGAGAGTGACTTCAACTACGACTTCAACACGTCCTTCACCGAGGACCAGCAGCGCTCAGGAACCGTCGACTACAACTACCGCGCACAGGACACGACCTGGCTCCGCGACGCCGGTGAGTGGGGCGGCGCCGTCCAACACGCCGCGATGTGCGGCACCGACGTAGCCGCCTACGTCCGCGAGCACCCGGGCATGAGCGCCTTCGCCCTCGAAGATGGAGTCGTCTACCACACCTACTCCGCCTACTCGCGCGGCCTGGACGGGCTGTGGGGCATGTACCAGTGGTTGGATCGGGCACCGAAGGGGCGCAACGAGACCGGAGCGTGGTGGCGCCGCCGCGACGAGTACCAGTAGGGCCGGTCGGGCCACGCCAGCGGCGGTGGCCTGCGGGTTCAGCTCTCACCTGCCCGGCATCGGCTGCGGGTGAGAGTGACCTTCGCGCCTCGCACGACCGGCCGGCCCCGTAGGTTTCACCGAAACGTATCGGGGTGCCCATCTGCCGCGCCGTTTACCGGCTAGCTGGGCTGGGTCGAGGCCGCGGCAGCCGATCCCGCAGCGCCGTTTCGGCTCCTGGGTTGACAGCGCGATCGGGATCGCCGAGGATCGCGGTGTGGGTACCGGCATCGCTGCCCAGGGCAAGGAGCACCGGATACCGACCGGGGACGGCCGGGTGCTACAGGTGCTGGAGCGGGGCGCTCCCGATGGCAAGCCCGTGCTGGTCCATAACGGCACGCCCAACTCACGGTTGATGTACGACCCCGATGTGCGCCTTGCGGAGCGCCAAGGGATCCGGCTGATCAGCTATGACCGCCCGGGCTACGGCGGTTCGACCCCGCAGCCCGGTCGCACGGTGGCCGACTGTGCGCAGGACGTCCGGGCGATCGCGGCCGGGCTGGGCATCGAGCGACTGGCGGTTTGGGGGATCTCCGGTGGAGGTCCGCATGCACTCGCGTGCGCGGCGCTGCTGCCCGATCTCGTTCCGGCCGTCGGCGTGCTCGCTTCGACTGCGCCCTGGGGGGCTGACGGACTCGACTACTTCGCCGGGATGGGCGAGCTGAACGCCGAAGACACGCGGCTGTTCCTCGAGGATCGGGCCGCTGCCCGGGCCAAGTGCGAACAGGACAGGCTCGAGTTCCTCGAGTATTCGGCCGAGCAGCTTCACGCAGGGCTGAAGACGCTGCTCTCACCTGTCGACGCGGCTGTTCTGACCGGCGAACTCGCGCAGTTCCTGGTCGACTGCACTCGGTCGGGGCTCGCGCCGGGCGCGGAGGGATGGTGGGAGGACGCCGTGGCGTTCATGGAGCCGTGGGGCTTTGAGCTGGGGTCGATTCGTACGCCGGTGTTGCTCTACCACGGTCGCCAGGATCGTTTCGTCCCATTTGGTCACGGCGAGTGGCTGGCCCGCCAGATCCCCGGCGTGCAGGCGGAGCTGACCGAGGAGGATGGCCACCTGACGCTCACCGCCCATCACCTGGAGCAGATCCACACCTGGCTGCTCGAACGGTTGGACTGAGCGCTGGGCGCCGTCGTCCGGGGACCACTCGGCGGCGATCTACCGCTAGTAGCCTTGCCCTGACCGGGGGGCGCGAGGACGGAGGTGGTAACTGTGTCCGAGCTACTTCAGTGGACGGCGGCGATCGTTGTGCTGGCCGCGTTTGGCCTCTGTCAGTGGGGCGTTTGGCCGGCTGGGTCGTACCGGTACCTAGTCTGCAACCTCGTTGGCGGGCTAGGTCTGTCCGCAGCGGCCTTTCTCAGCCACCAATGGGGGTTCGTGCTGTTGGAGGCGGTCTGGGGGCTCGTCGCCGGGAGGACCATCCTGGCCCGCCTTGCCGGACGTGACGTGCGCCTGCCAAGCGCGTAGGCGTTCGCGGGGCTCAGCCGAGCGGGCCAAGGCGGCGGCCACGCCGCGGACGGTCTCGAGCGCGCCGGCGCGGTCCCCGATTTTCCTGCGCAGTGCGCTGACCACCGCTTCGACCACGTTCGAGTTTCCGCCCGTCCAGCGGACTCCGACGCCATCAATGGCGACGCGGCGAGCGGATGCGGCGCTCGGCGGCCGAGCAGTCCAGGCATAGCACGGCGTCCGGCATCGCTCTGAGGCGACCCGAAGAGATCTGCCCGCCGCACGCGTCGCACGTCCCGTAGGTCCCCTCGTCCAGCTTCGCCAGGGCTCGCTCGGTGCGGTCCAGACCGCGCTCCAGCGACTCGCCAACACCAACATCCGTCAAGCGACTCACGGCCTCAGACGTACCGTCGCCGATTCGCTTCCCGAAGCTGACGGCGCTTCCACGCTCGGGATGTTCCGCCAGGACTCCCAGGCGCTGTCGGTCACGGTCCCGCCGCGCTTCCAGTTCGGCGCGAACCGCCTCAAGGTCAAGATCGTCTGACGGCATGGGACCTACGATACGCGTGCGCCTAACGCCCTGTTCACCTTTGGAAGACTCTCGGCGTGGGATCGCGATTTCCACGGGGGTTGGTTGGAGCCTTGTCCGTCGCGGCCTGGCTTGCGCTTGCCGCAGCTATCGCAGTCTCGCTCTCGGGGTGCGGCGGGACACCGACTGCACCCGGGCCCATCCACCTGCAGCACGGGCAACTCATGGTTCACGGCGTCCCGTACCCGTACGCCGTGTACGTGCCGACCACCTATCGGCGCTCTGCCTCGGCCCGCTTGCTCGTCGTGATCCACGGGTGCGACACGACCGCTGACGCTCAGGCCCAGATCAGCCAGTACACGCCGCTGGCTGAGCGGTACAGGTTCGTGGTGCTCTACCCGGACGTCGATGCGGTTGACGTCGCGGCGGGTCGTTGCTGGCAGGCGTTGTTCGACGCGCGGGCCGAGGGCCGGGGGCGCGGCGACGCCGGCGCGATCGCCGCCATGACGCGCTTCGTGATGCGCAGATGGAATATCGATCCGAACCGGGTCTACGCGATCGGTATCTCCGCCGGTGGGTTTGAAGCCTCGGTTCTGGGCGCGGACTATCCCGATCTCTATGCGGCGATTGGAATCCACTCGGGCGCGGCCTACATGGCCGCGTCGGTGGGCTGCGCGCCGGGCCCGGCCTCGCCGGGCGCGACGCGCGGGCTGGCCGCCGAGGCGCTCCGGGCGATGGGGCCACGGGCCCGGGTGATGCCGGTGATTCTCTTTCACGGCGACGCCGACCCGAGAATCCCGTACGCGTGCGGCGAGCAGGCCTATGCGCAGTGGCTGGCCACCGATGACATGGTGCTCCGTCGCGAGCATCGCGCACTGCTGACGAGCGCTATGGCGCGGATCGCCCGAGGGGACGTCCCGCACGGGCACACCTATACCGTCCGTTCAATCGACCCGACGTCGGGGTGCACGCTGCTTCAGTTCTGGACCGTTCACCGCATGGGCCATTACTGGTCCGGAGGCTCGAAGGATCCAGCCTGGGCCCGCTACACGGATCCGCGGGGGCCGAGCGCCGCCGCGGCGTCCTGGGCGTTCTTCTCCCGCCTGCGACTCGCCGACTCGATCAGCGGGATGTGCCGGTAGGGGGGTCTTGGCCAACGATTGGCAACGCGTAGTAGTCCTCCGTGAGGATGGGGGTGAACCCAACCGACGTGTAGAGCCCAAGCGCCCGATCGTTATCGACGGCCACTTCCAGTCCGATGCGGCGCGCCCCCGCCGCTCGTAGCTCCTCGCACGCGCGCCTCAGCGCGGCGCGCCCGATGCCGCGACCCTGCCGAGCGGGGTCAATCACGAAGCCGTAGATCCGAGCCTCGTCGGCATCGTGCGTGACGCCGAGCGTCCCAACAGGCGAACCATTCACCTCCACGACGAGGATCCCGCGCTGGAGCGAGCCCAACCAGTCAAGCGGGGCCTCTCCGAATCCCGCCTCCAGCAGGCGGGAGACGAGAGGGAGGTCCGATGCCGACGCAGGGCGAAGATGGACCGCCGAGTCGCGCGGAGCGCCGGTGGGCTCGCCGGATAACGAGAGAGCATGCTCTGAGTGATCCAGCACGGCGCCACGACGTAGCGCCAGACGCTTTCCCGGCAGCGACGGACGCGGGACGATGAGCAGCGCCTTTACGGTCCCTCGTGCGCGACATATCGGGATGGCGGCATCCAGCAGCGCCGTTCCTATCCCGCGCCGGCGCGCGTCTGGCGCCACCATGCCCATGAGCCCCAGCGAGGAGCCAAAGCTGTAAAGCCCTAGAAAGCCAAGCAGCCGGTCGCCGTCCCACCACAACAGGTCCTCGACGCGATCGCCCGCGCGGCGGCGAAGGCTTCCCCACTCCAGCTTCAAGCGCCCGCCGTCAGCCGCGACCACAAGACGTTCGAGCTCCGCGATCGCGTCCAGCGCGCGGGGCGAGAGACCGGCAGCTTGCTCGAGCACACCAGGAGCAAACCATGCCGTCCTCAAGAAAACCCACGAAGGGGCCGCACGGGCGTACGATCGCCTCGGCGGATCAAAGGCACCTGTGGGACCGGGTGCCACTACGTGGGGGTGCATGATGGGGCTGAGAACTGGGACCGGACGGCGTGACCGGCGCGTTCGGCTGCTGCGGTGGCTTGCAGGCTCTTGCTGTGTCGCCGGATTGGCTGGGGTCCCGTCAGTCCTCGTGGGTACTGCCCTCGGGGCCAGGCACGCGGTGCGCGCAGCTGCGCCAGCGTTGGATCTGGCCACGCCCTATCTGTCGCCTGGGGACCACGCCACGTTCGGGGTCTACGCGAGGAGCGCGCGAGCTTGCGCTTTGACGTTCTCGACCGGGCGGCGGACCAGGCAGGGGCCGTTCACGGTCGTCGCGCGGCCCAACAGCCACATTTTGTGGAGGTGGCGGGTGCCGAAGAACGCTCGGGCGGCGACTTGGCACGGCGTTGTCACCTGTGGCTCCAGCGTGCGCGGTTTGCACTCACGCAAGGCCACGAAGTTGCGTCAGGTTTTCCGGGTCGGCTCGGCCGCCGGGACCGCGGTCGACGCATCACGGGATGCGCCCAAGCGGCGGCGGAGAGGCACGCGGCTTGCCGTTGTCGCACCCAGATCGTTGCGAGTCACGTTGTCCACCAGCTACCCGAATCCCGGCGAGCCGCCGGTACGCCGGTGAGCCAGGGCAGCCGAGGCGCGGGCGGCGGCGGATGTACCGGGTTTGATGAGAACGCCTCGTATTCGCCGAACTGCTTTGACGTCGACCAGTGCACGGGCCACGCCGACCACATGCGTCCCGACATCGTGTCCTACGCGGTCGCGCACGGGCAGCCGGCCTACGGGTGGAACGCGTACGTGTGGGCATCACGCGCTGCCGCCGTTGGCTTCCCCGTCGACTCGACGCCTCGAGCGGGCGACATCGCGGTGTTCCCGATTGGAGCCTGGGGGAGCAGCGTCGGGCATGTCGCCTACGTCGAGTCCGTCGGAGGCGATGGGTCCTACACGGTGTCCGAGGACAACTTCGGCTACAGCGAGTGGAGCAACGGCAGCGAGGAGCCGGGCTATCCCGACGGACCCGATCCGTCGGTACGGACGATTGGCGCGGGCCAGTCTCCGGCCGGGACGAGCTTCATCCATCGCATGGGAGGCGCTCCGCCGCCCCCGCCCACAACGGGCGGCCCGCCACCGCCGCCGCCACCCCCGTCTTCCGCGACCACCACGTTCCATCCCACGGGTGCCGTGTGGCCCGCGGGTACGCGCAACGCGGCCGGACAGCAGGACGTGTTCTGGAAGGGTCCGGTAACGACGGTCTTTGGGAAGCGAGCTGGGCCGGTGGCTGGGTGGGTCCGTCGAACGTGCCCTCGATAAGCAACGTGGCCTCGTCGCCGTCGGCCGTGGTCAACGCAACGCGTGACGAGGAGGACGTCTGGTGGGAGGGCACGGACAGCCAGCTCTACATCGAGTATTGGAACGGCCAATGGAACGGCCCGGTTCGGCTTGGCATGGGGCCGCTCGGGTCGAGTCCGTCCGGGGCGGTTTGGCCGTCGGGCACGAGGAACCCGGCGGGCCAGGAGGACGCGTTCTGGAAGGGTTCGGGCAACAACGGCCTGTGGGAGGGCATCTTCAACCCGACCAGCGGGTGGTCGGGTCCCTACAACGTCCCCGGTGTGGGCAACGTGAATTCGGCTCCGTCCGCCGTCGTCAACGCGGCGCGCAATGAGGAGGACGTCTGGTACCAGGGGACCGACGGCTCGCTGTACATCATGTACTGGAACGGTCAGTGGAATGGACCCGTGGACCTTGGCATGGGGCCGCTCGGCTCCGAGCCGGCCGGGGCGGCGTGGCCTTCCGGCACCAGGAACCCGGCTGGCCAGGAGGACGTCTTCTGGAAGGGCTCGGGCAACAACGGCCTGTGGGAGGGCATCTTCAACCCGACGAGCGGCTGGTCAGGCCCTTACCCCGTCCCCAACGTGAACAACGTGGCCTCGGCACCGACCGTCGTCATCAACGCCCCGCGCGACGAAGAGGACATCTGGTGGAAGGGCACCGACAACCAGTTGTGGGAGACCTACTGGAACGGCCAGTGGAACGGGCCGATTCGCGTCGGCATGGGGCCGCTTGGCTAGAGGTTCGCTCTAGGCCGCACGCTGACGGGTGAGGTGAGCCCGCCAGTGAAGCCGGAGAACATGACGCGACGCTAGCGTGCGGTTGCGTTCCCCGAACCGCGATGGTAGGTTCGAAATTCGTCGGGGGAGCGCCGACGGGGAGGAATGGAGAGAGACATGAAGCGAGTACTGACAGCGTTGGCCGCTGCGGCGATGCTCACGTTGGCCATCCCAATGGCCGCAACCGCGGACCCGGTTGAGGGCGTGCCGGCGTTCGGGCATGTGTTCGTGATCATCGGCGAGAACACCGAGCTCGGGCAGATCAACAAGAGCAACGCGCCGTTTCTGTTGAACCAGGTCAAGCCGAACTCGGCCTGGCTTACGAACTACTTTGCCGTGACGCATTTCTCTGAGGCCAACTACTCGGCCATGACCTCCGGGCAGTACACGAGCTGCCAGCAGTTCGACGGGTCGATCGCCTCGTGTCACCTGGATGTGGAGAACATCTTCCACCAGCTCGACAACGCCGGCGTGCCCTGGCAGAGCTGGATGGAATCGATGCCGGCGCCGTGCTATGTCGTATCCGCCGGCAGCGCCAAGACGCTCAACCATTTCGGCGCCAAGCACAACCCGGCCGTCTTCTACGACAACGTCGAGGGCCTGGGTGGAGTGTGGTCCGCCGACCCGTCCGGACAGTCAACTGAGTGCCAGACCCAGGACATCCCGGCCGGCGGCATCGGTCCGAACGACATGAGCACGTTCAACCACGCGGTGGCCACGGGGAACGTCGGGCGCTTCAACTTCATCGTGCCCAACGAATGCGAGGATGGCCACGACAACTGCAAGCCGCAGGGCAACGGCGTGGCTCAGTTCGATGCGTTCCTGGGCAAGGAGGTGCCGCTGATCGAGAACTCGCCTGAGTTCCTCCTGGATCCCAACGCGGTCCTGATCATCACCTTCGATGAGGGAACCTCGAATCAGGGCCCGGGCAGCTCGAAGCAGTTCGACGGTGGCGGCAACGTCGCGTTCGCCGTCGTCGGGCCACACGTACGAACAGGCACCGACAGCAACTCGTACAACCACTACAGCTTCCTGCGGACGCTGGAGGACGGCTTCGGCATCACCAGCTACGCCGGCAACGCGGCCACCGCCAGCCCGATCAACACGATCTGGCAGTAGCGGGAGGCCTCGTCGCGAACGGGCCTCGGAACGCTTTCAGTAGGAGCCGCGGTCCGCGCCGTGGTCGATCTCACAGCCGGTCTGTTGCGATCAGGCGCGTCCAGTCGTACGCGAGCGGACGTCTCAGGGTGCAGCCGGCGATCAGCCGACCGCGCTCTTCGTTGCCCAGGTGCCAGCGATTGTCAATTTGAGCCAGCACGGTCGATGACCGGCAGAGGATCTTGAGGGAGCTTCTGGAGTAGCCCACGGTGAGTAAGAAGTGGCGGGGGAGGCGGCGCGGGTGCCAGAACTGCCAGCTCAGATGTCCGCTGAGGATCGTCGGCAGCCCGCGGCCGTAGAACTGAAGCGCCGATGCTTCGCCGTAGTTGGCGGCGAGAATGGCTGCGCCCGGGCGATCGGTCGCGGGCACCCCCGCCCACGCCCGTTCGACCTGAGCGGTCATTTCCTGCCAGCCGATCTCGTCCTTGAAATAGCCGATCTTCCAGACGCTGGAATGGACGAGCTGGCGGGTTGAGTAGAAGGGGACGACGATCGGTCCTGCCAGCGCTATCACCGCCGCCTGAACGGCAAGCCCAAGCCCGAGCAGGGCAAAGCGGCGCCTGGTTCGCAGCCAGGCCTCAACGGCAACTGCTCCTGCGGCGACCGCCAGCCCATCCGCCGGGAGTGGGTAATAGGCCCTGCCGCGCTCGAGCAGGAACAGCACGGTCACGGTGATGGGGATCAGCGCCAGGGTCCGCATGCCTCGCCGCCACAGCCACACCACGCCGGCACCAGCGATGACCGCAGCCACGCCGAGGAACAGCAACTGCTCCGCCAGGTACGCCGGGCGCGATGTGTCCGACGCGGTCTTAGCGTTCTGGGTCGAGAAGAAGCTGGCGCTCGGCCAGCCATGCTGCACCTGCCAGACCAGATTCGGCGCCAGCAGCAGCGCGGCGATGGCGAGCCCGAGCCACGGCCATGCACTCGCGAGCTGGCGGCGCTCGCCTCCGAGCACCAACGCCGCGGCGAAGGCCGCGACGAGGAAGCCGATCGTGTACTTGGCCTCCAGCCCAACGCCCGCAATCAGGCCGAGCAACAGCCATTGGCGCGGATCCCGGCGGACCAGCAACCGCAGTGCGACGTAAAGAAACGCCATCCAGGCCA
>DATGFT010000100.1:0-36700 GCA_035308915.1 Solirubrobacteraceae bacterium
TCCCGAGGAGTGCATCGACTGCGACGCCTGCGTCGAGGCCTGCCCCGTCGATGCCATCTTCGCCGAGGACCAGCTGCCTGACGAGTGGCAGCACTACACGAAGCGCAACGCGGACTACTACGCCAACCGCTAACCCTCCGGACGCCCTAACCCCCGGGCCGCCCTAACCCTCCGGAGCGCCCTAACCCTCCGGACCGCCCTAACCGTCCGGACCGCCCTAACCCCCGGGCCGCCCTAACCGTCCGGACCGCCCGGGCGGCAGCGGTTTAGGCCATCGGCAGTGACATCCCGACCGGCTGCAGGGCCGCCGGGGGAACTGGCGCCTGCATGACCGGGAGCTCGATCGGCGACAGCGCGATGATGCCGCGCGCAGCCTGGCGCAGGGCCTGCGCGGCGGGATCGTCCGGGTCGGCGAGGACCACGGGCGTTCCGGCGTCGGACTGCTCGCGCAGCGCCATGGTCAGCGGCACCTTGGCCAGCAGCGGCACGTCGAGTTCATCGGCCAGCATCTGCCCTCCCCCCTCGCCGAACAGCTGATAGCGCTCGCCTGATGGGGTCACGAAGCCGGCCATGTTCTCGATCACGCCGGCAATCTCGAGCTTCAGCTTGGAGGCCATCTCGGCCGACCTGTGCGCCACCTTCTGGGCCACCGGTTGCGGCGTGGTGACGATCACGAACTTGGCCTGGGGAAGCAGCTGCGCCAGGGTCATCGACACGTCGCCCGTACCCGGCGGCAGGTCGATCAGTAGGTAATCGAGCTCGCCCCAGTCGACATCCTCGAGGAACTGCTGGAGGGCCTTGTGGAGCATCGGCCCGCGCCAGACAACCGCGGCGTCCTGCTCGATGAAGAACCCGATCGACATCACCCTGATCCCGTCGTGACTGCTCAGCGGGACGATCTTGCGCTCGGCATTGACCTTCGGCCGCTCGGCTCCGAGACCCAGCATCCGCGGCTGCGAGTAGCCCCAGACATCGGCATCGAGGACGCCCACCTGCTTGCCCTGGGCGGCCAGCGCGGCGGCCAGGTTGGCGGTGACGCTCGACTTGCCGACGCCGCCCTTCCCCGAACCCACGCAGATCACGTTCGAGACCTGAGCCAGCGCTCCGTCGGGTAGAGAGCCCCGGCCGAGCTTCCGTCCCAGGTTCGCCTTCTCGTTATCCGAGAGCACGTCAAAGCTGACGTTGACGCCGGTGACGCCCTCGAGGCCCCGCACCGCCTGGGCCACCCCGGTCTGGAAGTGGCTGCGAATCGGGCACCCGGGGGTGGTCAGGGACACCATCACGTCGACCACGCCGTTCTCGTGCACGTCGACCGACCGCACCATCTCGAGTTCGACGATGTCCCGCCGAAGTTCGGGGTCGATAACGGTTCTGAGGGCGTCGAGGACTTGATCGCGAGAGGGCATGCGGTTGATTGTAGGACGGTGGCTCTATGGGGCCGACAGGCCCCGGAGTGGTGCGAGGCGTGAGCGCGTCGGGGGACGCGGGCTCGGGCAGCGCGGGCCGCAAAGGCGCATACCAGCCGCGATGCCGCGGCGATTTGCGCTTTTGCGGCGCCAGAGCGGGTCAATGCGCGTCGCTCGAGCGGGTTACCTCACGTTCTCACCTTTGCGGTGCCTCCCGCTTTTGTGGCGTCTCCGCCCCTGCCTCCCGCCCTCGCGGCGCCTCCCGCCCCGGATATTACGCCAGCCTCCCGCCCCGAGGCCACGCCCGAGCGGCCCCTTAAAGACCAACCGGGACGCCACTTACGTGGCGTCCCGGTGGTTGAGGGAGGAGAGGGTGCTGCATTCGCCGGCGAAGATATGTGGCCGGCGAACCTGACCCGCGGCGGGACTCTCCCGATCCCGGCGGGGGAAACCTAGTGGGGCTAGGAGATCAGCCCCTGGGCGTCGGAGACCAGCTTCTCGACCCGGGCTCCTACCATACCGGACCGCTTCTCGACGTCCCGGCGAACCGAGCGCACCTCGCGCTCGAGCCGGCGCCGATTCTGCCGGACGGTCCGCTCGACGAGGCTCCGGCGCTGACGAAGCTGGCGCTCGAACCGGGTCCGACTGCGGCGAACCTGGCGCTCCAACCGATTGCGCGCGGTGGCGCCGCGGCGCTCGTAGCGCTTGAGCTCACGCTCGACGCCCGTGCGGGTCCGGTACTTGGTGACAAGCCCGGCGACCGTGGACACGAGAGTGTCGCTGGCCAGAAGGCTCGCGCCGACGGGCACGAGGACGGCGCGCTCCGCGAACAGCTGAACCTGCCCGGCGGTGGTCCGAGGCTGGGTCGAGGTCACCGTCGTCCGCGTGCTGCGGCGGGTCGGCGATGACTTGCGGGTCGTGGACTTCCGCGCCGTGCTCGAGCGGCTTGTGCTCGCCCGGCTCGTGCTCGCGCGGCCCGTGCTCGCCCGGCCCGTGCCCGCCCGGCTCGTGGTCTTCCGGCTGCTGCTGGTTCTGCGGGTGCTGCTTCGGCGGGGCGCGGTGTTCGTCCCGCCCCCACGGCTGCTTGTGGTCGCCATGTCTCTACTCCGTTCTCAAGTTGCCTGAAATATCGAACACATGTTTGTACCCCTGGCCGGACCCGCCGTTACACGGGCTGCGAGCGAGATTTATCGCCCTTTAAGCCGCCGCTGCGGTGCGCGCCCCGGCGGTCCGCTTGAGCCACGCCGCCGGGTCGTTCAGCTCGGCCAGGGTGGGCAGCGCCTCGGGGCCCGAGAAGACATGGTGCAGGGCCTCAACCCCGGAGTCCGCGACGACCGCGTCGCAGAAACGCTTGCCCTGTTCGTACTGGCGCAGCTTGAGATCCATGCCCAGCAGCCGCGCAAGGAGCCGGGAGAGTCCCGACTGGGAGCGTCGCCGGCGGTCGATCCCGGCGCGCAGGCGGGGCAGCGAGGGGACGAGGTCGGGCGCGACAGCGTCCATCACGTGCTCGGCGTGGCCCTCGATTACCGCCATCACGGCCTGGACGCGATCCAGCGTCTCGCGCTCGGCCTTGTTGGTGACGATCGAGATCAGGTCGCCCTTGCGGAGCGCGGCCATGATCTCGCCCACCTCCTCCCGGCTTGGGACCCGCAGCTTGCGCGGGGCTTCGATCCGGACCTCGGCGCTGGCCAACAGCTCCCGGACCAGCCCGGCCACGTGGGCGTGCAGCCAGGGCACGCCCGCGAACTGGACGGCATGGGTGACCTCGTGCAGCGTCACCCAGGTCATGAACTCCCGCTCGTCAGCGTCGAATGACCGCACGACCTGGCCGAGGTTGGGGAGCACGAAGAGGAGCCGGGGCGGCCGGTTCTCGACCGCCTCGTCGAGGAGGACGAGCTCGTACTGGCCGAGCACGCGCTGGGCCAGGTAGCCCAGGACCACCCCGACCTCGGTGGACAGGACCAAGCCCACCCCGATCTGCACCGCCGGGCGCAGCGGCCCGAGGTTCTCACCCGCCCGGACGAGCACCGGGTCGAGCAACGCGCGCATCGAGCCGATGTTGCTGGTCACCCATTCGCGCCGGCCGATGCCCTCGGGCGGGGGAAGCGGCCGGGCCGGCCGCAGCCCGGTGTAGGCGACGACGCGCGCCTCGGATTCCGCGGCCAGCGGGGCCAGGTCGATCGTGGGTCCTCGATCCTCGCCCTCGCCGGCCACGAAGGCCGCGATTCGCTCGGCGATTATCCAGTCGATCATGTCCTGGGGATCGCTTCCAGTTGCTGAAGGGTGTCCGCCGACCGGGCGGCGACCACGGGCGAGGCGGGAGCGGCGTCGAGCGGCGCGGCGAGCGGGTCGGGACAGCTGGGGAAGCTCACGAGGCCGCCTGACTCTCGGACGATCAGCTGGCCGGCAGCGGCGTCGACGCCGCGCGAGCGTCGAAGCGAGACCATTCCGTCGAACCGCGCGGCCGCCACCTGGCATAGAGAGGCGGCAATCGTCCCGATCGCCCGGAGCCGATACGCGCTGTCCACCAGGGCATCGATCGACTTCGCGACCCAGCGTGGATCCGCCGACTCGATGCCCAGCACCTCGAGCCGTCCGTCTGACCCCCGCCGCTCGGGCACCTCAGGATCGATCCGGCGCTGGTTGAGCCAGGCTCCCTCGCCGCGACGAGCCCACCATTCCTCGTGGGGACCGAAGTCGTACACGAAGGCGAACTCGACGTCCGCCATCGTCGCACCGTCCGCGACAGCGATCGACAGCGCGTGATGCGGAATCCCCCGCTTGGCGTTCAGCGAGCCATCGATCGGGTCGATGATGACCCGCACCTGGTCATCGCCATAGTCCACCTCACCGCGCTCCTCTGAGATGGCGAGGAAGCGATAGCCCTCCTGACTGAGCTGCTCGAGCTGGGAGATCACGAGGCGCTCGGCCTGCCGATCGATCACGAGCGTGCGGTCGCCTCCCTCGCCCCGCGTGCCCGTCTCGACCGCCCTCTCGGCGGTGGTCGGCGAGTCGGCCAGCATCTCCTCGAGTCCCACGACGGCGCGCCGACATACCTCGAGCCAGTCTGCGTCCAGTGCCGAGCGGGTGGAGGTCATGGCTGGACCTATGCTGTCAGACGTGGCATCGGTGACCCCGCAGCTGCTGCCCGCCCAGCGCGAGGCCGTCACCCACGCCAGCGCTTCATTGCTCATCCGAGGAGCCGCGGGAACCGGCAAGACGACCGTCGTCCAGGAGCGCTTCCTGTGGCTTGTCGGGCGCGGGGTCCCCCCAGAGCGGATCGCCGTCCTGACACCCTCGGGAGGGCGGGCCGATCTGCTGCGCTCACGCCTCGAGCGGCGGCTGGAGGAGGGCTACGAACAGCTCTACGTGATGACGCCCGTGGAGCTCGCGGCGCTGGTTGTCGGGCCTGGCGGCGCCGAGCGTGACACGCTCGATTCCGTCCTCAGCTCCGGCGAGCGCTTCGCCATGCTGCTCGAGCGGATCGACGAGCTGTCGCTCCAGCGCCACGACTTCGCGGGCAGCGCCAACGCGCTGCTCGCCGGTTTTGTCCGCCGTATCGACAGGCTGAAGGCCTACCTGGTCGGGGCCGAGGAATTCGGACGCTGGGCGGCGCGCGTGGAGCAGCTCGACGGTGAACCCGCCGATGCTGCGCTCGAGCGTGAGTTCGCCGAGGTCTACCGCGCCCACGAGCGGATGCTCGCCAAGGCCGGAGTCTGCGACGCGGGCAACTTGATCCGCCAAGCCCTGAGCCTCACCGAGCGGCGTCCGGCGGCAGAGGCGCGCTTCGACTATCTCGTGATCGACGACGCCGATCTGCTCGATCCGGCCGCAGCCGCCCTGGTGCGTGGTGTGGGAGGAACACGCCTGAGCGCGACCTGTGATCCGGCGCGCGGTGGGTTTCTGGCCCCGGTGGAGCATGTGATCACCCTGGAGGAGAGCCTCCGCTGCTCGGAGAGGACGCTGCGTGCCGCGCGCGCCTGTCTCGAAGCGCGCGAGGCGACTATGGCGGTGGCCCACGGCTCCGAGTCCGCCGGCGACGTCGCCTTCTGGCGTTGCGCCAACGACCGCGCGCAGGCGCAATCGGTCGCCGCCGAGATCGAACGGCTCACGATGAGGGAGAGCGTCGACCCGGGCCAGATCGCCGTGCTCGTTCCGACCGTGTCCCGAGAGGGACAGGCGATTGCCGTCGCGCTCGAGGAGCGCGCTGTTCCGCATCGGGTGGTCGGGGCAGCCGCGTTCTTTCAGCGGGCGGAGATCAGGGATCTGCTGGCCTGGCTGCGACTGCTTGCCGACCCCTCGGATGCCGCCGCCGTCGTGAGGGCTCTGGCTCGCCCACCCATCGACCTGCGGTCGGTGGATATCGCGCGTTGCACGCAGATCGCCCGGCGGCGCAAACTAGACATGGTCGCGGCCCTGGCGGCGGCGACCGAGTCACCGCAGGTACCGCCTGAGGCGCGGGAGCGGATCCGAGTCTTCCTGAAGCTCTACCGCGCCGGCGTGTCCGGCCTCGACACAACTCGGCCCGACCTCTATGTCCACCGCCTGATCGACCGGCTCGGCCTGCGTCGCCAGCAGCTGTTCGCCGCCCAGGCCGACGTCGTCGAGCGGCTCCGCGCTCTGGCCCGGTTCGGCGAGCTCGCGGCCTCGTACGCCCGCCGCGCGCCGCAGGCGACGGGGCGTGAGTTCGCTCGCTCGGTGGCCGGGGTGGCCGACTCCGGGCTGCGCGAGGACGATGAGCCTGAGCTCGGAGAGGCGCGAGCGGTACAGGTCGTCGCACTGGATGCGGCGGGTGCCCTCGAGGTCGACCACGTGTATGTGGTCGGCCTGCACTCGGGCTTGGCGCCGCTGCTCCCGGACCGCATTCCCGCCGCGCTGCTCCCCGAGGGTGCGCCGGCGGGCGCCGCACCGTCAGGGTTGGCCCGCGACCTGTACCTGGGGATCACGCGGGCGCGACGGCGCGCGGTCCTCGCCTACCCCAGCGTCAACGACCGCGGCGCGGCGTTGCTCGCCGTGCCCCAGATCGAGCGGGCCCGGGCCGAACTGGAGGCTCGCTGGGAGGACAAGCAGGAGGAGCTATTCGGGCCGGCGGAGACGCTGCACTCGACCTACCGTCTGCTGCGCGACGAACTCCTCGAGGGGACACTGCGCGCCGGGGGCCGGCTCGGCGAGCTCCGTTTCGACACCGATCTGGACGTTTCGCATGCCGTCGTCCGTTACCTCGAGCTCCTGAAGCTGGCCGCGCTCATCGCCCGGCCCGAGGGGCAGGGCTTAGCCGAGGCGATCAGGGACGTCAATGCCCGAATCCTCCAGGCGGTGACCGCCGAGCAGCGGGAGATCCTCACCTCCTCGGCTCTGGACGACTACCTGCTCGACGCGGAGCGGGACGTGAGGCGCCGCAGCCAGGCCGTGGCCGCCCGTGACGAGCCGTCGCTCGAGCCCTTCCTGCCCAAGCGCGGCGACGGCGTCGTCCTGTCGGCCTCCGACATCGACACCTATCGGACATGTCCGCTCAAGTACAAGTTTGCCCGCGTGTTCAGGATTCCGCAGGAGCCCACCGTCCACCAGCGGTTCGGAATCCTGGTCCACCAGGTTCTGGAGCGTTTCCACGGGGAGGGAGCGCGGGGATCGCTGGCTGAGCTGCTCGGACTGCTCGATGCGCGCTGGCGCCGCGCGGGCTTCGGTGACTCCGAGGAGGAGCGTCAGCTCCGGGGTAAGGCGACGGCAGCCCTGGAGCGCTACCACGAGCGGTTTCAGTCCGAAGAGGCGCAGCCGCTGTGGTTCGAGCGCCCGTTCACCTTTCGGCTGGGGCCGCATCTCCTCCGCGGCCGCGTCGACCGCGTCGACCGGCTTCCCGGTGGCGAATACGAGCTGATCGACTACAAGACCGGGCGGCCCAAGAGCTCGGCCCAGCTGGCGGACGACGTCCAGCTGTCGCTGTACGCCGTGGGCGCGCGCGAGGCGTGGAGTCTCGAGGCCTCACGGCAGGCCTACTACTACATCCTCGATGACGAGAAGGTCAGCGTCGATGACGACGCTGACCGAGCCGAGTGGATCCGTGATGTGGCCACGGAAGTGGCGGAGGGGATCCTGTCGCAGGGATTCGAGCCCACGCCGTCCTACGCCGCGTGCTCGATCTGCGATTACCGGCTGATGTGTCCGGCGGCCGAGCGATAGGAGGCTCACGATTCCCATTCCGCCATCAGGAGAGCAGTTCGAGATCGTCGCCGGCGATCAACGAGCCACGGTCGTCGAGGTCGGCGGCGGAGTGCGCGAATACGCCCACGGCCCTCGCGACGTGCTCCATCCCTACGCGGTGGGCGCCGTCTGCGACGGCGCCCACGGGACCCCACTGATTCCGTGGCCGAACCGCCTCGCCGACGGGCGCTACACGTTCGACGGGCAGCATTACCAGCTCGCTCTCACCGAGCCTGAGAAGCAGAACGCGATTCACGGCCTCCTGCGCTGGCGCAACTGGACGGCACACGATCGCGCCGAGGACCGGGTCGTGATGAGAACGCGGCTGCATCCGACCGACCGCTGGCCGTTCGCGCTCGACGTCTCGGTCGAATACCAACTCGGGCCGGGCGGACTCAGCGTGCGGACCCGGGCGCGGAACGTGGGCGAGGGGCCGTGCCCTTATGGCTGCGGCCAGCATCCCTACCTCTCGCCGGGCCCGGATGCGCGGGTCGATGACTGCACGCTCGAGCTGCGGGCGCAGACGCGCATCCCCACCGATCCTGATCGTCAGCTTCCCACGGGGCGCGAGCCCGTGGACGGGACGAGCTATGACTTCCGCGCACCGCGGCAGATCGGGTCACTGGAGATCGACTATGCGTTCGACGATCTGGAGCGGGACGCCGAGGGCCTGGCCTGGGTGAGGTTGGGCTGTCCGGACGGGCGGACGGTGGAGATGTGGGTCGACGGCGCCTATCCGGTGATCGAGATCTACACCGCGGACACGCTGGCCGAGCACCGCCGGCGCACGGGTCTGGGCGCGGAGCCGATGAGCGCTCCACCCAATGCCCTGGCCACCGGCGAGCAGATCGTCCGGCTCGAGCCCGGGCAGGAGCACGTGGCCGAGTGGGGGGTCCGCCTGCGGTAGCTCTAGACGCTCGGCCCCGCGGGATCCTCGCCGCGCTGGCGCAGAAACCGCTGGAGATCACGCGCGATCGTGTCCCCTGAGGGCAGCGGCCCCGGGTCCTCCGCCACATCCGCGCTCGCCACCTGCTCCAGGCGCTCGACGAAGGCCTGAACGTCAGGATCACTCTGAACGGCGGCGTTCACCTGGCGCTCATACTCGCCGGCCGCGGACTCGAGCTCGCTGGCATCGACCACGACCCCGAGGAGCCCCTCGAGCTTTCGCACCAACGCCAGCGACGCTTTGGGGTTCGGCGTCGCGGCGACGTAGTGGGGAACGGCGGCCCACAGGCTGGCCGACGGCAGTCCATCCTGCTGGCAGGCAGCGTGCAGGACGCCGATGATCCCGGTGGGCCCCTCGTAGGTCGAACGGGTGAGCCCAAGACGAGAGATCAGAACGGGGTCCGAGGCCAAACCGGTGACCGACACCGGGCGCGTGTGGGGCACATCGGCCAGCAGCGCTCCGAGCGTGACCACGAGCTGCGTTCCCAGCGCCTCCGCCAGCTCGACGATGACCTTGGTGAACGTTCGCCAGCGCATCGAAGGCTCGGTGCCGACGAGCAGGATTAGGTCCCGAGGCGCGCGGGGCACGCGGGCCTCGTAGAGCTCGACCGCCGGCCACACGATCGACCGCGTCTCTCCATCGACGAGCTTGACCTGCGGGCGGGCGGCCTGGAAGTCGTAGAACTCCTCCGGATCGATCGTGGCAAAGCGGCGGGCGCCAAGGGTGCTGCCGACGAACGTGAGCGCGGTCGAAGCGGCATCCGCGGCGTCGTTCCAGCCCTTGAAGGCGCAGACCAAAGCCGGAGCGCGCAGGCGATCCGGACGATATTCCCACTGCAGCGGATGCATCGCGAATCACCGTACATGATGGGCGCGATGGGTCTGACGGGTGCCGGACGTCACGACCTTGCTCAGTCGGTCCCCGAGCGCGGGCGTGTCAACGTGGCATCCGGCCCTCAGTCGATCATGCGAGGGCATGACTGCGGATATCACCGGTACCGCTCTCACCCGCTCCGAGGAGCCAGCGCACACCATCAGTGAGCTGCGTGCGGGGGCCGAGGTGGCGGGCGTGTATGCGTGCGTTCGCAAGGATCGGCTGATGACGCGGAGCGGGTCGCCGTATCTCGCGCTTGAGCTGCGCGACCCGACGGGCACCGTGCAAGCCCGGGTCTTCCGCGATGCGGACGCGCTCGCTGGAGGGTTCGATCGCGGCGAGTTGGTGCGCGTGCAGGGGCGCGTCGAGAGGTTCCGGGATGAGCTGGTGCTCGAACTGCACGAGATCGCGCGGATCGACCCCGCTGACGGGGTCGATCCGGGAACCTTCCTCCCCCGAGCCCACCGGGACCTCGATGAGCTCGACGGCTTCCTCGAGCACCTGGCGGACGAGGTTCACGATCGCCAGTACCGGGCGCTGCTCGAGCGGCTGCTGGGCGATGCCTCGATCCGGGCCGAGTGGCGTCGCGCGCCGTGTTCGCGCGCCGGTCACCACGCCTATCTGGGCGGCCTGCTCGAGCACACCGTCGCCGTGGCCAGCCTCGCCTATGACCTCTGTCAGCTGCACCCGCGACTTCAGTCGTCGCTTCTGCTCACAGCCGCAATCACACATGACATCGGGCGCACCCAGGAGTTCACCTACGGCGCCGATATCGGGGTGACCGAGGAGGGACGTCTTCTCGGTCATCTCGTCATCGGCGAGCGCATCATCGCGACTCACGGCGCCGTCATGGACGACTCGCACCGCCTCTCGTTGCTGCACTGCGTTCTCTCCCACCACGGCCCAAGCACCGCCCCGGGCGGGCGGTTCGCCTCTGCCGAGGCGCTCGCTCTCTACCGCCTGAACGCGCTCGACGCGAGCGTCAAGGGCGCCTTCGAGCACGGGCTCTAAACGGGCGCGCCGCCCGAGCCTCGGCGCGTGCCGGAGGCCGCGGCGCGGCCGGCGACATAGCATCCGCGGCGGCGCGGCACGGGCCTGGTGGCCCATCCAGTCTTCAAAACTGGCAGGGCCGGGCAGCCCCCGGCTTGGAAGGTTCGATTCCTTCGCCGCGTCGTGGCGAGCGGTCGGTTAGACCGAGCTTGCTCCTTCGCGTCCTATCCACAGCGCCGACGGGTAGCCGTCCGCCACGATCGAATCGACCATGCCCATGCGAACGCCGGCTCGCATCATCCGTCGGCAGAGGCCCCAGTCCCACGGCATCTGGAACAGTGCATCGCTCATCTCGGCCGGAAAGATCGGCGCCAGCCCCGCGTGATAGATCGTGGCCTGGAAACTGAACTGACCCCACTCCGGCGGGAACCGCCCCACGAGCGGAGCGACGCTACCGTCGGGCCGGTAGGTGTTCGCAATCCCGTAGCAGAGTTCGAGCCTGTCCTGACGTGCGCGGTCAAGCAGCACCTCGAGGTGGTGAGGGCGGAGGGCATCGTCGTCGCCAAGGTGGGCGATCCACCGTCCGCGTGCGGTGGCCGCCGCCTCGTTGTAGGGCGGCACACCCGCGATGTGCCAGCGGTCGCGCGGATCCTCCGGGTAGGGTCCGCGATACGTGCGATTCCAGAACCTGACACGCTCGTCACCGATGCTCTCCACGACCGTGCGGGCCGCATCGGGGGCGGCGTCCCCGACGACCAGAACCTCGAAGTGCTGCCACGTCTGTGCCTGCACGGACGGGATCGAGCGATCGGCGAGCCGCTCATAGTTGTCGTACGTCGGGATTATCACGCTCACCAAAGGCTCCGATTCGGTGAACGCCAATTCGTAGTCCGTCGAGCGCCTCAGCTGCGCGAGGCGTTCGCGCTGTTCGGGTTCGCGGTCGCGCAGAGCGAGCAGGATTTCGCGGTGGCGGGCGTTCTCACGGCGCAGGTCGGCCAGCTCTAGCTCGAGCCCGTTGACGCGATCACGCACATCCTCGACCGTGCCCGAGATAGAACCGAGCCGTCGACGCAGCCCGGCCACGGGATTGCGAAGCCTCAACCGTTCCTCCACACGCGTCTGCCGCGATTCAATCAGCTCTCTGCGCCATACGACGTGCCGCATCTATGAACAACGGGGCGTGTTTAGGGACGAGATGGCCAGGCGGCGAATATTGACTGCGCGGAATCGCTCCGCCGCGCGCCGCAGCGTGGCGACGATCGCGATTTCGCTTGCGGTGCTGGTCGTGTTGGCCGCGCCGAGCTCATCCGCAGCGCGGCGGCCGGCGGGCGTGTCGCCCGCCTTTTTCGGCATGAACACGGGTAGCGCCCTGTTCGATCCGGGCGTCGATGTGGGCGGCCAATTGGCGCGCATACGCCAAACCGGTACCGGAATCGTCCGGTTCCCGATCTACTGGAGCACCGCGCAGCCGTACCGCTCGTGGGCCGACGTTCCGCCCGAGGAGCGCGGGCTCTTCACATCGGTGGGAGGTACACCCACGTCGTTCGGGAGCATCGACCAGCAGATCCTCGAATTTGCGAAGCATGGGTTGGCGATGCTGCCCACCGTCCTGCAGGCGCCACCGTGGGCGAGACTTCAGGCCGCGCTCGTATGGTCACCGCCCGCCCGGGCACAGGACTACGGCGACTTCGTCGGCGCACTGGTGAAGCGGTACGGCACCCACGGCGAATTCTGGAAGAAGCACGCCTCCCTGGCCCTTTACGCGCCGCGCTGGTGGCAGATCTGGAACGAGGAGGACGGTGGCCCCTCGCCGGAGGGGCAGACCCTGTTTTGGGACGGGCCCAAGCCCTACGAACCGCGCTACATAGCAATGCTCCGCTCGGCTCGGGCGGCCGCCCGGAAAGCAGATCCAAACGCGCGAATCGTCCTGGGCGGGTTGTTCGGGAAGAGCTGGGACGCGTTGAGGAGGCTCTACAACTTCGGTGCTCGCGGACTCTTTGACGCGGTCGCTGTGCATCCCTACGCGAATACACCAGCCCACGTCCTCACGATCCTCTCCGATGTCCACCAGGTGCTCGAAAGCGAGCACGCCTCTCGCGTCCCCCTGCTCGTCACGGAGACCGGGTGGCCATCCTCGCAATCCGGTTCAAGTCCGCCGGGATCGAGCATCTATACGACCGAGGCGGGCCAGGCTTCGGAGTTAAAGGCGGAGTACCCGCTGCTCGTCGCGCACCGCCGGCACCTGAATCTGCAAGCGATCTTCTGGTACTGCTGGATCGGTCGGGAGCCGAGCTACGACCCCCTGGACTACTCGGGCCTCCTGCGGCTGACCCCTTCTGGGACGGTGCAGGCAAAGCCTGCACTGTCGGCCTACACGTCGGCGCTGCGCCACCTGGAGCACCACGACCCCGGGGCCGCATTCCAGCCCGAGCCCGGACTCTGACCCTGGTCGGGCGACCGCCGGCGGAAGCGCTCCCGGCTCGTCGCTATCTTGCCAGCGCGTGCCCTTGCCCCAGGCGCTCCGCTCGCGCACCCCGAACCGGCTGCGGGACCATCCGGGCCTCCGGGCCTTCGCCCTCGCCGCCGGGCTGATCCCCCCGCGCCCGATGCACAGCGCGGCCGAGGCCGAGGTGCTCGGGCAGCTGGCCCGGAGTGCCTCGTGCGTGGTTGAGATCGGCGTCTACGAAGGCTCCTCAGCGTATGCGTTCTGCGCCGCCATGGCTCGTGAAGCGGAGCTCCATCTGATCGATCCGTTCGTCGACGAGCATGGCTCGGCGCTCCGCGCCGGATGGCGCGCCACCCCGGCGTCGACACGGATCGCGGTCTGGCGCCGGGCGCGGCACAGTGGACCCAGAATCCGCTGGCACATCGCCCGCAGCCAGGATGTCGGCCGCACCTGGGCCGGCCCGGCCCCCGAGCTCGTGTTCATCGACGGCGATCACAGCCGCGAGGCGTGCCGAGAGGATTGGGAGGTCTGGCATCCCCACGTGCGGTCGCGTGGGCGCGTGGCCTTCCATGACGCTCGGCTCGACCAGCCCGCCGGCACGGGGGCGCCCGGGCCGACCGCCGTCGTGTCCGAGCTCTTCCGCGCGGCCGCGCCGCCCGTCGGCTGGCGGATCGAGACGGAGGTCGACTCGCTCGTCGTGGTGTGCCGAGACGCTCCCATCTAGGTCGATCGGTTAGGTTCGCCGCAACTCATGATTGGTCGCGCGTCGCAGCGCCATCCTGCGATCAAACCCCACCGCTCGTTTGACCCGAGGCGGGTCGGCAGCCTCGAAGCCGACGCCTGGGTGTCCTACTACCGCCGGGAATGGCTCGCGTTCCTGCGCGCGGCGCTTGCGCTCACGCGCCACACGTTCGGGCTGCCGTGGCCGGCGACGCTCTGGGGGTCGTGGCTCGTCTTGCGAGCCAATCAGCTCTGGGCACCGTTCCCGGACAATGACCCGGCTGGAGCCCGCCGCGCTATGGCGCGCTTTTACCGTCTTGTGACGCGACGGTACGGCGAGCGTTTCGACCCGGACCACGCCGCCGAGCTCGAGGTCGAGTGGTGGCGGGTTCACCGTGAGCACCAGCGAACCGATGGGGGTCCTGGCGAAGCCGCCCTGATCGAGGCGCTGGCCGCGCTCTACTCGTATGTCTATGGGGTTCCTCGTGAGGACGTCCTGGTCGCTGCGCGTGAGCGCGCGCTGGCCATGCGTCACTCAGATGAATGGGTCAGGCAGGGCTGTGAGCTGAGCAGCTCGCTTGTCGAGGAAGAGCGGGCGGCGCTGGTTCGCTCCTATGCCGGGCTGCTGGCCGGAGTCCATCGCCCAGCGCGGCAGCCCTAGCCCGTCAGACCCGCCCGGGGTTGACGCGCCGGCCGGGCGATGCTGCGCCGGGCAAGCGCGCGAGATCACGCGCGAGGACGAGGATCGCGATGTCGTCTCGGGGGTCTTTCCCATCCGTCACGTCGTGCTCTAGAAAGCGCGTGAGCTCCTCGCCGCTCAGATCTCGCGCGCGCTTGATCAGCTCGATCAGCTGGCCCTCGTCGAGCATCCGGGCGGGAGCGCGGGCGTCAGTGAGTCCGTCGGTGTAAAGCAGCAGGGTCTCGCCGGGGCGGAGCCTCACCTGCGCGGAGCGGTATTCCGGTGCGCTCGTCAATCCGATCAGGGGTCCCGCAACCGACAGCCGCTCGACCTCACCGTCCCGGTGGATGAGGAGCGGCGGCGGATGTCCCGCGCAGGCAAAATCGAGCACGAGATCGTCCTCCTGTAGCTCGGCCACCGCGAAGAGCACCGTCATCAGCTGCTCGGACACGCGGGGGGACTCTCTGATCACGCTGTCGTTGAGCATCCACAGCGCCACCGCGGGGTCGCGCGCCGCCATGCCGCGGAGGCTGTAGCGAGCCAACGAGGTCAGCGCGGCGGCCTCGGGACCCTTCCCGGTCACGTCCCCGATGGCGATTCCCCAGTAGCCATCGCCGATCGTGAAGACGTCGTAGAAGTCGCCGCCGACTTCCTGGCCCTGGGCCGCGGCGCGGTAGCGAGCGGTCAGCTGGATGCCGGGGATGTCCGGCAGGCGCCGGGGGAGCAGGCTTTGCTGAAGCGTCTGGGCCAGACCGCGGGTGGCTTCGAAGAGCCGGGCGTTGTCGACCGCGAGGGCGGCTCGCCGCGCCAGCTCCTCCGCCAGCACGAGGTCGCTCTCGCTGAACGGCTCCGCGTCCTCGACCCGCAGCAGGGAGAGGGTTCCGAGGACGCGCTGGCGGGCCACGAGCGGGACGACGATCGCGGAGTGGTAGCGCAGCGTGCGCATCAGCTCGAAGTGCTCGGGCCCCTGGGCGATGTCGTGCTGGAACTCAGGCGACATGGCCGGGTGGAGCGTGGCGCGTCCAGTACGCAGGACCTCGGCCACGGGGTGGGGCCCGTCGAGTCGCAGCGGGTGCTCCCGGCGCATCCGCTCAACGGCGCGAGCGTCGGCGGGGTTGGAGGCGGCGGCCACCGCGGTCTTGATGACGCCGCTCTGCTCCAGCAGGTCGACGACCGCGATCTGGGCCAGCTCGGGCACCGCCAGCTCGGCCAGTTGGTGCAGCGTCTGGTCGAATTCAAGCGAGCTGTCGAGCACCAGGCCGGCCTGCGCGAGGAAGGCCATCCGCTGCTGCAGGCGCAGGTTCTCCCGCCGGGCCAGGCTGATCTCCTGAAGGTCACGAATAAAGCCGGCGAACAACGGGGCGTCCGATCCTGGAAGACGCGTGACCGCCAGCTCGATCGGAAACTCGGTCCCATCGCGGCGGAGCGCGGAGAGCTCGAGTCGCCGATCGAGGATCGTCGACTCGCCCGTCTCCAGGTAGCGCGCCAACGCGTTGCGATGAGCGTCCCGCAGCGGTCCGGGGATGACGAGCTCCGCGACCCCCTGGCCGAGTACTTCGTCTCGTGTGTACCCGAAGAGCTGCTCGCCCGCGGGATTGATGTCCCGCAGCTTCCCGCCGGCGTCCATCACGATGACCGCGTCGCGAGCGGCGCGGAACACGCTCCCGACCGGGAAGCCGTACTCACGACGGTCGCTCTCGCTGTCGTAGCTGGTGTTGATGGGCTGATCCTCGGGGCCCTCGCCGACAGGCGTCGTCACTCCCCACCGGCCAAGATAGCTCGGCACGACGCTCCGCCCGCATCCCGATGGCTGGCCGCGCCCCCAGACGGGTAGGCCGCCACCATGCCCAGCGACCCTGCCCAGACCTACGCAGAAGTTCCGCAACCCGAGGCGCCGGTGACGCCCGCGGTGCCTGACGCGCCCGTGAGCCCGGCCGTGCCGGATCCGGGATCCCCGGCAGATCCGGCGGAGCCCGCCACGGTTCCGGCCCCCGAGGAGCCGCCGACCCCGGCGGTTCCCGAGCCTGGCCCCGGGGAGGAGCCGGAGGGCGACCCCTCGGCCATGGCCAGGATCAGGTCCGCCAGCTCGGCCGGTTTCTCCTGTACGAGCAGATGTGTGGCCCCCGAGAGGGTGACGAGACGCGCGCCCGGAATCTGGCTCGCGAGCCTGCGCGCGGAGGCCGGGGTGACGATTCGATCGCTGCTGCCGGTCACCACCACGGTTGGCGCCGTGATCGCCCCGAGCCGAGCCTCGAGCCGGGGCAGCTCGCGGACGAGCATCTGCTGCTCGACAACAAACGAATGCCAGCTCAGCGGGTTGAGAAGCGTCGAGGCGTAGCGCCGGAGGTAGCTCTCTTCGAGCCCGAGCCGCCGAGCCAGGCGGCGACGCGCTGGGGGCACGGCCAGGGAGGCCCCGAGCGCACCCAGCGCGGAGCTGGCCAGCGCCGATCCGAGGATCGGCGTGGCCAGCAGCTCGTCCAGCCGGTTCAGCGATTCGCAGTTGGCCGACGGCGCGGCCAGGACGAGGCCGCTGACACGCTGCGGCGACTCCACGGCAAGCCAGGCGGCGATCGCCCCCGCGAGGCTGTGGGCAACCACCACGGCCTGCTCGATCCCGTGGGTATCCAGCAGCGACACCGCGGCGCGTGCGTTGCCGGCAAGATCAAGCGGGCGCGTCCGCCGATCCCACCCCGGACGGTCGACGGCGATTGTTCGGGCTCGTCCCGCGACCGCGGCGTGCACCAGATCCCAGTCGCGGGCGCTGCCGGGCTGCCCATGGAGAAGCAGAACCGGATCGGGGCTCGGCGGCATGCGGGGCGATACTAGGCGCAGGCGCCCCTAGACTGTGGCTGGTGACGTCAGCGCTCCGCTCGGAAGCGCTCGCGCCGCTTCGCGAGAGTCCGGCGCGGGCGGCCCTCTTATTTGACATCGACGGCACGCTTGCGCCGATCGTCGAGCAGCCTTCGGACGCGCGCGTGTCGGAGCGGGCCCGGCAGCTCCTGACCGAGCTGGCCCGTCGCTACGGTGCGGTGGCCTGCGTGAGCGGCCGGAGAGCCTCGGAGGCGCGGGCGCTCGTCGGCGTGGGCAGCATCTCCTACCTCGGCTCGCACGGGACCGAGCTGCTGCGAGCCGGGTCCGCCGAGCCGGCGCTTGATCCGGCGCTCGAGGACTGGCACGGGCGGATGAACGAATTCGGGCGCCAGGCGGAGACCGCCGACCTGCGCCGCCTGCGGGTGCGCCTCGAGGACAAGGGGCCGATCCTCGCCTTCCACTGGCGGGGCGCTCCGGATCAGGAAGCCGCGCGGGCGGCGATCGACGCCCTCGCCACTAAGGCCGAGTCGGCGGGGCTGCGCACCCACTGGGGGCGCAAGGTCCTGGAAGTGAGGCCACCGGTGAAGATCGACAAGGGCATCGGGATCCGCTCGTTTCTCGAGGGGCTCGACGTGAGTCAGGCCATGTACGTCGGCGACGACGCCACCGACCTCGATGCCTTCCGGATGCTTGACCAACTGGTCCAGGACGGAGCCCTCACTCGCGCCCTCAAAGTTGGCGTCAGGTCCGAGGAGGGGCCGGAGGCGATCGCGAACGATGCCGATCTCGTCGTCGACGGGACCGGCGGAGTGCTCGAGCTCCTCGAGCTGCTGGCCCGCGAGTAGGCGATGCGGTTCGTCGATTTCCTCCGCAGCACGGTGTTGATCAGTGGTGCCGCGGCGACCGTCCTGGCCGTGGTCACGGCGGGCGGAGCAGCCGCCAACGGCGGCGGCCTGGTGGTTCCGATTGCGGCTGCCTGGTGGCTCATCGCCGCCGGGATCGGCATCTGGCTTGGTCGCCGCGGCCAGGCCTCTCCGCAGATCGCCTCGCTCCTCTCGAGCGCGCGGATGCAACCCTCGCTTCCGGAGCTCGGCCCCGGGAGGACCCTCCTCAACCGACTTTGGCCGCTGCTGGTGGTGACCATCGGCGCGGGCGCGCTGGCCTTCCTGTTGCCTCAGGTGCCGGCGGTGGCGACCGGGTTCGCGATCATCTGGGCCCTGGCGTGGAGGCGGCAGGCGTCCGCCGTGCGTGCCATTGAGGACCGCGACGGAGCCCGCTTCTATGTCGTCCGCACCTCGCCGCTGAAGCCCATCCAGCTGATCCGAACTCCGGGATTTCGCTCGAACCTGTTCGAGCTCAACGGATCCTCTGGCCGGCCGCGGGCACGTCCTCGGGCCTGAGCTGGTGGCCTCGACCGACCTCCTGGTCGTTTCGGCCGCGAACACCCGCGGGTGGAGTGTCGCGGCCGAGGCACTCGCCGCCTCGATCCGCCGAGCCGGTGCCCGGGCCGAGGTGGTCACGGCTGAGCCTCCTCGCCGCGTACGCACCTTCATGCTCACGGACCTCATCGAGGCGGCCAGCGCGCGCCGAGCGACACAACGCGGCATCGAGGTGTACGAGCCCAGGCAGATCGTCTATTGCTCGATCACGGCGGCGTTGCTGTGGCCCCGCCCGGGGGCGATCTATCTGGACTCGCTCGCGGCCGAGAACCGTCCCGGACGACATGGAATCTGGCAGCGGCAGGTCGAACGGCGACGCGTGGGTGAGGCCCCGCTTGTCCTCGCCATGAGCCCAGGGGCGCTCCGGTCCCTCCGGGGTTCACCGCCACCGACGGCGCTCGTGCCGATTCCAGTCGATACTCCTCAGCAGCCGGTCAACGGCGAACGCGACATCGCCGCGCTTACCTACGCCGGCGATCCCGTCAAGCGCCGCCTCTCGCTCGTGCTCGAAGCCTGGACCACGGCGCGGCGGGGAGATGAGACGCTCGTCGTCGCGGGCTTCGACGCCCCCTCCCGGCCGGGCGTTCGTGCGGTGGGCGGCGTCTCGCCTGAGGAGTTCCACAGCCTGCTCACCCGGGCCCGCGTATTCGTGGCTGCGCCGCGGCGCGAGGAGTACGGGATCGCCGCCCTGGAGGCGCTCGCCCACGGCTGCCTGCTCGTGAGCGCTCCGGCCCCCGGCGGCTACCCGGCGCTCGAGCTTGCCCGGCAGCTCGACCCCAGGCTGGTCAGCCACGACCTGGCGCGTGCCGTCCGCACTGCCCTCGACGAACCCCTTCCCGATTACGCCCAGCGGGCAGCTGAATTGCTCGAGCCCTTCTCTCGTGGGGCGGTGGATAAAACGGTTGCCGAACGCGTTTTGCCACGATTGCTGAGCCGATGAGCTCCTTCGCCTTTATCCCGAGTCCCTCGTCCAACGGGTTTCACATCGGGCCGCTGTTCGTTCACGCCTACGGGCTGGCCTACGTCTTCGCCGTGGCGGCAGCGATCCTCGTCACCCGAGAGCTCTGGCGGCGCGACGGGGGCGACCCCCAGCTCCCGCAGGAGATCGCCGTCTGGGCCTTTCCAGCTGGGCTCATCGGCGGGAGGATCTACTTCCTCATCACGACCCCGAGTCAGATCCCACCCCACTGGTGGGGGCCATTCGCGATCTGGAAGGGCGGGCTCGGCATCTGGGGCGGGATCGCGGGTGGAGTCCTCGTGGGGCTCTGGTACGTGCGCCGACACGGGCTCACCCGGGCCCAGATGCGGCACCTGATGGATTGCGCAGCGCCAGGCCTGCTCTGCGCCCAGGCCATCGGCCGGATTGGCAACTATTTCAACCAGGAGCTGTTCGGGAAGCCGACCACGCTGCCCTGGGGGCTCAAGATCGACCCGGCCCACCGGCCGGCGCATTACGCGCATTACGCCACCTTCCAGCCGACCTTCCTCTACGAGATGATCTGGAACCTCCTCCTGGCCGCAGGACTGGCCTGGCTCGTGCGCCGTCATCGGTTCCGCCATCCGGCGGTGTTCGCGCTCTACGTCGCGGGCTACTCGGCGTTCCGGCTGTTTGAGGAGAACCTCCGAATCGATTACTCCAACTACTTCCTGGGAATGCGGCTGAACTTCTGGATCGCGCTGTTCGGCACCCTCGCCGGGCTGGCCTGGTTCGCCTGGATCCAGTGGGGGTGGGGGGTGCGGCCCCGTGACAACGCCGCCGACCCGGGCAATTCGGCTCCGGCGCTCCGCGCGGCCCCGGACGCCGAGCGGGTGGCGTAGGGCCCTGTCAGCGGTCGCGGTGGCGGGGCCGAAGGGCCTCGAGCTCGATCCAGGGGCGGGTGTTGATGACGTCGGCCGCGGTCAGCCAGGCGCGCCGGGCGGTGGCGATGCCATACCGGGCGACGGCGAAGCCCTGGGGCCGGTGGGCGTCGCAGTTGATGACGATTGGGATCCCCGCCGCCGCGGCCGCGCGCGCCGTTGGGTCATCGATGTCGCGGCGGACGGGGTTCGAATTGATCTCGAGCATGGTTCCGCTCGCCGCGGCCGCCTCGAGCACTCGGTCTCGGTCGAACTCATAGGGACGGCGCTGGGAGATCTTGCGGCCCGACAGGTGTCCGATGGCGTCGACCAGGGGGTTCTCGACTGCCCGCACGATGCGCTCGGTCATCTGATCGGCGGACATCCGGAAGGAGGTGTGGACGCTCGCGATCACCCAGTCGAGCTGGGCCAGCAATTCGTCGTCGTAATCGAGCGATCCGTCGGGGAGGATGTTGACCTCGGAGCCGGCAAGGAGCTGGATGCCGTCGAGGTGGGTGCCGTGGATCCGCTCGATCTGGGCGCGCAGCTGGTCCGGCGAAACGTCGCTGCCGAATCCCATAGACGCCGAGTGGTCGGTAATCGCGAGGTACTCATACCCGTGCTCGCGCGCCGCCTCGGCCATTGCCTCGATCGAGGCGGTGCCGTCGGAGGCGGTGGTGTGGCAGTGCAGCTCGCCCCGAAGGTCTCGAAGCTCGATGAGGTCGGGGAGCGTGCCTGAAAGCGCTGCCTCGAGCTCACCCCGGTTCTCTCGCAACTCGGGTTCGATGTACGCCATCCCGAGCAGTCCGTACACCTCCTGCTCGGTCTCGCAGCGGTGGGTCTCGCCGGTGCTGTCGTCGAGCACTCCGTATTCAGAGACGTGGAGGCCCCGGCGGACGGCAAGGTCCCGAAGGGCCATGTTGTGCTCCTTCGATCCCGTGAGATGCTGAAGCAGATTCCCGAACTGATCGGGAGCCACGATCCGCAGCTCAACCCTGAGCCCGCTGTGGGTGCGAAGCCGAACCCCGGCGGGCGCCGGTTCGCTTGCTGACTCGACGAGATCCAGGCTTGCCGCGGCGCGGGCCAACTCGAGCGGATCGTGCGCGGTGGCGATCACGTCGAGGTCCTTGACGCTGTCGGTCATCCGGCGCGCCGAGCCCGCCAGCTCCACCCTGTCGGCCGCCGGATGGTCGCGCAGAGCATGTACCACGGGCTCCCCGGCCATGAGGGCCCGATCAAGGACAACGCGCTCTCCCGGCTCTCCGGCGGCGTCAGCCGCACTCGCCGCCAGCAACGCCTCCTCGGCCTTGGGCCCGAACCCCTTGAGGTCACGGATGCGCTGCGTCTGGGCGGCCGCCCGCAGCTTCTCGATCGAATCGAGGCCGAGCTCGTCGAACAGCCGCCGGGCGCGCTTGGGTCCGAGCCCGGGCAGGCGCATCATCTCGATCAGCCCCGGCGGGAACTTCGCGCGTAGCTTCACCGCCGCCGGGATGTCGCCGTCGTCGGCCAGGGCGATGATCTTCTCCTGGATCGTGCGGCCGATCCCAGGGAGCTCGGTCGCGCCCCCAGCCCTGGCCAGGGCAGCCACCGAAGTGGGCGCGTCCCGGACCGTCTTGGCCGCGTTTCGATACGCAACGACCCGATGGATGATCGCGCCGTCAAGTTCCGAGAGATCGCCCAACTCGTCGAGGGCCTGGGCGATCTCGGCGTTCGTGGGGTCCCGCGCCGTCGTCTCGCCGGGCGTCGGACCTGGAATCTCGCCAGTTTCGATCAAGGTGTCGCCGGCTTCGCTCGAAGCTGAGTCGTTCACGTTCCCCCAAGGCTATTCTGCGCGTACAGCCGCTACGCTATACTTTTTGAAGTATCAAGATCTCACAGAAGGAGCCCGCAGATGGCAGGCACCGTCGCCGAAGTAACCGACAACAACTTCCAGGCCGAGGTCATCGAGTCCGACGTTCCGGTCTTGGTCGACTTCTGGGCCCCATGGTGCGGACCGTGTCGGATGGTCGCCCCCGTCGTCGAGGAGATCGCGGAGGAGCGAGGCGAGCAGCTGAAGGTCGTCAAGCTCAACATCGACGAGAACCAGAACACGGCGATCCAGTTCAACGTTCTCTCGATCCCGACGCTGATGGTGTTCCGCAACGGCGAGGTCGCCAAGACCGTCATCGGTGCGTACCCCAAGCGCAAGCTCGAGGCAGAGCTCGAGCCGGCGCTGGCCTAGCTTCTCGTTCGCTGGCTGGGCGATGAGCGGCGGGGATGGACCGCACACCTCGGGCAGGACGATGAGCGGCGAGGATAGACCGCGGGTCGGGTTGGTGCTGGGTGCCGGCGGGATTCTCGGCGGCGCCTGGCTCACCGGTGCCCTGGCCGCGGTCGCGGCCGAGAGTGGGTGGGATCCGGGAAGCGCCGATTACATCGTCGGAACCTCGGCCGGGTCGATGATCGGAGCGCTTCTGGCCTGCGGCGTGCCGCCTTGGTTCATGGTCGCGCACTCGGCCGGCGAGACGTTCGATGGGCTGACCGATGCCCGCGGGGCCTCGGCCGCCGAGGCCGATCGTTCGGCGGGGGCGAGCTTTCGGCTCGAGCGCGGCGGCTTCACGCTGGGGCCGGGGTCGTGGCGCCTCGCCGTGGCATCCCTGGCGCGCCCCTATCGCTACTCGCCGATGGCCGTTCTATCCGGGTGGCTGCCGCGCGGGGTGATCTCCACCGAGCCCCTGAAGGACACGATTCGCCGCGCCTGCGCTGAGGACTGGGCGCCGCACCCGAACTACTGGGCGATGGCCGTCGACTACGCCACGGGTCGCCGCGTGGCGTTCGGCCGACCCGGATCGCCGGCGGCCAGGCTGCCGGACGCGGTCGCCGCCTCGTGTGCGATCCCCGGCTTCTATCGCTGCGTCGAAATCGGCGGACGCCAGTACGTCGACGGCGGCGTTTATTCGACGTCCAACCTGGACGTGCTGCGCGCGGAGGAGCTCGATCTCGTCATCGCGCTGAATCCGATGTCCTCCCTCCACGCCGCCGCGCCGCGGACGGTGGCCCAGCGCGTGGCGTTCCAGCTGCGCCAGGCGGCCGGCCGCCGCCTCGGCCATGAGGCGAAACGGCTCCGCGCCGCGGGCATCGAGGTCATCCTGATTCAGCCGACGGTGCTCGACCTCGACGTCATGGGCGGCAACCTGATGAGCAGCAAGCGTCGCCACCAGGTGATCGAGACGGCAATCGACACGGTGACCGACCACCTGCGCGGCTCGGAGGTGGGCGAGCGGCTGGGTCGGCTCCCGGCCGGGGATCAGCGGCTGGTCCGCCGTCCGAGCGGGCCGCCTTCCGCGTGGCCTGACTTCCGGGCCGCCGCCCGGGCTCGCTGGCCCGACGCGCTGGCCGCGTAGCGCGTCCGCGCCAACCCCGGCACGGGGGCTGCGACACTTGGCGCCGTGACCGATACAGCCGTAGCACCGAGTCGCCTCCTCGACGGGCGCTATGAGCTTCACGAGGTGATCGGCGAAGGAACATTCGGCCGGGTGTATCGCGGTTTTGATCGGCGGCTGGCCCGTCCGGTTGCGGTCAAGTTGATCAAGCCGTGGTGGACCGAGGACCCGGAGTGGGCGGAGCGGTTCGAGCGCGAGGCCCAGCTGATGGCCCGGCTTGCCCACCCCGGAATCGTCCAGATCCACGACGTGGGCCAGGCCGAGGAGGGCGCCTACTACGTCGCTGAACTCGTCGAGGGCGAGAGCCTCGCCCACCGCCTGAGGCGCGGAGCGCTCTCAGCCGGGGAGGCGGCGGACGTGGCAGAGCAGTTCTGCCGGGCGCTCGCTCACGCTCACGCTCGGCGGGTGGTCCATCGCGACGTCAAGCCCGAGAACGTCCTCCTCCAGCTTGACGGCCGCGTGAAGGTGGGCGACTTCGGGGTCGCGCGCCTCGCCGAGGCGACGAGTGAGGCTCGTGTCGGGACCGTGCTCGGAACCCCGCATTATATGGCACCTGAGCAGGCTCGCGGACAGAGTCCGACGCCGGCCAGCGACGTCTACGGCGCGGGCGTCGTCCTCTACGAGATGCTGGCTGGGCGCCCTCCGTTCACCGCGCCCTCGGCGCTCGAGCTGGCCCTGCGCCACGCCACCGACCCACCGCCGGCGCTGCCCGGGCACGTGCCTGAGACGCTCGCGCAAATCGTCGGGCGGGCCCTGGCCAAGGAGCCACACGCTCGCTACTCGACGGCCAAGGAGATGGCTGACGCGCTGGCCGGGGCACCGCCCCCGCCTGACGCCTCCACGAGCGCCGGCGCTACCCCGGCCAGCACGCCTCGCGGCCCCGAGGTGACGCCAGTGGCGCCGCGGGGACCTGCGGCGACGCGAGTGGCCCCGCGCCGCGGCCCGCGCCGGAACGTCAACCCCGGCGAGGCACGGAGGTATCGCACGCTGTGGGCGCTCGTCCTCGTGGTTCTGGCGTCCCTGATCCTCGGCGCGGTTCTGAGCTCGGGTGGGAACGAGCGTGTTCCTCGCCTGCTCGGTCTGCACGCGGAGGCCGCGCGGGCGAAGCTCCGCCATCGCGATCTTCGCCTCCGGATCGGCCATCGCTACGCCGCGGCGCCAGCCGGAACCGTGATCAGCCAACGCCCGGCCGCCGGGGCCCGGGCGGCCGATGGGAGCACGGTCGATGTCGTCGTGAGCGCCGGGCCGCCGCCGGTCGCCCTACCGCAGCTGCTCGGTCACCGCTCGGTCGATGCCGTGGCGATCCTGTCGCGGCTGGGCCTGATCGCCCACGTCACGCGGGTCGCCGCGCCGGGTGTGACGCCCGGGCTGGTCGTCCAGCAGTCCCCGGGGGCCACGAAGCCCGCCATCCGCGGCTCCGAGGTCACGCTCTCGGTCGCCGAGGTCCCGCGCTGGCGGCCGCTGCGATCGTTCTCCGGAGACGGCAGCGGCCAGTCAGGCGTTATCCAGATTCGCGGGAGCCGCTGGCGGCTCGTCTACGGCATGGGCTACGACGGCACCTGCCAGTGGATCTTCTTCTGCTCGGGCCCAAGCGCTCGCATCATCAACGCGGCGAGCGGCCAAACCGTCGATCAGTTCAGCCTGAACGAAGGCGATAACCAGACCCGCGTCCTCTCCTCAGGGCCTGGCGCGTATCAAATCAGCGTCATGCCAGGGTCCGACGGCGCCCACTGGCAGCTTCAGATCCAGGACGACTACTGAGCCTTCAGGCCAACGCCACGCCGACGGACAGCTCGCGGCCGTCGATGGTCGCTCGCCCGCTCCCGGCCAGCGGCTCGTAGCCGATCTGCGTGGCCAGGGTTTCACCCGCGATGTAGGACTCGTAGGCCCGGGCAGCTCCGACCAGATCCTCGTCGCCGTCCAGCGTGAGCACGATCCGGTCTGAGACATCGAGCCCGGCATCCCGGCGGGCGGCCTGAACGGCGTGCACGATCTCCCGCGCCCAGCCCTCAATCTGGAGCTCGACGTCGATCTCCAGTTCGAGGGCGACCGCGTGGGATCCCTCACGCTCCAGCTGGTAGCCCTCGAGCGGCTTCATCGAGACGAGCAGATCGTCGGCCGAGAGCTCGTGGTCGGAACCGGAGACGTTAACGGCCACCGTCTCGCCGTCCCTGAGTGCCTGCGTCGCCCGCTGCGGATCGAGTCCGGCAACTGCCGCCGCGACCAACGGCATGTCCTTGCCGAACCGGGGACCGAGCGCGCGGTAGTTCGGCCTGATCTCGATTTCGGCCAGCTCCTCGGCCTCGGACACGAAGCGCACCTCGTGAACGTTCAGCTCCTCACGCACGAGTTCGGCAAAGCGTTCGATCGCCTGCCGCTCGGCTCCCGTGGCCACGACGACCGCCGCCCGGAGCGGCTGGCGCACCTTCACCGTTGCCTGGGCGCGGGCCGCGAGCCCGAGCCGCACGGTTTCCCGCGCCACTGCCATCGCCTCCTCGAGGCCGAGGTCGCGCGGCCCGGGCTCCGGGAAGTCCGTCAGGTGGACGCTCGGGTCCGCCCCGTCGAGGTTGTCGTAGATCTCGTCGGCGATGAACGGGATGAACGGAGCCAACAGCTGTGCCAGCGTCACGAGCGCCTCGCGCAGCGTTGCGAAGGCCGCCGGATCGCCGTCCCAGAAGCGCCGCCGTGAGCGTCTCACATACCAGTTCGATAGTTCCTCGACGAAGTCCTGGATCGCCCGCCCGGCCGTCGTGGCATCGAAGTTCTCGAGCCGCTCGCGAACGGTCGCCACCGTCCCCTGGAGGCGCGAGTCGGCCCAGCGGTCAAGCTCGGTCCGCTCCGCGGGCACGGAGAGATCGATCGCATTGGCGTTGGCGTAGAGGACGTAGAAGCTGTAGGTGTTCCAGAGCTGAAGCAGGAACTGCCTCACCGCCTCGCCGATCGTCTCGAGCGAGAAGCGGTAGCCGTCCCACGGGTACTTCGAGGTGAAGAGGTACCAGCGGAAGGCGTCGGCGCCGAAGCGGTTGATCACGTCCCAGGGCTCGACCGTGTTCCCCACCGATTTCGACATCTTGCGCCCCTGCTCGTCGAGCAGCAGCCCCAGGCAGACCACGTTGCGGTAGGACGACTGGTCGAAGAGCAGGGTCGAGATGGCGAGCAGCGAGTAGAACCAGCCCCGCGTCTGGTCGAGCGCCTCGCAGATGAAGTCGGCGGGGAAGCGCTGCTCGAAGGCGGCAAGGTTCTCGAGCGGCGCGTGGTGCTGGGCGAACGGCATCGAGCCCGAGTCAAACCAAACGTCGATCACCTCTGGGACCCGGTGCATTGCCTGTCCGCACTCGCCACAGCTGAAGGTCACCGCGTCGACGAACGGGCGATGGGGGTCGGGAACCTCGGCGCCTGAGAGCTCGCGCAGCTCGCGGAAGGAGCCGATCACCCGTATGTGACCGGAGGGGCAGCGCCACACGGGGAGCGGCGTGCCCCAGTAGCGCTCGCGAGACAGCGCCCAGTCGACGTTGTTCTCGAGCCAGTTGCCGAAGCGCCCATACTTGATGTGCTCCGGGTGCCAGGTGACGGCCGCGTTGGCCGCCAGCAGCCGGTCCTTGCGCTCGCTGGTGGCGATGTACCACGACGGCTTGGCGTAATAGAGGAGCGGGGTCCCGCAGCGCCAGCAGTGGGGATAGGAATGCACGTGGGTCTCGGAACGCAGCAGCCGGTCGCGTGATCGCAGATCCTCGATCAGGTCGGGGTCGGCGTCCTTGACCCAGCGCCCGGCGTAGGGGCCGATCCGCTCGTCGTAGGTCCCGTCGGCGCGGACGGGATTGATCACCTTGAGGCCCTGCTGCTCGCCGAGGCGAAAGTCGTCCTCGCCGAAGGCGATCGCGGTGTGCACGAGCCCGGTCCCGTCCTCGGCGGTGACGAAGTCCGCCGGAAGAACGGTGTGGCCCTTGGGGCCGTAGTCCGAGCCAGGGATGAAATCGAACGGGGGCTCGTAGCGGGTGCCCACGAGCTCACGGCCCGGAAAGCGCTCGACCACGTCCGCGTCGCCCAGCACCCGCTCCACGAGCGCCCCGGCGAGGATGAACGTGTGGTCCTGGCTGCGGGCGCGAACGTAGGTCAGGTCCGGATCGACCGCGACCGCGGCGTTGGACACCAGCGTCCAGGGGGTGGTCGTCCAGATCAGAAGCTCGTCGCCCGCCCGCGCCGCGCCGGCTGGCTCGCTGACCGGGAGACGTACGTACACCGAGGGGTCGACGACGTCCCGGTAGACGTCGGGCTGACCCAGCTCATGACTCGAGAGCGTCGTCTCGTCCCGGGGGCAGTAGGGCACGACCTTGAGCTTCTCGTAGAGGAGTCCCTTGTCGTGGATCGTCTTCAGCGCCCACCACACCGACTCGATGTAGTCGGGATCGAGCGTGCGGTACGCGTGCTTCAGGTCGACCCAGAACCCGATCCTCTCCGTGAGCCGGTTCCAGTCCTCGACATGGCTGAGCACCCGTTCCCGGCACACGGCGTTGAACTCGGCGATGCCGAAGCGTTCGATGTCGCTCTTGGAGGTGAAGCCCAGTTCGCCCTCGACCGCCAGCTCCACCGCCAGCCCGTGACAGTCCCAGCCACCCTTGCGCTCTACGTAGAAGCCGCACATCGTCTTGTAGCGCGGGAAGATGTCCTTGAACACGCGTGAGAGCACGTGGTGAGATCCCGGCGGCCCGTTGGCGGTTGGCGGGCCCTCATAGAAGACCCAGGGTGGAGCGCCGTCCCGGCGCCGTACCGACTCGGCGAAGACATCGCGCTCGCGCCAGCGGGCCAGGACCTCCTCCTCGAGCGCAGGGAACGTCGGTCGCGCCTGCACCGGACGGTGCGGCGCGGCGCGCGCTGTCGGGTCCTGCGACTCGGTCGCCATGGGCGGGTGATTCTAGGAGCCGGTCCCAGGCGCCCCTGGTCCGCGACACTCCACCTCATGCGACTCAGGCTCTACCACCACCGGGACGGCGCCCGGGTCGCCTACCGGGAGACCGGGACGGGTCCGCCCCTGGCTCTGTTTCACTCGCTCGGCCTCTCGCACCGTGAGTGGGAGCCGATCGTCGGCGCGCTGGAGGGGCGCTTTCGGGTCGTGCTGCCCGACCTCCCCCTGCACGGCGACTCGGAGGACCGGCCCCGACACCCCTACAGCGTCGACTGGCTGACCGAGGTCATCGCCGGCTTCTGCCGGGCCGAGCTGGGGAGCCATCCGCTGCTCGCCGGCCATGACCTGGGGGCGGAGCTAGTGCTCCGCGCCACCGCACGCGGTCTGGTGCAGCCGGCGCGGCTCGTGCTCATGCCCACGCGCCTGCATCGCCGTGAGGAGTTTCCCGCCCGACGTGCCGCCTGGCGTGCCAGCGTGCGGTTGGCCGGCGTGCCGGGCCTTGACCGAGTGCTGGCGCGGGGAGCCACCCTGGTGTTTCGCCCCTCGCTTGGCGAGCGGCTCTCACACCAGCGAAACCCCTCCGCGCGTGACCTCCTGCGCCATGCGTTCGCGGATGTTGGCGGCAACGGCAACCGCGCCCGCTCCTGGGCTCGGTTTGCGCGGCGCTGGCCCACAGGGCCGCAGCGTGACCTGCTCGACGCATACCCGAAGCTCCAGGCGCCGGTGCTTCTCCTGTGGGCCGACAACGATCCCGCCCATCCGCTCCTTGGCGCCCAGGAAGCGCTTGATCTGTTGCCGCACGCTCAGCTGACGACGCTGCCCGGGACGGGGTTCCTGATCGCCTACGACGACCCGGTGTCGGTGGCTCGGGAGCTGATTGCCTTCCTCGGGTAGGGAGTAGCCTGAGAAGAGACTGGAAGACGGCGCGAAAGGACCTAAATGGGCGTTCAGGAACAGGAGCAGCTCTGGGGCGCGGAGACCGCCAAGGCACTTGACAACTTCCCCATCTCCGGCGAGCGTGTTCCCGCCGCGGTGATCCACTGGCTCGGGCGGATCAAAGCCGCCGCCGCACGGGTGAACCGCGACCTCGGCCTGCTCGACGACAACCTCGCCGAGCGCATCGCCGCCGCGGCCGACCGAGTCGCCGACGGCGAGGTGGACGAGCAATTCCCGCTCGACGTCTTCCAGACCGGGTCCGGTACCTCGAGCAACATGAACGCGAACGAGGTGATTGCGGCCCTGGCGGGGGAGGGTGCGCACCCCAACGACCACGTCAACATGGGCCAGTCCTCCAACGACGTCTTTCCGTCCGCGGTCCATCTCGCGGCTCTCGATACCACCACTCACGAGCTGCTGCCGGCGCTCGAGCAACTCGAATCGTCGTTCGCCACCAAGGCGCAGGAGTTCAAGGACATCGTGAAGGCGGGACGCACCCACCTGATGGATGCCGTACCGGTCACGCTCGGCCAGGAGTTCAGCGGCTACGCCGCCCAGATCAGCCTGGCCCAGCGCCGGATCTCAGGCGCGCTTCCGCAGGTCGCGCAGATCCCGCTCGGGGGTACCGCCACCGGGACCGGGCTCAACACCCACAAGGAGTTCGCGGGGCGCGTCAGGGCCCGGCTCACCGAGGCGACGGGCCTGGACATCCGCGATCCCGAGGATCCGTTCGAGGCTCAGGCGAACCGGGACGCGCTGGTTGAGCTCTCAGGCGCCCTGAAGGTGGTCGCGGTATCCCTGATCAAGATCGCCGGTGACCTGGCGCTGATGGGCTCGGGCCCCCGCGCCGGGATCGGCGAGCTCCTCCTGCCCGAGCTCCAGAAGGGCTCATCGATCATGCCTGGGAAGGTCAACCCGGTGATCGCGGAGGTGGTCATCCAGGTCTCCGATCAGGTCATCGGCAACGACTCGGCGATCACGCTCGCGGGAAGCCAGGGTCAGTTCGAGCTCAACGTTCGCGTCCCACTGATCGCCAAGAACCTGCTTGAGTCGATCCGCCTGCTGACCTCGACCGCCCGGGTGTTCGCGGAAAAGTGCGTCGACGGCATCCAGGCCAACGAGGAGGGCACGAGCCGTTCCGCCGAGATGACCCTCGCCGCGGCCACCGCTCTGAACCCCTACATCGGCTACGACAAGGGCGCCGAGATCGTCAAGGAGGCGGCCAGCTCAGGGCGGCCGTTGCGTGAGGTCGCCCTCGAGATGGGGGTCGACGAGGCTACCTACGACCAGGCGATGGACCTGCGCAAGATGGCGCAGGGAAATCTCTAGCGGAGAGCGCTAGCCCCAGAGCACGTGTAGCTCCGGCGGCTTGCGAAACACCAGGCCGCTGACCGCCGCGGGACGCTCGGCGTCCAGGCGCAGATTCGGAAGCCGGCGTCGGAGCGCGCGGAGAGCGAGACGTGCCTCGAGCCGGGCGAGATGGACGCCCAGGCAGACGTGGCTGCCCTGCGCGAAGGCCAGGTGCCGGCGCACGTTCGGTCGCCCGGGGTCGAAGCGATCGGGATCCGCAAACACGCTCGGATCGCGGTTGGCCGCGGTCAGCGACACGTGCACCAGCTCACCCCGGCGGATCGTGGCGCCGCCGAGCTCGACCTCGGCCGTCGCATACCGGTCGATCATGGCGGCCGCGGGCTCGAGTCGCAGCGACTCCTCGATCGCGGGCTCGACAGCGTCGTGGTCATCCGCGTGCGCGAGCAGCATCAACACGGCATTGGCGATCATGCCCTCGGTCGTCTCGATGCCGCCGAACAGGAGCACGGCGGCGTTGGAGACGATCTGATCGACGTTCAGCGTGGCGGTCGATCCGATGTCCGCCAGGAGTGACTGCAAGTCGCCGCCGGAGATCACCGTCTGGAGCCGCTCTCGCAGCCGCTCCATCGCCTCCCGGCCGCGTGGGGGCGGTGCTGCGCCGGCGGTGATGTCGGTGACCGCGGCGACGATTGCGTCGTACCAGCCGAGGACGGCTGGCACCTCGCCGTGGGCGAGCCCCAGCGCTCGGGTCACGGTCGCCGTTGCGAGTGGGCCCGCGAAGCCGCGCCGAAGCTCGGCGGCGCCCTCATCGCGAAAGCCATCGATCAAGCGCTCGCTCTCCGCAGCGACGAAGCTGGCGAACCGCTCCTGTACAGCCCCCGGGCGAAACGGTGCAACGAACGGCTCGCGGTTTCGCGTGTGCGCGGATCCGTCGAGGCTGAGCATGCTCGGACCGACAACCTGACTGGTCGAGAAACGCGGATCCTCGACCGTAAATGTCTGGGCATCTCGGGTCACCGCCACGGCGAGGTCGTAGCGGGTGACGAGCCAGCCGTCGAGCGCGGGTACCCACGAGACCGGCTCGCGCTCCCGGAGCCGAGCCAGGAGCGCGTGCGGGTCGTGCTCGAGCGCCTGGAGCGAGACGCCGGCGCCCAGCGGGAAACGGTCAACCCTTGGCACGCCGCGCAGCATCGCACCGCGCCCCCCCGTGTCGTCCTATCCGTTCCTGCGGACGTAGGCCGCCGCTTCGCGACGCACGATCGAAAGCAGGTTGCCCAGGGCGAGGTTGATATCCAGGTAGTGAAGACCCCAGGCCGCATTCGGCCTCGGCACCGGCACCACCGCCCCCGCCACAGGAGCGAGCTCGAGGACGGTTGTGTGGTGCGTGGTCGAGCAGCGGGCGCGATAGGCGCCAGGCTCGGCGATCCACGACGTCGGCGGAGTCGGCAGGCTGAGCTCGTAGGACACGATCAGCCTCGAGATCAGGTTCTGGGGGTCGAAGGGCTGGTTCGGGAAGATCGGCTTCAGGCGCCCGGTGCGGCCGCCGAGCCCCGCGGGGTTTGTGCACAGAACCGCATCGTGGTGATGACGAGCGACCGGGGGCACGCGCCCGAACGCGCTCCCGCGCGGCGGGGGTTGATCGAACATTGAGTAGGCGATCACGCAACCGAGCTGCGTCGCCGATCGGCAGGCGGGCACGTGCCGAAAGTCTCCCCCGCTTCCGCTGCCTGATTTGACCAGAACGTCCCCCCCGACGAGAATCGCCGACACGAGGAGTCTCCGCAGAAGCGGGTGTGGGTCGACGTAGAGGTGGATCACCGCGCGCAAGACCGCGGCACCTTCACCAGACCCGATCAGCACAAATCCGCGGTGATGGTTGTAGAGCTCCAGGTACGTCACCAAGGCCGCCTTTACGTCCGCGAATGGCAGCGCGAGCTTGGCCTTGGTCGCGGCTCCGCCAGCTCCGGCGGAGCTGATGCGGTAAACCGGCGCAAAGAGACGGCAGTACTGGGAGAAGCGAGCCGCCTGGTAGACCGCGATCGAGCGCTCCTCTGAATCGACCCTCAGGCTGCTCCTGCCGCGCGGTCGAGAACGGTTGCCGCTCGTCTGGGTCAAGTCGGCGGCCGCGGGATAGACGTAGAAGCAGTCGATCGCCGGCCTGTGCACCGGCTTCGGGTGCTCGACCCTGAGCGCTCGCAGGTCTGCGCTGTAGACGGTCGTCGAAAGGCCGGAAATGCAAGGGTCAGGTTGTTGTCCTGGCTTGCACAGCCAAACCGTCTTCGCCGAGCTCGAGGCGGCCAAGGCGGCCGCTCCGAGGGCGACGAACACCACGCTCAGTGCGATCTTGCGCATCCCGCCTCGTCTCTGGTTGCCCACGCCCGCGTCACTTCTGCCATCAGCCCCGGGCGATCGTACCGGCTACCCGGCTTGCCCACGCTAGCGGGCGCCGAGGTCGGCGCGCCGCGCTCGGAGCGTGTGGCGCATGATGTCGCGGGCTGCGGGATCGCCGCGGAGGAAGGCGCGGGTCATGTTGCGCGCGGTCTCGAACCGGATCTGGGGCGGGAGCGGGGGCATGTTCGGGTCCGTCACCGCCTCGTAGAGAACGGGCCCGTCGTGCGCCAGGGCCTCCTCCCACGCCGGCCGCACGGCCTCGGCGGACTCGACCCGGACGGCCTTGACCCCGAGAAGTTCGGCGTAGCGGGCATAGGGAAACTCGGGCAGCGACTGGGAGGCGTCGTAGCGCGGGTCCCCCGCCATCGCCCGCTGCTCCCAGCTCACCTCGTTGAGGTCGCCGTTGTTGAGCACGAGCATGATGCAGCGCGGGTCCGAGAAGCGGGGCGCGTAGTGGGCGATATCGATCAGCGCGTTCGCGCCGATCATCTGAAACGCCCCGTCGCCGAGGGCGGCGATCAGAGGGCGGTCGGGGTGCGCGAGCTTGGCGCCGAGGGCGTACGGGATTGCGCAGCCCATCGTGGCCAGGGTGCCGGAGATGGCGGCACTCATCCCGGCGCGGAGCTTCAGATGTCGCGCCCACCAATTGGCTGCCGTGCCCGAGTCGGCAACCAGCATGCAGCGATCCGGCAGGAGCGGCGATAGCTCGTGGAAGACCCGCATCGGGTTCAGCGGCTCGCCCGGAAGCAGCGCCCGCTCCTCGAGCATGCGCCACCACCGGGCGACCTCACGCTCGATCTGCTCACGCCATGAGCGATCCTGATTGCGCTCGAGCATCGGCAACAGCGCCCGCAGCGTCGCCCGTGCGTCGCCCACGAGTGGCACCTCGATCGGGTAGCGCAGGCCGATCCGCCGCCCGTCGATGTCGATCTGGACGGCCCGGGCCTGCCCCTCGTCCGGAAGCCAGTCGGCGAACGGGAAGTTGGTCCCGATCATCAGCAGCGTGTCGCAGTCACCCATCATGTCGCTCGAGGGCTTCGATCCGAGGAGCCCGATGGGGCCGGTGACAAAGGGAAGGTCGTCAGGCAGTGCGGCTCGGCCGTTCAGAGCCTTGGCCACGCCGGCCCCGAGGCGGTCCGCGACCTCGATCACCTCTTCCGCCGCCTCGGCGGCTCCGGCGCCGATCAGGATCGCCGGCTTGCCCCCGGCATTCAGCACCTCGGCCGCGCGACGGAGCTGATCCTCCGCCGGTGCCCCGTGGGGCCAATCCAGGCCGGCCGAGGAGAAAACGGACCCGTGGGCATGCGGAGGCTCTTCGTAGTCGTCGTGCTGAATGTCGACCGGGATGACGATCACCGACACGGTGCGAGAGGTGATCGCCGTGCGCATCGCCCGGTCGACGAGGTGGCGTGCCTGGCCCGGTGCCATGCACGTCTGCACGTATTCGCCCACGTCCTGGAACAGCGTGTGGAGATCGATCTCCTGCAGCCAGTCGGCGCCGAGCGAGACGCGCTTCTGCTGCCCGACGATGGCCAGTACAGGCTGGTGGTCGAGCTTGGCGTCATAGAGGCCGTTCAACAGCTGCACGGCGCCCGGGCCCGACGTCGCCACGCAGACACCGACCTGCCCGGTGAACTTGGCGTGGGCACAGGCGGCGTAGGAGGCGATCACCTCGTGGCGGACCTGGATGAGCTCGGGATCTCCACCCAGGTGCTGGAAGGCGCCGATCACGCCGCTCAACCCGTCGCCCGGGTAACCGTAGACCCGGCGCACGCCCCATTCATCCCGCAGCCGCGCGAGGACGAACTCTCCGACCGACCGGGCCATCAGCGGCGCACTAGGTCGCGACCGTCTCGGCGCCCAGCGTCTCGGAGATGGCCACGTCGATCGAGTAGTCGATCGGGACCACGATCAGCGACGGGACGTCGAGCGCCAGCGCCTCGCGCAGCCGCGGCGCAAACTCCTGTGCCGAGCCGCAGCGCCATGCGGGCATCCCGAAGGATTCGGCCAGCGTCACGAAGTCGGGGTTTCCGAACTCGACGTCGAAATGGCGGCCGAACTTCTTGTCCTGCTTCCAGGCGATCGAGCCGAATTCGCCGTTCTCCCAGATTACGTTGACGACCGGGGTGCGTAGCCGCATCGCCGTCTCGAGTTCCTGGCAGTTCATCAAGAAGCCGCCGTCTCCGGCCACGACGACCACGCTGCGGTCGGGATGAACCAGCTTCGCTGCGATCGCGCTCGGGAGCGCGAAGCCCATTCCCGCCAAGCCGTTGGCGATCAGAACGGTTCCCGGCTCGTTAGCGGGAAACATGCGTCCGATCCACAGCTTGTGCAGCCCGACGTCCGAGACGAGGATGTCCTTGGGACCCAGCGCCGAGCGAATATCCGACAGGACTCGGGCCGGACGCAGAGGGAAGTGATCGTCCTCCCGCGCGTCCGCGAGCGCGTGCGAGACGACCTGGTGCAGCCGGCACCAGGACGGGGGAACCGACTCGGCTCGCTGGCAGGTGGCGGCGAGCCGCGCGATCACGTCGGCGATGTCGCCGATCAGCTCCACCGCGGGGATGAAGAACTCGTCGATCTCGGCCGCGACGCTGTCGACAACGACGATCGTCTTGTTTCCGCGCGGGTTCCAGTTCTCGGGGGCGTGCTCCACGAGGTCGTAGCCGACAGTGATCACCAGGTCGGCATCCTCGAATCCCGCCAGCTCGTAGTCACGGGTTTGGAGCCCGACCGTGCCGAGTGAGTGGGGATCGTCTGAATCCACCAAGCCCTTGGCCATGAACGTCTCTGCGACCGGGATCCCGGTCGTATGCACGAAGGCGCGCAGTGCCTGACCGGCGCGGGCGCGGATGGCGCCGTTGCCCACGAGCGCGATCGGATGCTCTGCCTGATCGATCAGCTCCGCGGCGCGCTGCATCTCACGGGGCCCAGGCTCCGGCTGGACAGGGGCGTGCCGGACCAGGGGTGATGCCTCGAGCGGCTCGGCCATCACGTCCTCGGGAAGCTCGAGGTGGGTGGCGCCGGGCTTCTCTGATTCGGCGACCTTGAACGCCTTGCGGACGACCTCAGGAATGATCCTGGGGCTGGAAACGCGCGCGTTCCACTTAACAACGGGCCGCAGGATGCCGATCAGGTCGATGTACTGGTGCGATTCCTTGTGCATGCGTTCGAGGTCGGACTGCCCGGTCAGAGCGACCAGCGGCGCCCGGTCGAGGAAGGCATCGGCCACAGCGGTGACGAGGTTCGTGGCCCCGGGGCCGAGTGTGCCGAGACACACACCCGCACGCCCGGTCAGACGCCCGTAGGCGTCGGCCATGTAGGCGCCCCCCTGCTCGTGGCGAACCGGGACGAAGTCGACCGAGGAGTTGGCAAGGGACTCGTTGAGGTCAA
>DATGFT010000101.1:0-15750 GCA_035308915.1 Solirubrobacteraceae bacterium
TGGCACCGAGGCCGATTCGCGAGGTCTGGGGCCCGTGGCGGCCCAAATGGATCGTGCTGGGCATGAGGGCAATATGCCGGATCGGGGCTTGCAAGTAGTCGGGCGCGGAAGGAGTCAGGCGCCCCAGGCGCGAAACCTAGAAGCCATGACGACAGAGCATGAGGCAAGCCGAACCCTGGTGAAGTCGCCCCCCGAGCTATGGGCCGAATGCAGCGAGGCCGGGTCTCTGGCCCGACACCTGGGCGAATTCGGCGAAATCACCATCACCCGTCTCGATCCGGAGACCACCGTTGCCTGGGAGGGCGAGCATGTGAGCGGCACGGTCCGGATCGAGCCCTCGGGCTGGGGGACGCGGGTAACCCTGACCGCGCGCCCGCGTCCAAATGAGACGGGTTCGGCGGGCGAGGACGACGGCGCGGTGGCGGAGACACCAATCGGCGAGTACCCAGTCGCTGACGAACCACCGACCGAAATGCCGGCCGCCGACGCGACGGAAGAGGAGGAGAGCGATGCGACGCTGGAGAAGGCGGTTGAAGCGCCGGATCTGCCCCTGGCCCCTGACACAGGTCCGCTTCGCATCCGCTGGCGGCGCGTGACCTCCTCGATGCGGAGTTTGTTTCGCCCCCGCCAAGCGGCCACCGACCAGGATGACGACGGAGCGCCCGGCGAGGAGCCGGCCGGTTCGATCCCGCCGCCGGCGGCCACGCTGGGCTCTTCCGAGCCCCTCAGCCCGGCGGCTGAGCCTCCGGCCACGATGGCGGAACCTCGGGAGCGCCCGAGGCCGGCCGCCGAGGCCGGTGCCGCGTCCGTCGACGCCGAGCAGGTCCTGACGGCGGCTCTGGACAGCCTGGGCCAGGCTCACCACCGGCCGTTCTCACGCGCGTAACCGGCCGTTCTCACGCGCGTAGCGTCCTCGCGCGCGTAGGTCTCACGCGCGTAGGAGAGGCGAAGCCATAAACTCGCGCGCTATGCGTGAGAAGGCGCCCGAGACCTACCAGGAGAAGCTCGAGCACCTCGAGGAGCTTCGCTACCAGGCGATTCACGCCGGCTCCGAGCAGGCGGTCGAAAAGCAGCACGAGCGCGGCAAGTACACGGCCCGCGAGCGGGTCGAGAAGCTGCTTGATCCCGGTTCCTTCCAGGAGCTCGACACCTTCGTCCGCCACCGGACACACGACTTCGACATGCAGAAGAACCGGCCCTACGGCGATGCCGTGGTCACCGGCCACGGAACCATCGACGGGCGCCGAGTCTGTGTGTTCAGCCAGGACTTCACGGTGTTCGGCGGCTCGCTGGGCGAGGTGATGGGCGAGAAGATCGTCAAGATCATGGATCTGGCGGCCAGGATCGGCTGCCCCGTGATCGGGATCAATGATTCCGGCGGCGCTCGCATTCAGGAGGGCGTCGTGTCGCTCGGTGCTTACGGCGATGTGTTCGTGCGCAACGTGATGTGCAGCGGCGTGATCCCTCAGATCAGCCTGATCATGGGGCCGTGCGCGGGCGGAGCCGTGTACAGCCCGGCGATGACCGACTTCATCTTCATGGTCAAGGAGACCTCGCACATGTTCATCACGGGTCCCGATGTGATCAAGGCGGTCACCGGTGAGGCGGTCGACTTCGAGTCGCTCGGAGGCGCGATGACCCACAACACGCGCTCCGGGGTCGCCCACTTCGCCTGTGACGACGAGGACCATTGTCTCGAGGACACCCGCTACCTGCTGTCGTTCCTGCCCCAGAACAATCTCGAGACCCCGCCGCGCGTAGCACCGACCGACGATCCGCTCAGGCAGGACGAGGGGCTCGACCGGGTTGTCCCCGACAGCCCCAACAAGCCCTACGACATGCGTGGGGTGATCCGTCTGATCGTCGACGACGGTGAGTTCTTCGAGGTCCACGAGCGCTACGCCACCAACATCGTGTGCGGATTCGCAAGACTCGACGGATACGCCGTCGGCGTGGTCGGTAATCAGCCGAGTCAGCTCGCCGGTGTGCTTGACATCGATTCCTCGGTCAAGGCGGCGCGCTTCGTCCGGACCTGCGATGCCTTCAACATCCCGCTGATCACGTTCTGCGACGTTCCCGGGTTCCTTCCCGGAACCGCCCAGGAGTGGGGTGGGATCATCCGGCACGGCGCCAAGCTCCTTTACGCCTACACGGAGGCGACCGTGCCCAAGATCACCGTGATCACGCGCAAGGCGTACGGCGGCGCCTACGACGTGATGGCGTCAAAGCACATGCTCGCCGACTTCAACTTCGCCTGGCCGACCGCCGAGGTCGCTGTGATGGGACCCGAGGGAGCCGTCAACATCATCTACCGGCGTGATATCGCCGCCTCACCGACGCCCGACGAGCGCCGGACCAAGCTGATCGACGACTACAAGGCGCATTTCGCCAATCCCTATGTAGCGGCCGAACGCGGCTATATCGACGACGTGATCATGCCCCATGAGACCCGCCCCAAGCTGATCACCGCACTGGAGACGCTCCAAAACAAGCGCGTCGCGGGGCCGAGGCGCAAGCACGGCAACATCCCCCTCTAGGCTGGCCGCTGAGGCATCCGCGAGGCATGAACCGCCGTCCCAAGCTCTCGATCGTCGCCCCGAATGCCTCCGCGGAGGAGGCCGCGGCGGTAGTCGCCGCGCTCGAGCGCTTCATGCGTGAAACCGCGCCGGCGCCGGCGCCGCCCCCGCCGTCCCGCAGCCGCTGGCAGCAGGCGGCGATGCACGAGGGAGTCGACCGGCAGCCGCAAGACCCGCTGCCATGGACTTGAGCGGGGAGATTTCACCCGCGGGGGCTCAGAAATAGTCCATATAGATGAGGCGGGGAGGCTCGGAAAGCTGCGCTCGAGGCGAATTTCGTTGACACCGCGACCTGAGTGTGAGACGGTCTCGTTCACGAGATAGCGGCGGTCACGGGGTCCGCCCAACAGGAAGCTCGCGCTTGGCGAGCGGAAGGGGCACGAATATTGACGTCTTGGGGGCGAGGTATCGAGGCAATGCATTGCCCAACCTCACCAGCCTGCGGGTCGGCCGCACAGCCAACCCGCGAAAAGACGCGCTCGTCCGTACGCCCGTGCTCGTCGGCGTCGCTCAGCCCCCATGGCGACGGCCGGCTCGCTGCAACAGGCACAGGTTGAGCGCTACCGGCGCCTGCGGCGGATGCCCCCACCGCCGCGGCGCCGGGACCCCCTCTTCCCGGCGGCCGTGCCTTCGCAGTCATGAAGCAGCCGGCATCCCGGCTGCGGGCTGAGAACCGCAAATGTGCAGCACTCGTAGGTTTCCGGCGAGCCGTGCACATTGACCCGCCCTGACGCCGCAAACGCGCTTCTTTCCGGCGCGCCTGGCGAGCCGTGCACGTTCGCGGTGCGCCCCGACGCCCTTCTCCGTTCGCTGATTCGGCCACGGCCGTCGCCCATCTAACCGCCACGATTCCAGTAGCCACAAGCTAAATAGCTTTATTCGGATTGCCTTTTGGTAGATTGCGACGCTCCGTCCGCGACCAGAAGGATCCCCATGGAACCCGCAGCTGTGCAAAGTGCCCAGGCGCAGCATCATCGCCGCGCACAGGAGCAAAACGGGTCGGGCGAGCGGACCGGCTCGCTCGAGAACCCGGAAGTCCTGCAGAACGTGCCCGGGCACGTGATCCCGATCCTCAGGCGAGAGTTCGATGACTTCGACACCGAGTCGACGCGCTTCTTGAGCGGGGAGCTCGACGGGGAGGAGTTCGTCAGGTTCCGCCTCAAGCAGGGCGTCTACGGGCAGCGCCAGCCAGACGTCCAGATGGTGCGGGTCAAGCTGCCACTGGGCGGGGTAAACCCCGACCAGCTCGATGCCTTCGCGGCTGGGATCGAGAAGTACGTTCCTCTGCGCAAGGGCCACATCACGACCCGCCAGAACATCCAGATGCACCACGTCCCACTGCCCGACGCGGCGAAGCTGATACGTGAGCTCGGCGAAGCCGGCCTCTCGAGCCGTGAGGGCTGCGGCAACACCATGCGCAATGTGACGGGCGATCCTCGCGCCGGATTGCTTCCCGGCGAGGCGTTCGACATCACGCCGTACGCGGGAGCCTACGTGCGCTACTTCGTCCGCCATCCCACGACACAGGCGATGCCGCGCAAGTTCAAGACCGCCTTCGCCTCTACCGCGGCGGACAACGCGATCGCGAAGATCCACGACTTGGCCTTCCTACCGAAGCTTCGCGATGGCGTGCGGGGCGCGGAGGTCCTCGTGGGCGGCGGAACCTCGATCATGCCTCGGCTAGCGCTGACGCTCTACGACTTCGTCGAGCTCGACAACGGCGACTACCTCAAGGTGGCCGAGGCGGTGGTGCGGATCTTCGACCGCACCGACTGGCTGCGTCCAAACCGCGCCCGCGCCCGAATCAAGGTCCTGGTGGACAAGATCGGGATCGATGCCTTCCGGGAGATGGTCGACGAGGAGCTGCGGGGCGAGTGGGTAGCTGAGCGCTATTTCTCGCCGGAACCGATCCTCTTCAGCCACGACGAGGAGGCGAACGCCCCGTCGGTGCCCGAGGCGTACGGCACGCCGAACGGGGACCTGCGGGAGTTCGACCGCTTCGTCGCCTCGAACGTGGAGCCGCAGCGCCAACCCGGTTTCTCGACCGTCGAAGTGCTGGTGAGAAGGGGTGATCTCAGCGTGGAGCAGCTCCGCGGTCTGGCCGAGATCATGCGGAAATTCACGGGCGGCTACGCCCGCACCACGGTGCACCAGAACCTGGTCCTGCGCTGGGTCCGCAACGAGTCCGTCTACGAGGTGTGGCGGGCGCTCTGCGAGCTCGACCTCGGCGCCCCCGGGGCTGAGGAGGTGGCAGACGTGGTCAGCTGCCCGGGCACGGATTCGTGCAAGCTTGGCATCACCAGCTCGATGGGACTCAATCAGGCCATCCACGAGCGTCTGCAGGAGATGCAGATCGAGGACGAGCTGACGCGCCGGATCCACATCAAGATGAGCGGCTGCCCGAACGGCTGCGGCCAGCACCACCTCGCCAGCATTGGCTTCTACGGTGCCTCGATCAAGGTCGGCGAGCACACGATCCCGGCCTATATCCCCCACGTCGGCGGCGCCTACGAAGGCGGCGAGGTCGTCTACGGCCAGCGGCTCAAGGCCCGCCTGCCGGCCAAGCGTGTACCCGAAGCCGTCGAGCGATGGATACGCTTCTACGAGTCCGATCGGGTGCAGGGTGAGGAATTCAACGCTTTCGCCGCGCGCGTCGGCGCCCACGAGTTCGAATCCCAGGTCAAGGACCTCACCCTGCCGATCGAGTTCAACTTGGAGAACATGAGCTACTTCATCGACTGGACCAAGGCCGCGCCCTTCGAGGTCATCCGGGGCGAGGGTGAGTGCGCGGTCTGACCGTGGCCGTCTACACCCCACAGATCGACGAGAACGCCTCGGCCGAGGAGGTTCTCAACTACGCCGTCGAGCGCTTCCACCCGCAGCTGACGATGGCCTGCTCCTTCCAGAAGGAGGAGTCGGTGCTGGTTCACATGATCAGCGAGATGTGCCCCGAGCCCCGAATCTTCACGATCGATACCGGTGTTCTGTTTCCGGAGACGCTCCAGGCCTGGAAGCAGTTCGAGGATCGGTTCGGAGTCCGCGTCGAGGTGTTCGATGCCCGCAGTCCCGACGCGCCGTGGACGCTGGCGCGCTGCTGCAGCGAGGCGAAGGTCGACGCGCTCGAGCGAGCACTCGAGGGAGTCGAGGCATGGATCACCGGGATCCGGCGTGAGCAGGCACCCACGCGGTCCGACGCGGCGAAGCTCGAGCGGGATGAGCGACGCGGGATCTGGAAGGTCAACCCGCTGGCCGATTGGACCGAGAAGGACCTCTGGCGCTACATCTACAAGCACGACCTTCCCTACAACGTGCTGCACGATCAGGGGTACGCCTCGATCGGCTGCGCGCCGTGCACCGAGCCCGGCGGGGGTCGCGAGGGCCGGTGGGCGGGAAGCGACAAGATCGAGTGCGGCATCCACGAGTGAGGAGCGGATGAACTCCCTCCACTACGAGCTCTCCTACCTGGAGGCGCTCGAGGCCGAATCGATTCACATCTTCCGGGAGGTCGCGGCCGAGTTCGAGCGGCCCGTCCTGTTGTTCAGCGGCGGCAAGGACTCCCTGGTCCTGCTCCGGCTGGCCGAGAAGGCGTTTCGCCCCGCCGGCTTCCCGTTTCCGATCATGCACGTCGACACGGGCCACAACTTCCCCGAGGTGATCGATTTCCGTGACCGATTGATCGAGCAGCTCGGCGAGCGCCTGATCGTCGCCTCCGTACAGGACTCGATCGACGCCGGCCGCGTCAAGGAGGAGACCGGTCCGCGAGCTTCACGAAACCGCCTGCAGACCGTCACGCTCCTGGATGCGATTGCCGAGCACGGCTTCGACGCGGCCTTTGGGGGGGCGCGACGGGATGAGGAACGGGCGCGAGCCAAGGAGCGCGTGTTCTCGTTCCGGGACGACTTCGGGCAGTGGGATCCCAAGCGCCAGCGCCCGGAGCCGTGGAACCTCTACAACGCCCGCATTCGCAAGGGTGAGCACGTGCGGGTGTTCCCCCTCTCGAACTGGACCGAGCTCGATGTGTGGCAGTACATCGGCAACGAGGGGCTCGAGGTCCCCTCGATCTACTTCTCTCACACCCGTGAGGTGTTCGAGCGCGACGGGATGCTCTACGCGCTCAACCCCTACATCCAGCTGATCGACGGCGAGGAGCCGTTCGCGGCCTCAGTCCGCTACCGCACCGTGGGTGACATGACGTGCACGGGCGCGGTGCGCTCGCGTGCGGCCACCCTCGAGGAAGTGGTGGGCGAGATCGCGGCAAGTCGGATCACGGAGCGGGGCGAGACGAGGGCCGATGACCGGGTCACCGAAGCGGCGATGGAGGATCGCAAGCGCGAGGGCTACTTCTGATGCCCGGTGCCGCCTCCAACGGGCACGCGAAGCGCTCGCGGCCGAGCGAGCTGCTGCGGATCGCCACCGCCGGATCGGTTGACGACGGCAAGTCGACGCTCATCGGCCGTCTGCTCTACGACTCGAAGCAGATCTTCACCGATCAACTCGAGCACGTCGTCGCCACCTCGGAGCGTCGTGGCGACGGCTATCTGAACCTGGCCCTGTTGACCGATGGGCTTCGCGCCGAGCGCGAGCAGGGAATCACCATCGACGTCGCCTATCGCTACTTCCAGACCCAGCGCCGCAAGTTCATCATCGCCGATACGCCCGGGCACGAGCAGTACACGCGCAACATGGTCACGGGGGCATCGACGGCCGATCTGTCGGTTGTCCTCGTCGACGCGCGCAAGGGCGTGTCCGAGCAAACTCGCCGACACGCCTTTATCGCATCCCTGTTGCGGATTCCCCATCTGGTTGTGTGTGTCAACAAGATGGACCTCGTCGACTATGACGAGGCGGTGTTCGAGCGAATCGTCGATGAGCTCACCGACTGGGCGGCGCGGCTGGACATCTGGGACATAACCTTCATCCCCATCTCGGCCCTCCACGGCGACAACGTCGTCGAGCGCTCGACCAACATGGACTGGTACGGCGGCCCCCCGCTGCTCTACCACCTCGAGCACGTGGTCATCGCCACCGATCGCAATCTGGTCGACGTCCGCTTCCCCGTCCAATGGGTTATCCGGCCGATGGATGACCAGCACCACGATTACCGTGGCTACGCCGGTCAGGTCGCGGCGGGCGTGCTCTGCGCCGGCGACGAGGTGGCTGTCCTGCCGAGCGGCATGAAGACGCGGATCGCCGCGATCGACACCTACGGCAGAGACATCGAGGCCGCGTTCCCCACGATGTCCGTGACCGTGCGCTTGGCCGACGAACTCGACGTCTCACGCGGCGACATGATCGTGAATCCCGATGATCCGCCTGTCCCGGCGCGTGAGATCGAGGCCATGGTGTGTTGGATGGGCTCTGAGCCGATGTCTATCGGCCGACGCTACCTTCTCAAGCACACGAGCCGTACGGTCCGCGCCGTGATCAACGAGCTCGAGTACCGAGTGGACGTGAACACGCTCGAGCACATCGAGACGCCGGAGCTGACGCTGAACGAGATCGGCCGCATTCATCTGCGGTTGAGCGCACCGGTGATGGTCGATCGCTATCGGCGCAATCGCACGATCGGGAGCTTCATCCTGATCGACGAGACGAGCAACGACACGGTCGGCGCCGGAATGGTGGTTCACGCCTCGAGCAGCTGAGGGTAAAGTCCTCCGCCGCCATGTTCACGAAGGTCCTCATCGCCAATCGCGGCGAGATCGCGATCCGGATCATCCGAGCCTGCGAGGAATTGCGGATCGCCACGGTGGCGGTCTATTCCGAGCTCGACCGCGAGGCCCCGCACGTCAAGCGCGCTGACGAGGCGTTTCTGATCGGACCCGGCCCGGCCAGCGAAAGCTATCTCTCGATCGAAAAGCTTCTCGACGTGGTCGAACGTTCCGGGGCGCAGGCCGTCCATCCCGGGTACGGGTTCCTGGCCGAGAACGCCGGCTTCGCCGCCGCGCTCGAGGAGCACGGCGTCACCTTCATCGGCCCGCCGGCATCGGCCATCGAGGCGATGGGGTCAAAGACCCGGGCCCGTGAGCTGATGGCCAAGGCCGGGGTCCCGATCGTGCCCGGCACGACCGAGCCGGTGGCCAGCATCGAAGAGGCACTGCGGGTGATCGAGGAGACGATCGGCTACCCGGTAGCGGTCAAGGCGGCGGGGGGCGGCGGCGGCAAGGGCTTCCGGGTGGCCGAGTCCGAGGACAAGCTCCAGGAAGCTTTCGAGGGCTCATCGCGTGAGGGGGAAAAGTTCTTCTCTGACCCGACCGTGTATCTCGAGCGCTACCTCCCGGATCCGCGCCACGTCGAGGTGCAGGTCCTGGCCGACCAGCACGGCAACGTGATCCACCTCGGGGAGCGCGACTGCTCGATCCAGCGCCGCCATCAGAAGCTGATCGAGGAGGCTCCGGCGCCTGCGGTCGACGACGAGCTGCGAGCGAAGATCGGGAAGATCGCCACCGAGGCCGCTGCCGCCGTCTCCTATACGGGGGCGGGAACCGTCGAGGGCCTTCTCCAGGAGGGGGAGTACTTCTTCCTCGAGATGAACACCCGAGTTCAGGTCGAGCATCCCGTCACGGAGCTCGTGACCGGCATCGACATCGTCAAGGAGGGGATTCGGGTGGCCGCCGGGGAACCGCTCTCCCTCTCCCAGGAGCGGCTCGAATTACGCGGGCACGCGATCGAGTGCCGGATCAATGCCGAGGACGCGAGTAAGAACTTTGCCCCGGCACCGGGGAAGATCGGTGCCTATCGCGAACCCGCCGGCCCGGGTGTGCGGGTTGACTCAGGCGTGGAGGCGGGATCGGAGATCTCGCCCATGTACGACCCGATGGTGGCCAAGCTGATCGTCTGGGACGTCGACCGCGAGTCGGCCACGGCTCGGATGCTCCGGGCCCTCGGCGAGTACGAGATCGAAGGCGTCAAGACGCTGATTCCATTTCACCTGGCGATTCTTCGGACCGACCAGTGGCGAAACGCCGAGACGGCGCGGGATCTCATCGGTGACCGGGAATGGCTGAAGTCGCTGGCCTTCCCCGCGCCTGAGGCGCCGGGCGAGGCCGAGGAGTCTGAGCCGGTCGAGCAGTCCTACACCGTCGAGGTCTCCGGCAAGCGGTTTGACGTCAAGGTGATCGGCCCGCCGTGTGCCGGGCCGGCGGGGCTCAACGGCGCGGGCCCCGCGGCGGCGGCCGCGGCCGGCCGCAAACCGCCTCGGCGCGCGGAGCGCTCAGGTGGCGGAGGCGGCGGCCTGACCGATGCGCTGACGTCGCCAATTCAGGGCACGGTGTTGAAGGTGGCCGTCGAGACCGGGGCCGCGGTCGAGGAAGGAGCGCTGATCGCAGTGATCGAGGCGATGAAGATGGAGAACGAGATCACGGCCCACAAGTCGGGCACCATCTCGGAGTTACCGGTCTCGGTTGGGGGCTCCGTCGCCACCGGCGACACCATTGCCGTGATCAGTACCAACGGGGAGTAGGCGGCTCGGGGACTACCCGTCCTGGATGGTGATCAGGCGCGGGGAGTCGGTGAGCGGGATCTGGAGGGTGGCGGTGCTGGGGGAGTCAACGGTCACGCCGACCGGAACCGTCGCATGGGTGAGTGGATCCGCTGCGCTGACCGTCAGGTGCGCGGTTCGCAGGCCGCCGACGGTCAGGCGGTAGGTCTCGGGAGGGAGGTCATACCTCGTGACGTCGCTCGCCGGCGCGGCAGGGTGGTAGACGGCCGCGAGGTTCCTCGTCATCACGTATGCCGGGACGACGAACTTGCTTGCGCTGACCTGGAACGGGAAGAACGCGACGACGTCGCGGTTGTAGAGCGGCGGGTAGGCCGCGGTTCCGTTTCCGGCGAACTGGGTCCAGTTGTGTCGGTCCGCCACATCGAGCAGGCTGAGCGACCTTCGGTCCGTGATTCGGGCCGGGCCTGCGAAGGCCCGGAGGAAGTTCCTGACGGCGGTCAACGTGGGGCCGCCTCCGGGCGCACTGGGCTCGACCATCGCCCAGCTCCCATTGGTCACGGCGTAGAAATAGAGCGCTGAGGCGCCCTTGTTGATGTAGGCGGCCAGCGTTCGCAGCGTGGCCTTGGCCTGGAGATGCCATCGCGCCGCTGGGCTGAGGTCGCCCGCATGCGTGAGGTCGAGGTTGGTCTCGGTGATCCACAGTTGGGGTGGCGTAGTGGCTCCGGATGCCCTCACCCGAAGGCCGTGAGGCATCCCATTGACGGTGGAGGTGATGGGCGACAGGTCCCGCTCCAGGAACTCGGTCTGGATGCCGCTGAGCACGTACTCAGGGAAGTAGGCCTCGTAGGCGGGGATGAACGAGTCGTGCCAGTTACCCGCCGAGTCCTGCCAGCCCGCGGGGTGGCCCAGGGCGTCGACTGGACGCTGGTTGTTGAACACCTGAGCGGCTGGATATTGGTATGGCGCCTCGTGATAGGGGTGCTTGTCGATCGCCGTCACGCCGGGCGGGAGGCCCACTGCGGAGACGAACGGCGTCTCGTTGGCGAACCCATCGCCGATGCCCACGTCGGGCAGGTCGTGAGCGGGATCGCGAATCCACCGCACGGTCCGTGCCAGCAGTTCGTCCTCGACGTTCCCGGTGCCCTGGAGGGACGGCGGCACGGGGCTGTAGTAGTTCGCGACATTCAGAAAGGCGGAGTCGGACGTGAGCTCGTTCCACACCTCGACGTCGAACGCGTCATTCCCCAGGACCTTGCGGGCCTCACCCGTGACGGCCTGGACGTACTCGAGCCAGCCGCTCAACGTATGCTCGAACGCTGGGCTCGATTGGCCGGTCTGGGTCAACGGCGGCGCGAACGGTCCGTATCGCAGCAGCCGGGCCGGGTAGAACCCGGGGGGGATCGGCGCGGGCAGGGGTTGCGAAAGTTCCACCTGCCCGGTCGGAGAAACCGCCGTGACGATGAACGCCGCAGCGCGTCCGCCGGGGATGTCGAAACCCGAGAGGCCGGGCACCAACACTCGCGCTGTGGCCGGGCCGACCGTCAGCGTCCGAGAACCGGCGGGAGCGGGCGCGGTGACGTGCCCATAAAAGGTGATCGACGGCCCCGGATCGCGGTCGTCGGCGTTGAGGAGGATCAACGGCCGGATGCCCGCCGCTTTGAGCGCCCCGAGGATCGTGTCAATGGCAGCTGGATCGGCGAGCTGCGCCGGGTCCGTGAACGACATCGCGCTCCAGCCGATTTCGACGCGAGCCCGCTTGAAGCCGGTGGCCGCGAGCAGATGGGCCGCGGCCGCCGCATACCGCGGCGGGACATTGAAGTTGATTCCGACCGCATCACGCATCATCGATGCGGGCTGGGTCTCGAGGTAGGCCCGCCACGGCTGAAGCCAGTGCGACCGGAAGCCAAAGCGAAGATCCGTCTGTTGCGCAGGGTCGATCGGGTCCGAGAGCACGTTCCACCCGGGTGGTGCCGCAGCTTCGGGGGTGCTCTGCGTGGGCGGTCCCGTCGCCGATGTCGTGGTCGGAGCCGGGCGTGGGGCCGCCGACAGAACGATGGCCGTGGCGACTCCGAGCGCGATGAGGGTCAAGCCGACGGCCGCCGCGGCCCTCCGCCGAGCGTGGACTGCCCCTCGGCGCTGCGACCTGCCCCTCGACCTCAAACTACCTAGCCGTCTTGGATCGTGATCAGACGCGGATAGTCAGTGAGCGGGATCGTCAGGACCGCTGCGCTCGAGGAGATCGGCGTGGCGCTTATCGGTACCGAAGCGCCGGACAGCGGATCGGTGGCGCTGACCGTGAGGTTGGCGGTGTTGAGCCCTCCGACCGTGATGCGATAGGTCTCCGGCGGCAGGTCGTACCTCGTGACGTCGCTGCTCGGCGCGGTCGGGTTATAGAGCGTGGCCAAACTGCGTGTCATCACGTAGGCCGGGATGACGAACTTGCTGCTGTCGACCTGGAAGGGGAAGAAGGCGACTACGTCGCGGTTGTAAAGCGCGGGGTGAGCGGCGGTGCCGTCGCCGGCGAATTGCGTCCAGTTGCCCTGGTCGGCGATCTGGAGCAAGTTGAGCGAGCGCGGGCTCGTGATCGTGTTGGGTCCGGCGAACGGCGCGAGGAAGCTCTTGACTGCGGTCATGGTCGGTCCGCCGCCGGGGGCGGTCGGGTCGACCATCGCCCACGAACCGTTCGTCACGGCGTAGAAGTAGAAGGCGGAGACGCCCTTGTTGACGAACGCCGCGAGCGAGCGCAGCGTCGCCTTCGCCTGGAGATGCCAGGCATCGGCGCTCGTCAGGCCCATCTGCGCGGCGTGAGTAAGGTCGATGTTCGTCTCGGTGACCCAGACCTGGGGCGGAACGGTGGCTCCCGGCGGCTTGGTATTGCGGCCGTGGGGAACGCCGTTGATCATCGTCGTGATCGGCGAGAGGTCGCGCTCCATGAACTCGGTCTGAAGTCCAGTGAGCGTGTATTCGGGGAAATAGGCCTGGTAGGTCGGGATGAACGGGTCGTGCCACGCCCCAGATGCGTCTTGCGAACCTTCGGGCACGCCGAGCGCGTTCACCGGCTGCTGGTTGTTGAAGACCTGTGCCTGGGGAAAGTCGTAGGGCTGCTCGTGGTAGGGATGCTTGTCGATCGCCGTGACGCCGGGGGGAACGGTCGCGCCGGACGCGAACGGGGTCGTGTTGGCGAACCCATCCCCAAGGCCCACGTCGGGCAGATTGTTGGCTGGGTTGCGGATCCAGGCTGCCGTGCGGGCGAGGAGCTGCAAGGTGACATTTCCAACCCCTTGCAGGGATGGCGGCACCGGGTTGTAATAGTTGGCGACGTTCAGGAACGACGAGTCAAGGCTGTTTTCGTTCCAGACCTCAATGTCGAACTGATCGTTCCCCAATATCTTGCGCGCCTCGCTCGTCACCGCGTTGATGTATTGCAGCCAGCCAGACAGCGTCTGCTCGAAGGCCGGATTCGGCTGACCCGAGGTCGTAAATGGCGGTGCGAACGGGCCGTAGCGCAGCAGCGTGAACATATAGGTCCCAGCAGGCACCGACCGCGGTAGGGGCTGGGACAGCTGAATCTGCCCGGTCGGAGAAATGGCCGTGGCCATGAAGGCGGCGACCGGGTACCCAGGAAGATCCAGGCCCGACAGTCCCGGCACGAGTGACTGGGCCGTGGTTGGATCCACCTGTATGGTCGTGGCTCCAGCCGCGGCCGGCTGCTGGATTTGGCCGCTCAGGTTCTTGAAGGGGCCGGGATCAGTGTCGTCCGCGTCCACGAGGATCAGCGGGCGGAGCCCCGCCGCCTTGAACGCCTGCAGGTAGGTGTCCCACTTGGCGGGATCCTGTAGTTGCGCGGGATTCGCATAGGACATCTGGTCCCACGCGATGTCCAACCTGACGCGCTTGAAGCCGCTCTGAGCGAGCAGCTGGGCGGTCACCGCGGCATTCTGGGGCTGGACGTTGAAGTTGATGCCGACGGCGTTCCTGAGCATCGAGGCCGGTGGCGTGTCGAAGTAGGCTCGCCAGGGCTGGAGCCACTGGGAGCGATCGCCGAACGGCAGATCCGTCTGCTGCGCCGGGTCGATCGGGTCCGAGAGGATGTTCCAGCCAGTCCAGTCGAGACCTCCCGAGCTGCTGGGGGCGGGAGTCGTCGCGCCCCCGGGGGCGGGCGAGGCCGTCGGGGTGGCAGCTGGGGTCGTCGGTTTGGGGTGCTTCTTTGACTTCCGCTTGCAGCGCTGATGCGCTTTCGAAGCGCCGCTCTTCTTCCCGTGCGCCGCTGGCTTGCGCTTATTCCGTGCCGAGTTTGCCGAATGCCGGGCCGGGCAACGAGACCGCGAGGACCGTTTTCCGTGCTTAACGTGCTGGGGCGCGGTGCGAGCCAGAGCCGAATCGCCGATCATCAACGCGCACGCGAACAGAAGCGCAAACGCGCAGAGCCTGCGGAACGGTCCTTGGATGGATATACCCACGATTGAAGGTCGACCCCTACAGCGATGAGAGTCGACGCGCCCTCCAGGAGCACTTTACTTCCTCGGCGGACAATTAGACAGACGGCGGGCTGATAACTAACTTCTTGCCGGCATGGTTGGCGGCAAAGCCCGGGCGATTGCTGCGCCGCCCTCGGCCGGTTGATCCGTATCTCCCGATGATCGAGCGCCTCGTCCCGAGCTTCGTGGCCACCGCCGAGACGCGCCAGGACATCCTCGATATCGAGCTGTTCGCCGAGGAGGAGAGATCGCTGGGGCGCGCGGTCGAGAAGCGCCGTCGTGAGTTCATCACCGGTCGTGCCTGCGCCCGACTCGCCCTCGATCGCCTCGGGCTTCCGGCGACGCCGATTCCGGCGGGTGCGCGAGGGGAGCCGCTGTGGCCCCCGGGAGTCGTAGGCAGCATCACCCACTGCGCCGGCTACCGGGCGTGCGCGGTAGCCCGGGCCGACGAGGCGACGTCGATCGGAATCGACGCAGAGCCGAACGCCGCTCTGCCCGACGGTGTCCTCGAGGAGGTGGCCTTCGGCTCAGAGCTTCAACTCGTCGCTTCCGATCTGCCGATGCGGGTGGACCGGCTTCTCTTCAGTGCCAAGGAGGCGGTGTTCAAAGCCTGGTTTCCTCTGACCGAGCGGTGGCTCGGCTTTGAGGATGCCGAGCTCTCGATAGAGCCGCAAACGAGGACATTCCGGGCCCGGCTGCTGGTTCCCGGGCCGGTGATCGGAGCGGTCGAGCTGACCGAGCTTAAGGGAAGTTGGTGCCTGGAGGATGGCGTCATCTGCACGGCTGTCCTCGTTTGACCGGCGCCGGGCGGCGCTCCCGCCAGGGATGCCGCTGGCCACATCAGCGCCGCTGCGAGCCCACGGCCTGCCTGGCCAGCCTCATGAGCATCTCGACCGACTCGCCCGTCGTCCATGTACCCGACCGGCTCATGCGGAGCATTGGGTAGATCATGCCGAGCGCGCCCGCGGGTGAGACCGTGGGTGGATCGGCGGCGAGCCGGACGATGCTCAGTGGTGCGAAGTACCCCGCTTCGCCGCGCGCCACGACCGCCGCCGTCCACGCGCTGGGTGCGTACGGTCCGTACCTGACCGTATCCGGGAGCCCGTAGCGCGTGAAGCAGGAGCGCCGAACCAAGCAGTTGGCAAACGGGGCGTGGCGGATCGGCAGCAGCCGCTGTTCGACGAGACCCAGGATGGCGGCGCTGTCGGCGTACTCGAGCCCCGGCAGCGACTCCTCGATGGGCCTTCCGAAGCCG
>DATGFT010000102.1:0-37174 GCA_035308915.1 Solirubrobacteraceae bacterium
ATGACCTACGCGCAGGCCAAGGCCCACAGGGCGGCGGGCGACATCGTCGTCCTGCAGGCCCATTCGCCACAGGTCCTGATGTTCTATATGGACACCACCCGTCCGCCCTTCAACGACAACCGGGTCCGGCTGGCGATGAAGCTGATCGCCGACCGTCCGGCGCTGATCGAGGGTGCGATCGCCGGGTACGGAACGGTCGGAAACGACATCGTGGGCAAGGGCCTGCCCTTCTATGACAACTCGCTTCCGCAGCGGGTGCAGGACATCGAAAAGGCCAAGTCGCTGTTGAAGGCAGCCGGGCACGAGAAGTTGACGGTGCCGATGGCGATCTCCGACGTGATCCCCGGCTTCGTCGAGTCCGCGACCCTCTACGCGCAACAGGCGACTGCCGCCGGCGTGACGATCCAGCTCCAGCAGAAACCCGCCGACTCCTACTTCAACCCGTCCCTTCAGTACCTCAAGGAGCTGTTCGCCGAAACCCAGTGGCCGCCGCCGTCATTGAAGTTCTTCTACCTCCAGGCGCTGGCCTCGAATGCCACCTACCCCGAGACTCACTGGCACGACCCGGCATTCAATACCCTTTTGTTCAGGGCGATTGGGGAGACCGACCAGACAAAGGCGCAGGCCTTGTGGGATCAGGTGCAGCAGATCCAGTACCAGCAGGGGGGCTACATCAACTGGGTGAACGCCGACTTCGTCGACGGGCTCTCCAAGAAGGTGCATGGCCTGAAGCCAAGCGCAGCCGGAATCCTCGGAAACCACCGCTTCCAGGATGCCTGGCTGTCGGCCTGATGCGCGCACGGCGCGCTGGTGGCGGGTTCGGATGAGAGCCAGCGCATGACCGCGCTGGCGGAACGGCGAGCCATCGAGCGGCGCTCCGTTTCGCCCGTGGTCGGCTTTCTCGGCCGCCGCTTACTTGGCGCGCTCGCGGCGCTGCTCGCTGCCTCGGTGCTCATCTTCGCCGCGGTCCAGGTGCTGCCTGGAAATGCCGCGAGCGCCGTCCTTGGCCGTGACGCGACACCTCAGGCCATCCAGATCCTGAGCAAGCAGATGGGCCTCGATAGACCCGCTGTCACGCGTTACTTCGATTGGCTCGGCGGTTTCGTGCACGGCGATCTGGGGGTCTCCTCGGTCGCCCTGGCCCAGGGACAGCACACCACCGTGTCCTCGCTGATCTCGAGCCCCCTCAAGAACTCGGCCATCCTGGCCGGGCTGGCCGCGCTGCTCATGATCCCGCTCTCCCTGGGGCTCGGCGCGCTGGCCGCCATTCGCGCCGGCAAACCGACCGATCACGTGATCTCGATCGGCTCCCTGGTCTCGATCTCGGCTCCGGAGTTCGTGACGGGCTCCCTGCTCGTGGCGCTGTTCTTCGTCGGCCTGCACTGGTTGCCGCCGGTGGCGATAGTCCCCCCGGGAGCCGATCCCCTGGCCACCCCGAAGGAGCTGATTCTGCCCGTGGTGACTCTCCTCTTCGCCTCGCTTGCCGCCGGGATCCGGATGGTGCGCGCCGGCATGTACGAGGCGCTCCAGACTGAATACGTACAGGCCGCCCGCCTCAACGGGCTGGCCGAGAAGCGCGTCCTCATCCGCTACGCGCTGCGCAACGCGCTCGCGCCCAGCGTCCAGGTGCTGGCCCAGAACCTCCAGTACCTGGTCGGCGGGGTCATCGTCGTCGAGACGGTCTTCGCCTATCCGGGCATCGGCAGCCAGCTCGTGAGCGCGGTCCAGAATCGCGATCTCACCGCCGTTCAGTCGATCGCCATGTTGATCGCCGTCGTCTACGTCCTGATCAACGTCCTCGCCGATCTCATCGTGATGCTGCTGATCCCGAAGCTCCGAGAGCCGGCATGACCGGACGCCTGCGCTTCCTCCGCACCCCGTCGGGCGCGATCGGCATCGGAATCCTCACCTGCGTGCTCCTGGTCGCGTTCGTTGGTCCGTACCTGGCGCCGCATTCGCCAACCGCGGTGATCGGCGCCCCCCTCAGCGGGGCGTCGGGCCACGCGCCGCTGGGCACCGACTTCCTTGGCCGTGACGTGCTCAGCCGGCTCCTGTACGGAGGGCGCTCCGTGATCGGTCTCGCGCTTGCCGCCACCGCCCTTGCCTATCTGATCGGAATGACCATCGGGCTGATCGCCGGCTACAGCCGCTCGGTTGTCGACCCGATCCTGATGCGGACGGTCGACGTGATGCTGGCCTTTCCCCCGCTTCTCTTCCTGCTCGTGCTCATCGCCGGCACCGGGCAGTCGCGAACGGTCATGGTGGTCGGCGTCGCCATCATCCTCGCTCCGGGGATCAGCCGGATCGTCAGGACAGCCACCCAGGAGGTCGCCGTGCGCGGTTATGTCGAAGCCGCGGTGGCGCGCGGGGAACGTCCGCCTGCCGTGCTTCTGCGTGAGGTCGTGCCGAACATCCTCGCCCCCGTCCTGGTGGACGTCGGGCTGCGCTTCACGTTCTCGATCCTGATCGTCGCCTCCGTCAACTTCCTCGGGCTCGGCCTCCAGCCGCCGAGCTCCAACTGGGCGGTGATGATCAGCGAGAACCGCCAGTACATCTCGCTGAACTGGCTATCCGTGGTTGCTCCGGCGGCCATGATCGCGATCCTGACGATCGGGGTGAACCTGACCGGCGACGCAATCGCCCGCAGCCTTGGCCGCTCGTACACGCCGAGCACCACGCGCGGGGTGGTTACGGCGTGAACGCCGCGTCGGTGCCCACCACGTCCGCGGCATCTCCCGCCATCTCGGTCCAGTCGCTCTGCCTTGCGCTGGCCACGGGCGAGACGGTCGTTGACGACGTCAGCTTCGAGGTCCCACGAGGCGAGATCCTGGGGGTGGTTGGCGAGTCGGGGAGCGGCAAGAGCACGGTTGCCCTCGCCCTCCTCGGGTACACGAAGCCCGGGATCGTCGTCCGCCATGGCAGCATCGACGTCGGCGGCGAGCGGATCCTCGGGCGTGACCCACGCGAGGTTCGCCGGCTGCGCGGCAAGGTCGTGTCCTACGTCCCTCAGGATCCGGGTGGCGCCTTGAATCCATCGCTGCGCATCGGGGCCACGATTCTCGATGTCCTGCGCGCGCATCGCACCTCCCCGCTTGACGACGACGCCGTCCCCTCAGCGCTCGGCCGCGTCGAGCTCGATGGCCACTTCGCCCAGCGCTACCCCCATCAGCTCTCGGGCGGTCAGCAGCAGCGGGTCGTGATCGCCACCGCGACCGTGTGCGGCCCACCGGTGGCCGTTCTCGATGAGCCGACCACCGGCCTCGACGTCCTCACTCAGGACCGGATTCTCCGGGAGCTCAAGCGCCTGCGTGAGGAAGAGCAGATGGCGATGGTGTTCGTCTCGCACGACCTTGCCGTGATCGCCCGCATGGCCGATCGCGTCCTCGTCATGTACGCCGGGCGAGTCCTCGAGCACGGTCCGGCCGAGGAGGTGATCGACCACCCCCGGCACCCCTACACCCAGGCGCTGGTGGCTGCGATCCCCGACGTCCACGCGCCGCGGACGCTTCGCGGCATCCCCGGCGTCTCGGTTGGGGTCGGAGAGTGGCCGGAGGGCTGCGCCTTCGCGCCACGCTGCCGCCACCAGGTGGAAAGCTGTCACCGCGCCCTGCCGGAGCTCGTATTCGCGCGCCCCGATCACTCGGTGCGCTGCTTCCGCTGGGAGGACGTCGCCGGCGCAGAGCGGGTGCCGGCGGGTACGCGCTCCGAGATCGAGGCATCGGCGAGCGACGACCTGCTGACCGTGACACACCTCGAGGCCTGTTACCGGCGCGGGCGCGCCGAGCAGACGGCGGTTCACGATGTGTCCTTCACCATCGGCCGCGGCCAGTGCGTCGCGCTCGTCGGCGAATCAGGAAGCGGCAAGTCGACGATCGGTCGCTGCATCGTCGGTCTTCACCATCCGAGCGGCGGCGTGATTGCCTTCGATTCCCGTCCGCTGGCCGCCGCCGCCCGCGCCCGCCCGCTCGAGCAACGGCGTCGGATTCAGATCGTCTTCCAGAATCCGTACCAGTCACTGAATCCGCGCCAGCGCATCGGCTCGGCGATCGAGCGCCCGTTGCGTGTTCTGCGGCGCCTCTCGCACGACGACGCCGAGCGAGAGGTGGGTGGACTCCTCGAGCGTGTCCGGCTTCCGGCCGGGGTGGCCAAGCGCTTTCCATCCGAGCTCTCGGGCGGAGAGCGCCAGCGCGTCGCGGTCGCGCGGGCGCTCGCCGCCCAACCGGATCTCCTCATCTGTGACGAGATCACCTCGTCGCTGGACGTCTCGGTGCAGGCTGCCGTGCTCGAACTCCTTCAGGACCTGCGTCGTGACCTTCACCTCTCGATGCTGTTCATCACCCACAACCTCGGCGTCGTGGCCAGCGTCGCCGACACGGTTCTCGTGATGGAACGCGGATCGCTGTGCGAGACTGGAGCTGTCGACGAAGTGCTTTCGGCTCCCACCAACGCCTACACGCGCAGCCTGCTCCAAGCCGCCCCGTCGCTCACCGAAGCTGCCGTGGCCGGGTGAGGAGAGTGGCTGAGGTCCAGTTCCAACCCCTCGAGGCCCCCGAGCGGCTGGCCGACATGGTCTACGAGACGATCCGCCAGTCGATCATGGACAAGACCCTTGCGCCCGGTGCGCGCCTCACCGAAAGCGGTCTCGCGGCTCAGCTTGGGGTGTCCAAGACCCCGGTGCGTGAAGCGCTGCTGAGGCTCAGGCGGATCGGCGTGATCGAACCCGACGGGGTCCGCGGCGGGCGCGTGATCAGGCCGTCGCGCAGCGCGATTCGTGAGGCCTATGAGATCCGCGAGGCGCTCGAGGTGTTCGCTGTACGGAGCGTCGCCGAACGCGTCAGCGGAGCCGACCTCGAGCGGATCTGCGATACGGCGGCTCGCTCGCTCGAGCACGCTGAACGCGGGGATCAGGCCGGCTTCCGTGAATGGGATTTCGCCTTCCATCGGGCCATCGCCGAGGCATCCGTGAATCCTCGCCTCAAGGAGATGATCGAGGACGTGTTCACCCTGATCGGCACCCTCAGGCAGCGTGACTTTCCGGATAGCCGCTGGTCGGTCGATTGTGCCCGCGGCCACGTACGGATGGCCGACGCGATCGCGAGGCGAGACGTCGAGGCGGCGCAGGACGCGGCGCGCGAACACATCCGGCAGGTCGAGAGCTACGTGCTCGCCGAGCCAAGCCTCGCCGGGTGATCCCGGTCGATGGCGACCGGCTGCACGCCGACTTCCTAGAGCTCTCGGCGATCGGCGCCGTCGCTGGCGGCGGCATCAGCCGGACGACGTTCAGCGACGCCCACCTGAAGGCCCGCGCGTGGTTTCATCGTCGGGCCGCCGAGGCCGGGCTCGAGACCGGGGTCGATCCCGCCGGCAACCACTCCGCCGTCCTGCGAGGATCGGCCGGCCCAGGCCGAACCCTGCTGATGGGCTCCCACCTCGACACCGTCCCGCTCGGTGGTCGCTACGACGGAGCCTTGGGGGTGCTTGCGGCCCTCGAGGCGCTCCGCGCCGCCAAGGACGCCGGCGTCACCCTCCCGGTCAACCTCGAGGCGATCGACTTCACCGACGAGGAAGGGTCGCTCCTCGGGCTGCTGGGGAGCTTCGCGCTGACCGGGGCGCTGACCGTGGAGATGCTGGCGGCGCCGCGCGGCGGCCGCGCGCACTTCCGCGCCGCGCTTGCCCGAGGCGGCCTGAGCGAGGAAGCGCTCCGGCAAGCCCGCCGTGATCCGGACTCGCTGGCGGCCTATCTCGAGCTCCACATCGAGCAGGGAAGCAGGCTCGAGGCCGCGGGCGCGGACATCGGGGTGGTCACGGCGATCGCAGGCTCGCGCTCCTATCGGATCGCCTATACGGGAGCGCGCCGGCACGCCGGGACGACCCCAATGGATGCGCGCCAAGATGCCTTGCTCGGCGCGGCGCGGTTTGCTCTTTCGGTCCGCGACACCGTTCTCCGGTTTCCGGAGTGCGTGGGAACCGTCGGCGCACTCGAGGTGGAGCGAGGCGCCTTCAACGTCGTACCCGGCCGCGCGGAGATGCTGCTGGAGCTGCGAGCGCCGAGCACCCCGCAGCTCGACGCAGTTGAAGAGGCGGTGCTCGACGGGGCGAGCGACCTCGCGCGGTCGGAGGCTCTCTCGCTCACGGTTGAGCGCGTGGGGCGCTGGGAGCCCGTGGGGCTCGATTCTGACATCCAGAACGTCATTACCGAGACCGCGCGCGAGCTGGGGCTGCGCAGCCTTCCGGTCAGCTCCGGTGCCGGCCATGATGCGCAGGCTCTCGCCGCGCTAACGCCCACGGGCATGATCTTCGTCCCTTCCGCCGCGGGCGTGAGCCACGACCCGGCCGAGCACACCCGTTGGGAGGACTGCCTGAACGGCGCCAACGTTCTGCTGGGAACGGCGCTCCGCGTGGCGATGGCGGCCGCGTGCTGACGTTCGGCGGATCTGAGCTCGACCGAGCGTCGGCGCTGCGCGAAGATCGCGACTGGGTCGCGGCCCGCCTCGTCGACGGCGCCAGCCGCAGCGTCGCAGCCGGTTCGGACGGCGTGCTGCTCGCGGATGCGTCCCCTCCGCACCTGCTGCGAGCCCGCCTCACCGACTGCGCCGGGGTCGAGCCTCAGAGCGCCATCCTGCTGGGACTCGAACGCGGCGGCGCGATCTTTGCCCGCGACCTCGACGATCTCGACCCGCCGGCCCGTGCCCGCGTGAGCGAGGGCGGCCGGATCACCTCACTGCGGGAGGCAGGCGCCCTGCTTGCGCCTTCCGAAGGCGGTCTCGCAGCCTACCTCGCGGCGCTCCTGCACTGGCATCGCTCCCACCGCTTCTGTGCTCACTGCGGCGCACCGACGGTGATCGAGCTCGCAGGCGCCTCGCGGCGCTGCACTCGCTACGGAACCCAGCATTTCCCCCGCACGGATCCCGCCGTCATCGTCGTGGTCGAGAACGCCGACCGCCTGCTCTTGGGGCGTCGCCCGGGCTGGCCCCGCAACCAGTACTCGGTGCTCGCGGGCTTCGTCGCGCCCGGCGAGTCGCTCGCGGAAGCGGCCGCTCGTGAGGTCCACGAGGAGTCCGGCATCGTGATCCGTGATCCCGTCTTCGTCGCCTCCCAGCCCTGGCCCTTTCCCGCCTCGCTCATGCTTGGGCTCGAGGCGCGCTCGGATGGAGGCGATCCTGTCGCCAAGGACGATGAGCTCGAGGACGTCAGGTGGTTCGCACGGGAGACGGTTGGGGCCGCGCTCGTTGGCGGTTCCGCGACGCTCGTCCTGCCGCCGGCGATCTCGATCGCGCGCTTTCTGATCGAACGGTGGTGGCGCGCCGCGGATTAGGTGTGCGACAGCTCGAGCGCCTCCGCCACCGCGCCGAGCAGGACGTCGTTCTCGGGCGCCGTCCCGACGCTGATCCGGGCGATCGTGTCGGTCATCCGCCGGATCACCACGCCACCGCGGAGCACCGCCGCGGCCAGGCCGGCCGCGCCGCCGTCGTACCCCGACGCGTCGACGGCGACGAAGTTGCCCCGCGACTCATACGCGGTCAGGCCGAGGGCCCGGAGCCCGTTCAGCAGCCGCTCGCGCTCGGTCACGATTCGCTGCACCTGCCGGTCGTGGTAGTCGTCATCCCGGAGCGCCGCGAGTCCCGCGTGCAGCGCCGCGCTGCTGACCGAGCTTCCCGGCACGAGGAAGCGGTCGACGTGGTCCAACACCGTCGCGTCACCCACCGCGTACCCGAGCCGCAGTCCCGCCATGCAGTAGGCCTTGGAGAACGTCCGGGTCAGGATCAGGTTCGGGTACTCGTGGACGAGCGGCGAGACATCAACGTTCGGGTCGAAATCCGCGTAGGCGGCGTCCACGAGCAGCATCGGGGCGAGCTCGGCGCAGCGCCTGACATCGTCAAGCGCCATCGAGTTCCCCGTCGGGTTGTTCGGGGTGCACACGATCAACACCTTGGTGCGCTCGCTCACCGCGCTCAGCAGCGCGTCCACGTCGTAGGAGTACGAGCGCTCGTCCGCGTGCAGCGGAACCTTGACGACTTGCGCCTCGAGCGCGGCGAGTCGCCGCTCGAAGACCGGCCAGGAAGGCGCCGGCAGGACGACCTCGTCTCCGGCGCGGACGAAGGTCCGCAGCACCGCCTCGATCAGCTCAGTCGAGCCGGCGCCAACCAGCACTCGGTCAGGCGTCACCTCGAAACGCTCGGCCAACTCGTCTCGGACCGGCGGATTCGGGGGCGGTGACAGGTTCGCGTCGGCAAAGGAGCGCTCGAGTGCCTCCCGAACCAGCGGCGAAGGGGGCTCGGTGTTCTCGTTGGACGCCAGCCGAATCAACCCATCGCCCGCGCCCGCCACGTCAAGATGCGCCAGATACTCCGCGTTCGAGGGCAACGTCATGGCCGCGGGCACCAGCAGCGACTCCAGGCCACGGGTGCTAACGCCCTTCGAAGGCATGCGCGTACGGTACGGCAACCGAGGTACACGCGGGCGTCGTTATCCTCCGCGCCGATGGCCAGAGTCGCGTTCGTGGCGCACTGCATGCTGAACCAGAACGCCAAGGTCGTCGGTGGCGCGCTGTGTCGGGGGATCTATCCGCCGCTGCTCCGCCAGCTCCGCGAGGAGGGCTGGGAGATCGCGCAGATGCCATGCCCCGAACTCACCTTCACGGGGCTCAACCGCTTCTGGGCCGTCCGCGAGCAGCTCGACACCCTCGCCTACCGTCGCCACTGCCGGCGGATCGTCGCGGCAGTGGCCGATGCCGTCTGCGCTCACCTCGAGCGCGGCGACGAGGTCGTCCTGATCGGCCTCGAGGGAAGTCCGTCGATGGGGGTTCGGGTGACGAGCTCGGATCCAGCGCGCGCCGGGCGCCCCGAATGGCCCGACGGTGCGCCTGAGCTCACGCCCGGGAGCGGAATCCTCATCGAGGAGCTGCTCCGGGAGCTGCGGGCCCGCGGGGCTCCCGAACCGCGCGCGACTGGGATCAGACACACGCTGCCCGATTTCGATCCCGGCGCTGAGCGCGCCGAGCTCGCCGCCTTCCTGCGCAACTGAATGCAAACCGACGAGCGCAGCCGCCGCGTGGCGGTGGTGTCGGATGATCTCGTCAACGCTGACGCGGGCGGATTCGACGTTCTCGACGTGCTCGAGCAGGCTGGCTGGGGTGCGATTGTGCTCCCCCCGGCCTGGTATCCGGCCGAGCTGTCGGGCGATCTCCTCGCCCAGTTCGCCGAGCACATCGAGGAGTTCCTCCGACACGGCTATGACGTCGTGTGCGTGGGTTCGTGTGAGGGACTGTCCGCCCCCCTGGCGGCGCTCGGCGTCGCGATGCCTGAGTCGCGGACGCCATCGGGCGCCGAAGAGCTGTTGGAGTTTCTCGATCAGCGAGCCATGCCGGCCCACGGCTGACGGTTCCCATGCCCCCGATCAATCTCTACAGCGACACTCAGACCCGCCCAACGGCGGGCATGCGCGCCGCGATCGCGCGCGCCGAGGTGGGAGACGAGCAGCGGCGGCGCGACCCGACCACGACGGCGCTCCAGGAGCGGGTGGCCGAGCTGCTGGGTCACGAGGCCGCGGTGTTCCTGCCCAGCGGGACCATGTGCAACGAGGTCGCCCTGCGCATCCACGTCCGGCCGGGCGGCGACGAGATCATCTGCGACAGCTCGTCGCATCCCGTTGTCGCCGAGGCTGGCGGCCCAGCTCAGCTGGCGGGGGCGATGGTCCGGACGATCGATGGGGACGGCGGGGTGTTCACCGGCGAGCAGGTGGAGCACGCCATCCGCACTCGCGTCGACCGCTACGCACCGCGCTCGCGGGTCGTCTCGGTCGAGCAGACGACCAACATGGGCGGCGGCCATGTCTGGCCGCTTCAGACGATCCACGACGTTCTCGCCGTGGCTCGCCGCAGCGAGCTCCGAGCCCACCTCGACGGGGCGCGGCTCATGAACGCGGTCGTCGCCTCAGGCGTCGCCGCGAGTGAGTACGCGCGTGGCTTTGACACGGCGTGGCTTGACTTCACCAAGGGCCTCGGCGCTCCGGTGGGAGCGGTCCTGGTCGGCTCGCAGGCGCTGATCGACGAGGCGTGGCGCTGGAAGCAGATGCTCGGGGGCGCGCTGCGCCAGTCGGGGATCGTCGCCGCTGCGTGCCTCTACGCCTTGGATCACCACGTCGATCGCCTGGCCGAGGATCACGAGCACGCCCGGCGCCTCGCCGAGGGGCTCTCGGTGATCCCGGGGGTGCGGATCGACCCGAGCCAGGTCGAAACCAACATCGTGATCTTCGAGGTCGCTGACGCGCCCGCCTTCGTGGCGCGACTGGCCGACCAGCTGGAGCTTGGTGCGCTCGACGCCCACCGCGTCCGGGCGGTCACCCACCTTGACGTGAGCGCCGCCGACATCGACCGCGCGCTCAGCGTCATCTCAGACCGCGCCTGAGGCCCGTCCGTCCGACTCGCCGTTCGGGCGTCACCCGCGGCGCATCAGCCGCCCCACCGCGGCCATCAACTCCTCGGTCTTGGCTCCCTGTCGGTCAGGTGCGGCCCCGATCACGCGCCGCGAACCTGGCCTTCGATCCGCCGCAGGCGTTTCAGCAGGCCGACCCGGCTCGTTACCTCAGGGCACGACGACGCGTCGGCTTACCACGCCTGCGCTCGAGCTGACCCGTAGGCGGTAGCGCCCGGCCCGAACGTGGCCGAAGGTGACCAGACCTCGGCAGCGCTTCGATCGCTGCCAACCGCCGTGCAGCCGCCTCAGCGAGCAGTGGAAGTCCGCCGAGCCCGGACCGGCCAGCCTGAGCGTGATGCGGTGTCGACGGACGCGCAGGGCCGCGATCTTGACCGCGCTCCGGGCACCTCTGGCGAGCGGCGCCCTAGGCACCCGGCGCCCGCCGGCGCTGCGGCTGGCAGCGCTCGTACTCAGCGCCGCAGAAGGTGCGCTTCCCGGGCCGGTTTGCCCGCCGATCGGGCTCGCGGGGGCGGCGGCCTGCGCGTCGCCCGCCGGCCAGGTATAGATGTAGGCCGGGCTGTAGACCGAGCTGCCCTCGAGCAGAAGCGTCGTGTAGCTCGGCTCGCCGCTGGCGTCGGTTCCGGACGCCGCTCCCATGGCGAGAGCACCCGATCCGAATTGCCACAGGATGTCGTGTCGGTGACCCCAGCAACCGCTCGGGTCGGATGGCGTGCAGTCGAGGTTGCCACTGTCCGGACCGTCGTCGTACATCCAGGCCTCATACGCGAGCACGATGTTCGCCTGCCCCCAGGCGGCGTTGGAGGTGTACTCGTACCAATCCGAGGTGCTCGGTTGCGGATCGGTCCCGGACGCGATGCCTGCCGCCGCGTCCTGGTCAAGCGCATTCGTGAGCCCGCCGATCGGCGGCAGGTGGTAGAGGGCACGGTCCGAGTTGGTCAGGACCAGGGCCTGCTCCGCGGGGCTCAGCGAGGTGAAGTCGGCCGGTAGGGCATACGGCGGCTGGCCCAGGTTCGCCCGCGCTTCGTCGAGGTAGCCCACCGAGGCCTCGATGCAGGCCGCGCCGGTCGGATCGCTCTGGCACGCGCTCGGAAGCGGGCCTACCGGGAAGTTCGAGCTGGGGTCGGCGCCGGCTGACCCGGAGGCAAGCGCGCTCCCGGCCACAGGCCACAGCAGCACGACGAAAAGTGTCGCGACTATCCGTCCCGCACGGACACTCATCCCTCACGGCATCGGCCCCCGCTCCGCCGACGGTGAACTCCGCGGCGCGGACGCGGACGAATGGCCGAAGCGTTGACGCCGCGAGCGCCGTCAACCGCCGCATGGCGCGCCTGGCCGCGCGCGCGGCGGCCAGACGCAAGAGCTCGGCTACTTCACCTCGTTGCCCGCGGCGTTCAGCGCCGGCCAGTGACCGCCGAACTGGCTGAAGTTGACGTAGAACGTGTCTCCCGGGCCACCGTCCGCGACATACGTGTAGAGCGGGTGGCCGGCATACGTGACCTGCCGGACCCCGTGTCCGATCGTGAGCGTCCCGATCAAGCCTGCCCGGACACCTTTTCCGGCCACCGCCTTCCCGGTCGTCGTCAGCGGAGGCCAGACGCTCCGGCACCCCGGGATCGAAATGCATGCGTCGCGGTTACGACGGTCCTTCGTGAACACGTAGATGGTGCGACCCTGCCCGTTGACCAGAATCGTCCCCACGCGCGTCATACGGAGCTGCAGCTTCGCGGTCCCGCCGCTCGCCGCCGCCACGCTCGCCTGCGTTCCTGCGGCCACCGCCGCGACCGCCGCCAGCACGCCGACTATCCGTTTCACGACACCTCCCGAAGAATCGAAGTAGCGCCCTCGAGGACGCGCCCGGCCGCTGATCCTTCCTGAGCATCCTCGACGCGGACGACCGTCCTACGCTCGACCGATCACTTTCCGCCCCTCCGCAAGTCATATTCGCGTGATCGCGGCCCGACCGACGAGTTCGCTTCACTGGCCAGCGGGTCCTTACGCGCCCGGCGTGGTTTCCTCAGGCCCGGCGAGAGTTTCTCACTGGGCCGACCACGATTCCCTAAGCCTCAGGCGTCAGGCTGCGTGCCGCGACCGCCGTGCGTCGCGGCGCCCACAGGGGCCGCATCGGCCCATCGGCGTAGTAGGCCTGAAGCGCCCTCACGCCACTTGGGTCCAGCCGGCTCCCCGCCTCGCCGTCGAGGATTTCCATCGCTGCGTCGTGGGTTCGCGCCGGCCGGTAGGGGCGGGTCGAGGTGATGGCATCGAACGTGTCCGCCACGGCAATGATCCGCGCCCCGAGTGGAATCTCCTCCCCGGCCAGACCGTCCGGATAGCCGGTTCCGTCGAGCCTCTCGTGGTGGTGGCGAACCATCGCCGTGAGCTCGGCGTCGCCCAGGGTGGAGACGATCTCCGCCCCATCGACCGGATGCAGCTCGATCAGCGCCAGCTCGACCTCGGTCAGCCGCCCCGGTTTGTGCAGCACCGCCCGCGGCGTGTTGATCTTTCCCACGTCGTGCAGCGCCGCTGCGGCCCGAATCACCGCCACCTGGTGCTCACCCAGCCCCATCCGGATGGCGATGATCACCGCGTGTCTGGCCACTCGCCGTGAGTGGCCGTGGGTGTACGGGTCGCATGACTCGAGCTCGGCCGCCAGCTCGCTCAACAGCTCCGCCCGCCGGCCCTGCGTCAGGTCACCGTGACCCTCGTCCCCGCGGAGCAGCCGCAGCGCCACCGCCACCCGACGCTCGGTGGACCACCGCTGGAGCCAGCTACGCCTCATGGGAATCGGTTACGAGATGGTCATGCGGGCAGGGCGCGCTTCGCCAGGTGCTGGCCGACCTTGCGCTTGACCCGCTGTAGCGCGTTGTCCACGGTCTTGCAGTCGCAACCCAGCCGCCGCCCCACCTCTTCGTAGGAGTGGCCGTCAAGGTACAGGGCCAGGACTCTAGATTCGAGCTCGGACAGCGCCGTCGAGAGACATGCCACCAGGGCCCGCAGCTCCTCGGAGCTGATGACCTGGTTCACCGGGTCGTGCACCGCCGAGCCGGGAAGCATCTCGTCGAGCGTCGAGTCGTTCTCGCCGTTGTCGCCCGACGGCGTGCTGGCAAACGACACGTACTGATTCAGCGGCGTGTGCTTGTTGCGCGTCGCCGTCTTCACCGCGGTGATGATCTGTCGCGTGATGCAGAGCTCCGCGAAGTTGCGGAAGCTCGACTCACGATCTGAGCGGTAGTCGCGGATCGCCTTGTACAGCCCGACCAGACCCTCCTGGATCAGATCATCCGCATCGCCCCCGGCCAGGAAATACGACGAGGCCTTGAGGCGGACAAACCCGTAGTAACGCCGCACCAATCGGTGGCAAGCGTCCGCATTCCCCTGCTTCGCCAGTGCGATTAGAAAAGTGTCCTCAACCTGAGGTTGAGCATTAGCACCAGCAGCCAGTCGAGCCACGAGACGTCCCTTCCGACCGCGAACACCCGCGGTCAATGTGGAATTTCGTGGCGCAAACCTCCCCTCGCGCCGCACCTTATGTCGTACAGCCGGAACTGCCGCACGTCCTCCAGTCACACCCGAGACCTAAGCCTCGAGTTGATCTTTATCCTCCCGGCGCGGCAGCCTGACAGAGGCGCGCCCGTCTGTCAAGGGGGCTGCCGCCCCTCCTCAGGCCGCGGCCGCGTAGATCAGAATCGCCGCTGCCGCGCTCACGTTCAGCGACTCGATTCGCCCCCGCATGGGGATGCCCACGAGCACATCGCAGGCCGCGGCCACCCGAGGCCGCAGGCCGCGCCCCTCGGCTCCCAGCACCAGAACCGCCGCGGGGTCGTACTCGACGCTCTGATATGCGACCCCGGTGGCATCCGCCCCGTAGCACCAGCGCCCGGCCCGCTTGGCTTCCGCCAGGAAGTCGGCCAGGTTCCGCACGCGCGCCACGGGAAGGTGCTCGATCGCGCCGGCCGAGGCCTTGGCGACCGCCGCCGTGACCTCGGCTGCGCGCCGCTCGGGGATGACCACTCCCACGGCGCCAGCGCACTCCGCCGTCCGGCATATCGCCCCGAGGTTCTGCGGATCCTGGATCTGGTCCAGCGCCACGATCAGGCCGGCGCCGCCCGCCAGCAGAGCGTCGGGCTCCGCGTAGGCGAAGGCCGAGACCTCCGCGCATATGCCCTGGTGATCGGCAGATCCGCACCGGCGCTCGATCTCCGCCAGCTCGGCAGCCCTGACCTGCACCGACGCCCCGCGCAGCCACGGCTCCTGCATCACTCGGTCCGTCGCCCACACCCCGCGCACGCTCCGACGCCCCCGGAGGGCCTCCCGCACCGGGTTTCGCCCGTAGACCACCATCGCGCTCACGCCCTCAAGACCACCATCGCGCTCACGCCCTCAAGACCACCATCGCGCTCACGCCCTCAACACCACCATCGCGCTCACGCCCTTGGCAGCAGCTCGGCTCCGTTCGGGCCATCGCGGACCTCCCACCCGTGGGCGCGAATCTGCTCGCGCAGGCGGTCGGCCTCCGGGTAATCCCCGGCCCGCCGCGCCCGGTCGCGAGCCGCAGCCAGCTCTTTTACCTCTTCGGGCGCGGTCTCGTCCTCGATGACCAGGAGGTTGGCCAACCCAAGCACGTCGAGCATCTCATGCAGGTCATCCGAGCCCCCCGGATCGGTGGCGCGGTTCGCCTCCCGCACCCAGTCGAAGATCGCGGCGAGCGCGGCGGGCGTGCTGAAGTCGTTGGCCAGGGCGGCGAAGCAGCGCTCCCGCAGCTCGGTGGACCACGGCGGCGATGGGCCGGGCACCAGCCCGCGCGCCGCTTCCCGGATCCGGCGGACCTGCGATGCCGCCTCGCCGAGCCGCTCTGCGTCGAACTCGATCGGCTGCCGGTAGTGGCCCCCGCAGAAATACATGATCAGGGCATCCCGCCCGAACTCATCCAGCGCCTCGTGGAGCAGGAAGATGTTCCCCACCGACTTGGCCATCTTGGCCGCCTGAAGGCGCACCATCCCGTTGTGGACCCATAGCTGGGCCAGCGGCTTTCCTCGCGCGGCCTGGGTCTGGGCGGCCTCGTTTTCGTGATGGGGAAAGATCAGGTCCGAACCGCCGCCGTGGATCTCGAAGTCGAGCCCGAGCAGCTGCTCGGCCATCGCCGAGCACTCGATGTGCCACCCCGGGCGACCCTTCCCCCAGGGGGAATCCCACTGGGTGTCCTCGCTGGGCTTGTGGGCCTTCCAGAGCGCGAAGTCGAGCGGATCGCGCTTTCGCTCAGCCCCTTCGACCCCCTCACCCTGGTCCATGGCCGAAATGTCCTGGTGGGATATTTGTCCATATTCCGGGTAGCTGCGCACCGAGAAGTAGACGTCCCCATCCGCTACATACGCGTGCCCGCCCTCCACCAGCCGCTCGATCAGCTCGATGATCTCCTCGATCGTCGCGCTGGCCAGCGGTTCGTGATCCGGACGTCCCAGGCCCAGACGGTCGGTGTCGGCGAGATAGGCGGCGGTCATCTCGCTGGCCAGCGTCGCGCTCGGCTCGCTGCGCTCGCCGGCGGCGGCATAGATCTTGTCGTTGATGTCCGTCACGTTTGTTACAAGAACCACGTGGTAGCCCTCGTGCACGAGGAAGCGCTTGAGCAGCGAGAAGACCACGAAGGGTCGAGCGTTACCCACGTGGATTCGCCCGTAGACGGTGGGCCCGCAGACGTACATGCGGACCGCGCCGGACGGCCCGACCGTGAGCGGCCGCTGGCGCCCGGTGCGGGTGTCCTGGAGCAGAATTTCGCGCAAGGTCCGCCAACCCTAGCGGCCTGCGGCGCGCGAACTGAAAGCGCTCGATAGCGTGTCACGCGTGGGAAAGGACTCTCTCCGGGGCGCCGATCTTGCAGCGGTCGAGGACGGGTTTCGTTCGCTCTCCGACCGGTATCTCGGCGCCGATCCCGGGTTTGACGCCACTTACCACATCAAGCTCTGCGATCTCGGGCACACGTGGGAGGTCCGCTGCACCAGTCACGGCGCGCGGGTTCGCAAGGGCGTCACGCGTCGGTCCCCGGACGTCACGCTGACCACGGACTCGGCGACGTGGATGAGCCTTCGCCGAGGCGAGCTGTCCGGTATCGACGCCTTCCAGCAACGCTCGCTTGGGGTCCGGGGCAACCTCGACTACGCGGTGGCCTTCGAGGGCATGTTCCGCCTCCTCGGTGGCCGACCCCCGCTGCTTCAGATCCACGACATCCAGGTGGGCAAGCGCCGCATCTCGACGCTCACGATGGGCAGCGGGCCCGATGTCCTGCTCCTGCACGGCCTGGGCGGTACGCGCGCCTCGTTCTTCGAGACCGCGGCCGAGCTGAGCCGCTATTACCGCGTGCACGCGCCTGACCTTCCGGGCTTTGGCTCATCGTGCAAGCCGGCGATGGGGGGCTACAACGCAGGGTGGTTTGCGGAGATCATGCTCGGGCTGATGGATGAGCTGGAGATCGAGAAGGCTCACATCGTCGGCAACTCGATGGGTGGGCGGATCGCCATCGAGATGGGGCTTCAGGTGCCTCAGCGGGTCGGCGCTCTCGGCCTGCTGTGCCCCGCCGTGGCCTGGGTCAAGCGCGGACTTCACCCGATCGTCCGGCTCCTGCGCCCCGAATTCGGGCTGCTCCCGCACGGCTTCAGCCGCTCGACCGTGGCCTCGCAGTTCTGGAGCATCTTCTACAACCGTGACGTGCTTGACCCCGCGGTCGGCGACCTGATGGTCGACGAGTTCCGCCGCATCTACCAGAGCGCGGGCGCGCGCTACGCCTTCTTGGCCAGCGCTCGCAACATCTATCTCGAGTCGCCGTTTGGCCGCACCGGCTTCTACCCCCGTCTGGCCCAGCTCGAGCCGCCCGCGCTGTTCATCTGGGGAAGCCACGACCGCCTTGTCCCACCCGGCTTCGGGCGCCATGTCGGCCGCTGGCTCCCGGGTGCCCGACAGGTGACGCTTGACCTGTGTGGCCACGTGCCTCAGGTCGAGTTCCCAGAGCGGACCAACCAGCTTCTGTTGGACTTCTTCGCGGAGGCCGATGCGCACTCCGCGCCCACGGCCGGCGCCGCTGTGCCAGCCCGCCGCCGCCAGCTCGGCGGCAGCGCCCAGGCCGCCTAGTCCTACCTACTCAGCGGAGCGTAGGAACCGCCTACCATCTCGGCATGGCGTCGACCCGCACGGCCAGGCCACCCAGCTCCAATGGTCGTGTGCACTCCGAGCTTCCCGCGGCGGAGAGTCAGGCGACGCGCTCGGTCTTGACGCGCTTGGCCGGCGGCATCGCCAGCCAGCTCCAGCGGCGCCTGCCCCGCGCCGACCTCGACGAGCGTGACCCGGACTACATCCGTGAGCAGCTGCCGCTGATGTGGATGCTGGCCAGCCTCTGGTTCCGGGGCGAGGTGCGCGGCCTCGGCAACATCCCGGACTCAGGGCCCGTACTGCTCGTGGGCAACCACTCGGGCGGGAACATGACCCCCGACACAATTCTCTTCACGCTCGCCTTCAGCACCTTCTTCGGGGTCGAGCGGCGGTTCTACCAGCTGGCCCACAACCTCGTGTTGGCGATGCCGTGGCTCGCCCCGCTGCGCAAGTTCGGCACCGTCGCCGCCTCCCCCTCCAACGCCAGCGACGCTCTGGACAGCGGTGCCGCGCTGCTCGTCTACCCCGGCGGCGACTACGAGGTTCACCGACCGACCTGGCTCTCGGGCAAGGTCGACTTCGCCGGCCGCAAGGGGTTCATCCGTCTCGCCCTTGAGAAGAACGTGCCGATCGTTCCCGTCGTTTCGGTCGGCGGCCAGGAGACGGCTCTGTTCCTGACCCGCGGCGAGGGGCTCGCGCGCGCGCTGTGGCTGGATCGCATCTTCCGCCTGAAGGTGCTTCCCATTTCCCTCGCCCTGCCCTGGGGTCTCAACGTCGGCGACATGCTCGGTCACATTCCGCTCCCAGCCAAGCTCACCGTGGAGGCCCTGCCCGCCATCGACCTTCGGGAGGAGTTCGGCCAGAACCCCGATGTCGACGAGATCTACGACCACCTGATCCGCCTGATGCAGGAGACGCTCGACGCCCTGGCCTCCGAGCGGCGCCTCCCGTTGCTCGGATGAGAGTCGCCTCGAGCATCACCGTTCACGCTCCGGCCGATCAGGTCTGGGAGTTCGTCTCCGATCCTGAGCGCGTGCTCAGCTTCATGTCTGGCGTCACCCGCTGGGAGGTCGAGGGCGACCAGCGCGAGGGACTCGGAGCCCGCTACCGAATTCTCTTTCGCATCGGCGCGGCCGAGATCGGTGGCTTGGTCGAGGTCGTCGAATGGGAGGAGCCCTTCGAGCTCGCCTGGACCTCCGTCCTCGGCATCGACCAGCGCGGACGCTGGAGGTTGCGAGAGCTGCCCGGGGGCCGTACGCGGGTGGAGCTGCGGATGGCCTACGGCGTCGCCGGATCCGGACTCCTGGGCTGGATCGCCGAGCGGGTGGCAGCGCCGTCCGTGGTCAGCCACCTGCGGCGTTCCCTGGCCCAGTTGCGGCGGATGATCGAGCATGAGCAGCTCCGCGCTCAGGCGGCGGCACGACGGGCGGCGCGCGCCGCCTGAACCGCGTTTCAGCCCGCCGGCTTGCGGGCGCGAAAGCGAAACGACCCGTCTGCCGCTTCCACGGCCGGCTCGCGCAGGCCGGCCGCCTCCAGGCGGCTCGGCAGGGCGCCCGGGTCCACGGGCTGCAGCGTGTCGCCGATGTGGATCAGCTTGAACATGGTGCCCGTGCCCATGCTGTCGGTACCCGCGAACACGCCACCCGGGGCCAGCACGCGCGCCACCTCGCTGAACACCTTGTCCTGCAGCTCGGGCGACGGGATGTGATGGAGCATCGTGAAGCAGACCACCGCCGAAAACGCGTCGTCCGGATAGGGCATCGACGTCGCGTCCCCGCACGTCACCGTAACCCGACTCCCGAACTGGACCTCCAGGCGCTCGCAGTACCTGGTGTCGACCTCGATCACGTCCAGGCGCGGCACGCGCTTTATCAGAAGGCGAGTCGTGGCGCCGAAGCCCGGGCCGACCTCGAGCGCGTGCTCTCCGAGCTCGACGCCCTCGAGCCCCCAGGGTAGGAGCTCGCGCTCGACCCGCCGGCGCCAGGATCGGGAGGAGCAGATGACGTTGTGGATGGGGTTCATCGGCTAACGGTCGCGATGGCCAGCGCCGCCGCGCCCTCCTCCCGTCCCACGAAACCCATCCCCTCCCCGCGGGTGGCTTTCACGTTCACACGCTCGACCTCGATTCCGATCGCGCCGGCCAGCGCCTGGCGCATCTGGTGCCGATGGGGCGAGAGCGCCGGCCGCTCGATCATCACCGTCGCGTCGACGTGGACGACGGTCAGCCCCTGCTCGGCCAGCAACCCCACGGCAGCCCTCAGCAGCCCGAGCGAGTCCGCACCGCGGTAGCGCTCGTCGGTGTCGGGAAAGTGCTGGCCGATATCACCGAGCGCCGCTGCGCCGAGGAGCGCATCGATCACCGCGTGGGTGAGGACATCGGCATCGGAATGGCCAAGGAGCCCCCGGTCGTGCGCGATCTCGATCCCGCCCAGGACCAGCCGGCGGCCCTTCGCGAAGGCGTGACGGTCGTAGCCGATGCCGGTCGTGATCACCAGGGCTAGGCGCTGGCCACAACTTCGGCGATCTCGAGGCGGTCGAAGGTGATGAAGTCACCCGGTGGCTGAGCATGCTCGGCCATCGCACTGGCGGCATCCTGGGAGTCGAAGATCAGCACCGACGTACCCGTGCCGTCGGGCATGGCCAGCCAATACCCCGTCACGAATCCCCGCGCCTGTGACGCGCGCGGCACCACCTGGCTCTGCAGCGCCCGGGTGGCGGCTTCCGGGTCGTGAATGGTCACGTTCAGGACGACTGCATACATGGCTACCCCTCGGTCGGCGGTGCGCTCACGCTATCCGATCACGATCCCCGCGCCGCGAGCAGGAGCTCCGCCAGCTTGAGATCGAGCCCCGTCGTGACCTTGAGGTTGGGCCCACCCGAGTCGACGACCTGAACGGTCCCCCCGGCGCGCTCGACGAGCCAGGCGTCGTCGGTGGCCTGGCCGAGGAGCTCGTCATCCGCCGTCGACAGGGCCGCCTCGAGAACGGCGCGCCGGAAGACCTGCGGCGTCTGCGCCGCCCACAGCCGGCTTCGCTCGAGCGTCCGCCTCACGGTCCGGCCGTCGTCGCCCACCTCCTTGATCGTGTCCGTCACCGGTGCCGCGGCGATCACGGCGTCCGCGCCCGACCGCTCCAGCTCTTCGAGAGCGCGCGCAAACAGCTCCGCTGTCGCCAGCGGCCGCGCCGCGTCGTGCACGATGACCGGGTCGCCTTCCTGCGCCGCCTGCAGCGCCGCCAGCACCGACTGTGAGCGGGCTTCGCCGCCGGGCACCGCGAGCGTGCCCGTCGGCGCCGCGTCCAGGGCGTCGGCCGGAAGCGCCACCACGATCCGCTCCACCGCCGCCACCTCACGCAGCGCGTCGACGCTCCACTGCACCATCGGTCTGCCCGCCAATGACACGAGCGCCTTGGGCCGGTCGGACCCAAGGCGCTCGCCACGTCCTGCGGCCACGACCAACGCGACCGCCATCGTTCCTCGCGCGCCCTACTTGGCGGCCACCGCCACCTTGCGGCCGTTGCCGTTGGGGGTCGTCCCCATCAGGCCGTGGATGTGCTCCTCCACCTCCTCCTCGTCCATCTCGAGCGCGTACATCAGCTCCGAGGCGAGGATCCGCTTGGCGCGCGTGAACATCTGCTTTTCCCCGGTTGATAGTCCCTTTTCAGATTCGCGCACGGCGAGGTTCCGGACCACTTCCGCCAGCTCGTAGATGTCGCCCGTCTTGATCTTGTCCCGGTTGTGCTTGAACCGGCGATTCCAGTTCTTCGGCATCTCGGAGCATTCGTCCTGGAGTACCGCCTGAACCTTCTTGACCGTCTCATCATCGATGACCCGGCGCAGGCCCGCCAGCGCGGCGTTCTCGCTCGGGACCATCACGGTCATCTCGTTGTGCAAGATCTTGATCGTGAGGTACTCACGACGCTCACCGAGCACCTCCTTCTCCTCCTTGCGGATCACCTTGCCTGCACCGTGGTGCGGATAGACCACGTTGTCGCCGACCTCGAACTCAACGTGCGGAAGCGGTTCCGTATCAACGTCACTCTGGTGCTCTTCCGATAGCTCTGTGATGGTGTCCTCCTCTTTCCAGCCGACGGAATCATTCACGCCGGCGGTTTGCGACTACGTCTGCAGGTAGCGATCAACCAGGTTGATCTCCTGCTGCCGGCGAAGACCCTCCCTGATGTCCTTTGCCCGGATCTCGCCGACTCCGTCGACGGTCTCCAGCTCGCCATCAGTCGCGGCGAGCAGCTCCTCCAACCCCCCGAACTCATCCACGATCCGCTGCACAACCAGTTTGGGCAGCCGTGGGATGCGCCCCAGAATGCGGAATCCACGCGGCGAGACGGGATAGTCAAGCGTGTTCAGTTTGCGGTCGTAACCCAGCAGCTCGGATAGGCGACCGAAGTCGAGCAGGTCCTGGTGCGCGAGGCGAACCAGCTGCTCGATGGCCATGGCGAAGCCCTCGTCGGTGTCCTCGACCAGGTAGTCGTGAACCAGTGCCGCCTTGTCGGCGGAGACGCCGACCATCGTCTCGTCGAGCTGCATCTCGATCAGGCGTCCCTCCGTCCCGAGCTCGACGATGTAGCGCTCGATCTCGACCGCCATGCGCGTCACCAGCTCGGCTCGCTGCAGCACGGTGAGCACGTCGTGCAGGGTCGCGCCACCCTCGAACTCGAGCGCCGTCAGGCGCGTCGAGACCTGATCGAGCCGGCTGCGGTACTTGTCCAAGGTGGCCAGCGCCTGGTTGGCCTTGGCCAGGACGACGGGAATGTCCTCGAGGATGTACTTGAGCCCGTCGACGTACAGCGAGACGACCTCGCGACGCTCAGATACGGCGATCACGATCGCGTCGACCTGCTTCGACACCCGCTCGGCCGTGCGGTGGCGGGTCCCCGTCTCGAAGGTGAGGATCGTCGGGTCAGGCGTCAGCTGAACATTGACCTGGGCGATCTTGGTCGCGTTCGAGCTCAGAACGATGGCGCCGTCCATCTTCGCCAGCTCGTAGAGCAGCTCAGGCGAGTAGTCGAGGTCGAGCTTGATCCCGCCGCTGAACAGGAAGGCCAGCTCTTCGGCGTCGCCGATCACGATCAGCCCGCCAGTGTGCGCGTGCAGGATGTTGTCGATGCCCTCGCGCAGCGCCGTCCCCGGGGCCACCATCTCCAGCGCTCTTACGATCCGGGAGTCCTGTCGCGACTCGAGCTCTTCTTTGAGCTCTTCACCGGAACGCGGCGGCATCAACGCGATTTTACCGGGATTCGGAGCTGCGGCGGGTCCGCGCCCCCAGCGCGCTTCTCCCGAGTTAGGCAGCCCGCTGCATCGACTGCGTTCTCCCGAGCGCCGCATCGATTGCCGCTCGCAACGTGGCGTGACAGCCCGGTTCGATGACTGGCCCCAGCCCGAACTTCGCCGCCTCGGCGAGCCGACGTTCGGCGTGGGCCACGGTTCGGAGCTCGCCGGTCAATCCCAGCTCCCCGAAGCAGGCCAGCGGCCGTCGGTCATCCCCCACCAGCGCGGCCTTCTTGGCCGCGCTGGCCACCGACAGGGCGACAGCGAGATCGGCGCCCGGCTCATCCGCCCGGACGCCGCCGACCACGTTCACGAACACGTCGGCTGCGCCCAACCCGATCCCGGCGTGGCGCCCGAGCACGGCCAGCACGAGCGCGACGCGATTGCGGTCGAGACCCGCCACGACCCGCCGAGGCGGCACGAGCTCCGAGGTCGAGACGAGCGCCTGGACCTCGACGAGCAGCGGGCGTGAGCCTTCCATCGCGCAGAGGACGACGCTCCCCGCCGCCTGCGTCGCCTCGGCCACGAACCGCGCCGATGCGTCGAGGACCTCGACCAGCCCCTCGTCCCGCATCTCGAACACCCCGGCGTCGTTCGTCGAGCCGAAGCGATTCTTGATCGACCGCAGCGTGCGGTACGTGCGCTCGCGTTCGCCCTCGAACTGCGCCACGCAATCGACCATGTGCTCGAGCACGCGTGGGCCGGCCAGGTTGCCGTCCTTGGTCACGTGCCCGACGAGCAGCACGGTGATGTCGAGCGTCTTGGCGAGCCGCATGAGCTCACCGGCCACCTCCCGGACCTGAGCCACCGAGCCCGCGGCGCTCGTGAGCTCGCCTGAGTGGAGCGTTTGCACCGAGTCGACGACGCAAACCTCGGGGCGCTCGTGCTCGAGCGTGGCCAGCACCGCGTGCAGGTCGGTCTCCGCGATCACCGGAATGCGCAGCGCGCCGGGCGCGCTCAGACGCTCCGCCCGCAGCCGCACCTGGGCCGTCGACTCCTCAGCTGAGACATACAGCGTTCGCCGCCCGTCGTCGATCAGGTTGGCCAGCGCCATCGTTGTGAGGGTCGATTTCCCGATGCCGGGGGCGCCGCCCAGTAGCACCACCGAACCTGGCACGAGACCTCCCCCGAGAACCGCGTCGAGCTCGCCGATTCCGGTGCTCATCCGTGCTCGCTCGCTCGCCGTGACCTCGCCCAGCGCCACCGGGGTGACCGCCTTCCCCCGCCCGGAGCCGCCTCGGGCGGCGCCCGCACCTCGGTCACGCACCTCCTCGACGAGCGTGTTCCACTCGCCGCAGCCCGGGCATCGCCCCTCCCAGCGCGGACTCGCATGCCCGCATTCGCTGCAGACGAAGATCGACGTGGATCGGGCCATCGCCCGCACGATACGCACGCCCGCCGACGTAAAGGCCGGCGTTACAAAGGAGTTTCAAAGCTCAGTTGCAGACCGCGCAGCGCCCGCCGTCGGCGCAGGAGCAGACCGGCACCGGTGCCAGGGCTCGCACCGGCCGCCAATGGCGCAGCCAGCGCAGCGCGGTGGGCTCGCTCCGGTCCGCCGACCCGCCGGGCCAGCATTGGCGCGAGACGCGGGCAACGATCTCCCGACCGGCCGATTCGTCCCGTTGCGCCAGTTTCGCGATGTGGTCGCGTATTAGGTCGTCTTGCATCGGCGTCTCCCAGGACAGGGATACCCCAGGCGCCCAATCGACAACCTTTTTGTTAATCAGAAGGCAATCCGGCCGATGCCGGACGAAACTCCGATCCCCGCGCCGTGCGCCGCACTGCACGGTCCGCCGCGCAAGCGTCGCACAAACCGGGCTCTGAGGGTCCGGATCGTGCGACGCTTCGCGGCCCCACGAACCTCAAGCTCCGGACCGACCACTGCAAACCTCAAGCTCCGGACCGACCACTGCAAACCTCAACCTCCGCGGCCGACCGCCGAAGCCTCAACCTCCGCGGCCGGTCACTGCAACCTCAGGCCCGCTGCGGGACGTTGGCCACGGCCTCCTGGTAGAGCCCCATCTCACGCGCCACGCCCTCGTTGATGTAGCCGTCGATGTGGCGAATGTCATCGACCGCCAGGGCGGCATCGATCGTGTTGCGCCGGAACTCCTCGCTTGCGCGCAGCTGGGCGATCTGCTCGGCGGTCCCTCGGACCGTGATGAAGCCATTCAGATCGGTGTTCGGTTCGAGCAGGCAGACGTCGAAACCCTCGATCGCCCCGTCTTGCTGCTTTCTCCCCAGGATGCCGAGAGCTTCGTTGAACACCTCCAGAGCCCGCTCCTCCGCACCGCGCACCGGTGCCCCCCAACCGATGAACAGCACTCGGTCAGCCATGTCTGCCCCTTTCGTTCGCGGCCCGGCCCTCGCCGGGCCTGGACGCGGTCACTATCTCACCACCCTTCCCGCCCTGCAACCTCACCGCGTCCGCCGGATCACCAACCCCCGAATCTCGACACCTCCGTGCAGCGCCCGCAGCGACACGCTCGATGCCCGGAGCGATGAACTGCCGCTGTGCCGCCCGTCGACGACGAGCCCGCGCCGGGTCAGCATCACGTGATGCCACATCAGCGACCCGTCGAACACGAGCACATCCGATGAGCCGAGGCCGATCCGCAGCGTGCTCGGCTTACTGGAGAAGCGCACCTCCATCGTGATGTCCCAACGCAGCGGGAGCGGTCGTGACAGGCCGGCGCCCCCGGGCACCAACGAGACCTGGGCCACGCGCTGAAGCGCAGGGGCCGAGGGGTTGCCGTTGGTGGATCCGCCGCAGCCGACGGCGAGGGCGAGCGTCGCCGCGACGGCAACGCTCGGCCGCAGGTGCCTATTCAGTCTCGGAGCTGTCCTCGGGCGAATCCGAAGGCGCGTCGCTCGGCTCATCCTCACCGGCGCCGGCTCCGCCCTCGGCGCCGACGCCGACGGGGGTCGGCTTGGGTGCCGGTTCGATCACGGTCAGCCTGACCTCAGGCTCGCTGGCTCCGTCCTCGCCTCCGCCCTCGCCTGGAGCGTCGACCTTGACGGTCGAGCCCTCAGGCACCTGCGAGCGCAGGACGAAGTCGGCCAGCGGATCCTCGACGTAGCGCTGGATCGCCCGGCGCAGCGGCCGGGCACCCATGGAGGGATCCCAGCCCTTGTCGACGAGCAGCTCCTTCGCACCTTCGGAGAGCTCGAGCTGAAGCTCCCGCTCGGCCATCGACTCTCGGATCCTTGTCAGCAGCAGCTCGACGATCTCCTTGATCTCGTCCTTGGACAGCTTGTGGAAGACGATCACCTCGTCGATCCGGTTCAGGAACTCGGGCCGGAACACCTTCTTGAGCTCGCCCATGATGCGGTTCTTCATGTCGTCGTAGGTGATCCCGGTCTCGTCGTCTGAGACAGCGAAGCCGAGCGGCGTGTTGCGCGCGATCTCCGACGCCCCGATATTCGAGGTCATGATCACGATGCAGTGCCGGAAGTCGACGGTGCGGCCCTGGGCGTCGGTCAACCGCCCGTCCTCCAGGATCTGGAGCAGGATGTTGAACACGTCCGGGTGGGCCTTCTCGATCTCGTCCAGCAGCAGCACGCTGTAGGGCTTGCGCCTGACCGCTTCGGTCAGCTGGCCGCCCTCGTCGTAGCCGATGTAGCCCGGAGGCGACCCGACCAGCCGGGAGACGGCGTGCTTCTCCATGTACTCGGACATGTCGATCCGGATCATCGTGTCCTCGTCCCCGAACAGGAACTCGGCCAGCGTCCGCGCCAGCTCCGTCTTTCCGACGCCCGACGGCCCGAGGAAGATGAACGACCCGGTGGGCCGCTTGGGATCCTTGAGCCCGGCACGACTCCGCCGGATCGCCTTGGAGACGACCTCGATCGCCGGATGCTGGCCGATGACGCGCTTGTGCAGCTCGTCCTCCATCCGCATCAGCTTCGCGGTCTCGGCCTCGGTGAGCTTGAACACCGGGATACCCGTCCACATCGAGACGATGTCGGCGATCTCCTCCTCGCCGATGGCGGGACGCTCGGTCGACTCGCCCGCCTCCCATTGCTCGGTCAGCTCGCGCTTGCGCTGCGAGAGCCGGCGCTCCTTGTCGCGGAGGTTGGCCGCCTTCTCGAACTCCTGGTTCTCGATCGCCTCCTCCTTGGCCCGCCGCGTCTCCTCGATCTCGTCCTCGAGCTCGCGGTACACAGGCGGCGAGGTCATCGACTTGATTCGCATCCGGGACGCCGCCTCGTCGATCAGGTCGATGGCCTTGTCGGGCAGGAAGCGGTCGGAGATGTAGCGGTCGGCCAGCTCGGCCGCCGCCTCCAGCGCCTCGTCGGTGATCTGCACCTTGTGGTGCTGCTCGTAGCGGTCGCGCAGGCCCTTGAGGATCTGGACGGTCTCCTCGGTCGAGGGCTGGTCGACCGTGATCTTCTGGAAGCGGCGCTCCAGCGCGGAGTCGCGCTCCAGGTACTTGCGGTACTCCTCGAGCGTGGTCGCGCCGATCGTCTGGAGCTCGCCGCGGGCCAGCGCCGGCTTGAGGATCGAGGCCGCGTCGATCGCGCCCTCGGCCGCGCCCGCGCCGACGAGGTTGTGCAGCTCGTCGATGAACAGGATGATGTCGCCGCGCTGGGTGATCTCCTTCATCACCTTCTTCAGACGCTCCTCGAACTCGCCCCGGTACTTCGAGCCGGCGACCAGCGCCGCCAGATCGAGGGTGTAAATCTGCTTGTTCTTGAGGAGCTCCGGCACATCGCCGTTGGTGATCCGCTGGGCCAGTCCTTCGACCACCGCCGTCTTGCCCACGCCGGGCTCGCCGACGAGGACGGGGTTGTTCTTGGTCCGGCGCGAGAGGATCTGCATGATCCGCTCGATCTCAATCTCACGGCCCACCACGGGGTCGAGCTTGCCCTCGGCGGCCAGCTTGGTCAGATTCCGCCCGAACTGGTCGAGCAGCTTCGAGGATTTCTTGCCCTCCTGGGCCGTCCCCCCGCCGCCTCCGCCTGATCCCGACCGGGAGCGGCCGCCGGGTCCGGACAGCATCCGGATAACCTCGTTGCGGATTTTCTCCGAGTCGGCGTCGAAGTCGAGCAGAATTCGCGCCGCCACGCCCTCGTTCTCTCGGACCAGGCCAAGAAGGATGTGCTCGGTGCCGATGTAGTTGTGTCCGAGGCTCAGGGCCTCCCGAAGCGCCAGCTCCAGCACTTTCTTGGCTCGCGGCGTGAACGGGATCTGGCCGGAGGTGACCTCCTCGCCCGATCCGACGATGCGGACGACCTGCGCCCGCACTCGTTCGACGGTGATGTCGAGCGACTCCAAGACGCGCGCAGCAAGTCCTTCTTCTTCGCGCAGAAGCCCGAGCAAGATGTGCTCAGTGCCTATGTAGTTGTGCTTGAGCGTGCGCGCCTCCTCCTGCGCCAACACGACAACCTGGCGGGCCCGCTCTGTGAATCGCTCGAACATGCTTCTTCTCTCAGGACTGGGAGGTGGCTTTCAGTTCGTCGTACCGACTATACGAAGGCCGCTCCGGTTGTTCTCCTGGTCGTTGATCTGCGGTCCGGGTCGTTGATTCTCTTGTCCAGGTACGCCGACGACCCCGTTCTACCCATGTATTCGGTCATAGCGCCGCAGCTCATGAGTGAAAACGGTCTCGTTGCTCGCCCAGCTCAGTCTACCAGTACGTCTGGAGGGTCCCGACGGCTTAATGCCCGCAGGGTCATTCGCTTCACACGTTGGTTAACGACGTTCGGACAAGTCCGGATCAGCGGCTCGAGAAAAGCCGTGCTAGTGGGTAGCTTTTTCCCAAGAGGCCCGCTCGCCCGTCAGTCCCGCATGGCCGGGAACAGCACGACCTCGCGGATCGATTGCTGGCCCGTCAAGAGCATCACCAGCCGGTCGATCCCGACTCCGATCCCGCCCGTCGGCGGCATCCCGTACTCGAGTGCCTGGAGGAACGTCTCGTCGTAGGGCTGTGCCTCCTCGTCTCCAGCCGCAGCAAGCGCGCGCTGGGCCTCGAAGCGGCGCCTCTGTTCATCGGGGTCGTTGAGCTCGGTGAATGCGTTGGCGATCTCCATCGCCCCCGCGTAGACTTCGAAGCGCTCGACCAGACCCTCGATCGAGCGGTGGCGCTTCGCGAACGGGGACAGCTCGACGGGGTAGTCGAGCAGGAACGTGGGACGCGTCAGCGTGGGCTCGACGTGCTTTGAGAGCAGCTCGTCGACCAGCTGCGGCCAGGTGTCGTCCTCGGGAACGGCGTAGCCCGCGGCGCGCATCGCTTCGGCCAGCTGGTCGCGGTCGGGCAGCGCCGCGATGTCGATCCCGGTCCGGTCGAGGATCGCCGTGACCAACCGCTCGCGCCGCCAGGGCGGCGTGAAGTCGATCGGCCCGTCGTAGCCGACGTCGGCCGCGACATACGCGACCAGTCGCTCGAACCGACCCGCCACGTCCTCGTAGTCCGCATACGCCTCATACCACTCGAGCATCGTGAACTCCGGGTTGTGCGTCGTGTCGACGCCCTCGTTGCGGAAGTCCTTGCCGAGCTCGTAGACGCGCTCGAGGCCACCCACGATCAGCCGCTTCAGATACAGCTCGGTGGCGATGCGCAGATACAGCGTCCGGTCCAGGGCGTTGTGGTGGGTCGTGAACGGCCGGGCGGCGGCTCCCCCGTACAGCGGCTGCAGGACCGGCGTCTCCACCTCGATGAACCCCTCGGCATCCAGGAAGCGGCGGATCGCCGCGATCACCTTGGAGCGGGTGATGAACAGGTCACGGACCTCGTCGTTGGCCATCAGGTCGAGCTCCCGGTGACGATGGCGCAGCTCGACGTCGCGTAGGCCATGCCGCTTCTCCGGGGGAGGTCGCAGCGACTTGGCCAGCAGCACAAACTGCTCGACCCTCAAGGTCAGTTCGCCACGCCGGGTGCTGAAGACCTGCCCCTCGACTCCGATCAGATCGCCCAGGTCGAGCTCGAGCAGCCGCTCCATCCCCGCCTCGCCCAGCTCGTCGACGCGACCCTGGAGCTGAATTCGCCCCGACCGGTCGACCAGGTCGATGAAGGCCATCCGCCCTTGACCGCGCCGGGCGGCGATCCGCCCGGCGACGCGGTGCCGGCTCTCGGTCTCCTCGCCCGCGGCCAGCGACCCGAACTGCTCGCGGATGCCCGCGATCGGCTCGACGCCGTCGAACTCGTGCGGAAACGGTTCGACCCCGGCGTCGCGCAGCGCCTGCAGCTTGCGGCGCCGGTCCGCGAAGACGCCGGAGTGCTCTTCAGATGGCTGGTCGCTGATCCGCGAAACGCTACTTCGCGACGTCGATCTTGGTGATCTTCAGCTTCCGCTCGCCCTTGGGAGTGGAGATCGTCACCTGCTCGCCGCGCTTGTGGCCGAGCAGCGCCTTCCCCACCGGCGACTCGTTGGAGAGCTTCATCTCCGCCGGGCTGGCCTCGGCCGAGCCGACGATCGTGTACTTGGTCGACTTGCCTGACTCGTCCTTGACGTGAACCACCGAGCCCACGCCGACGACGTCGGTGCCGATGTCCGAGGCGTCGATGACGGTGGCGGAACGGAGCTTCTCCTCCAGCGCGGCGATGCGCGCCTCGAGCATCGCCTGCTCGTTCTTGGCGTCGTCGTATTCGGCGTTCTCGGAGATGTCGCCGAACTCTCTGGCCTCGCGGATCCGCTGTGCTACTTCGCGGCGCCGGCGCGTGGTCAGCTCGTCAAGCTCGGCCTTGAGGTTGGCGAGCCCTTCGGGGGTGAGGATGACGTCCTTTGGCATGGCTCGTGATCGGTCGAAGTTGGATCCAAAAAAACCCGCTGGGAAGCGGGGGTGGTCACTCCATCTGGATGAGCGGGCGGATGAGTATAGACACCGCCGGAAGCTACTCAGGCGGCGAGTTCGAGCCTCGTCGTTTCGTGCAGCAGCGAGCGCGCTGCCTCGAGCGTCGGAGCGGTCTGAAGGGCCTGGCGCACCAGCTTGTCCGCACCGAGCCGCTCGAGGTACCACGGATAGAACTTGCGCAGGTAGTGCACCGCGCGCGCCTCACCCAGGTGGGCCACGGCGCACTCCACCACCCAGTCGATCTCGGCCAGCACCTCGGCGCGGCTGGGCGGCCCTGCCCGACGCCCCAGAAGCTCCGCGAACAGCCACGGGTTGCCCAGCGATCCCCGCGCCAGCAGCACGGCCGCCGCGCCCGTCCGCTCGAACGCCGTGCGCGCCTGCTCCGCGCTCTGAAGTCCGCCTGAGACCATCACCGGAACCGGCAGCTCCTCCACGACTCGCGCCGCGAGCGCGTAGTCGGGCGCTCCCTTGTGGCGCTGCGACGCGTGGCGGGGATGCAGGGCGACGGCCGCCACCGCGCCCTCACCCGCCAGCCGCCGCGCCACCTCGATCCCCCGCAGATCGCCGGGCCGCTGACCTGACCGGAGCTTGACCGTCACCGGAAGCCCGCTTCCGCGTCCCGCCGCGCGGGCCAGGGCCAGCGCGCGCGCCGGGTCCTCGAGCAGCGCTGCCCCGGCGCCCGTCTTGCACACCTTGGGGACCGGACAGCCCATGTTGATGTCGATCAGGTCGGCGCCCGCGGCCGCCACCTGCTCGGCCGCCGAGGCCATCACATCGGGGTCGTATCCGAACAGCTGCACCGCCACCGGGTGTTCCTCGGGGTGGATCCGCAGGAGCTCGCGCAGCGTGCGCTCGTTGCGGTAGTGGATGGCGAAGCTCGACACCATCTCCGAGACCGCGAGCCCCGCGCCGTAGCGCTTGGCCTGGAGGCGCACGAACCAGTTGCCGATCCCGGCCAGTGGCGCCAGCACGACCCGGTTGGGGATGCTCAGACCGCCCAGCGACCAGGTGTCAGTGAGCCTGCGTGGCATCCGTTCATGGTACGAATGCGGTGATGGATGCCACAACAATCGCCGAGATGGTCCGGCCGTGGACGGAGGTCGTGCTCGACCAGGTCCCCGGACTCGAGCTCTTTGACGCCCACACCCACCTCGGGCAAAACGACCCCGACGGGATGAGACAGACGCCGCGCGAGCTGCTCGACAGCCTCGAGGTGGCGCACGCGCGGGGGGCCTTCGTGTTCCCGATGCACGAGCCCGAGGGCTACCGCGCCGCCAACGACATGGTGCTCGATGCCGCCTCGCGCAGCGACGGGCGACTGGTCCCGTTCTGCCGCGTCGATCCCCACCAGGACCCCGTGCCGGAGGCCGAGCGCGCGCTCGACGCCGGCGCCAAGGGGATCAAGCTTCATCCGCGCGCCGAGCAGTTCACCCTCGACCACCCCAGGGTTCGGGATCTGGTCGCGCTGGCCAGCGAGCGCACCCTCCCGGTGCTGATCCATGCCGGCCGCGGGATCCCCGCCCTCGGGCTCGACGCCGTCGAGCTGGCGGGCGAGTACCCGAATGCCCGCCTCATTCTGGCCCATGCCGGGATCTGTGATCTGTCATGGATCTGGCGGGTCGCCGCCGATCACCCGAACCTGCTGTTCGACACCGCCTGGTGGATGCCGGCCGATCTCGAGGCGCTGTTCTCGCTCGTGCCTCCGGGCCAGATCCTCTTCGCCTCCGACTCCCCCTACGGCGCCACCGCGATCGCCCCCGCCTTCCAGTTCCGGGTCGCCCTGCATGCCGGCCTCAGCGCGGACCAGATTCGGTCCATGAGCTCGGCACAGTCGCTGCGGATCGCCGCCGGAGAGCCGCTGGTGCCGGCCGGGCCCCCGGTCGGCGAGCAGGAGCATGCCCCCCACGTGCTCCTGGACCGGGTCAGCGCCTTCCTGCTCCTGTCAGCGATCACGGCCATGCGGGGTGGCGATCCCGCCGAGCCCCTTGCCCTGGCGCGCCTGGCCTGTGACGTTCCCGAGGAGATCGATGACGCGGCGGTTTTCGCGGCCATCGTGCGGCTCCTGGATCTCTACGAGGAGTACAGCGCGCGCAGCCATGAGGACCGCCGCCGCCTGACCTTCCTGATCCTCGCCGCGACCGTCGCGCGCACGCCGAGCGTGCCGCTGCCTAGGCCTGATTTCGCTGCCAGATCAGTCGAAGCCCAATAAGCGTGAGCAGATCGTCGACCTCGTCGATCGTCTCCCGGATGAACGGGACGACCACCTGGGCCAGCCCCCCGGTGGCGATCACCTTCGTGCCTTCGCCGAGCTCAGCGCGCAGGCGGTGGACGATCCCGTCGACCTGACCCGCGAAGCCGAACGCGATCCCGCTCCGGATCGCCTCCACGGTCGACTTGCCGATCAACGTCCGCGGCTCGACCATCTCGACGCGCGGCAGCTTGGCCGCTCGTTCCGATAGCGCCTCGATCGAGATCTCCGCGCCGGGCGTGATGATCCCGCCCAGGTATTCCCCGTCGTGCGACACAGCGTCGTAGGTGATCGCGGTGCCGAAGTCGACGACGACGCAGGTGTCCTTTACGCGTTCGTAGGCGGCGATCGCGTTGACCAGCCGGTCGGCGCCGACCTCTCGCGGGTTGTCCATCCGGATTGGCATTCCGGTCTTGATCGACGGACCCACGACGAGCATGCGCCGGCTCAGGTAGCGCTCGGACATGAGCATCCACTGCTCCGAGAGCTGCGGCACGGTCGAGGACACGATCGAGTGCGCGACGTCGTCAAACCCGAGTCCGCGCAGCGACAGAAGGTTCGACAGCGCCGCTCCGAGCTCGTCGCCCGTGGACTGCCTGACCGTGGCGAAGCGCCAGTGCTCTGCCACCTGATCCCCATCGTCGGGGAACACGCCGAAGTGCGTCTGGGTGTTACCGACGTCGACGACCAGGAGCATGACGCGGCAAACCCTAGCCCTCGCGCGGCTCGATCAGCGGCGGCCCGACCCGCCGCACGTCCTGGCCCTCCAAGCCGGCCAGGAGCTCGGCCAGCCGCTCGCCGTCGGGCAGCCTCAGCTCGGGCGTGAGCTCGAGCAGCGGCACGAGCACGAACCGGCGTGCGCGAACCTCGGGATGGGGCAGCGTCAGCCGCTCGGAGCGGTGGCGACTGTCACCGAGGAGAAGCAGATCGACGTCGATCGGTCGGGGACCGTGGCGGACTCCCCCGGGCTCGCGCCCGAGCTCGCGCTCGACCGCCTTACATGCCGCCAACAGCTCCTCCGGATCGAGCGCGGTGCGGACGCGCAGACAGGCGTTGTAGAAGTCGCGCTGGTCGAGCACGAGGCCGACCGGCTCGGTCTCGTAGACCGACGAGGACGCGAGAACCTCGACGCCGTGCGCGGGAAGGGCTGCCACCGCGCGCTCGAGCTCGGCTCGCCGGTCCCCGACGTTCGACCCGAGGCCCAGGTACCCCTCCCGGGCGGTCACTGACGCTCGCGCCACACCTCTACTGACACTTCGGACACGGGCAGTGCCATCGGCGGCTCGGGCTTCGCCGCCTTTATCCACACCGCGTGCGCGTCGTAGTCCTCCATCACTCGGTCCGCGATCGCCGCACACAGCCGCTCGAGCGTCTTGTACGTCCGCTGCTGGGCTACCAGGTTCGCGGTCTGGCACACCAGGCTGTAGTCGACCGTGTCCTCGATCCGGTCGGTCACCGTGGCATCGACGTCGCCGACGTCGATCCGCAGATCGAGCAGCAGCCGCTGGCCGAGCTCACGTTCTGCCTCGCTCACCCCGACGTGCGTGTAGAGCGAGAGGCCGCTGATCTCGATCGTCACCTCGGGCTCGGGGTGCCCCTCCCCGCCCTCGTCTACCTCGTCGTATTCGTCGGCCTCGTCGTCCACGCTGCGACCGTAGCAGCAGCGACTGAGAGCGCGTCGGCGACCGGCGCCACCTCGTGAACCCTGAATACGCGCGCGCCCCGCTCGTACGCCAGCACGCACGAGGCGATCGTCGCCGGCAGCCGCTCGCCCAGGGCACGGCCGGTGAGCCGGCCCAGGAACGACTTGTTCGACGTACCCACGACCACCGGGCGGCCGAGCTCGCCGAGCTCGTCCAGCCGGGCCAGAAGCTCCAGATTGTGCTCGACCGTCTTCCCAAATCCGATCCCCGGATCGAGCAGGATCCGCTCCTCGGCGATGCCGGCGGCGGTGGCGACGGCGAGCCGCGCCTCGAGGAACGCCTTGACCTCGGCGACCACATCGTCGTAGCGCGGGTCGTCCTGCATGGTCCGCGGGTTGCCCAGCATGTGCATGAGACAGCAGTCGACACCGGCGTCGGCCACCACCTCGGCCATGTGCGGATCGCCCCGCAGCGCCGTCACGTCGTTGACCATGCTCGCCCCGGCGTCGATCGCGGCCGCGGCCACGGCGGCCTTCGAGGTGTCGATCGACACCCGCGCGCGGACCCGAGCCGCCCCCAGCGCCTCGATCACCGGGAGGACGCGCCGAAGCTCCTCCTCGGCCGTGACCTCGGCGGCGCCCGGGCGCGTCGACTCACCGCCCACGTCGAGGATCGCCGCCCCCTCAGCTTCAAGGCGGACGCCATGCGCGACCGCGGCTTCTGGATTCAGGTAGCGGCCGCCATCGGAGAACGAGTCCGGAGTGACGTTGATCACCCCCATCAGCGTGAACTCCCCGTCACTCATCGGGCCACCGGCCGTGCCGGGTGAAGTAGTCCCGCGCCGCCTCCTCGCGCTCCCGCTCGCGATTGGAGTCGACGCTCATCCGGTACATCCAGTTCACCATCCAGACGATCAGCGCGACGATCAGCAGCCCTACCCCCGCGGCCGCCGTCCCGTTCGTCCCATGCCCGACCACGATCGCCACCACCCCCGCGACCGCGATCGCGATCGGAAGCCAAACGCGCGTGAGATTGAGCAATACCCGGCCCGGCTGCATTCATCGGACGTTAGCTCCGCCTCGCTCAGCGTGATCGATTTTGGCCCCTATAGGGGCAGAAAATGATCACGCTCACCGCCCCATCACGCGGAGCGGGGTGCGCGTCGTCGCGATTCGCGCGCCGCGCCATCGCGACGACGCGTACCCCCGCGAAGCCCTACTCTGCCGTGCCGCCCGCGTAACCAGGCCGCGGCAGCGGCCGCGGCCCCTCGCGTCCCGGCGACCGCTCGGCGGGAGCGGCAGGCGGAATCGGAACCTCGGGCGGCGGCGGAGCCTCGGCGCCGAAGACCTCTTCCTCGGTCTGACCGGCCAGGAGGTTCTCGAACTGCTCCTTCTCGATCGTCTCGCGCTTGATCAGGATCTCCGAGAGCTTCTCCAGGTTCTCGCGCTGCGAGGTAAGGATTTCCTTGGCCTGCACGTGCGCGGCCTCAACGATCCGGCGGATCTCGTCATCGATCTCGCGCGCGATCTCGTCGGAGTAATCGGGCTCGGCGCTGAACTCGCGACCCAGGAACGGCTGCCCGTGATCGTGGCCGAACACCCGCGGTCCGAGCTTCTCCGACATTCCGAAGCGCATCACCATCTGTTTGGCCGTCTGGGTGACCTTCTCCAGGTCGTTGGAGGCCCCGGTTGTGACCTCGCTGAAGATGATCTCCTCGGCCGCTCGTCCGCCCAGCGTCATCGCCATGTTGTCCGAAAGCTCGGCCCGCGTGGTCAGGAACCTGTCCTCGCCGGGCAGTGAGATCGTGTACCCGAGGGCCTGGCCGCGGGAGATGACCGAGATCTTGTGAATCGGGTCGGCGTTGGGCAGGAAGTGCCCGACCAGCGCATGGCCCATCTCGTGGTAGGCGGTGATTCGCCGCTCCTTGTCGGACATCACGCGGGTCTTCTTCTCGGGCCCCGCGATCACCCGCATGATCCCTTCCTCGAGCTCGACCTGGGTGATCTCCCGCTTGCCGTTGCGTGCTGCCAAGAGTGCGGCTTCGTTGACCAGGTTCGAGAGGTCGGCGCCGGTGAACCCCGGGGTCTGGCCGGCGAGAACGTCGATGTCGATCTCCCGCCCCAGAGGCTTGCCCCGAGTGTGCACCTCGAGGATCTTCTTTCGCCCCAGCCGGTCAGGCCGGTCGACGACGATCTGCCGGTCGAAGCGCCCCGGCCGCAGCAGAGCCGGGTCAAGGATGTCCGGTCGGTTGGTCGCGGCGATCAGGATGATGTTGTCCTTCATCTCGAAGCCGTCCATCTCGACCAGCAGCTGGTTGAGCGTCTGCTCGCGCTCGTCGTGCCCCCCGCCGAGTCCGGCGCCGCGGTGGCGTCCGACGGCATCGATCTCGTCCATGAAGACGATGCACGGCGCGGCCTGCTTCGCCTGCTCGAACAGGTCGCGCACGCGCGAGGCGCCGACGCCGACGAACATCTCCACGAAGTCGGATCCGGAGATCGAGAAGAACGGTACGCCGGCCTCGCCGGCGACCGCGCGCGCGAGCAGCGTCTTGCCCGTGCCCGGCGGCCCGTACAGCAGGACGCCGTGTGGTATCCGCCCGCCCAGCTTCTGGTAGCGCTCGGGCGTCTTGAGGAAG
>DATGFT010000103.1:0-19218 GCA_035308915.1 Solirubrobacteraceae bacterium
GCGGTTTCCCTCGGCAGAGCGACCGCGATCCCGTCCATCAGCGCGCACCCGTCGGCGTTCAGGGGCGCCGGAATCAGGTTCATGGCCGGGGATCCGATAAACCCGGCCACGAACAGGTTCGCCGGCCGGTTGTAGAGCTCATGCGGCGGACCGCACTGCTGCAGCCGGCCTTCGCTGAGCACCGCCACCCGATGCCCCATCGTCATCGCCTCGACCTGATCGTGGGTGACATAGAGCATCGTCACTCCGAGCTCCCGCTGTAGCCCGGCGATGTCGACGCGCATCTTCACCCGCAGCTTCGCGTCGAGGTTTGACAGCGGTTCGTCCATCAGGAAAACCTGCGGGTTGCGGACGATCGCGCGGCCCATCGCTGTCCGTTGCCGTTCGCCTCCGGACAGCTGCCCCGGCTTGCGGTCGAGCAGAGGCGTCAGACCCAGCATCTCCGCCGCTCGCTCCACGCGGCGGTTGCGCTCGGCCTTGGCCACCCCGGCCATCTTCAGGGGGAAGGCGATGTTCGAGCGGACATCGAGGTAGGGGTACAGGGCGTAGTTCTGAAACACCATCGCCACGTCGCGCCGCTTCGGCGGCAGGTCGGTCACGTCACGGTCGCCGATGTAGACCGCGCCGGCATCGACGTCCTCAAGCCCCGCAAGCATCCGCAGCGCCGTCGACTTTCCTGACCCCGAGGGGCCGACGAGCACGAGCAGCTCGCCGTCATCGAGCTCGAGGTCGAGCCGGTCGACCGCCGGCGCCTCGGCGCCCCGGAAAATCCTCGTTGCCTGCTCGAAGCGAACCTCAGCCACGCGAGCTCCTGACAAGCTCGTGGCCGTCAGGCTGAGGCGGCGACGCTTCAATCGCTCCGAGCGCCCTGTCAAGCTCGGCGCGCGCGCGAGCCGCCGTCTCGGCGTCGGCGCCGAGTTCATCCAGCGCCAGCAGCGCCGCACCCACGATCGGCGAGCTCGGCGCCAGCGTGACCCTCGCCGCCGGCGCTGCCTCGGTGACGCCGTCGGCGATCCGCTCGATCGCGGCGCTCGGCAGCGCCCGCAGGACGCCGCCCCCCAGCACGACATCGGGGTCGCCGTCCCCGAGCTCGAGACGCAGAATCGCCGCCACCGCCCAGGCGACTATCTCGTCGGCCAGGCGGGCCACGATCGCCGCCGCGACCTGATCGTCGGCGCAGGCCGAGAAGACCGCTGGCGCCAACTCCCCGAGCTGGGTCGTGGAGAGCTCGCGCAGATGCAGCGCCCGCGAGACGTCGAGCGGTTCCGCCATCTGGAAATGCGCGGGCACGACGTCCTCAAGCACGGTCTTCGGCCCGCGCCGGTCCGCGCTGCGGACGGCGGCGCCGAGCGCCGCCATGCCGATCTCCCCGCCGCCTCCCCAGTCGCCGGTGATCGCGCCCAGAGCCAGGAACCGGGCTCGGCGACCGTCCGGCGCGACGCCGATGCAGTTGAGCCCCGCGCCGCACACAACAGCCACGCCCCATCCACGATCGGTCCCCGACCGCAACAGCGCCAGCGTGTCGTTCTCCACCCCCAGAGACTGGCTCCAGTTCATCCGCCGGATCGCCGCCTCGAGCGTGTCGCGCTCCTCCGGGAGATCGGCTCCGGCCATCAGGATCTGGGCCGCGGCCGCCACCGCCGCCGCGTCAAGTCCGGCCCGCCGGAGTGCTTCGGCCCGCAGGCGCTCGAGCAGGGCAACCGACCCCTCGACGCCGATGTGATGGGGCGAGCTGCCTCCGCCCCGGACGACCGCGAGCACGCGGCCGTTCCCCCGGAGGAGGGCCAGGTCGGTCTTCACGCCGCCTCCATCGACGGCCAGCACGAGCGCCTCGCCGTTCATTCGGCCGCCCCGGTCACGGGCACCGGCTCCGTGATCATGCGATCGAGGAGGTCCTGGGCCAATGCGTACTCACGGACGAGCGGGTTGCTGAGCATGGCCAGCCGGGCCGTCTCCCGGTCGCCCTGCGCGGCCGCCGAGGCCGCCAAGCGTTCGTAGGCAGCCACATGCTGGGTCAGCCCCAGGAGCTCCGGCGCCAACGGCGGCTGCTCCACCGGGACCGCCCCCGAGCGACCGATCCGGGCCGGGACCTCGACCACGTCGTCGTCGGCGAGGCCGGAAAGCGTCCCCTGGTTGCGAACGTCCACCACCTGGACATCGGCGCTGTCGGCCAGAAGCGAGGCCACGAGCTGGGTCGCCGCCTCGCTGTAGAAGGCTCCCCCGCGCTGCTCGAGCAGCGCCGGCTTCTCGGCCAGCGAGGGGTCTCTGTAGAGCTCGAGCAGGCGGCGCTCGATGTCCATCACCGTCTCGGCCCGGGGCGGGGTCGTTCCCTGCTCCTGCACGACCTCGCGCTCGGCGTAGAAGTAACGCAGGTAGTAGGACGGGATCGCCCCGAGATCCGCGAGCAGAGCGCGAGGCAGGCCAACCTCGTCCGCCAGGGCGTCCCCGTGGCGCTCGATCACCTCGCCCAGCACGTCGCGCTCCTCGACCCAGATGGCCCGGATCCAGGTCAGGTGGTTGAGGCCCACCTGATCGACGAGGACGCCCGCGGGCGAGACACCGAGTAGACCGGCGATCCGCCGCTGGAAGTTGATCGCGACGTTGCAGAGCCCGATCGCGCGGTGGCCCGCGTCGAGCAGCGCGCGGGTGACGATGCCCACGGGATTTGTGAAATCGATGATCCACGCGTCCGGGGCGGCCAGCTGACGCACGCGCTCGGCGATCTCCAGCACGACGGGTACGGTGCGCATCGCCTTGGCCAGCCCGCCGGCGCCGGTCGTCTCCTGGCCGACGCAGCCGCAGGCCGCCGGGATCGTCTCGTCCCTCAGGCGCGCCGCCTGCCCGCCCACCCGGATCTGGATCAGGACCGCATCGGCGCCCTCGATCGCCCGCTCCAGCTCGTCGGTGATGATCAGGGATCCTGAATAGCCCTGGCGCGCGAGCATTCGCTGCGCCAGCCCACCGACCACCTCGCGCCGGTCGGGGTCGATGTCGTGCAGCGTGAGCTCGCTCACGTCGATCCGCTCCCGTTCACGCAGGAGCCCCGAGACCAGCTCGGGGGTGTACGTCGAGCCGGCGCCGATGACGGCGAGCTTCATCCTTTGACTCCCGTCAGCGTGATCCCCTGCACGAACGCCTTCTGGGCGAAGAAGAAGATCACGATCACCGGGGCCATGAAGACGATGGTTCCGGCCATGACAAGGTTCCAGTTGACCTCGTAGATGTTCCGGAACTGCGCCAGCCCCACCGAGAGCGTCCAGTGAGCGGGGTTCTGCAACGTGTACAGGAGCGGGCCCCAGAAGTCGTTCCAGCAGAGCAGGAAGCTGAACAGCGCCACCGCCGCGATTGCCGGCTTGGCCAGCCGCGCGATCACCTGGATCATGATCCGGAACTCCCCGCAGCCGTCGATCCGCGCCGCGTCGACGTAGTCCATCGGGATCGTCAGGAAGAACTGGCGCAGCAGGAAGATTGAGAAGGCGTCGCCGAACCAGTTGGGGATGACCAGAGGCCACACGGTTCCCACCAGGTGCAGATGGGCGAAGAGCACGTAGACCGGGATCACCGTAACCTGGGGCGGCAGCATCATCGCGACCAGCACCCCAATGAACACGAGGTTGCGCCCGCGCCACCGCAGGCAGGCGAGCGCGTAGGCCACGGGCACGCTCGAGAGCACGAGCCCGACCGTCGCCGCCGACGCATATAGGAACGTATTGCCGGCGTAGCGCAGCATCGGCGCCTGGTTGAAGACCTGCACCAGGTTGTGGAAGCGGAACGGGTGCGGCCAGAAGTTCGCGGTGAGCGACTGCGCGTTGGTCATCAGCGCGGTCAGCGCCATGAATACGAACGGGGCCAGGAACATGATCGCCAGCACGATCAGAACGCTGTGATCGGCCACGGCGACCAGGAGCCGCTTGCGCCTCACCGCCCAGGGGACGGTGCGCCGGACAACCGGCGGGCGCACCTCGACGCCGGCGGCACCGACTGTCGCCATCAGGTGGCACCCCCATACGCGTGAACCCATCGCCGGGAATTCCGCAACACGAGCAGCGTGACGGCGAGCGAGACCACCAGCAGCAGCATCGACATCGCAGCCGCGTAGCCCATGTTGAAGTAGCCGAAGCCCTGCTGGTAGAGCAGCAGCGGATAGAAGAGCGTCGAACCCTGTGGGTAGCCCAGCGACACGAACGTGTTGTCTCCCGCGTTTCCGAGCGATCCCGGTGCCGCCATCGTGCTCGCCACGTACGCCTGATCGAAGTACTGAAGTCCCTGGATCACGGCGATCACGATCGAGAAGAGGATCACCGGGCTGATGCTCGGCAGCGTGACGTGCCAGAGCCGCCGCAGGGCTCCTGCGCCATCGAGCTGGGCGGCCTCATGCAGGTGCTGAGGGACGTCGAGAATCGCAGCCAGGAAGATCACCATCGCGTTCCCGATCCCCCACAGGCTCAGGAGCGTCAGCGATGGCTTGGCCCACGCCGGCGACTGAAACCAGAGTGGGCCGGTGATCCCGAGCTTGGCCAGAAACGCGTTCACCGGGCCGGTGCCGGGGTTGAGGATGAACACGAACCCGAGCGTCGCTGCGACCGTCGGGGTGAGCGTCGGGAGGTAGAAGATGGTCCTGAAGATCCCGACGCCGGCTTTCGCCCGCGTGATCATGACGGCGATCCCGAACGCGAACAGAACCTGCAGCGGGACGGCGATGCCCAGGAACCACAGCGTGTTCTTGACCGCCGGCCAAACCTGCTGATCGCCGCCGAACAGGTAGCTGTAGTTGGCCAGCCCGATCCAGCGCGGGCTGGACAGGAGGTCGTAGTGATTGAAGGACAGGTAGAGGTTGTCGAGCATCGGATAGGCGAAGAACACGCCGAAGCCGACGATCCACGGACTCATGAACAGCAGCACCGTGCGACGGCGCCGCCACGCCGCCCGGCGCTTGGCCTGCCGGCGGGCGGCGCTGAGGGGCGGAAGCGTGGCGGTGGTCACGGCGTCGGTTCGGCGCAGGTCGCCCTCACGCCGCCCGGGCGGCGGTTGCGCTCGCCAGTCTCACCGCGCCCGGCGAACGCTCGCGTTCACCCCTCACGGCGCCTGGCCGGCGGTTGCGTTTGCAACCTGACCGTCGATCTGGGAGTCCACGTTCTTGAGCGAGGCGACCAGCTGTGAGTCGGGAATCGACCCCGCCTCCCACTTCTGCTGCCAGTTCCCCTCCATCGTCTGGTTGGCCGAGCCGATGGCGGTGATCGGGTCCGTCGCGGTGTGAGGATTGCCGAAGATCTTCAGGAACGTGTTGAACGGCGGATTGGAGGTCAGCGTCGGGTCGCTCAGCGCCGAGGTCAACGTCGGCACGTTTCCGAGTCCGTTGGCGAACTGCGCGATCGCCTGCTCGTTGAACGCCAGGTACTTCGCCAACAGCCAGGCGGCGGCCGGGTTGGCCGCATTCTTGGGGATTCCCAGGACGTTTCCGGTTGTGTAGCCACCGCCGTACAACTCGGGCTGCGCCGGGTCGACCGGCATGGGGGCAGTTGCATAGCTGATCTTCGCCCCGTCGGACTTGATGAACTGAACCCGCCATTCCCCGTCGATCTCCATCGCGATCTTGCCCGCCTCGAAGTCGTTGGCGGGTGAGAACTCCTCGCCCGCCTTGGCCAGGAATCGGGTGAGCTTGCTGGTGCCGTAGAAGTCGGTCAGCTGCTTGTCCCAGCGCAGATAGGCGGCCCAGTGCGGGTCGACGCCGAGGGCCGACTTGCCGTTGATGTCCCAGTGAGCGTTCCACAGCGGCGCGTAGTGCGCCGCCGCGTTCTCGTAGAAGGTGCTCGTCGGGACGTAGCCAGCAACCTTGATCGACCCGTCCGAGTTGAACTGCGTCAGCTTCTTCGCGTCCTGCGTGAGTTCGGTGAAGGTCTTGGGTGGCGAGCTGATTCCCGCCTTGGCGAGGAGGGTCTTGTTGTAGTACAGCCCGTACGCGTCGGCCAGGTCCGGAACCGCGCAACGGTCGCCATTGAACTCGGTGTACTGCTGCACGGCTGCCGGCAGCTGGTCGATGTTCACATGGTCACGCTTGATGTACGGAGTGAGGTTGATCCACGCGCCGGTGCCGCAGTACTCCCCCAGGTTGTCGGCGGAGTTCGACATGGCCAGATCCGGCGGGTTGCCGCCCCGGATGGCCGCGACGATGTTGTTGTCTGATATCGCCCCGCGGCTCTTGACGGTGATCTTCGGGTAGAGCTTGTGGAAGCCGGCGATGACCTGGTTCATCACGCCCTCCTCGCGCCCCGTGAACGGGTTCCAGAACGTGATCGTCACCGCCTTGCCGTTGTAGGCGGCAGGCGCCGGCCCACCGCTCGAGCTACCCCCGCCCGAACTGCCCCCGGAGCTGTTGCCTCCCGAGCTGCTGCCTCCGCACGCCGCGATCGCCACCACGCACCCCACCATCGCCAGTGCGCGAGCCGCGCTCGTCCCTGCGCGGAACCTGCTCGTTCCTACGCCCACCGCGCTCTTCGCCAGGCGGACTCCGCTCGCCGCCACGCCCACCGCGCTCGTCACCACGCGGACTCCGCTCGTCATCGCCCTCCGGCTCCGTGTCATCCTCTCCTCCGGGACTTCTGGTTAGGAACCTTTCCGAATCTCGGCGGACTCTAATCCGAATACGCTCCCTTAGTCAAGCTCATCGGGCGCAGGTTGTAAATGCTCCTAACGAGCAGTAGCCTCGGCGGCGGTGACTGTTCAGCCGCTGACTGACTTCGAGCGCGAGGCGCGAGAGCAGGCGTCGGTCCTCGCCGCCCGTACCGCGCCCGGCTGGGACACAGCGCGGCAGGCAGCCGATCTGCTCAGCCGTGGCGATGTGGGTTACCTCGTCGTTGCGGCGCGCGGGACGTCCGATAACGCCGCGCGCTACGCCCAGTACCTCCTCGGGTCAGATGCGCGCCTGCTCGTGGCGCTCGCGGCGCCCTGGCTCTACGAACGTGATTCGCCTCCCCGGCTCGCCCACGGCGCTGTGCTCGCCATCTCGCAGTCCGGACGCTCGCCGGATATCGCGGCCGTTGTCTCGGCCGCACGCGCGCAGGGGCGACCCGCGATTGCGATGACCAACGACCCGTCGTCTCCGCTCGCCGAGCTGGCCGACCTCGTAGTGCCCCTGCTGGCCGGCGAGGAGCGATCGGTTGCCGCGACCAAGACGTATCTCGCGTCGCTGCACGCGATCGCGCAACTCGCGGCCGCGCTTGCGCCCGAGCCGGCGCGAGTGGCCTGGTTCGATCGTCTACCCGAGTTCGTGGACACGGCGGTCGAGGAGCAGTTCGGGGCCCGCAGCCGCTTCGATCCCTTGGCCGAGGCGTCGCTCCTCACGGTCGTCGGCCGCGGGCTTCAGTTCCCCACTGTCCACGAGACCGCACTCAAGGTGCGAGAGCTGAGCGGCATTCCTGCCGAGGCCTTCTCGCTTCCCGATCTCGTGCATGGGCCGATCGCGGCCCTCGGCCCGAGCGGAGCGCTGTGGTTGATCAGTACCGCCGGACGCGAGCAGCCAGGAGCCGACGCGCTGGCCGAACTGAGCCGCGACGTGGGCGTGCGCGTGGTCGTCTCAGACCACGAGGAGCTGCTTGCCGCAGCCGACGTTCGGGTGACGATGCCGTCGGGCCTACCGGAGTGGGTCGCGCCTCTGGTCGCTGCGATTCCGGCCCAGGCGGCGGCCCTTCGACTGGGCGAGCTGCGCGGCGTGGACATCGACCGTCCACACGGGCTGCACAAGGTGACGTTGACTACGTGAGGTCTGGGTCATCTGAGGCGGCGTTGCAGCCCGGCACCGTCCTTCACGTCTCACCGCATCCCGACGATGAGGTACTCGGGGCTCCGGCGACGCTGATGTCGTTGCGTGATGCCGGCTGGCGTATCGTCAACCTGGCGTGCAGCCTCGGCCGCCCCGAGGACCGCGCACGGCGGGCCGCCGAGCTGGAGGACGCCTGCCGTCGGGCCCGCTTCGAGCTGATGATCCCCTCAGAGCTGCCCGCGCTTGGCGCCCGCGATGACCCCGGGGTGGCGCAGCGGCGAGTCGCGGCTGAGGTCCGTCGCGTTCTGGAGTCCTCCGGGGCCAGGATGATCGTCGGCCCCGCTGAGCAGGATGGGCACCACGGGCACGCGATCGTCGGGCGCGCGATCGTCCACGCACTCGAGGCGAACGGTGCGGCCACCGATCGGCCCGACGCGATCCACGTGATGTTCTGGAGCTTGTGGCGTGACCTCGCCGAACCCAACCTCCTGGTCCCGTTCGGCAGAGGCCGGCTGGCCGAGATCCGCAATGCGCTGGCCGCCCACACCGGTGAGCTCGCAAGAAACCGCTTCGAGCGCCTGCTCGAGGGCCGGGCCATGATGAACGCGGTCGTTGGCCCGGAGCGCGTGTTCGGGTTTGGGGGCCCCGGCATTTCCGAGGACTACGCCGAGCTGCTGCGGGATGTCGTCTGGTCGCCCGCGGGCGGATGGCGTCCCGCCCCGCCACGCGTGTTTGACCCCGCCGCGCCGTTCGGCTGAGCCGACCCACCTATCCCCGCGGAAGCATCTGGTAGATCGTGGAATAGCCGATCAGGAAGACGGCCTTGCCGTCGGTGATGATGGGGCTGAATTCACCGTCGGGGTGCGAGAACACCTGGCGGCCGGTCCAGAGGTCGAGTCCGGCGGTGGAATTCGAGCCGAGATCGGAGAAGTAGACGACCTTGCCCAACACCGTGGCGGAGCCGTCGATCCGGCCGCCCGCCGGATGGGTCCAGCGAACGCCGCCAGTTTCCGCGTTATAGGCGTAGAAGGTGCCGTCGTAGGAGCCGATGTACACCGTCGGCCCCAGCCCGGGCACGTCGGCCACCGCCGGCGAGGAGTAGACGTAGGAGCCGGTCGACGCGCTCCACGCCCGGGCGCCGGAGCTCGCCCACAGCGCCAGCACACTCCCCCCGGTGGTGCCGAGGTACACCCGCCCAAACGCCAGCGCAGGCGTGGAGTAGACGGTGTCGCCGGCAGAGGCCGACCAGACCTCACGACCGTCGGCCGCATTGACGGCGTAGGCGTGGCCACCGTAGTCGCCAAAGTAGATGGTGTTGTGGGCGAAGGCGACCCCGCCCTTCACCGCACCGCTGGCCTGGAAGGTCCAGTTGAGGTGTCCGTCGTAGGTGCGAAACGAGTACACCGTCCCGCCCTGGTCACCGAAGAACACGCTCAGGCCGTGGACGAGGGGCGAGGACTCGCTGCCGGGTGGCAGCGGATGCGACCAGGCAATCTTGCCCGTCTTCATCGCCACGGCGACGATCCGCCCGTCACCCGGGCTGCGGGCGCCGGGAGCGGCGGCTAGCTCGGTGAAGAACGCGAGGTGGTGGCGAAGATCCAGGGCTGGCGACGCCGCGGCCAGACTCCCGACCTTCTGGAGCCACACGATCTTTCCGTCGCCGGTATTGACCGCCTTCGCCCGCCCATCCGCGTCCTGGAAATACAGCGTGTTGTCGTCGATGACCGGCGGGAACTCGAGCAGCGCGCGGTCGTGGTAGCGCCACCCGAACCGGAACGGCGGATCGAGCTTGACCGCATGGGCAAAGAAACGGGTACGGGCGAGGTTGAACCCGTACAGCGGCCACGCCTCGTCAGTCGGACGTGGCGGAGGTGGAGGCGGAGGCGGAGGAGGCGACGTCGTGGTCGTCTGTACGGCCTCGACCGCACGACGCGGATGGTGGCTTCCAGACGACGTCAGCACTAGGACCACCACCGCGACCCCTATCGCAAGCAGCAGGCCCGCCACGGCGACGAGTCCCCGGCGCAGATCGGGGCTCGGCATGGCGGCGCATGGTAGCCATAACCCCGGACCCTGCCTGCCACCCGCCGAGGCGAGTGGGGTGCCTCACGACCCACCGCGGCCCGGCCGGGTCAGGCGGATGTCGATCGCCGGCCGGGTCACGTGCAAGCGGACGCCGATCGCCGGCCGAATCATGTGCGAGCGGGCGGCATCCCGCCGCCGAATCACGTTCGAGCGGACGGCGATCGCCGGCCGAATCATGTGCGAGCGGGCGGCATCCCCAGCCGGATTAGCCAAACCTGGGCGAATTAGCGACCTGTGGGGGTAGGTAATTCGCCCAGGTCGCCCGAACGAGGCCGTTCGACCCGCCAAGAGGCCGCCCCGCCCGCGGCAGCCGGCGGGCCCCACAAAGCCCCCGCGCCACCGCCCGGCCGCCAACCCCCCGCCCCCCGGAGCCCCCTCAGACAGCCCGGAGCCGTCTCAAGCGGACCCCCGTCATCGCGAGGTAGGCGCCGAGGCTCAGCGCGGCGGTCGTCTCGGCGGCGATCGCTGCCACGACGGCGGGCCGAAAGCCGTGGTCCATGAACCCGAACAGACTCGACTGCTCACTGATCCACAACCCCACGAGCGAGCTGACCGCTATCCCGATGCCGGAGAGCGCGAGTGCCGTCCTCAGCCTCTCGCCATGGCGTGGGAAGAAGTGGCCGAGCGGCAGCAGCAACCCGACGCCGACACCGCTCGCCGCGATGAAGTTGAGCAGGAACAGGGTGCCGATCGTCGGCACCGTGGAGAAGTAGTTGGCGATGTATTCCTCCAGGTGGTCAGCCCCGGCGGCGAGCATCGCCAGCCCGCCGACGAGCAGCGCGACCTGAGGCAGGCGTCGTTGGTTTCGCATGTTGAAAGTCCCGGTATTCGTGGGTTTTCCTATCAAGACCACCACGGCCCGGGAATCCTTCCCGGGGCGGGAAATCCAACGGGTGCGCGTACAACCGGACCCCCCGCGGCGCCCGCGGGACAAGCCCCATAACGGCCACGCGCGCACACAACCGTGCCCTAACTGGGGTTTCTTGACACGATCCCGCAGCCCCCCTATGTTCGCCGGACTTGAATCTTCGGGGAAGAGGGGTTCTTATGCGTCGTAGTCACGCTCTCGCTGTCTTCGTGCTCGGTGCCGCGCTTGCGCTGGGTGCCTGCGGCGGCTCGAGCGGTGGAAGCGGCGGCGGGGTCACAGGCTCCCTGACCCAGCCGGGGCTCTACGGCAAGCTCCCCCCAGCCGGGACCCCCACGCACGGCGGAACGATCACGTTCGGGCTGCTGAACGGCAACCAGGAGAACTACATCTTCCCGATCGTTCCCTCGGGAAATGCCAGCACCTACAACTACAACTGGGAGCAGTCGATGTGGCTCCCGCTCTACAACAACTCCGCCTACGGGAGCACGCCGGGCGTCGACTACAAAGTGAGCCTGGCCAAGAAGCCCATGTTCAGCGACGGCAACAAGACGATCACGGTGACCCTCAACTCCGGCTACAAGTGGAGTGACGGCAAGCCGGTGGTGGCCAACGATGTCCTGTTCGACATTGACCTCGTCAAGGCGGCGGTCCACGAGAGCGCCGCCAACTGGGCCTCCTACACACCCGGCTACTTCCCCGACAGCCTGACCAGCGTCTCCACGTCGGGTCAGTACACGATCGTCATGCACCTGAAGCGTGCCTTCAACCCCGGGTGGTTTCTCAACGACCAACTCGCGCTCAACCTGTACGCGCTGCCCAGCACAGCCTGGAATGTGACCTCCCCGACCGGGCCGCACCTCGACTGGACGGTCCCCGCCAACGCCAAGAAGATCTATGACTATCTGGGCAAGGCAGGCGGCCAGGTCGGCGACTTCGGCACCAATCCGCTGTGGAAGATCGTCGATGGCCCGTACGTGCTCTCCAAGTTCAGCCCGGTCAATGCCTCGTTCACGCTGAAGCCGAACCCGAGCTACGGCGGCAGCCCCAAGCCCTACGCGAACATCCAGGGCATCACGTACACCGGCATCACTCCGATGCTCAACGCGATGCGGACCGGGAGCCTCGACATCGGCTCGGTCGACTTCTCGCAGTTGGCGTCGGTGTCGAGCCTGAAGGCGAACGGGTACAGCGTCTTCGGCCTGCCTGACTTTGGCTGGGCCGGCGACATCTGGAACTTCGAGGACAAGACGGGCCACTTCGACAGCATCGTCAAGCAGCTCTACTTCCGGCAGGCGATGGCCCACCTCGTCAATGAGAAGGCGATCATCGCGGGCATCTACCACGGCGCCGCGGGCTACGCCTACGGACCGATTCCGTCCGTCCCCAAGACGCCATACGTGCCCGCCGACTCGGTCAACCCGTCCTACCCCTACGACCCGGCGGCGGCGATCTCGCTGCTCAAGTCCCACGGTTGGCACGTCGTGCCCAACGGGACGACCACGTGTGCCAGCCCGGGCACCGGGTCGAACCAGTGCGGCGCGGGGATTCCCAAAGGGACTCCGCTGAGCTTCAGCTGGTACACGCTGAACTCGGCCTCGGGCCCATATGTGCCCCTGACCGATGAGGCGATCACCTCGGAGGCCAAGCAGGCTGCGGGGATCAACATCGCGCTTCACCAGCAGACGTTCAACTACATCGCGTCGAACTTCAACGACCCTGACCCGTCGGTGGCGAAGTACAAGAACACGTGGGGCGTCGAGAACTTCAACGGCTACACCGACAGCCCCTATCCGACCCAGAACTCGATCTTCAACAGCACCGGCTCGTTCAACAGCGGCGGCTATGTCGATCCGAAAATGGACCAGCTGATCCAGGCCTCGGTTTATGGCTCGGACCCCAACGCCGTGACCAAGGAGGCGTCGTACGAGGCTCAGGCGCTGCCGGCCCTGTTCCTGCCCAACTACGACTACATCTGGGCGGTTTCAAAGCGGGTCGGCGGTGCGCCCGCTTCTTACCTCGCTCTGACGCAGTATGCCTTCTGGCCACAGTTCTGGTGGGTGAACAAGAAGTAGGGGCGAATTCCCGCGGCGGGATTCGCGCACAGCCGTGATCGGATACATCATCCGGCGGACCCTGATCGCGATCGTGATCACGATCGGGATCGCGGCGATCACCTTTGAGCTGCTGCACCTCATCTCCGGTAGCCCGGTGCACGAGGTCCTCGGCCGCGGCGCGAAGCCGGCCCAGATCAAGGCCTGGAACAAGGCGCATGGCTACGACCGCCCGCTGGTCGCCCAGTTCGTGAGCTACCTCGGCAACCTCGCCCACCTCAACTTCGGCTACTCCTACAAGCAGGGGCAGAGCGTGTGGACGCTGTTCAAGCAGAACGGGGGCCGGAGCATCTACCTGTCCGGCACCTCGCTCGTCCTCTCGCTGCTCATCGCGATCCCGATCGGGATCGCCCAGGCCGTCCGCCGCAACAGCGTCGGCGATTACGCGATCACGACACTGACCTTCGTGCTCTACGCGATGCCGCCCTTCTTCCTGGGGATCATCCTGATCGACATCTTCGCGCTGCACCTGCACGTGTTTCCGCCGCTCGTGCCGGATTCGATCACCACCACGGCGCAGGCCATCGCGCATCCTCGTGACTTCTTTCTTCCGATCGTCACCCTGACCGCGGTCAACATCGCCTCGTTCAGCCGCTACATGCGCTCCTCGGCGCTCGACAACCTGGCTCAGGACTACATCCGGCTGGCCCGGGCCAAGGGGCTGTCGCAACGGGCGGTTCTCTACCGCCATCTGCTGCGCAACGCCTGCCTGCCGATGATCACGCTGGTCGGCCTGTCCATCCCCGACCTGCTCGCCGGCAACCTGCTCGTCGAGGTCCTGTTCAACATCCAGGGGCTCGGACTGTTGTTCTTCACCGCGCTGGGCAACGGCGACTACCCGATCCTGCTCGCCTACACGATCCTCGGCGGGATCCTCACCGTGCTCGGCAACCTGATGGCGGACGTGGCCGTGACCGTCGCCGACCCCAGGGTGCGGATTTGACCGAACGGCGCCTCAAGCCACTGATTCAGGCCGAGGCTGCGCTCGGCGATCCCGCCGTGATCTCGACCGTCCCCGACGCCGGCGAGGTCCAGGTGATGGCCAGCGGCTGGCGGCTCGCGGTGCGGGAGTTCGCGAGTAACCGGATCGCCGTGGTCGGAGTCGGGCTGATCGTCTTCTTCATCCTCTTCTGCTTCATCGGCCCGCTCTTCTACCACACCAACCAGGCTCTCACCCAACCCCTGAATGCCAACCTGGCTCCCGGTGCCGCCAGTGCGCTGGGCACCCACGCGGGCATCCTGGGCACCGATGAGCATGGTTTCGACGAGCTTGGGCGGATCATGCTCGGCGGCCAGACGGCGCTCGAAATCGGGTTCTTCGCCGCCTTCATCTCGATCGTCATCGGCACGCTCTACGGAGCAATCGCCGGCCTTTCCGGGCGGCTTCTGGATGGGGTGATGATGCGCTTCGTCGACATCGTGTACTCGATCCCGTTCCTGTTCATCGTGCTCGTGCTGGCCACGAAGTTCAGCGCCACCGTGCTCGAGGAGAGCCTGCTCCTCGGCTTCTTCTCCTGGCTCATTCCCTCACGGCTGATGCGGGGAGAGGTACTGACCCTGCGGGAGCGAGACTTCGTCTGGGCCGCCCGCGTTATGGGCGCGAGCCGGACCCGGATCGTCTACCGCCATCTGATTCCCAACGCCCTCTCGGTCGTGATCGTCAATGTCACCTTCCTGGTCGCCGACTCGATCCTCGCGCTCGCCTACCTCGGCTTCCTCGGCTTCGGACTTCAATACCCGGCCGCTTCGTGGGGCGACATGCTCGGGAGCGCGGACACCTACATCTCGAACGGCCAGTGGTGGCTCGTCTACCCCGTCGGGTTCTGCCTCGTCGCCGTGGTGATGGCGTGCAACCTGGTGGGGGACGCGTTGCGCGACGCCTTCGACGTCCGTCTGAGGCGGCGCTAGCGAGGTTCGCGAACCGATGACCGTGGCGCTTGAAGTCGAGAACCTGAGCACGCAAATCGAGCTCTCGCGCTCCGTCGTCCAGGCCGTGGGCAACGTCGACGCGAAGATCGACGTCGGCGAGACGCTCGGGCTCGTCGGCGAGTCTGGCTGTGGCAAGTCGATGCTCGGGCTCTCGATCCTCGGGCTGCTTCCGGCCGGCGGCAAGATCATCGAGGGCTCGGTGAAGCTCGATGGGCGCGAGCTGGTCGGGCTCCCGGACCGCGAGCTGCAGGGGATCCGCGGCAACGAGATCGCGATGATCTTCCAGGATTCGCTCTCCTCGCTGAATCCGACCAAGACGATCGGCCACCAGGTCGCCGAGCCGAGCCGCCTGCACCGCGGCGCCTCACGTAAGGAGGCGCAGGAGCGCGCCGTCGAGGTCCTTGAACTGGTTGGACTCCCCCGCCCGCGGGAGCGGCTTGGCGACTACCCCCACCAGCTTTCGGGCGGCCTGCGCCAGCGGGTGATGATCGCCATCGCGCTCGCCTGCGAACCCAAGGTGCTGCTAGCGGATGAGCCCACGACGGCGCTCGACGTGACCATCCAGGCGCAGATCCTGGCCCTGCTTGACGACCTGGAGGACCGTCTCGGCATGGCCACCCTCCTGGTCACGCACGACATGGGAGTCGTGGCCGGCCGCGCCGACCGGATCAGCGTCATGTACGCGGGGCGGATCGTTGAGAGCGCGTCGACCGCGGAGATTTTCGGGGCCATGCGCCATCCCTACACGCAGGCCCTCCTCGGCTCCATCCCCCGGCTCACCCAGGACAACCGCAAGGCGCTGGTCAGCATCCCCGGCCTCCCGCCTGACCTGACCAATCCGCCACCCGGGTGCCGGTTTGCCCCCCGGTGCCCGCGCGCCAGCGAGCAGTGCCACGCCCAGGAGCCGCCGCTCGACGGGCCGAATCCATCGCATCTGTTCGCCTGCTGGCATCCAGTGGATGGCCCCGCCGCGCCCCCGAAGATCTTCACCGGCGTACGCGCTCCCGAGGAGACCGCCCAGACCAACGGTCACCTGCTTGAGATCGAGAACGTCGTGCGCGAATACCCGGTCACGGCCGGCGCGATCCTTCAGCGCAGGGTCAACTCGGTCAAGGCGGTATCCGGGGTGGACCTGAAGGTCGCCGCGGGGGAGGCGCTCGGGTTGGTGGGCGAATCCGGATGCGGCAAGACCACTCTCGGGAAGCTGATCGTGGGCATCGAGAAGCCCGACCGGGGGCGGATCACGCTCGACGGTCGCGAGGTCTTCGGCCTGGGCGGCCGGGCTCTGCGCACGGCGCGGCGCGACCTCCAGATGATGTTCCAGGATCCATACGCGTCGCTGGACCCGCGCATGCGGGTGCAGGCCATCCTGCGCGAGCCGCTCACCGTCCAGAACGTCGGCACCCGCAGAGATCAGAACGAGAAGATCCGGCGCCTGCTCGAGGAGGTGGGGCTGCCGATGAACGCGCTCGACCGCTACCCGCACGAGTTCTCCGGCGGACAACGACAGCGGATCGCCCTGGCGCGAGTGCTCATGCTGGAGCCGAAGGTGATCGTGGCTGACGAACCGGTGAGCGCGCTCGACGTCTCGATCCGATCGCAGGTCCTCAACCTCATGAAGCGCCTGCAGGCGGAGCAGCAGCGGGCTTCGGTCGTGATCTCGCACGACCTCGCGGTGGTGAAGTATCTGGCCGACCGGATCGCCGTCATGTACCTGGGCAAGGTGGTCGAGCTGGGGACCGGAGACGACATCTACCGGCGCCCGGCGCATCCCTACACCGAGGCCCTGATCAAGACGATCCCGGTTCCCGACCCCGCCGTCGAGCGCGCGAAGGATGAGGTGGGCATCCGCGGCGAGCTCCCGAGCCCGATCGATCCTCCCTCAGGATGCCGCTTTCGCACCCGCTGTCCCCGCGCCCAGGCGCTGTGCGCCGAGCAGGAGCCGCAGCTTCGCCGGTTCGGTCCGAACCATCAGGCGGCCTGTCATTTCCCGCTCCGGGAGCCTGAGGAAGCTCCCGCCCCCGGCGCCGCGGCGCTTACGCCGTGATCCCCATTGCCTCGAGCACAAAGGCCTCGATCTCGCCCTCGTAGCGGAGCCTGGCCCGGCGGCCTGATGGTCCGCCGTGCGATCCCACGCCAAGCTCGGCCCGGAAGAGAAGGCTCCCAGCGCCGTGATCCGTGGCCCGGAGCTTTGCCACCCACTTGGCCGGCTCGTGGATTCCCACCCGGGGGTCGTGCACGGCTCCGGTGACGAGCAGGGGCGGGCGCCGGCCCGACGGCACATTCTCGTAGGGGGAATAGGCCTTCATCCAGACGTAATCCTCGGATCGCCGGGGATCTCCCCACTCATCCCATTCGTTGGCGGTGAGCGGGATCGAGGCGTCGAGCATCGTGTTCACCACGTCGACGAACGGAACCTCGGCCACGACCGCGCGCCACCGCTCGGGGCGCATCGAGAACACCGCGCCCTGGAGCAGCCCGCCCGCCGACGCCCCGCGCGTGACGATGCGCCCGCCATCGACCAGGGCCTGCCCGTCCTCTCCGGCCAGCCAGTCGGCCACCGCGAGGTAGTCGCTGAAGGTCGTCGACTTGGCAGCGAGGCGTCCCTGCTCCCACCAGGCCCGTCCCCCCTCCCCACCGCCGCGGATGTGCGCGACGGCGTAGACGACCCCGCGGTCAAGCAGCGAGGGGCGGCTGCGGTCAAACCATGGATCGAGCGTCGCCTCATAGGCGCCGTATCCGTAAAGGAGGCAGGGCGCACTGCCGTCGAGCGGCGTACCGGCCAAGCGGGCCAGCGTGACCGTGATCGGCGTGCCGTCCGCCGCCTGAGCGGTGAGCGCCTCGGTCGCATAGCGCGAGGCGTCGTAGTTCGGGACATCCATGCGCTTGGCCGCCCGCCGCGCGCCCGTCCTCAGATCCAGCGTGGACCAGAGTGTGGGCTCGATCAGCGACTCCTCGGCGATGATCACCGAGCCGATGGCGTAGTCCTCGGCGTGGGCTAGAGCGATCGCGCCGGCGGGGAGGCTCGGGCCGACCTCCCGCGCGTTCTCCCCATCGTGATCGGTGACGATCAGCAGCGGCCTGCCCTGGCGGCGGACCGTGAGCACGAGATGGTCGGCCAGCACGTCGCACTGCGTAAGCCGCGTGTCGTCGCGATATGGGGCGACCTCAGGGCAGCTGACGGGTTTCCACTCGGGCCGCCCGGGCCGGCCGCGGGGCGCCCGCATCAGCGTGAACTCCCGCTGGCCGTCGTTGGTCACGATGTAGAGATCGCCGTCGCGCGCGTGGTCGACGCGGTACTCGATTCCCCTTCGGCGTGGCTCGATCACGGTGGCCTCACCCAGCGGACGGTCGAGATCGAGGATCCACACCTCGGTCGTGTCGCGCGAGGCGGCGGTGATGATCCCGAGCTGCCCGCTCCGTGAGCCCGTGAGGGTCAGCTCGAACTGCTGGTCCTCCTCGTCGTAGACGAGGGTGTCCTGGCCGGCGGGCGTCCCCACCTCGTGGCGCCAGACCTGGTGGGGCCGGTGGACCTGGTCGGGAACCAGGTAGAACAGGTGCCGGCCGTCGGAGGACCACGCGACCCCCGTGTACGTACGTGGGATCAGGTCCGGAAGATCCTCGCCCGTGGCCAGATCCCGGATCCGGAGCTCGTAGATCTCGGCGCCGCTCGTGTCCGAGGACCAGGCGAGCAGGCGCCCGTCGTGGCTCGGCTCACGCACGCCGAGCTCGATGTAACCGGTCGCCTCGGCGAGCACGTTCTCGTCCAGCAGCACCTCCTCCTCCGAGGAGCTCCCGTCGCGGACGCGCAGGAACTGCTCGTTCTCGGCACCCTGGGGAATCCTCGTGCGGTAGAGAAAGCCTCCCCGGGGCCAGCTCACGGAGTCCTCAGCCCGGCTCGGAGTCCGGCCGAGCGCCTCCTCGGTCAGCGTCTCGGCGAGGCGTTCGAGATGCCGGGTTCGAGCTTCGTAGAAGGCCCGTTCGGCGGCCAGGTACTCATGCAAACGTGGCTCAGCGGGATCCCGCATCCAGGCGTAGTCGTCGGGCACCGTCTCGCCGTGCAGCTCACGCGCCGCCGGCTCGCGCGGAGCCGCCGGCGGCCGCGGCCCGAGATCGGTTTCAATGGGCAACGCCGTGGCTCTCCTGTGTTCGCTTTGCCAGCAGCTCCCGCACCGGCTCGAGCGGCAACCCGCGGGAAGTATTCCCGTCCCGACCGGTCACCGTGCCGGCAGCCAGCAAGCTGTTGATGACAGCCTCCTCGGTCGCCTCGACGACGGCGGCAAAGAAGGGGTCGAGGGCGCTCCCGGTCACCGGCGACGGCCGCTCCATGAGCCGGCTCGGCCGCTGACCACGGCCGTCGAGTCGCGCCGCCCGCAGGCCCGTGGCGAGGGCAAGGAAGATCTCGCCGCTGCCGTGATTGGCCGTGGATCCGGCCCGCGCGAGCCCCAGCCCGGCGCGCCGCGCCA
>DATGFT010000104.1:0-1905 GCA_035308915.1 Solirubrobacteraceae bacterium
CCCGACGACCACCACGGCAACCACACCAACGCCATCGACGACGCCCCCGGCATCGACCACGACCACGCCGGTCCAGCCGCCTCCCAGCACCAGCGCGACAACCGATACGAGTCAGCCCGTGACGACCGTCTCTTCGTCGCCAGCACCCATTGGGACGTCTAGCGGGGTTGCGGAGGGGACTCCCAGCCCCGCTCCGCCGGTCGCACCGACGGCGACCGGGTAGTCGGGCCAGGCGTGGCGCGGGCCCTCCCCGTCGCCGCTACCCTTGCCGAGCGGGTGGCGCCCGGTCGACGGGAGGCCGAGGGACTTGTTGCCGGTTTTCGATGTCGGTTGAGCTTGAGCGCCCCTGAGCATCACGCAGATCTCCCGCGCGACGCCACCGCGCCGGGACTCGCGCGCCGGGCGGTCGAGCGATGGTTCGGCCCCCTGCTCGACGCAGAGGAGCTTGCCAGCGTGAAGCTGATGACCAGCGAGCTGGTCACAAACGCCGTCGTGCACGGCATCGGCGGGATCACGCTCCGTGCCCGGTTCGAGGACGAGCGCGTGCTCATCGAGGTGGTCGACGAGGGGCAGGGATTCGAGCGCTCAATGCGCAAGGACGACTTCCAGGAGGTGGGCGGTCACGGGCTCGCGATCGTCGACGCCGAGGCGAGCCGGTGGGGCATCCACGAAGGGACCACCCATGTGTGGTTCGAGTTCGAGCGATCCGGCCCGCGCCTGGGCGAGGAGCACAACCCGCTGTCCGACCCGCCCAACCCCCAAGAATAGGCGCGACGCCCGCCAGCGAGGGGGCACAAGCTGGCGGGCGACGCACTCAAAGGCCCGGCAGTCCCTGCCGTCCTTTTGGGGGCGCTGAAAGCGTACCCGACTGCGGAGCCCCGTGGGGGGTCCGAGGTCCGACTGCTGACACTCGCCTGAGAGGAGTGCGGTCGGCGTCTGGAGTGCGCTTGGTTACGGCTGGATGACGCTGGTGCGCTCGGCCTTTGACCGATAGAGCGACTCATCAGCTCTGGTCAGCAGTGCCTCAACCGGCTCGGTGCCATCTGTCTGAACGAGCCCGAAAGCGAAACTCTGTTCCGCCGGCATGAGCTCCTCCAGCCGCCTCAGGACCGCCTCCGCCTCGATGGCTGTCAGCCCTGGAAGGAGCAGTCCGAACTCGTCTCCGCCCAGTCTTGCCAATAGGTCGGTGGAGCGGAGCGCCGACCCCCACGCGGATGTCATTTCTTTGAGAAAGCGGTCGGCTGCAGGGTGTCCGTGCAGGTCGTTGAACCGCTTGAAGTCGTTCAGGTCCAGCAGGCCGACCACGAGCGGCTCGTTGCTCCGCTTCGCGCGGTCTACCTCGCGCGCCAGCGTGCTGTCCCAGGTTCTGCGGTTCGCTACGCCCGTGAGGGCGTCGGTGCTGGCCAGCTCCTGGAGCTGTTCTGCCTGGCGTTTGATTCGAGCCACCAGCTCCTGCACGGTGACGCCGATGATCAGCCCGGTGAGCGGCCAGATGAGCGCCCGCTCCCACTCGCTGACGGGATACGCGCTCCCGCCAACCAGGATTCGCGGGACGACGAACACCGCGGCGACACCGACTATCAGGACGCCCAACTGACGCCGGGTCCCGTAGAGGGCACACCAGAAGACGGGGACGAGGGCCAGCGGAGACTCCGCGGACACAGCCCCACCTTCAGCGTCACGGAGCAGCGCCACGACCCCCAGGCACCCGAGCAGTGGAAGGATCTGTATCCACCGTGGCAGTCTTTCCCAGCGGCCCGCGGCCACGGCGATCACCACGGCGGCGAGCAGCACCCCGGCGGCTAGAAGTGAGGCCGGCCGCTCGTCGCGGGGCGGAAGCGGAACGACGACGAACCCCGCGAGCATCAGAGCGATGAACGGCGCCCCGCGTCGCTTCAGATCGAC
>DATGFT010000105.1:0-39153 GCA_035308915.1 Solirubrobacteraceae bacterium
CAGGGCGTCATATCCTCTGCATCACCCACCTCCCGCAGGTCGCCGCGCTCGCCACCAGCCACTTCATGATCGCCAAGGACCCAGGGCCTCCGGCCCGCACGACCGTCTCACGGCTCGAAGGGGGGGCGGTGGTGGAGGAGCTGGTCCGCATGCTGGGCGCGAACGAGGGCGACCGCGCGGCGAGCCAGCACGCACGCCAACTGCTGCGCCAGGCCGCCTGACCCGAGGCGAGCAGCGTCGGCACTTGTCCGGTCCCGGCGCTACCGTCATCGCCAACGGTAAACTCGAGTGAGGGATTTGACTTGATGCCCGCAGGCGAGACTCGGTTCATCTTCATCACCGGCGGCGTCGTCTCCTCTCTGGGCAAGGGCATCGCAGCGGCGTCAATCGGCCGGCTCCTCGTGGCCCGCGGATTCGATGTGCAGCTCCAGAAGTTCGATCCGTACATCAACGTCGACCCCGGGACGATGTCTCCCTACCAGCACGGTGAGGTCTTCGTCACCGAGGACGGAGCCGAGACGGACCTCGACCTCGGCCATTACGAGCGCTTCACCGATGCCAACACCAGCCGAGCCTCGAACGTGACGGCCGGCGGGATCTACAACACGGTCATCCGGCGCGAGCGCCGGGGCGACTATCTGGGGGCGACGGTCCAGGTCGTCCCCCATATCACCGATGAGATCAAGCACCGGATCAAGCTGATGGCCGAGGCCAGCGACGTCGACTTCGTGATTACCGAGATCGGCGGCACCGTCGGCGACATCGAGTCGCTGCCGTTCCTCGAGGCGATCCGCCAGTTCCCCGTCGACGTGGGCCGCCGGCGCTGCATGTTCATCCACCTCACGCTGGTTCCCTTCATCACCCACGCCGGTGAGCTGAAGACCAAGCCGACCCAGCACTCGGTCAACGAGCTGCGACGGATCGGTATCGCTCCCGACATGGTCGTGTGCCGTTCTGAGTCGGCGCTGTCGGCGGATATTCGCCGGAAGATCGCGCTGTTTGCCAGCCTTCCGGTGGAGGCCGTAGTCTCGGCGCGCGACGTTCCCGACATTTACCAGGTGCCGCTGAGCTTCCGTGACGAGGGCGTCGACGAGTACATCCTGGGCGAGCATTTCGGGCTTGAGGCTCCGCCCCCGCGCCTTGAGGATTGGGAAGCCGTCACCGCCCGGGCGACCGCGTCGACCGGGACGGTGCGGATTGCCCTCGTGGGCAAGTACGTCCAGCTCGAGGACGCGTACCTGTCCGTGGCCGAGGCCCTCAAGCATGCGGGCGTGCACCACGACTGCAAGGTCGAGATCGACTGGGTGGATTCGGAGTCGCTGAGCGACGCCGCGGTGGCACGACGCCTCGAGCAGGCGGCGGGGATCCTGATCCCCGGAGGCTTCGGCGGGCGGGGCATCGAGGGCAAGATCCGCGCCGCGCAGATCGCCCGTGAGCACAAGGTGCCCTACCTCGGAATCTGCTTGGGAATGCAGCTGGCGGTCTGTGAGTTCGCTCGCCATGTGGCGGGCATGGAGGGAGCCAACTCAACCGAGTTCGATCCTGAGACCCCGTTTCCCGTCATCGACCTGCTCCCCGAGCAGAAGGAGATCGCGGATATGGGCGGGACGATGCGTCTCGGCGCCGATCCCATCAAGCTCCACGCGCCCAGCCGCCTGCGCGAGCTCTATGGCGAGGCGGTCGTGTACGAGCGCCACCGCCACCGCTACGAGGTCAACAACCACCTGCGCCGCCGCCTCGAAGCGGCGGGGCTGGTGTGTTCCGGCACCTCGCCCGACGATCGCCTGGTCGAAGCGATCGAGCTTCCGGCTGACGAGCACCCGTTCTTCGTCGCCTCGCAGTACCACCCCGAGTTCAAGTCACGCCCCGAGCGCCCGGCCCCGTTGTTCGATGCCTTTGTCGGGGCGGCGCTGACGCGCAGCGATGCGCCGGCGCCCGATGGGGCGACGGTCGCGCCCGCGCGGTCGTGACCCGGGCGACAGGGCCTGCGCCATGAGACGCGCCACCGAGCAGGAACGGCTGCGCCTGGGGGAGACGTTCGAGTCGCTGTGCCGAATCGAGAGCCCCTCGTTCCGGGAGCGGTCATGCGCCGACTGGGTGCTCGGGGAGCTCGACGGTATGGGATTCGGTGCCGAGGAAGACGACGCCGGGACGCGAGTGGGATCCGACGCCGGAAACCTGCTCGCCCGGCTCCCCGGCCAGCGAGACGAGAGCATCCTGCTCTGCGCCCACTTGGACACGGTTCCCCTGGCCGCCGCGGTGGAGCCGGTGATCGTGGACGGAGGGTGGGAGAACGCGAACGAGGGCATTCTCGGCGCCGACAACAAGGCTGCGGTCGCGGTCATGCTCGAGCTGGCCCGCCGCCTGTCCGCCGCTCCGCAGCCGCCGGAGGTGGGCCTGGAGCTCCTGTTCACGATCTGCGAGGAGGTCGCGCTCCAGGGGGCCAAGGCATTCGATCGGACCCTCCTGGACAGCCGCTTCGGCTACGTCTTCGATCATGCCTCCCCGATCGGCGAGGTCGTTCTCGCCTCGCCGACCTACTACCGCGTGGTGGCCGAGGTTCACGGGCGCGCCGCCCACGCCGGAATTCGTCCGGAAGCTGGCCGTAGCGCGATCGCCGTCGCGGCGCGCGGGGTGGCGGCGATGACCCTGGGGCGGCTGGACGAGGAGACGACGGCGAACGTCGGCACGATCGCCGGGGGGACGAACGCCAACGTCGTGCCCGAGTACTGCCGTCTGGAATGCGAGGCGCGGAGCCTCGATTCCGCGCGGGCCGAGAGCGTGGCCACAACGATGGTCGATCAGCTCCAGGAGGCGGCCGACGCCGCCGAGTGTGACCTCGACATCACGCTCGAGAAGATGTTCGACGGCTATCGCAGCCGGGCCAAGGAACCCCAGGTCGCGCTGGCTGAGCGTGCGCTCGAGGCCTGCGGCTATCGACCCACGCACATCGTCACGGGCGGCGGATCTGACGCCAACGCGCTGCAGAGCGCGGGCTTCCCATGCACGAATCTCGCCAACGGGACCGAGCGCAACCACGAGCCCGGCGAGCGGGTGAGCGTCGATGCGCTCGAGGGGATGCTCGAGGTGGCGATCGCGCTCTTCGAGGAGGCACCGGGTGTGCTCGCGGAGCTCCCGTCATGACGCGCTTCACCTCAGTGGGCGCCGACGTCGAGTGGAAGGGGAAGTTCCTGCGCGCCGGGGTGGAGCACTTTCGCTATGACGACGGCGCCGAGGTGTTCCGCGACAAGGTTTGGCATGCCGGAGCTGTCGGCGTCCTGGCCGTCGATGATGCGCATCTCTGGCTGACGCGTCAGCCCCGTGAGGTGGTTGGCGCCGCCGACTCGCTGGAGATCCCGGCCGGCAAGCTCGACGTCGAGGGCGAGTCGCCGCTCCAGACCGGCCAGCGTGAGCTCAGTGAGGAGATCGGCAAGCAGGCGGCGAACTGGGAGGAGCTGTTCTCGTTCTACACGAGCCCGGGGTTCAGCAACGAGCGCGTCTGGCTGTACCTGGCCACCGAGCTGTCCGACAGCGGCCCCGCCGAAGTGGACGAGGACGAACGGATCGAGGTGGTGCCGTGGCCACTTGACCGCCTCGACGACGCGATCGCCGGCTGCGATGACTCAAAGACGCTGATCGGCCTGCTCTGGTTGCGCGGACAGCGCCAGGCTGAGATGCGCGCGCCGCAGGACTAGGCGCGCGCGGGTCGAACACCGCGGTCATGGCGACCGCGGCTGAACCGCGCCCTCGGCTTCAGGACCTGCTGCTGGATTTCCTGGGTTATCTGGAGCTCGAACGAGGGTTGTCGCGAAACACGCTCGAGGCCTACCGCTCCGATCTGCAGCAGTTCGGTCAGTTTCTCGATCGCAGAGGGATCGACCCACTGAGGATCTCGTCCGCCGAGCTGGCCGCGTTCGTCTCCGAACTGGCGAGCTCGGGACGATCGGGGGCGTCCGTTGCCCCGGCCACCCTGCAGCGCAAGGTGGCCTGTCTGCGCTCGTTCTATCGCTATCTGCGGGTAGAGAGACTGATCGGGGACGATCCCGCGGCCGAGCTCCGCGGCCCACGCTCGCGTGCGCGGCTTCCCGCCGTCCTCAGCCGGGACGAGGTGGCGGCGCTGCTCGCGCAGCCGAAGGGCACCTCGCCCACCGCGTTGCGCGACCGGGCCTTGCTCGAGACGATGTACGCCTGCGGACTCCGCGCGTCCGAGGTCATCGGACTCGAGCTGCGCGATCTCGACCTCGGCGTCGGCATCCTCCGCGCCCGAGGCAAGGGGTCGAAGGAGCGGATCGTGCCCATTGGCAGCAAGGCGCTCGACAGCCTTCAGGCCTACCTCGACCGCGGCCGGCTGCGTCTGGTCGCGCTCCAGCCCGAGCCGCGGGTGTTCGTGAACCTCCGAGGCAATCCACTGTCGCGCCAGGGGCTCTACAAGATCGTCCAGCGACACGCCGCCAGCGCCGGGCTAGCGCACAAGATGAGCCCGCACACGCTGCGTCACAGCTTCGCGACCCACCTGCTGGCCGGCGGCTGTGACCTGCGTTCACTCCAGGAGATGCTCGGACACGCCGACATCGCGACCACGCAGATCTACACGCATCTCTCGCCCGACCGACTGCGCGACGTGTACTTCGAAGCCCACCCTCGCGCTCAGCTCAAGCGAGATCCGCTGAAGCCACCGAGCCCCGCCCACGGGATCTAGAGAGCAGGCTGTCCGCGCCGTCCCTACGATCCGGGCATGGGGATCGCGCATTTCGAGGACGCGGCCAGCCGGGAGTGGGAGATCGGCCACATTCGCGGCCGGTGGACGTTTCTCGGTGAGGCGGCGGGATCCCGCTCAGTCGGCGTGCGCAGAATTCAGGTGCCCGATGGAGGCTGGTCGACCCCGGCGCACGAGCACGGACGTGAGGAGGAGATCTTCTACGTCCTGGGCGGCCGCGGCCTGTCATGGCATGCCGGGCGCGTGGCGGAGGTCGGCGCCGGTGACTGCATCGTCTATCCGGCGGGCCGCGGAGCCCACACGCTGCACGGGCTCGAGGAGCTCGATGTGCTCGGCTTCGGGCCGCGCCACAGCGATGAGAGCGTCGGCTTCCCGCGCCTCGGGATGTCGCTCGTCGGCCGGCGGGCGGTCGAGAGCGCGCCGGGAGCGATCGACGGAGCGCCGTTCCAGTTCGTGCGTGAAGCTGAGCTCGGGCCGCCGGAGCTCACCGAGCCAGGGTCACGGCCATCGACGATCGTCGCCGTGGCCGACGTGGATGCCGAGCCGTTCGGTCGCGGGCGCGTCGCCGCCACCCGGCGCAACCTCGCCCGCGCCGCCGGCTCCGTCACCACCGGCTTGAAGTACTGCGAGGTGGAACCTGAACGGTGGGGGACACCCCTGCACTGCCACTCCTCAGAGGAGGAGCTGTTCGTAGTCCTGGCGGGCACCGGGGCTGTGGCGATCGGCGAGGAGGAGACGCCGGTGCGCGCCGGAACCGTCGTCGCGCGGCCACCGGGGACCGGCGTCGCGCACGCCTTCCGCGCCGGTGCGCAGGGTCTTACATTTCTCGCCTACGGTCCGCGGGAGCCCGGGGATCTCTGCTTTTACCCCCGCTCGAACAAGGTGAGCTTTCGCGGCCTGGGGGTGATCGCCCGCCTCGAGCGGCTCGACTACTGGGACGGCGAGGAGTAGGGCTAGGCTCGAACTGGCCATGCCCGAACTTCCCGAGGTCGAGACGATCTGCCGCCAGCTGGCGCCCCACCTCGAGGGGCGCCGTGTCGAGCAGGCCGAGATCCTCGATCCGCGGTGGACGCGGCCGCTGGATCCCACCTCGGTGGAGGCGGAGCTGCGGGGATCCACGGTCGAGCGAGTCACCCGTCACGGCAAGTACCTGGTGTGGACGCTCTCGGAGGAGCGCTACCTCCTCCTCCACCTGCGGATGACCGGAGCGCTGCTGTTCGATCCCTCTGCGGAGCCGTCGCACGTTCGCGTCCGCCTCACGCTGGGCGACGGCCACCGGCTTCTGTACGTCGACCCGCGCCGGTTCGGCACGGGCCACCTCGTCTCAGGCGCCGATGCCCGGGACTCCTACCTGGCCGCGCGCCTCGGGATCGAGCCGTTCATGCCTGAGTTCACGGGCGCGCACCTGCGTCGGTTGGCCGCGGGCCGGACGGCCCCGGTCAAGGCCTTCATCCTCGACCAGCGGCGCATCGCCGGTGTCGGCAACATCTACGCCGACGAGGCGCTGTTTCGGGCGCGAATCCACCCCCTGCGGGCGGCCGGGCGATTGACTGGCGCGCAATGGAATGCGCTCCACGACGCGATCGAGGATGCGCTGGCCGCGGGCATCGAGGCCAAGGGCGCGACGATCGACGACTTTCGGCATCTCGACGGAGCCCGGGGAAGCTTTCAGGACCGCTTCCTCGTCCACCGGCGCGAGGGTCTGGCGTGTCCGCGCTGTGGGCACACGATCCGCAAGATCGTCGTCGGAGGGCGCGGAACCTACGTCTGCGAGCGCTGCCAGCCGAAGCCCCGGCGCCCGCGCGGCTCCCGTGGATCAACAGGAGCCGGGCGGGAACGGGTCAGCCGCTAACCGCGATTCCGGCGAGCGGCCGCACCCGAGCCTGACCGCACGCGTCGCCGCCGCGGCCGTTCAGGCTCGTCGTCCTCGGCTTCGGGTTCTTCGGCTTCGTCTTCGTCGAAGTCCTCGTCGTCTTCGGCTTCGGGTTCTCCGGCTTCGTCTTCGTCGAAGTCCTCGTCCTCTTCGGCTTCCGGCTCCTCCTCGGCCTCAGCGTCGGGCTCGTCGTCGGCGTACGGCTCCTCGCCGTCTTCGCTTTCGAAATGCTCGTGTTCGTACTCGACCAAGCGCTGCTGGAGGTTCTCGAGCAGATCACGGCCCCGGGAGCCGGCCACGAGGCGACCCGCGGTCACGGCGCCGGCCCCGATCAGAAACGCCCGAGGCATCGAGAAGCCGTTCTTCTTGCCCTTCTGGGCCTCCTTGTTTCCTTTGGAGCCGGAGCCGCCGCCGTCGAGCATCGCCTCCGCGGCCGCCTGGATGACACGGTTGAGATCGATTGCCATCGCGGGCCTCCTAGCTGCGTCGCGAGGACCGGCTGCGCTGCCGCCCCTGGTGCGCGGACGACGAGCTGCGCGAGCTCTGTGAACCTCGGCCCGACCGGGTGCGCCCTGAGGTCCGACCGCCGCTCGAGCTGCGACTCGAGCCGCTGGCGCTGGACCGGCTGCCGCCGTTGGAACGCCCGGACGACTTGCTGGCGCCGCTCGACGAGCTGCGTCCACTGGTTGACTTCTTGGAGCTTCGGCCGCTGCTGGCAGTCGAGCTGCGCCCGCGGCTGCCGGATCCGCTCGAGCTCCGTCCGCTGGTCGAGCGGCTGGAGCGGCCGTTCCCGCTGGAGCTGCGGGAGCCGGTGCTTCGTGAAGCCGACCCGCTGCGTGACTGCGCGCGTGAGGAGCCGGCGCTCTGTCGGGCCCGCCCGCTCTTCCGCGAGCCACTGCTCCGGGCCTCGCGGGCGCGAGGCTCGCCGCCGTTGCGTTCGCTCGCCTCATCCTCCGAGTCGTCGTCGTCGGAGTCCTCGTCGTCGTCGTCCTCGTCCTCTTCGGATCCGCGGCCGTGGACGAGCTCCTCGGGATCGCCGTACTCGCGCTCCTCGTCGTAGCTGGGGTCGTGATCCTCGACGAGCTCGCCGTCCTCGATGACTCCGCGCCACGCGCCGGTCTCGTTCTCGAGCATCTCGATGAACGCCGCGAAGCGGTGCATATCGGCTCGGGCGGCGCGCTTCACGTAGCGCGCCCCGCGCGCGTACTTCTCGAGCAGTCCTCCCGGCGCGAGGTCGAAGCTAAGGATGACGCGCGTCAGGTTGGGGCCAAGCTCACGGAACACGACCACGCCGCTGTGGTTCATCCCCTGTGTGGTCTTCCACTTGATCCGGTCGTTCGGCCGCTGAGTTTCGATATCGGCCGTGAACTCCTTCGTCTTGCCCCAGATCTTGACCGCGAAGTTCACCTTGCACGGATCCTCCTGCGAGGCGCGCGTCACCCGATGCATGAACTTCGGCCAGTCCTCGAACTGTGTCCACTGGTTGTAGACAGTCTCGACCGGGAGGCCGATGTCCATGCTCTGCTGGATTGGCATGCGGCGTCCCTTGCCCACGCCCTCCGCGTCCTGCTTGCCGCCTCCGCCTCCGCCTCCGCCGAACGGCAGCGCGCCCTTGACGGTGTCCTTGAGGATCCCGGCCGGGCCGCCGGCGTCTTCAACCTTTTCCTTCAGCTTGCCCTCGACGGTGTCGCCGAGCTTCGAGGTTGCTTGTTCAGCGAGCTTCTTCGGGCCGTCGGTGAGCGCGCCCGCGCCGTTGCCCTTGATCAGCTTGCCGATGCCCTTCGCGGCCATCGGCGCAACCGCGGCTGCGCCGGCTCCGGCGGCGAGCCCGCGCATGCCTTTGAGCCCACCGCCTGAACGCGATCCCTGGTCCTCAGATCCGTTGGACGAGCGCTGTCCGCCCAGCGCCTTGAGCGCTTCCGTTACCGCGGTGCCCGCCAGGGCGCGCGCGCTGTCGCTTCCAAAAATCTGTCCGATTCTGTCCTGGATGTCGTTCGCCATCCCGGAACCTCTCTTCCCTCGTTGGCCGGTTTCCGAAGGGCTACCCGGGGACCGGGGTGGGAAACGCCACGAAGCATTCAGCGGTGTACCGCAGCGGGCGCGTGGGTAGCCATTCGTAAACCGGCCAATTCAGAGCACCTATGTGGAGCAGCTGACCGTGGCGATCACCACGAGAAAGCCCGAGAAACTCGGCGTAAGCCCGGGCCGCGAGGTGTTGAAGCTCACTTCGAGGCTCGTCCGGCGGAAAATCGCGAAAAGCCTGCCCGCGCCCGGCGAGGCGCTGGCGACGCTGACCAAGAATCTCCCCGCGCCCGGCGAGGCGCTGGCGACGCTGAGCGAACACGTGGGCAACGGCGACCACGACGGCGCTCCGCTCGTCCGCCGCCTGCGCTCGGTGCCGATTCAAATTTCGCTCGACATCGCGGTCCCGCTCGAACTGGCTTACGAGCAGTGGATGACCCTCGAGTTCCTACCCGAGGGCGTGCATACCGTGCGCGATATCCGTCGCCGCGGGGATCGGCTCCTGGGCCGGATTCCCGGCGCCCGAGAGCCCTGGCGGGCGGAGGTCAGGGAGGAGCGTGACGGCGAGAGCTTTGCCTGGCGCTCGCTCGCCGGTTCGGACTGCCTCGGGCTTGTCACCTTCCACCGACTTGCGTCTCGACTGACGCGGCTCGAGGTCGAGCTTGATGTGATTGCACAGGGTCCGGCCGAAGCCTTCGAGCTGCTGACGCACATCGCAGATCGTCGTGCCGAAACCGACCTCCGGCGTTTCAAGGCCGAACTGGAGCGGATCAGCCCCGACGACTACCCCTCGCTCGTTCCTGATGCGGGCGATGAGGCGCAAAGCGACAACGACGAGGAGGAGTAAATGGCAGTAGCCCCCATGCAGCCCCAGTCGATGAGTCAGTTACAGCGGCATCCTGGTCCAAGCGGCCTGGCCGAAGTGCTCGACGTGATCCTCGACAAGGGGATCGTGATCGACGTCTTCCTGCGCGTTGCACTGGTCGGCATCGAGCTGCTCACCGTCGACGCCCGGATCGTGATCGCCAGCGTCGACACATACCTGCGCTTCGCAGAGGCTGTGAACCGGCTCGACCTCACCCAGGTGGGCAAGCAGGAGACGCTGCCCGAGATGGTGAGCGACATGACCGAGAGCGGCGCCGGCGGGAAGACCAAGGGCATGCTCGAGGGTGCTAAAGAGGCCTTGTTCGGCAGCGGCGATGACGACGACGAGGGTGACAGCGGTTCCTCGCGCAGCAGCTCGCGTCGGAAGAGCTCGAGTGGCTCCTCGTCACGTTCGCGTAGCTCGGGCAGCTCTGGCAGCAGCTCTGGCTCAGGCTCCGGCTCGCGTTCGCGCAGCAGCTCACGCAGCCGTTAGAAGGCCGCTCAATGGCCCTCTACGTGTACGGAATCATGCGCGCTGGCGACGCGCGGCGGGCGGTCGCGGCGGTCCACGAGGCCCAGTCGCGACCCCTCGATGCGGTCGAGGCAAGCGGGATCTGTGCGCTGGTCAGCCCGACTCCTGAAGCCGAGCCCCGGCTTCGACGTGAGAACGTCCTCGCCCATTCAGACGTATTGCAGGCCGCCTTCGAGCACGGACCTGTGCTCCCGTTTCGTTTTGGCACCGTGGTCACGGATGCGGAGACGGCGGTGCGGGAAATTATCTCGCCCGATGCGGAGCGGCTGGGCCAACGGCTCGATGCACTCGACGGTAGGGGAGAGATGCAGGTCAAGGCCACATATGCGGAGGAGTCGTTGCTGCGCTCGATCCTGTCCGAGGATCCAGGGCTGACCCGGCTCGTGAGCCGTACGCAGAGCTTGCCGGCAGCGGCCACGCATTTCGAGCGGATTCGGATCGGCGAGGCGATCGCCGCGGCCGTCCAGTCGCGTCGGGCTGTCGACCAGGACGCGCTGATGCGTCCGCTGCTCCCACTCTCCATCGCCCACGTTGCGTCTTCGCCGCAGGGCGAGCGTGGGGTCCTGAACGCTGCATTCCTGGTTGACCTTGGCGGGCTCGGGGAGTTCGACGAAGCGGTCGAGGACCTGGCGCGCAAGCATGGGGCTGAGATCGAGTTCAAGCTCATCGGCCCGCTGCCGGCCTACTCATTCGCCGACCGCGATTGGCAACCGGTCGCCCGCGCGCGAGTGGAGGCGGGATGGGCTTGATCACCGGGCTACTGACGTTGCCCCTCGCACCTGTTCGCGGCGTGGCCTGGGTGGCTGAGAAGGTTGCCGAGGAGGCAGACCGCGAGCTCTACGACGAGAACCGGATCATGAGCGAGCTCGCCGCGCTTGAGGCGGCGCACGACCGGGGCGAGATCAGCGAGGATCGATTCCACGCCGGCGTGGACGAGCTTCTCGAAAGACTCCAGATAGGCCGGGAGCTACGGACCGGGAGGTATGCCTGATGCCCCAGGGAAAACGCAGCCCGAACCGTGCCAGCGACCGCAACGGCCGAGTCAAGCCCGCCGAGCTGGCGCAATCGGCACGCAAACATGTGGCCGAATTGACCGGACGGGTTCCGGAGAGCGTGCTCGGGCTGAGGAAGGACGACGATGGCTGGAAGGTGACGGTCGAGGTGGTCGAGCTCAGCCGGGTGCCGAACTCGACCGATCTGCTCGGTTGTTATGTCGTCACCCTCGACGACGACGGCGAGCTCCTGGGCTACGAGCGCGTGCGCCGCTACCAGCGGGGCCAGACCGGAGGTGAGGACGGGTGAGCAGCCGTGAGTTGACCTTCTCGCAGGGGTCGTTGGGCAGCCCGGTACCGCCGCCGTCGACGGCAGGCCCGGCCAACCTCGCCGACATTCTCGAACGCGTCCTCGACAAGGGCATCGTGATCGCCGGCGACATCCAGATCAACCTGCTCGACATCGAGCTGCTCACGATCAAGCTCAGGCTGCTCGTGGCCTCCGTCGATCGGGCGCGCGAGATGGGGATCAACTGGTGGGAGAGCGACGCGTCGCTGAGCTCCGATGCCCGGGCCCTCGAGCAGGAGAACCAGGCGCTGCGTGAGCGGCTCGAGCGGCTCGAGCAGGCCGCCGGGTTGCCGTCGCCCGAGGCCGAGCAGTCAGGCTCACGCTCCTCGGGTCAGCGCAAGCAATAGAGGCGCGCCTGTGCCCTCCCCGAACTTCGCCAGCCGAGACCTGCACGCCGCACTCCGTGAGCTCGCCGCCGCCGACGCACCGGGCGTGCTCGAGCGAGCCCGGGAGCGGGCGAGGAGACGCGCCGAGCGGCTGATCGAGGAGGCCCTCCTCGAAGATCTGCTGGCCGCGGCGGCCGAGCTCGAATCACGGAGCGGGAACCGCGACGGCTCTCGGGGAACCGACGCTGCGCCGGTGCCGGAGGCCGCGGTCGAATCAGCCGCCGGCCACGACGCTGGCGTGGGCGACGCATGGTGGGCCTACTGCGTCACCTGGGCGGAGGACGCCATGGATGCGGCGGCAGGCCAGGAGGGCGTCGAACCCGGAACCGAGGTCGAGGCGATATGCGACGGTGAGCTCGCGGCGCTCGTGAGCCGGGTCCCGCTCGCCGACTATGACGACGAACGTCTGCGGGCCCACCTCGAGGACCTGAGCTGGGTCGAGCGCATTGCTCGCCGGCACGAACAGGTCCTGGACACGGCGCTGCGAGACGCGACGGTTGTGCCACTGCGCCTGTGCACGCTCTATCGAAGCCTCGACGGCGTGCACCAGCTGCTTGAGGAAAACCGGGCCGGCCTCCGGGAGGCGTTGATCCAGGTCGCGGGCTGTGTCGAGTGGGGCGTCAAAGTATTCGCCGATCCGAGCGCGGGCGTGCGCCAGGACGCGGCCGCCGTCGAACCGGCAGGCCCACCTGGCGCCGCGTACCTGCTTCGGCGCCAGAACGAGCGCGCGCTGGCGGACCGGGCAGGTGAGGTGCGGGCGCGGTGCGCACAGGTCGTTCACCAGCAGGTGGCGGCGTTGGCCCGGGCAGCGACCACGAACCCGCCCCAGCGCCCAGAGGTTCACGGCCGCGAGCTGACCATGCTCCTCAACGGCGCCTACCTGATCGAGCGCGATCGCGCGCCGGAGGTGCACGCCGCCGTCACGAGCCTCCAGGAGGAGTGGTCGGCGCTCGGATTCGCGATCGAGCTGACCGGCCCCTGGCCCGCCTACAACTTCGTCTTCGGCACCGCGGGGATGCTCACATGACCGAGCTGGCCCCATCCCTCCCGCAGAGCGCGGGGTCCGAGGCCGGAGCCATCGCCCCCGCGCAGGACATCGCGCTCATCGACCTCCTCGACCGTCTGCTCGGTGGTGGGGTCGTCCTGGCCGGCGACATCACCCTGGCCGTGGCCGACATCGACCTCGTGTACGTCGGCCTCCGGGCTCTGATCTCCTCCGTGGATACGGCGGAGCGCCAGGGGGTGCATCTGCCGTGATCTACCTGTACGCGGTGACCGAGCCCACCTCTGTGGTGCCCGACGCGCCGGGCCTCGAGGACCGGCCGCTGCAATCGCTGGGCGTCGAGGAACTCGGAGCGCTCTACTCCGAGCACGACCGGAAGGGCTTCGACCCCGTGCCGGACGCCCTGTGGCGCCACGACCAGGTCGTCGAGGCGGCCATGCGGCTGGGGCCGGTGTTGCCGGCCCGCTTCGGCACCGCGTTCGCGGACGAGTCCGCGCTCAAGGCACGGCTCGTGGACGAGCGCCCGCGGCTGCGTCGAGTCCTTGAGAACGTGCGGGGATGCGTCGAGCTGGCGGTGCGCGTTTCCTTCCCGGAGGAGTCCGCGCCGGCCTCGCCGAGCGGTCAGGCGTACCTCGAGGCGAAGCTCGCGCGTCACCGGCTCCGCCAGACGGTCGCCGAGCGAACGCTTGTGCCGCTGGCCGAGCACGCGGTTCGCGCCCACACGGCCGGCATATCGTCCGTCACCGGCACCTTGACGGCCAGCTACCTGGTGCGGGAGCCCGAGGTGGAACGGTTTGCCGGCCAGGTGAGCGAGCTCGCGCGGCGCCACCACGAACTGTCGCTCAGCTGCACCGGGCCGTGGCCTCCGTACTCGTTCGTCGAGGAGGAGCAATGAACGACAAGACCCTGGTCGCCCCCTCACGCCCCGCAGTCGCCCCCGACGGCGCCTCAGGTCCGGCCCGCGAGCTGGACGACGCGCTCTCCCGGCGGATCAATGCCGACCCGGAAGATGTCGAGCGCGGCCTTGCCCAGCTCGTGCTGACGATCGTCGAGCTGCTGCGGCAGCTCATGGAACGCCAGGCGCTCCGGCGGGTTGAGGCCGGCGGGCTGACCGAGGATCAGACCGAGCGCCTGGGGGAGACCTTGATGCTGCTCTCCGAACGGATGGACGAGCTCAAACGCGACTTCGGCCTTACGGATCGTGACCTCAACCTCGATTTGGGTCCCCTGGGACGACTTCTCTAAAGGAGCTGATGATGCCGATTACCAAAGCCCACGATCGCTATATGCGCGTCCTGTTCGATCGGATCGCGGAGTCGCGGTATCCGAGCGGTGAGCTCATGGACCGCGTGGAGATCCTGCTCGACCAGGACCACGTCGACGACTACGTCAACCTGCTCTTCGAGAAGGTCGAGGAGGACCGCTACCCAAGCAAGCAGCTGCTCGACCGCATCGCGCGCTGGACCCTGGCCGCTTCGTGAGCTAGGAGCTAGGCGGCGAGCAGCTGGCCCAGCCGACCCTCACGGTCGGCGGCGAGGAGCTCCGCGAAGCCGCCGAGCGGCTCCCCGGCGATGACAATCTGGGGGAAGGTGTACATGCCCGTCAGTCGCGAGAGTTCCTCGCGACTGTCCGCGTCGCGTGCCAGATTGATCTCCTCGTAGTCGATCCCCCGCTTTTCGAGGAGCCTCTTCGCGCTCACGCAGAGCGAGCAGTAATCGGTCGTGTAGACGGTGACCGCACTCATTACTTCAGAAAATATAGCTCGTTTGTCGATCGAGTGGCGCCGCCGATGCCGCCGGGGGGCAAACGGCTCCTGAAGGCAGAATGCCCGGTTTGCTGAAGACCGAAGCGGTCGTGCTGCGCTCGATCCGTTATGGCGAGGCCGATCGGATCCTGCACCTGTACACGCCTCGCCACGGTCGTTTGGGCGCCATCGCCAAGGGCGTTCGACGCACGCGCAGCCGCTTCGGGGCGCGGCTCGAGCCCTTCCTTCACGTGCGCATGGTCCTGCATGAGGGGCGGGGCGAGCTCCACACCGTGACCAGCGTGGACACGGTCGAGCCGCATCGCGGTCTGCGCGAGCAGGCCGAGACGCTCGATGCCGCCGCACGCATCTGCGATGCGGTGGCCCGGCTGTTCGAAAGCACCGAGGCGCATCCTGAGGTGTTCACGCTGCTCATCAACGAGCTCGCCCTGTTGAGCCGAGATCCTGCGCAGGCTCGTGCCGCCAACGGGCTCGCCTTCCGCTTAAAGCTGCTGTTGGCCGCCGGCATCCTGCCTCAGCTGGCCTCCTGCGCGGCATGCGGTGAGTCGGACGGTTTGTGCGCCTTCTCTCCGGCTGCGGGCGGTGTCGTGTGCGGCTCATGCGAAGGGGCCGCCTTCCCGCTTGACGAGGAGGCGTACGAGTTCATGGTCACAGCCATCGGCAGACCGCTCGCAGAGGCGCCCGTCGCCTCCGAGCGGGCACTGCGGCAGGTCGAGCGAGCGATCACGGAGACCGCCGCTCACCACGCCCACGTGCGGTTGGCGCCAGTCCACAGCATGGCCGCACCCCTCGTCCGCGCGGCACGGCCGGCGTCGGGCGAGGTGTAACGACTTCACGGCAAACTCGGTGGCGTCGCTCGCCGCTGTCAGAATCGCCTCGTGAGCGACCAACTGCTGGCGGCAGGCCATGAGCACCCGGGCGGCATGATTGCGCGCGCCTTCGCCGAGCGGACCATGGCCCGGGAAGAGCGCGACTTCTCGCCGCTGGCCACCCGCTCCTACCCGCCGCGGCGGGCGCGGCCCGAGACCGACTGCGGGCTGCGGACGCCGTTTCAGCGCGACCGTGATCGGATCGTGCACTCCAAGGCCTTCCGGAGGCTCAAGCACAAGACCCAGGTGTTCGTCGCGCCGAGCGGGGACCACTACCGAACCCGGCTCACCCACACTCTCGAGGTGACCCAGATTTCGCGCACGGTGGCCCGTGCCCTGCGGTTGAATGAGGACCTCGTCGAGGCGATTGGCCTCGGACACGACCTCGGCCATCCGCCGTTCGGGCATATCGGGGAGGAGGCGCTGGATCGTTGTCTCGCCGAACGCTTCGGGTCGACGTTCCGTCACCACGAGCAGTCGCTTCGAGTGGTCGAGGTGCTCGAGCGCGACGGCCGGGGTCTCAACCTCAACCAGCCGGTTCGCGACGGGATCGTCAGCCATTCCGGGCGTGCGCCTGCCCCGTCGACCCTCGAGGGCAAGATCGTCCGGCTGATGGACCGCGTCGCCTACGTCAACCACGACATCGACGACGCGGTGCGCGCGGGCGTCATCTCCGCCCCGGATCTGCCCACGGCAGCGCTCGAGGTGCTCGGCGACACCGGGTCCCGGAGGATCGACACCCTCGTTCACGACCTGGTCGAACACTCGGAGACTGCTGGCGACATCGTGCCGGGAGAGGTGGTTGGGCGAGCCATGGCCGACCTGCGCACGTTCATGTTCGACCGCGTCTATCTCGGGCCGGAGGCCACGCGCGAGCATGCGAAGATCCACCTGGTCGTGCGCTCGCTGTTCGATCACTACTGCGCCCATCCGCAGGAGATTCCGGCCTCGATCCCCCAGGGCCCGCTCGAGCGACGCGTGACCGACTACATCGCCGGCATGACGGACCGGTTCTGCATCCGCGCCTTCGAGGCGCTGAGTATCCCCGTCGCCTTCGCCTCGTGAGCGGGGCGGCTTGAGGGTGGCCGCCCCGCGTTACACGGCCGACTCCCGTGATCGCGTTCGGGACGCCGTGGATATGGTCGCGCTGGTTTCGGCGCGCACCGAGCTCCGGCGGGCGGGAGCCGATAGCTACTTCGGCCTGTGCCCGTTTCACGACGAGCGGACGCCGTCGTTCCATGTCCGGCCGGACGAAAAGCACTACCACTGCTTCGGCTGCCAGGCTTCAGGCGACCCGTTCACGTTCGTCATGGAGACCGAGGGGCTGGACTTCAGGGGCGCGCTCGAGGCTCTGGCCAACCGCTTCGGTGTGCAGCTGCAAACCGAGGACGAAGACCCGGCCACGGCGTCCCGGCGTGAGCGCCGGCAACGACTGCACGAGCTGCTGGGGCGCGCGGCGGCGTACTACGCCCGCTTCCTGGCCGAGTCACCCGAGGCAGCCCCGGCGCGCGAGTATCTGCGCCGCCGCGGGTTCGCCGATGAAACGTTGAGCGCCTTCCGCGTGGGCTACGCGCCGAGCGCGTGGGATCGCATCCTCACCGCCTCTCGGCGCGCGGGCTTCACGGAGGAGGAGCTGCTGGCCGTCGGCTTGGCGCAACGTTCCAAGGCCGCGCAGGGGCGCATCTACGACCGCTTCCGTGAGCGGATCATGTTTCCGGCCGCCGACGGCCGCGGGCGCGTTCTCGGCTTCGGCGCTCGCGCTATGCGTGAGAACCAGCTGCCGAAGTACCTGAATACCTCCGACGGCGAGCTCTACCACAAGCGCAGCGTGCTGTTCGGCCTCGACCTGGCACGTGCCGCCGCGGCGAAGGCCGCCCGGATGATCCTCGTCGAGGGCTACACCGACGTTCTCGCGCTGCACCAGGCTGGGCTCACGAATGTGGTCGCGATCATGGGCACTTCGTTGACCGAGGAGCAGGTGTCCGAACTCGAGCGGGTGGTGGGTCCCGACGGCGTCCTGGAGCTCTGCCTCGACGCCGACCGGGCCGGCCAGCAGGCGATGCTCAGGGCGGCGCAGCTCGCCGAGGGCCGTCGGCTCAAACTGCGCGTGGTGCCGCTGCCCGAGGGCATGGACCCGGCGGAGCTGATCCAGCGTGAAGGCGATGAGCAGCTCCGCCAACGGGTCAGCGCTTCGGTGCCGTTCGTGGTCTTCCACGTCGAGCGCATCCTCGACCGCGCCGACCCGAGCGACGCCGAGGGCCGCGATCGGGCGATCGCCGACCTCACGCCGGCGCTGAAACTCGACGCCTACTCTGGGGCGCTGCGCGAGGAGCTGCCCCGCCGGATCTCGAACCGGCTCGGGCTCTCGGAAGGCCGCCTCGCGGCTCTCCTCCAGGCGTCCGGGTCGACGCTCACCACGTCAGGCAACACCCGAATGCCGGCTCCTGCCGTGACCGACCCCGCGGTGCGCACCGAGCGGGCCTTCCTCGTCCTGTGCGTCGCGCTGCCCGAGGCGGGCCGGCGGGCGCTCCAGGCAATCGACCCCGACCAGCACCTGACCAGCGAGCGGCTGCGCCGTGCCGCCCGCCACCTGGCCGGCCAAACCGAGATGCCGCTGTCCGGCCTGGCGCCTGACGACGAAGTCCTCACGCGCGTGATGGCCGACCTGGTGGCTCGCGCCGGCCGCGCGGGCAAGGTGACGCCCGAGCAATTGGAACAGCAGCGGCTCCTCCTCGAGCGCGCCCGGCTCGAGCGCGCGATCCGTCGAGCCCGAGAGGAGGGGGGACTCCGCGTCGGCGAGCTCGCCCGCGAGCGCGAGCAGGTCCTGGGCGAGATCCGCGCCATCGACGCCCGAATGGAGAAGGCGCTGTAGGGGGCACGAAGTTGGAAAGTTGGGTCATACACTGCCCAAAGTTGTTGCATTTGCAGGGGGTTTGAGGGCCGATTCCGTCCGCACCTTGTGGGAACATATGTTCGGCACGAGACGCGGAAAGGAAACGAGCTCACGTGGACAGGGAGTCGTTGGCCGCCCTGCTCGACCAGGGCCTCAGCATCGAACGAATCGCCCAAACGGTTCGGTCGGGACCCCTCGACGATCTCGTATTGGATGAAGAAGTACGGGTTGACCTCTCCGTATCGGGAGAAGCACGTTCTGGCTCGAGGGACGCGGGGCATACAGGTGCTCTCGCTGCCGTAAGGAGGCCGTCGCCAGACGCCGGCGCAAGGTCAAGGAGATCCTCGTGCAGGAAGCGGGCGGCGCGTGTGCAATTTGTGGTTATGACGCCTGGGTGGGAGCCCTCCAGTTCCATCACCGGGACCCCGCCGCCAAGGAGTTCGAAATCAGTGGCGCTGGGATAACGCGCTCGCTCGAGCGCGCCCGCGTCGAAGCTCGTAAGTGCGTGCTTCTGTGCTCTAATTGCCATGCCGAGGTCGAGGCAGGCCAGAAGATGCTGCCGGCCCCAGTTCCGGCATAGACGAAAGCGCATGATCCGGGGTAGCTCAATCAGGCAGAGCAAACGGCTGTTAACCGTTAGGTTGTGGGTTCGAGTCCCACCCCCGGAGCTACTCGAGAGAACCGATTAATGCCGGAACCTGCGATCGAACCGTGAAGCTCTACGTCTGCTACGGCACTTGGAAGCCGGCGCCGCGACCGGGCGGCCATCCGTGCGGCACCGCCTATCACGCCCTCAGGGACGCCGGGCACGAGCCCGACGTTACGCTGAGCTATGGCCTCGGCGTCTTCCCGGGCGTTCTCAACGACCTCAGCCCCGGGCGGCGTGAGGTCAAGCGGCTGACCGGCAACCACTGGGTCCCGGCGCTCGTCACCGACGATGGAGAGGTGATTCAGGGGTCGAAGGAGATCGCCGCGTGGGCGCGTGATCACCCTTCTGGCGCAAGCGCGCAGCCGGCCGCGAGCTGAAGGTGGCCCGCCAGGCGACGATCCACGAACTCGAGGACTGGGAACGCAACGGCGCGGTCTGGCGACCGGCCGAGGTGTATACCGGACGAGCGGTCGTCGACCTCTGCAGCTGCACGGGCGAGCTGATGGAGCGGGTCGAGAGCGAGGACCCCGAGTTCGTCGACCTCGTGCGCCGTCGCCGCGACGAGTAGGCGACCGCACACCTCGCGGCTCAGCTGACGGAGCCGCGGAGGGCCAGCTCCTCCACCAGGTCCGCCGCGGCGGCGGCCCCGTCATGGCGGTCCGCCCACCCTGCGAGCTCACGGGCGCGCCGGGCCAGATCGAAGTCGCTGAGCGCCCGGCGAACTGCGAGCCGCAGGGTATGGGGCCCGAGGAGCCGCCATGGCACGCGCATACCGACCCCCGCCCAGGCCGCCCGGGCCGCGTTCTCGGCCATGTCTCCGGCGTGCGGGACCGCCACCACCGGCGCCCCGGAGGCCAGCGCTCTGACCATCGTCCCGTGTCCCGCGTGGCAGATGACCACCGCACACTCGGGCATCGTCCTCGAGTACGAGATCCACTCCACGAGCCGCGTGTTGGCGGCGATCCTGACCGGCTCGGGTAGGGGCTTGCGGTTCCACGTCGCCAGGAGGCGGATCGGCTCTCGGCCGAGACCGACCAGCGCCGCCCGGAGCAGCTGGTGCTCGGGGTCCTGGGCGGTCGAGGGGGCGACCAGAATCAGCGGGTCGGACCCGGGTGGAGGCTCGGTGTCCTCGTAGGGCGGCTCCCAGAGCAGGGGCCCGACGACCCGGACCGCGTCCGGCCAGGCCCGCGGATACTCGAGCTGGGGGAACGTGCCAACCAGGCAGAGCCGCTCACTGAGCCCCCCGTGCAGCCGGTCGACCGCAGACAGGCCGAGCTTGCGTCGCGTCTCGTTGAGCTCGGCCTGGCCGCGGCGCAGGCCGATCCCGACCGGGCGGTCGAACACCCTCCAGGCTTGGCGGCCCACACGCGTCCGCGGCAGCCGCGCTCCGAATGCGTAGGGCGGAAAACCGGGCGCTCCCACCGGATACACGTGCGGGATCAGGGTGGCCACCGGGACGTCCTCGAGCTCGCCCGCCAGCGCCGGCGCCAGCGTCAGAATGTCGTGGACGACCACCTCCGGCCTCGCCTCGAGGATGCTTCGCCGCGTGACCGTGGCCGCGCGGGCGACTGCTTCATAGGGCTGGAGGGGGCGATCCTGGGTGGGGAAGACCGGATATTCCGGTGCGGGAACGAAACGCATCCCGCCCGCCTCGGCGTGCTCGCGCCAGCGCCGCCAGGTTTCGAGCGTCACCTCGTGACCGCGTGCGGCCAGCCGGGAGCCCAGCGAGAGCATCGGGAACGCATGGCCGGGATCGCCGAAGGCGCCCAGGAAGATCCGCAGCGTTCGCCTCCCCGCTGTCGGCCCGGGCGTGCCCCCCCCGATGACGGTCAAGCCGTTGCCGGCCTGGGCAGGGCCACGGTCAAGCCGCTGCGAGCTCGGCGATCTGGCGCAGCTGGGCGCTTCGCTGCGCCACGGCGAAGGCCATGGGCGCGACGAGGAGGCTGCCCACGCCCGCCTCACGGAAGGCGGCGAGCCGGTCGCGAACCACGTCGGCCGGACCCGCCAGCGAAACCAGGTCGATCAGATCGGCCGGGATCGCAGCTGCCGCCTCGTCCCGCTTCCCCGCCAGGTAGAGATCCTGGATCTCGCGCGCCTGCGCCTCGAAGCCGTAGCGCTGCACCAGGCGGTTATAGAAGTTCTGCGCCCGTGAGCCCATGCCCCCGATGTAGAGCGCTAGGCCCGGGCGCATGAGATCACGCGCATGCTCGATGTCATCGCTGACGAACGCGTTGACGACGGGCGCGATATCGAACCCGGCCAGCGACCGGCGTGACCTGGCCGCGCCCTCCTCGAGCAGGCCTCGAAGCTCCGAGACATGGTCGGGGGAGAAGAAGGTGGGCAGCCACCCATCAGCGATCTCGCCGGCCAGCGAGGTGTTGCGGGGCCCGATCGCCGCCAGGTAGATCGGAATTCGCTCCTGTACCGGCTCAATCATCAGCTTCAGGGGCTTGCCCGGGCCGTTGGGAAGCGGCAGCTCGAGGGTCTCGCCGTGGTACTCGACACGCTCGCGTGCCAGGGCCATTCGGACTACGGCGACGTAGTCTCGTGTGCGCTGGAGCTGGTGCGCGAAGCGCTGCCCGTGCCAGCCCTCCGCCACCTGCGGACCCGAGGAGCCGATTCCCAGGAGCATCCGGCCCCCGGACAGCTGGTCGATGGTCGCGGCGGTCATCGCCGTCATGGCCGCGCTGCGGCCCGGCATCTGGAAGATCGCTGAGCCGAGCTTGATCCGCCGGGTGCGGGCGGCGAGGAAGGCCAGGATGGTCGCGGCATCGGAGCCGTAGGCCTCGGCGGTCCAGACCGAGTCATAGCCGAGCTCCTCGGCCTCCTGCACGGTCGCGATCAGCTCGTCCGGACCGCTGGCGACGCCCCAGTACCCGAGGTAGAGCCCGAGTCTCATCGCCAGACCCTACTGCGACACTTGCACGGTGGCCGGCACCACCATCTCGACCGACCGCGAGGCCGGGTACGCGGACGACCGCAACCAGGCCAGTGCTCCGGAGCGACGCACGAGCGCCGTCGAGCTGTTCTGGGACCTGGTGTTCGTCTTCGCCGTGACCCAGGTCACGACGCTGCTCTCACGGCACCTGACCTGGGCGGGATTCGGACGCGGGATGTTGATCCTGGCCCTTGTCTGGTGGGCCTGGTCGGCCTTCGTGTGGGCCGCCAACGCTCAGACGGATGACTCGCGCTCACTGCGGCTGACCCTGCTCCTGGCCGCCGCCTTCATCTTCATCTCCGGCTTGGCCCTCCCCAACGCCTTCGGCGCCGAGGGGCTTCTGTTTGCCGTGACCTACGCGATCGTTCGCCTGCTTCACCTGGCGCTCTACGCGGACGCCTCATGGCGCGGGCGAGCGTCGTGGGCGGCGATCGCGGGGTTCGCGGCCACCGTCGTGCTGGGGATGGCCCTGCTGATCGCCGGGGCGGCTCTCCACGGCGCCGCCCGGACAGCGCTGTGGGCGATCGCCGTGGCGATCGATTACGCGGGTCCGGCTTGGCTCACGCGAGAGCGTCTGCGCGGCCTCCAGCGCGTCGCCGTGGCGCATTTCGCCGAGCGCTACGGGCTGTTCGTGATCATCTGCCTCGGCGAATCGATCGTCGCCATCGGCGTGGGGGCCGGCGCTGCTCGTACGAGCCTGAGCGTTGAGCTGGTTGGGATCGTCGCCCTCGGTCTCCTCGCGACGGCCGCGATGTGGTGGACCTACTTCGACCGCTTCTCCGACCTGGCCGAGCGGCGGCTGCGCGCCCACTCAGACCCAGTGCTCGCCGCGGCTGACGCCTACAGCTACCTGCATCTGGTGATCGTCGCCGGGATCATCATCTTTGCCGTGGGCCTCCGGCTCCTGGTCCGGGCGCCCGCGGCCGCCCCCTCAGAGGCGGTACGTCTTGCGCTGTGCGGGGGCGTGGCCATGTACATCCTCGGGCACGTCGCCTTTGGCCTACGCCTCGTGGGGAGGGTTGGCTACGGCAAGCTCGCGATTGCCGCCGCGCTGATGATCCTCTACGCGGTGGGCGGCGGTCTCTCGGCGTGGGCGCTGACCGCCGCGATCGCAGCGCTGCTGGTCGCCCTCTGCGGCCTCGAGCGGATCGCCTGGCTCCGGCTGCGACGCAACGCCCCCACCGACCTAGGATTGTCGTAATGGCCCGGGTCGAACTGCAGGGATCGATCGAGCGCGCGTCCGAGGCGGTGCTCACGCCCGCCGCGCTCGAGTTCGTGGCCGAGCTCGAGCGTGAGTTTTCCGGCCGGCGCCGCCAGCTCCTCGAGGCCCGGGCGGATCGCCGCCAGCGCCTGCGCCAGGGCGAGATGCTCGACTTCCTCCCGGGGACGCGAAACGTCCGTGAGGGCGATTGGCAAGTCGCGCCGGTCCCTGACGAGCTGGCGCAGCGCTGGGTCGAGATCACCGGACCGCCCGATCGCAAGATGACGATCAACGCTCTGAACTCGGGGGCCGATGGGTTCATGGCCGATTTCGAGGACGCCACCTCCCCGACGTGGCGCAACCTGATTGCCGGTCAGCTGAACCTCCGCGATGCGATCGAGGGGACGATCAGCTATGACGGCTCGGACGGGCGTCATTACGAGCTCGAGGCCCCAACGGCGACGTTGCTCATCCGCCCGCGCGGCTGGCATCTGCCCGAGCGGCACCTGCTCATCGACTCCGACCCGGTGAGCGGCGCCCTGTTCGACTTCGGGCTGTTCTTCTATCACTGCGCCGAGGCGCTCCTGGAGGCTGGATCCGGACCCTACCTGTACCTGCCGAAGCTCGAGTCGCATCTCGAGGCGAGGCTCTGGAACGACGTCTTCTGCTTCGCGCAGGACGCGGCCGGGATCGAGCGGGGAACGATCAAGGCGACCGTTCTCATCGAGACCCTTCCGGCGGCGTTCGAGATGGACGAGATCCTCTACGAGCTGCGCGATCACTGCGCCGGGCTGAACGCCGGCCGCTGGGACTACATCTTCTCCTCCATCAAGTGCTTCGCCGAGCGGCCTGAGATGGTGCTTCCGGACCGCAGTGAGGTCACCATGACCGTCCCCTTCATGCGGGCGTACACCGAGCTGTTGGCGGCCACCTGTCACCGCCGGGGGGCCCATGCCATCGGCGGGATGGCCGCCTTCATCCCCTCGCGGCAGGACCCCGAGCGCAACGCCGAGGCGCTTGCCGAGGTGCGAGCGGACAAGGAGCGTGAGGTGGCCCAGGGCTACGACGGCACCTGGGTGGCGCATCCTGATCTCGTGCCCGTGGCCCGGGAGATCTTCGCGCAGCGATTGGGCGGCGCGGCCAACCAGCTGGACCGGCAGCGCGAGGACGCCGAGATCACGCCGGCGCAGCTCCAGGACCTTGCCTCGACGCCGGGGAAGGTCACCGAGGAGGGCCTGCGGCTCAACGTCAACGTGGGCTTTCAGTACCTGTCGTTCTGGCTGACCGGTCGCGGCGCCGCGGCCATCAACTCACTGATGGAGGACGCGGCGACGGCCGAGATCTCCCGCTCGCAGATCTGGCAATGGGTCCATCACGGTGTCCAGCTAGAGGATGGCCGTACGGTGACGCCGGAGCTCGTCCGCTCGGTGCTCGATGAAGAGACGGCGAGAATCCGCCGCGACGTCGGCGAGGCGGTCTGGCAGCGTGGGCGCCCGGCCGAGACTCGGGAGCTCTTCGACCGTCTGGCACTGTCCAGCGAGCTGGTCGAGTTTCTGACCCTTCCGGCCTACGGCCACCTCGACTGAGACGATAGGTTCTGAGCCGATCGCACCATGGGGCTAGGAGAACGCAACCTGGCTCGGTTGGCCGAGCAGGCTTTCGAGCGCCGAGGAGACTACGAAGCGCTCTGGTTCGAGGGGCGCTGGCATTCCTCGGGCGAGCTGTTCGTGCGTTCGCAACGGCTCGCCGCCGGCCTCTCGGAGCTCGGCGTGGCGCCAGGCGACCGCGTTGTGGTGACGATGGCCAACTCACCCGAGGTAGGGATCGCCTATCAGGCTCTGTGGCGAGCGGGCGCCGTGGTCACACCCGCCACCTTTCTGCTCGCGCCCCAGGATCTGCGCCACGTGATCGCTGACGCGGAGGCAAGCGCGGTCATCACCACAAGCGAGTTCGCCGACAAGGTCCGGACCGCTACCTCGGAGATCGATCCCCTCCCGACTCTGATCTCGAGCGGGAACGACGCGGGTTTCATCGAGCTCGCCTCGCTCGAGGAGGCAGAGGCCGGCCCGGTCGTCCCGCGTGCCGACGACGACCTGGCGGCTCTTCTCTACACCGGGGGGACGACCGGGCGCGCCAAGGGAGTCATGCTGACCCACGCGAATCTCGTGTTCACGGGATCCGCGGCCCACACCTCCTCGTATGTCCCGGGCATCAACCGCGGCCTGACGTCGCTCCCGCTCTCCCACGGCTACGGGTTACTGGTGACGATCGCGGGGATGCATTCGCCAGAGCGGGCAGTGGGAATTCTGATGCGCTGGTTTGACGCTAAGCGGTTCCTGGAGCTGATCGTCGAGCACCAGGTCCAGGTCAGCGCCGTCGTTCCCTCGATGCTCCAGATTTTGCTGTCCCAGCCGCTCGAGGAATACGACCTGAGCTGCCTTCGCTACGTCACCTCGGGCGGCGCGCCGCTGGCTGCCGAGGTGGCTGAGCAGTTCGAGCGCCGCGTGCCCTCGGTGTCGATCCGCCAGGGCTACGGGCTCACGGAGACCGCGGCCCTCGTTTCCAGCAATCCGGTGGGCGCCGAGAAGCCAGGATCGGTGGGGCTACCCGTACCGGGCACCGAGACCCGGATCCTCGACGAGGAGGGCGCCGAGGTTTCCCGGGGGGAGGTCGGGGAGATCTGCGTCCGTTCTCCGGGTGTGATGGTCGGCTACTGGCGCTCATCGGAAGCCACCGCGGAGGCGCTGCAGCAGGGATGGCTGCGCACCGGAGACCTTGGCTACCAGGACGAGGACGGCTACCTGTTCATCGTCGATCGCAAGAAGGACCTGATCATTCGCGGCGGGTTCAACGTCTACCCGCGTGACGTCGAGGACGCGCTGCTCGAACATCCGGCAATCGAGGCGGTTGGTGTGGTCGGCCGCCCCGACCAAATTCACGGCGAGGAGGTGGTGGCATTCGTGGCCGCGCGGCCCGGCACCGAGCCCACCGCGGCGGAGCTCGTTGAATGGGCGCGGGGGCGGATCGGGGGCTACCGGTATCCGCGGGAGATCCACCTGGTCGGGGCGATCCCGCTGACCGCGGTGGGCAAGGTTGATCGCAAGGCGCTCCGTGCGCTGGTGTCCGAACCGGCGGCGTCGCGGGCGTCGTCCGCAGACCCGGTTCCCGCCTCCGAGCCGAGATGAAAGCGGTTCGCTTCGACCACTACGGCGGTGTCGAGGTCCTGGAGGTCCGGGAGGTGGAGGACCCGGTCCCGAAGCGCGGCGAGGTGCTCGTCGCCGTCAAAGCGGCCGGGATCAACCCCGGGGAGATCTCCATCCGCGAGGGGCGGATGCACGAGCGCTGGCCGGCCACCTTTCCCTCGGGCCAGGGAAGCGATCTCGCCGGCGTGGTCGCCGCGATCGGCGCGGGCGTCGAAGAGTTCGGTGAAGCCGATGAGGTTCTCGGCTGGACCGAGCAGCGCGCCAGTCAGGCCGAACTCGTCGCCGTTCCGGCCGACCAGCTCACGCCGAAGCCCGCGAACGTGGCCTGGGAGGTCGCGGGCTCGCTGTTCGTGGCCGGAATGGCCGCCTACGCCTCGGTCGACGCCGTGGCCCCGCAGGCGGGCGAGACGGTCGTCGTGTCAGGGGCGGCGGGTGGCGTGGGCTCGATCGCGGTGCAGCTGGCGGCACGGTCCGGGGCGCTCGTGATCGGTCTGGCGGGAGAACACAACGACGCCTGGCTTCGCGAGCACGGTGTCGTTCCGGTCAGGTATGGCGAGGGCCAGGGGGAACGTATCCGCGAGGCTGCGCACGGATCCGTGAACGCGTTCATCGACACCTTCGGGGGCGGCTATGTCGAGCTGGCGGTGGAACTCGGGGTCCCGACCGAGCGGATCAACACGATCGCCGATTTCGAGGCCGCCCGGCGCCTCGGGGTGAGCTCGCAGGGGACCCACTCGAACGCCACCGCCGAGCGACTGGCCGATCTGGCCGCGCTCGTCGCCGAGGGCGGCCTCGAGGTGCCCATCGCGCGCACCTTCCCGCTCGAGCAGGTCCGCGATGCGTACCTCGAGCTCAGCGCGCGCCACACGCGCGGCAAGATCGTCCTGATTCCCTGACGGTCAGCCCAGCGAGCCGGGGTCGGCGGGAACGTCGACCGCGTATTGCCTGAGCACATCCAGCGAAACCACGTCGAGCGCGCTCTCGTGTGTGGCCGCGAGCACCACGAAAGACCCCACGCCGGCCTCGTGAGCGCGCAGCCAATTGTGCAGGGTCACGCACCAACGGTCTCCGGGCGTGAGTCCGGGAAAGCCGTACTGCGGGATCGGCGTGCTGAGGTCGTTGCCGATCCTCTGCTGGAACTCGAGAAACTCGGCGCTCACCACGGCGCAGATCGTGTGCCTTCCCGAGTCCCCCGGGCCGGTTCGGCAGAGGCCGTCGCGATAGAAGCCCGTGAGGGGCTCGAGGCTGCAGGATTCAAGCGGGCCACCGAGGACGTTGCGCTCGATCGGAGACAGCATCGCGCTAGGCGATCCGCGACCCGAGCGCGGGATTGCCGTCCGGCCGAACCAGCAGCACGGTGCCATCCTCGTCGACGGCACCGAGAACGAGGACCTCGGATCGGACCGGCCCAATCTGCTTGGCCGGGAAGTTCACGACCCCAACGATCAGCGAGCCCTCGAGCTCATCGGCGGTGTAGTTGGTGATCCGCGCCGAGGATCGCCGAACGCCCAGTTCGGATCCGAAATCGATCTCGAGCTTCCAGGCCGGCACGCGCGCCTCCGGGAAGCCGCTCACGCTCACGATCCGGCCCACCCGCATCTCGACGGCCTCGAACTGCTCCCAGCTGATCGTCATCAGCCACCAAGCCTGACGCCTTCGAGGCGTGAGCTCAACCGCTCGTCAGGTGGGCGTGACACCCGGGCTTGTGCTGGTAGGGTCGCGAGCAAGCGGCTTACTGCTGCGTCGATCGGCTCAACCTCGGTCTCGCATGCGCCGATAGGTGCAGACACGCGGGCGGCGAAGGACGCCTGCCGGATCAATCGAGCCCAAGACGCGAGGACGGACCCATTGAGCACACCCCCGCCAGGCTGGCAGCCTGACCCGCAGCCGTCGCCCCAGCTGCAATCCGCTGAGGTCGCTGCGGCTCCCGCGGTGTTCGCGCCGACGCCCAGCCCCTCGATCCCGTCCGCCGGCTCGCGCACGCTGACCCAGCGTAACTCGGCCAGTTTCACCGCGATTTGCGTTGCCGTGCTCTACCTCGTCCTGGCGGCCACGACGGGAGTCGTGCTGATCGGGATCTTCCCCGGAATGCTGGCGCTCCGCGCCTTCCAGCGCCGCGAGCCGCTGGCACTGGTGGCGGCCGCCGCGGCAGCGGTGGCGATCGTCTCCGCAATGACGGTCCTGACGCGACACTGAGGAAGGCGCGCGGTCGGCGATTCCGCGGAACCGTCGTGCTGCAGCGAGCGAAAGCCGGCCGGAATGTACCCGTTCTCCGCAACGGCTCCCTCCAGCGAGACTTTTCAGGCGGGACGATCGTTAAGGCAGCTGTGACGACGGCTCGAATCGACGACTCGGTCACTTGGACGAAACCGTGACCCAGCCTCGGACCCGGTCGCTTCAGGTCGCGCTGGGGGTCAGCCTACTGTTGTTCTCGGCCGTGCTGTTCGCGATCGGATCGGGGCCTGCCGTGGCGGCTCGGATCGTCAAGCAGCTGCGCTTCCAGAAGCTCCTGGCTCACGTCGAGAACATCGACTGCATGGCGGCGAGCGGCAACTACCTGTTGGTCAAGTACGGCGATCTTTCGGGCCGAACCTGCGGCGGAAAGCTCCGGTTGATCAACGGTGTGTCTGGGAGAGGGTCGGCGGTTACCGTGCCCCCCTTTACGCAGGTTGATCCAGGGAACTCGTTCGCTGGATTTGCGATGCCGCGAGTGCTGTTCGATACCGCTCGGGGCTACCGGCTTCTGAATCTCCGCACCCAGGCTTGGCGGGCGGTCGCGTGCGGGACTGGATGCCCGGCCGGCGTGGGGTTCGTGGCCCCGTCCCTTGGAAAGAGGTGGGTCGAGTTCGAGTATGCGCTCCCAGGTGATTGCGGGGACGGCATTCACGAGGGGTGTGGGCCGTCCTATGCCAACTTCTCAAGTGTGTTCTCCGGCCGCTCGATAAATCACCTCCGCGAGCCTGGCGATAGCTACGGAGGCGTGAGGGGTGATCCGGGGCAAGCCGTCAGCAGTAACACGGTCGTCAATCTCGACACCGCAAATCATTACCGGAGGCTTTGCTCTCCGGTCAGCGTTTCTCCGGGGGACTACGTGCGCTTTTTTGGCCGGTTTGTATTGACCTACGCCACGTCCCGCGGAGACTTGACACTTCGTCACTGCGGCGATTCGCAGACCACCTCGCTCAACATGGCCGGAGGTCTGCTTTCCGACTTCATCGGTAATGACCGTGTCGTGCTCTGGAAACGACCCGGCTCCTCGCGATATGTCGACGGGCTGCTGCTCCCGGCTCTCACGCAATTCACAGCCACGCTTCCGCGCTCAGCCCTCCTCAGCTCTGATGGTTTTGTGGAGATGGCCTTCGCAGGCCGCACCTTGTACGTGATCGACCGTCGACACCGCTTGCTCGCGGCACGGCTCTTGTAGTCGTTAGTCGTGCTTAGGCGACGCCGTTCAGATAGCGATTACGGATCCGCCGCGCCGCGGGGGGCGCCTCGCGGTGAGACGCTCCCCTCGGCCAGCGCCGCTTCAGCCTCTCTCGCAAGATCTCGCACGATCGTCGCCGCTGGTTTGATGTCTTTGACGACCGTGCATGACTCGCCGGCCCACAGCGGGGCGTACTCGAGGTAGCCCTCGAACTCCGGTCCGGCCACTCCGACGGCGTATCTGGGCCAGGCGGACTTGGCTCCACTGCTCAGCACCACGGTTCCGATCGTTGTTCCCTCTCCCGGTCGTTGTCCCGGCGGCGGGCAACCGGCGGCCTCCCATTCCTCGATCAGCCGATTGCGCAAGACCCGGTGCGGCGCGTCGGGCCACCACACGTCGAAGAGCTCGCCGTAGAACGTGTCCGCGGCCGTGCTCGCGACGACCCGTCGCTTGTACTCAGGATGGGCCCGGGCCTCCTCGCTGGCAAGAAATCGGGTCCCGAGGGAAACCGCTTGCGCCCCGAGGGCTAGCGCCCGGGCGGCGCCGAAACCGTCACCCATCCCACCCGACGCGACCACCGGCAGCGGGTCGACCGCCTGAACAACCTGCGGCAGCAGTGTCCAGGTGGAGGTGGTGCCTCGCACGTGGCCGCCGGCCTCGACTCCCTGCGCGATGATCGCGTCGACGCCCGCGTCGGCCGCGGAGAGTGCCTCCTGAACCGATCCAACCTGGATCAGCAGCTTCGCCCCCGCCTGGTGGGCGGTCTCGACATAGGGCGCGGGGTCCCCCCAGAACACCACCACGGCTACCGCCCCTTCCGATGCCGCGGTGAGCACCTCCTCGCGGATGAAGTTCACATCCTCCTCCGACTCGACCCCATCGATGATGAAGTTCACGCCGAACGGGCGTGCGGTCAGCTCGTGCAGCGAGCCGATTTTCCTTCGAAGGTCATCGGGCGCTGCTCCCGCGGCGCCAAGCACCCCGAGCCCGCCCGCGTTTGAGACCGCCGCCACCAACTCTGGCCCCGCAGCTCCGCCCATGCCGGCGCAGAAGATCGGGAGCTCGACCCCAAGCTGACGGCATAGCTCCGTAGTCAGCCGCACGCCGCGATCATCCCACTGGTACGGGCGGTGCAGTGTGATCCAAGCGCCGCGAGCTCGGGCCGCGACCTGGCCCTCAAGCGAGCTGCTTTGGCGTGACGAACGCCACCAGCCCGGTCTGGCCGGGGCTCAGCGTTTGCCAGGGGCCTGGGACCGACAGCGTGGCAAGCGCAGCGGTGGGGAACTTTCGCCCAGCCAAGTCACTGGATCCTTGGGTGAGTGCAACCGCCAGTTCCTGGATCGCCGGGTTGTGTCCGACCAGCATGACGACCTCCATGTCGCTGGACAAACGCCGCAGCCGCTCGAGTAGTTGATCTGCAGATGCGGCATAGAGTTCGCGCTCGACCTGAATCGCGCCGGGTGGGTCCACCAACTCGACCGTCTCACGTGCGCGGCGCGCCGAGGAACAGAGCACTAGTGCGACAGGAACCCCTTGTTGGCGTATGTGCTCCCCAATGAGCTTCGCCGCTTTGCGTCCACGCGCGGCGAGCGGACGATCGTGATCAGGCAGCGCCGGATCGTCCCAGCTCGACTTCGCATGGCGCAACAGCAACAACCGGCGCTCGCCCATGTCTGCCAATCCTCGCCGATCCCTTGCGCTGCGGACGATCGTCGGGCGCGCCGCAAAGCGAGGCGTCTGCGGCGCACCCGGCTGGTTGCTTTAGCTGATCACGATGGAGGTGTGTCCGATTACGGTCCTGGTGTTGGTTGTTGTGCAGTTGCTCCATTCGCTGAGCAGCTTGGGGGCGGCCGGCCCGGCCGGTCCAATTGGACCTGTAGAACGAAGCCCTCAAGGCGCGAAGCCAGAGGCGAACGACACCAAGGAGGCCACGATGGGCAAGGTGCTGACGCATATGACGATGTCCCTGGATGGCTACATCGCCGACCCTGACGATCACCCGGGCGAGCTCTTCGACTGGTATGACGCGGGCGAGGTGTCTGTTCCCAGCGGCAACGAGACGGTCACGTTCGACGTCGACGAGGCCAGCGCGAAGATGCTCGGAGACCTGACCACGAACGCCGGAGCTCTTGTCTCCGGTCGGCGCCTGTTCGATATCGCCAACGGCTGGAACGACGCGCACCCGGCCGGTATGCCGGTTGTCGTCGTCACACACAACCCACCGGATGACGCCGCCGAGCGGTGGCCGAAGACGACATTCGTCGACGGCGTCGAGCCAGCCATCGCAAAGGCCCAGGAGATCGCCGGCGACAAGAACGTCACGCTCGCCAGTCCTAACGTCATCGCTCAGGCGCTCGAGCTCGGCTTAGTCGACGAGATCTGTGTCAGCCTCGTGCCGGTGCTGTTCGGCGAGGGCATCCCGTACTTCTCCAAGCTCGATCGCGGGCACCTGCTGCTCGAGGACCCGATCGTGGTGCAGGGCCACCGGGCGCTGCACCTCAGGTACCCGGTCCGCCGCTGAGGGCATGCCACCGACAGACCGGGTGCGTTGCGTCATCCCGTGGGGACATGCTTTGCGATTCGGCGGAATCGCCCAAGTCCCAGAATCCCCGATTACCAGCCCTTTCTCATGGCCCTGCCAGGACTCGAACCTGGGCGCGACGGATTATGAGTCCGCTGCTCTACCAGCTGAGCTACAGGGCCGACGGTGGGCGAAGCTAGCACCGGTGGTGGCGGACGCGACCGCCGCGGTCCCGGAGGGGATTGGTCCGACCCGTCCGGTGCGCCGACTCGCTAGGCTCCTGGCCATATGACGACCGTTGTTGGCAGCGTCGCCCTGGGACAGACGCTCGCGCTCCTGGCGACGTTCGGGGGGATCGGCGTGCTGGCCAACATCCTGATCCTGTATGTGGTCGGCCAGGTCTTCGCCGAGCACAAGCAGAACCAGGAGCACGATCCCGGCCTCGAGTAGCCGGCGCACGGGCCAGCCGAGGGGCGTCGCCGCGCGGTTGGCCACCGCTTCCTGAAGGAACGCCCGGGCCCGTTGTCGAATGACAGGCTGCTGTGAAGCAGTCAGTCGCCTCCGGACGCTCCGCCACCGCCACGCGCACGGCTCCTCCGACCAACGGAGCCCATCAGGCGCTGTCGGCCTACATCCAGTCGCGCTTCGACGAGTTCTCACGGTCTCAGAAGGATGTGGCCCAGTACATCGTCGACCACCTCGACGAGGCGGCCTTCCAGACCGCCGAAGAGCTCGCGCGCCGGGCCAACACATCCTCGAGCACGGTGGTTCGCTTCTCGCAGGCGCTCGGCTTTGAGGGCTTTCCCGAGCTTCAGCAGGCGGCGCGCGAGGAGTACCGGCGGCGGGCCCCAGCCACTGGCGCGATGGCGGCGGCACCGCTGTTCTCGCTCGACCAGACGGAGTTCGAGGCGGCCCTGGCCGCCGACCATGTCAACGTCGAGGACACGGCGCACAAGCTCTCGCGCTCCGCCGTCGAGGCGGCCATCGACGCGATCGTCTCGGCCGACAAGGTGCTGATCGCGGGGACCGACCAGATGGCGTTCTTCGCCAGCTACCTGCGCCACCTGCTGATGCTCCTCGACCTCCGGGCCGAGATCGTCGCCAGCCCGTCGCAGGAGGCCCTGGGGCGGCTCAGCCGAATCGACGAGCAGACACTGGTGATCGGGCTCTCGGCCGGACGCCCCCACCCGCTGATCACGCGCACGATGAAGCTGGCGCGTCACCGCAAGGCGCTGACCTTGGCGATCACCGACGCGACGCTTTCAGAGGTGGCTCGCCTGGCCCGGATCCACCTCTACTACTCCTCCAACAGCCCGGCCTTCGTCCGCTCACACACGGCTCTGCTGTCGCTGATCCAGGCCCTGGCCTACGGCGTGTACTCCCGCGACGCCCAGCAGTACGACATCCGGATCAAGGCGTTTCGACTGAAGTGAGCCCGGAGCGGCTCGTTCACCACGAGCTCTGCTTCGGCTGCGGTCGCACGAACCTGTTCGGCCTGCTGATGGATATCGAGCCGGCGGGACCCGGTGAGGCGCGGGGACGGGGCTTCATCAAGCAGGATCACCAGGGGCCGACCCCGGGCAGGGCCCACGAGGGGATCGTCATGGCGGCGCTCTGCGACGCAATGGCGCTGGCCTGCGGAGCCCGGTCGCGCGCCTCTCACGTCGAGCTCCGACTCGACGCTCCGGTGCCGGTCGGATCGTTCCTCGACGTCCGCGCTCAGACTGGCGAGACCAACGGCGACGGGATCGAGGCCACAGCCACGGCCAGCGTCAACGAGCAGCCGGTCGCGCGAGCCCGCGGAGTGTTCCGAGAGATCTGATCACCGACGCGCGGTCCTCGCCCCAGCGGGTAGCGTGTTAGCGATGCCGCGCAGTCTGGCCCGTCAGATCCTGGAGGAGCACCTCGTCGAAGGGGACCTCAAGCCCGGCGCGGCGGTCTCGCTGAAGATTGACCAGGCCCTGCTCCAGGACGCCACGGGCACGATGGCGCTGATGCAGTTCGAGGAGCTCGGGGTGCCCCGCGTGAAGGTGGACCGCGCGGTCCAGTACGTCGACCACAACGTCGTCCAGCTCGACTACAAGAACCCCGACGATCACCGGATGCTCCAGGCGCTGGCCCGCAAGTACGGCCTGCATTTCTCCCGGCCTGGCAACGGCATCAGCCACTACATCCACATGGAGCGCTACGGCAAGCCGGGCCAGACGATGCTCGGTGCGGACTCCCACACCACCCAGGCGGGCTGCATGGGGATGATCGCGATCGGCGCCGGCGGGCTGGACGTGGCCGTGGTCCTCGGCGGCCACCCCTACGAGATTGCCTGCCCGGAGATCGTCGAGGTCCGCCTCGAGGGCACGCTGCAGCGCCCGTGGGTCCAGGCCAAGGACATCATCCTCGAGCTCCTGCGCCGCCTGAGCGCCAGCGGTGGAAAGAACAAGGTGTTCGAGTTCACCGGCCCCGGCACGGCCGATCTATCGATCCCCGAGCGGGCGACGATCGCCAACATGATCGCCGACCTGGGCGGGACGGCCGGCGTGTTCCCACCCGACGAGCGTACCCGGGACTGGCTGAAACGCCAGGACCGGGAGGAGGACTTCGTCGACGTGGGTCCAGACGAGGGCGCCGAATACGACGACCGAATCGAGATCGACCTCGGCGAGCTGGGGCCCCTGGTCGCCAAACCGCACAATCCGGACAACGTGGTGCCGGTGGAGGAGGTCGCGGGCACGCCGATCGCTCAGGTGTGCATCGGCTCGTCGGTCAACTCGGGCTACAACGACCTCGCCCTGCCGGGCGCGGTGCTGGCGGACAAGGACGGGCAGATCGTGTACCCGACGATCAGCGCCACGGCCACGCCGGGTTCACGCCAGATCCTGGCCGCGATCGCCGAATCCGGGGTCTACCGCCAGCTCTCCGACGGCGGCGTGCGGATGCTCGAGCCGGTGTGCGGCCCGTGCGTCGGGATGGGCCAGGCGCCGCCCTCGGATGCCAACTCCCTGCGGACGTTCAACCGCAACTTCCCCGGCCGCTCCGGCACGCCCGAAGATTCGGTCTACCTGTGCTCGCCTGCCGTGGCCGCGGTGTCGCTGCTCACCGGCAAGATCGAGGATCCGCGGGAATACGGAGAGCCGCCTGAGCTGTTGCCGATGCCGGACCTGCGCCCCTACGTCGACGATGTCCACATCTTCCCGCCGGCCGAGGAGGAGGAGGCCGAGAAGATCGAGATTCCTCGCGGTCCCAACATCAAGCGCCCGCCCGAGCACAAGCCGATGGAGGAGTCGCTCAAGGCGCGGGTGGCGACGATTCAACCGGATGACATCTCGACGGGCGACCTCGCCCCGGATGGGGTCGAGGTGATGGCCTATCGCTCGAACGTGCCCGCCATCGCCGAGTTCACCTTCCGCCACCGCGACCCCGAGTTCCGCAAGCGCCTCAAGGAATGGGGAAGCGGCATCATCGTCGCGGGCGAGAACTACGGCCAGGGCTCCTCTCGCGAGCACGCCGCGCTCGCGCCGCTTCATCTCGGAGTGAAGGCGGTGGTGGCCAAGTCGTTTGCCCGCATCCACCGCCGCAACCTGCTGGCCCAGGGGATCGTCCCGCTCACCTTCAAGGACGAGTCGGACTACGACAAGGCGGAGGTGGGGCAGTGCTGGGAGTTCCCCCACCTGCGCGACGAGCTCGAGCAGGACGCGGATACGATCTCGGTCAAGGTCGACGACGGTGAGGAGCTCGAGCTGAGCCAGGACTTCTCAGAGCACGAACGGGAGATCCTCGTCGCCGGCGGGCTGCTCAGCTACCTGCGGGAGCAGGATTCGCCGAGCGACGAGCGATGAGCAGCGCCTGAAGCGCGCGGCCCACGCGACCGCGAGTGTCATAGACGACGCTCTCGGCAAGGCCGACCCCGTCGGCGGAGATCCGAGTCTCGGCGTCGAGACATATCCATTCCCCCACCGGAGGACGCTCGATGTACAGGGTCAGATCGGGATTGATGAACAGGTAGTCGTCCCAGGGCAGGACGCGGCTGATCCCGTTGCCGAAATCGCCGGCCGCCGCCAGGGCCTGCAACGGAGTGGGGTTCTCGCCCGCCACAACCGGGACCTTGAGCCGAAACCAAGCTGTCGCCGGCCCGCCGCCCCAGCTTCCGCGCACCACCCGGACCTCGATGGCGTCGGGGCCGAAGGTCGGCGATTTCGGGCGCGGGAACGGCGGGGGCAGCTCCTGGCCCTGGTCCGGCCCCTCCGCCGGTCGCGGGTCGTGTGTGTACTCAGGCGTATCGGCGCGCTGCACCTGAAGCGCGCGGGCTCGTAGGACTTCGGTGCCGTCGGGCGTCCTGATCGACGCCTCGAGCAGCTGCACCCGGCGCCCGGGCCGGATCACCTCGGCCGCGACGTCGAGCTCGCCCAGCGGGACCGGGCGCAGCAGCTCGTAGGTCACCCTGGCGATCATCAGCCCGTCGGCGGCGGGGAGGCGCTCGAACTCCCGCATCAGGAGCGCGGCCGGAGCCCCGCCATGCTGCGCGTCTGGATCCCAGGGCCCACGAGCCAGCTCGGTGGCCACGAACCCTCCGCGGCGGGTGAGGAAGACGGCCTCGCTCGACACCGCCCGCGCACACTACCGGCCACCGTCGCAGCTCCTCGGAGAGGGATGATTCACCCATGGCGACCGAGATCTCGCTTCCCGGACTGCTCGTGAGAGAGCATTCCTTCGAAGTACCGCTGGATCACGCCGATCCCGACGGTCGCCGGATCACCGTGTTCGCCCGGGAGATCGCCGACCCTGGGTCACGAGACCTGCCGTTTCTCGTGTTCTTCCAAGGCGGCCCCGGATTCGAGGATCCACGCCCATCGGCGATCCCGCGCGAGCCAGGGTGGCTCGGCCGTGCCCTGACCGAGTTCCGGGTCTTGATGCTCGACCAGCGAGGGACCGGGCGCTCCACCCCGGTCGGGCGGCTGGAGAGCATGACGCCGGCAGCTCAAGCCGACTACCTCACGCACTTTCGGGCCGATTCGATCGTGCGGGATGCCGAGTGGATCCGGCGTGCGCTCGAGGTCGAGCGGTGGAGCGTGCTCGGTCAGAGCTTTGGCGGCTTCTGCGTCATGGCCTACCTCTCGATCGCGCCGGACGGGCTACGTGAGGCCCTGATCACGGGCGGGGTCCCGACCCTGACCCGGCATATCGACGAGGTCTACGCCATGACCTACCAACGTGTCCTGGAGCGAAATCGACGCTATCTGGAGCGCTATCCGGATGATGAGCGGCGCCTCTCGGAGCTGCGCCGCCATCTGGAGAACGAAGCGGTTCGCCTGCCCAGCGGCGATCGCTTGACCTGGCGTCGATTTCGACAGGTGGGACTGAACCTCGGGATGAGCGACGGCGCCGAGCACGTCCACTACCTGCTCGAGCTCCCGTTCGACTCGCCAGGCTTCCTTCACGATGCCGAGACAGCCCTCGGCTTCGCGCGGAACCCCATCTACGCGATCCTGCACGAGGCCAGCTGGGCCAACGGGATCACGACCGGCTGGTCGGCGGCGCGAATGCTGCCGGCGGAGTTCGAGGACTCGCACCTCCTCACGGGCGAGCACGTTTACCCATGGATGTTCGAGGACTACGGGCCTCTGGCTCCGCTGCGCGAGGCCGCCGAGCGGCTGGCCCGCCACCCCTGGCCGGCGCTCTACGACCGCGAGGCCCTGCGGGTCAACCGCGTACCCACGGCGGCGGCGGTCTACGTCGAGGACATGTACGTGGAGAGGACGTTCTCCGAGGAGACGCTGGCCGAGCTCGGTTCGGCACGGGCATGGATCACGAACGAGTACGAGCACAACGGGCTCCGGGTCGACGGCGAGAAGATCCTGGGTCGTCTGCTCGACCTGGCTCGCGGCCGGAGATAGCCTGCCGCAGACGGTCCGCCGCACCGACCGGCATGGACGCGGCGGCTACACTCAGCCGCGATGAGCGAGGAGCCGAACATCGCGAGAGACGAGGCGACGTTCGCGGTCAAGGCCGGTCTGGCGGAGATGCTCAAAGGCGGCGTGATCATGGATGTGGTCACGCCCGAGCAGGCCAAGATCGCCGAGGACGCAGGCGCGGCTGCGGTGATGGCTCTGGAGCGGGTTCCGGCCGACATCCGGCGCGACGGCGGGGTGGCCCGCATGTCAGATCCCGCGATGATCCAGGGGATTCAGGAGGCAGTGACGATCCCGGTGATGGCCAAGGCCCGCATCGGTCACTTCGCCGAGGCCCAGGTCCTCGAGGCGCTCGAGGTCGATTACGTGGACGAGTCGGAGGTCCTGACCCCGGCCGACGAGGTCAACCACATCGACAAATGGGCCTTCCGCGTCCCCTTCGTGTGCGGCGCGACCAACCTCGGTGAGGCGCTGCGGCGGCTCGGCGAGGGCGCGGCGATGATCCGCTCGAAGGGTGAGGCGGGGACCGGAGACATCGTCGAAGCGGTCCGCCACCTGCGGATCATCCGCGGCGAGATCCGGCGGCTCACCATGCTCGGGGAGGAGGAGCTGGCCAGCGCAGCCAAGGAGCTTCAGGCCCCGCTTCATCTCGTGCGGCAGGTGGCCTCGGATGGCCGCCTTCCCGTCGTTCTCTTCTGCGCCGGCGGCATCGCGACGCCGGCCGACGCTTCATTGGTCATGCAACTCGGCGCCGAGGGCGTCTTCGTGGGCAGCGGCATCTTCAAGTCCGAGGACCCCGAGCGGCGTGCCCGGGCGATCGTCGAGGCGACGACGCACTACCAGGATCCGGCGCGCGTGGCCGCCGCCTCCACGGGTCTCGGGCAGCCGATGACCAGTATCGAGACGGCCAAGCTCGAGGCCGAGGAGCTCCTGGCACCTCGCGGCTGGTAGTGCGCGTTGGCATCCTCGCCCTTCAGGGCGATTTCGAGGCGCACGCACAGGTTCTCAGCGGACTGGGAGCCGACGCGGTCGAGGTCCGGGTACCGGAA
>DATGFT010000106.1:0-4390 GCA_035308915.1 Solirubrobacteraceae bacterium
GCGGTCTCTACCGTTTTGCGGTGGCTATGGCGAGGGGGAAACACCTCTTCCCATTCCGAACAGAGCAGTTAAGCCCCTCAGCGCCGATGGTACTTGGCTCGCAAGGGCCTGGGAGAGTAGGTCGCCGCCGCTTTTTCTTCACAACATCCTGTGAACTATTGTCCTTCGGATGCACGGCGTAATCAGGTTCTTCCGTGCCAACCCGCAGGTCTTCGCCCTGCTTGTGATCTGCCTTGTGCTCGGGCTGGGAACGTTCTTCGCGGTCGTGTTCGGGCTGATCAGCGCCGGGTCGGGCAGCACGAACGGGGAGCCGAGCGGCGTGATCAGCCTCGCCGCGCCCAACGGCCTGATCAGCGCCGCCGGGGCGATGTCTGGCTGATAGCCGCGGTCCGCGGCGCTATAGCCCGAGCCGACGCAGCCGCTCGGCATGCGCGGCGCCACTCGGCGTGCGCGGGCTGTAGGCGTGCTGGCCGCCGCCGCCCCACGGCCACCGTCGGCGCTGGCGGACGCCCTGCGGGGAGTATTTGGCGGCGAAGACGTTCTCGATCTCAGCGTCGGGGACCGGCCGGCTGAAGAGAAAGCCCTGGGCCTCGTCGCAGCCCAGCGCTCGGAGCTCGGCCACCTGCTGTTCGGTCTCGACGCCCTCGGCGATGACACGCATTCCCAGCGAATGCCCGATCCCGACCGCGGTTCCCAGCACCGAACGCTCCCCGCTCCCCGGGGCGAGCACGGTCTCATCGAGCTTGATGGCGTCGATGGGAAGTCGGGTGAGGGCCTGAAGCGACAGGGATCCGGTCCCGAAGTCGTCGATGGCGAGTCGACAACCGGTCGCCCCAAGCTCCTCGAGAGCCGTGATCGCGCGCTTCTGACAGCGCGCGAGGGCCGCCTCGGTGATCTCCAGGCGCAGCGCCGACGGGTCGACGGCGGTCGACCGGACCGCGGCCGCGAGACTGGAGGGCAGATCCCCGTCCTCAAGCTGGCCGTCCGAGATGTTGATCGAGAGCGCGATGTCGGGGCGGCCGCGTCGCCAAACCGCGAGTTGGGCGAGCGCGGTTTCGAGTACGTACTGCCCGATGGCGACGATCAGGCCGCTCTCCTCGGCCAGCGGGATGAAGTCACGCGCCCCGATCAGGCCGCGCTCGGGATGCTGCCAGCGGACCAGGGCCTCGAGTGCGGTGACCGCGAAGCGCTCGCCCAGGGAGATCTGTGGTTGATAGTGGACGAGCAACTCGCGACGCTCCAGGGCGCGGCGGAGTGCGCCCTCGAGCTCGAGACGTTCCTTGGCCCGCTGACCGGACGTTTCGTCGAACAGCTCGAAGCGCGCCTGTCCGTGCTCCTTGGCCCGGTACATGGCGGCGTCGGCCTGTTGGATGACCGTAGCGGCGTCGATCCCGGGGTCGGACACGATCGCGACGCCGAGGCTGACCGTGACCGTGACATCTTCATCATCGATCCGGAAGGGCAGCGCGGCGGATTCGGTGATCCGCTGGGCGAGTGCCGCCACATCACGCTCGTCTCCGAGCTCCTCGAGCAGGAACGTGAACTCATCGCCGCCGTAGCGCGCGACCGTGTCCATCGGTCGCAAGATCGCCTTGAGGCGGCCCCCCAACTCCACCAGCAGCTGATCTCCGGCGTGATGGCCGAAGGTGTCGTTGACCTTCTTGAAGTTGTCGACGTCCAGGAACAGCACGCTGAGCGCGCCCGCCCAGCGGCGCGAGCGGTCGAGCGCCAGCCCGAGCCTGTCGAGGAAGAGCGCGCGGTTGGGCAGGCCGGTGAGCGGATCGTGCAACGCCTCGTGGAGAAGCTGCGTCTCCGAGCGCTTGCCCTCGATGGCGAACTTGACCGCGCGGCGGAGATCCGTGGCGGACAGATCGGGCTTGGCCAGACAGGCTTGGACGCCCGCCCTGAGCGCGGCGAGGCCCTGCTGCTCATCGACCTCGTCAAACAAGAGGATGATCGCCACCCCCGGGGCGGCCGCTTGGATCGCTTCGACCGCGGTGATCCATCCGGACCTCGACTCCGAGACGTCGAGGAGGACACAGCTGACGGCACGACCGAGCAACGCGTGCGCGCCCCCGTCGAGCCGATCGACGTGCGCCACGAGCAGGTCGCCGTTCCACGCGCTGCGCAACATCTCGCCGATCCACACCGCGGCGCGCGCGTCCGGTTCGACCAACAGCACCACAACCGATTTTCCAGCATCCAGCCGGCCCTCTCGGCTCGTCCCCGTAGCGTCCTCCAAAGCCCCTCTTCCTTGATGAACGTTGACGCTCGAGCACGATTCTTGCACACAGAGCCGTCTGGGCCAAGCTAGGGGCTGACCGCGCGCGAGCGAGCGGCGGACCTCGGGATGGCTGACTACGCGTCTCTCGGTTGGCTGACTACGCGTCTCGCGGGCCGCTGACTACGCGTCCCCGCGACGCAGACCCGCGAGATCCTGGTGCGTAGCGCCCGGGACTCGAGAGGAGCCGACGCGCGCGCCGCTCGTCGAGCCGACCGGCGAGATGCACGCAGCGGGCCGTGGCGCGACCGATCCGGCGCGGCGCCGGCGCGGCGGCTGCCGAGGCTGGCGATGCGGATGATGTTGTTGGGGCGCCTCGTCGAAAGGGTCACCGAGCACGTCGTCGACGAGGCTCAGGAGGCGTTCGATGAACGCTGGCGCTCTGAGGAACATACGTTCGAGAGGCTAAGGAGGGGCTCGGACGGAACCGGGCCCCCCGCAACGGATCTTGCAGTCGCTACAACGAGGACCAGATCTCAAGCTTCGTCCGCACCCGCTCCACCACCGCATCCGTGAACTCGGTGGTGCCCGCGTGGCCGCCCAGGTCGGGCGTCTTGGTCCCGTCTGCGACCGTCTCGAGCGCCGACTCGTAGATCGCGCGGGCGGCCCGCTCGACCGCTGCACTGCCGTTCGCTGCCGCACGGGGGTGCTCCGCGGCCTGGCGGAGCAGGGCGCCGCAGGCCAGGATCATGGCCAGCGGGTTGGCGACGTCCTTGCCCTGCAGAGCGGGCGCGGTGCCGTGGGGTGCCTCGGCCATGGCCACGGTCGTCTCGTAGTTATCGTCGAAGGCGAGCAAGATCGACTCGGCGCCGGCGATCGACCCGAACATGGGCAGGACCATGTCCGAGAGGCAGTCCCCGTCCCGATTGAGGGCCGGGATGACCAGCGGTACGTCGGCCGCGCCGGACAGGAGCCCCGCGTAGGTGGCATCGATCAGCACCGGGCGGTACTCCACCTCGGGATGGCGCTCGGCGGCGGCGTCCATTTCCTCCTTGAGCATCCCCTCGTAGATGGGCGAGACGGTCCACTTGGGCCCGCCGTAGACCTGGGCGTTCATCCGCTCGGCGCTGCGGAAGGCGTACTCGGCCACCGCGCGGCAGGTTGAGCGGGTCACGTGTTCGGTCCGGAAGGCGACCTCCTCGGGCGAGCCGTCCTCTCCCTCTCGCCACTGCTCGGCCCCGTACGCGTCGTCGACCGCCATGCGCACGACCGAGATCGGATGGTGCACCCCTGCGATGGGATTCACCCCTGGAAGGCGGCGCCCCGTCCTAACGATTACCTTGCCATCCACGGCTTCGCGCAGAATGCGATTCGGCGACCCGACGTCGTCGCGTCCCTCCGGGGTGATCGTGGCTGCCTTCAGGCCCAGGCCGGCGTCGCGCATCGCCTCGGCGGCCGCGCTCACCACCTGGTTGGATGTCTCGCGCCGCTTCTGGAGCGACAGCTCGAAGCGCTCGAGCTCGACGTCGAAGCCGAGGAGCTCGCTGTCCAGGAGCCGCAGCGCCTGTTCGAGCAGCTCCTGGCCCGTCTGGTCTCCCTCGAGCACGACGATCGTGATGGCGGCTGCCACGCCGCCACCTTAGACGCATCGGAGCGCAGCCGACGAGGGCTCGTCGCCGAAGCTCCGATGTTCGGATCGGGACCATCCTCGTTTTGGTGCATCGTCACGCGGGGCAGCACCGTTTTATGGAGCCGAGAGGGAACGGACTCAACGCCCCGGAGGCCCGGGCGATCGCGGAGAATCGATCGGCAAGCGGCGCCCTGCGCCCTGCCGACAGTCGGCCGCTCCGCCACGCCCTGCGCCCCCGCGGGCCCGTGCGGTTTGGGATCACCGAGGCACAGGCCGCGGGCGCCGTGAGGCTCGAGATCATGGGGGAGCTGGACATCCTGACCGCGCCGAAGTTCGCCACCGAGCTCAACACGATCGTGCGGCGATCGCACCAGGACATCGTGGTCGACCTGCGTCAGGCTGACTTTCTCGACTCGGCCGGCCTCCAGATCCTGCTCGGCGCCCAGCGGCGCCTGAGCCACGATGGCCGAAAGCTCAAGGTGGTGTGCGACGAGGGGCCGGTCAGGCGCGTGATCGAGCTGACCAGACTCGAGGAGGCC
>DATGFT010000107.1:0-52618 GCA_035308915.1 Solirubrobacteraceae bacterium
CACAACGGCGCCGGGCTCGGGACCTGCGAGGCCGGAGTCGTGGTGGACCTGTCGCCGATGAAGCAGGTCGACGTCGACCCTCAGGCGCGGACGGTCCGCGTCGGCGGGGGTTGCACCTGGGCCGAGGTCGACCGCGCAACCGGCGAGCACGGACTCGCGACCCCGAGCGGGATCATCTCGACGACGGGGGTCGGCGGTCTCACACTCGGGGGCGGGCTCGGCCACCTGACCCGCAGGTTCGGGTTGACGATCGACAACCTGCTCGAGGCCGAGGTCGTACTGGCTACCGGCGAGCGGGTGCGCGCCAGCGCCGACGAGCACCCCGATCTCTACTGGGCGCTCCGCGGCGGGGGCGGAAACTTCGGCGTCGTCACCTCGTTCCTGTTCCGCCTCCACGAGGTCGGGACGATCGTCGGCGGGCCGACCTTCTGGACCGACCTGCAGGGGGGCGAGGTCCTCACGGCCTACCGCGAGTTCATCGGTAACGCGCCGCGCGAGCTCAACGGGTTCTTCGCCTACGCCACCGTCCCGCCGGGGCCGCCGTTCCCGGAGGCGCTTCACCTGCGACCCGTGTCCGGGGTGGTCTGGTGCTACGTCGGTCCCGAGGAGGAGGCCCACAAGGCGATGGCGCCGCTGCTCGACTCGCTTCCCGAGCCGCTGATGCACGGCGTCGCTCCCATGCCGCACGCGATGCTCCAGGGCGCCTTCGACGGGCTCTACCCACACGGTGATCAGTGGTACTGGCGGGCTGACTTCGTGAAGGAGATCCCGGACGAGGCCGTCGCCATCCACGACCGGTTCGGGACGCAGCTGCCGACCATGAAGTCGACCATGCACATGTATCCGATCGACGGCGCCGCCCACGACGCCGCCGCTGAGGACACGGCATGGGCATATCGCGACGCGAACTGGGGCTCGGTCTTCGCCGGGGTCGATCCCGACCCGGCGAACGCGCCGGCGATCCGCAACTGGAGCATCGACTACCAGGAGGCCCTGCACCCCTACTCCGCCGGCGGCGCCTACGTGAACATGATGATGGACGAGGGCCAGGACCGGGTGCGCGCGAGCTATCGCGGCAACTACGACCGGCTGGCCCAGATCAAGCGCAGCTACGACCCGGAGAACCTGTTCCGGGTCAACCAGAACATCCAGCCGGCCGCCGGCTAAAGGGGGACAGCTGCTCGCGGGCGCCCCGGGGGCGGGGCGCCCGCGAGGGCGTTGGCCCGCGCCCGGGGCGCCCGCGAGGGCGTTGGCCCGCGCGGATACGATGCCCGCGTGAAGATCCGCGCCGCCGTCCTCGAGCAGTTCGGCCAGCCGCTGAACGTCACCGAGGTAGACCTCGCCGAGCCGAAGGCCGGCGAGGCCCTCGTCCGTCTGGAGGCCTGCGGCGTTTGCCACACCGACATGTACACCGCTTCGGGCGCCGACCCGTCCGGCTACTCGCCCACGGTCCTCGGCCACGAGGGGTCGGGCATCGTCGAGCGCGTCGGCGAGGGGGTGAGCAGTGTCAGCCCCGGGGACCGGGTGGTCACGCTGTTCTCGCCCCAGTGCCGCGAATGCATCCACTGCCGCAGCCCCAACACGAACCTCTGCCTGGCCATCCGCGAGCAGCAGAACCGCGGGTACCTGCCTGACGGCACGACCCGCCTCTCCCGTGACGGCGAACCGATCCGCCACTTCATGGGCACGAGCACGTTTGCCGAGTACACGGTGATGCCGGAGATCGCACTCGCGCGGATCAGTCGCGACGCCGCTCCCGACCGGGCGGCGCTGTTCGCGTGCGGCCTCTCCACCGGGCTCGGCGCCGCGATCAACACGGCCAAGGTCAAGGCCGGCTCCACCTGCGTCGTGTTCGGGGCCGGGATGGTCGGGCTCGGGGCGGTCGCCGGGTGCCGCCTCCAGGGCGCCGAGCGGATCATCTGCGTCGACAGGTCCGAGTCGCGCCTTGAGCTGGCCCGCGGCCAGGGCGCCACCGACACCTGGGTGGCGGGCGAGGACGCGGTGGCCCGCGTCCTGGAGGAGACAGGCGGGTTCGGCGCCGACTACACCTTCGAGGCCACCGGCCTCGTGGGGGTCATGCGCCAGGCCGTCGAGGCTGCCCGCATGGGCTGGGGGCTCGCCACCGTGGCCGGCGTGGCGGGTAAGGGCGAGACGCTCGACATCGTCCCCCGGCTGCTCATCACGGGGCGCCGCGTGGCCGGCTCCTCGTTCGGCGGCGTCAAGGGCCGCGACCAGGTGCCCGAGCTCGTCCAGCTGTACCTGGACGGCACCCTTGACGTCGACCCGTTCATCTCACACCGAATCAGCCTCGATGAGGTGAACCACGGCTTCGAGCTGATGGAACGCCAGGACGGCATCCGCAGCGTGATCGTCTTCGACTAGGGGCGGTCGGCGCGTGATCGTCCTCGACTAGGCGCGTCGGCGTTTGCGGGGGCGATCTGCGGGCCCCGCCCGCAAACGCGCAAACCAACGGAGCCCGGCGGTTGCCGTGCACATTGACCCGCCTGGGCGCCGCAAACGCGCACACGCCGCGACTGTCTCGGAAGATATGCGCGTTTGCGGGAGGGATTCCGCGTGCGCGGCGGGGGCGATCCCGCCCCGCTAACGAAAGCCCCCCAAAGCGGACCACAGCCTCAGCCAATCCCCTCGCCGACAACCTCCGGAACCCGGCCTCCCCACGGCTCCGCCTCCTCCAGCTGAGCCGAGACGCTGAGCAGGATCGCCTCCTCGCCGAAGCGACCGGTGAGCATCGTACCGATCGGGACGCCATCGGAGTTCCAATACATCGGCAGCGAAGCCGCCGGCGAGCCCGAGATGTTGGCGATCGGGTTCCACGGATTGAACGCGTTGTCGTAGTCCCACCAACCAACCGCGCTTCCCACCGAACGGTTCAGCTCCCCGAGCGGGGCCGGCGGCTGGGCCAGCGTCGGGGTCAGCCACAGGTCATAGGTCTCAAAGAAGGCGGCGATCTGCCAGGCCGCCGCTTCCAGATGCTCGAGGGCGCGGGCCAGATCGACCGCGCTCAGCCGAGCGCCGTGCTCGACCAGCTCCCACGTCGTCGGCTCGAGCTCGTCCGCCTCAAGCCGCCGCCCGAGGCCGGCAGACAGCGCGTCGTGCCAGCCCGCGTTGCCGACCGCCCAGACGTCGAGCATGCTCCGGGTCATGGCCGAGGTGTCGAAGCGGGGAGCGGCCTCCTCGATGCGGTGACCGAGGCGGCTGAGTAGCTCGGCCGTGTGCTCGGTGGCGGCCACGCAGTCGGGATGCACGTCAGCGTCCACGGGATGCGAGGTCGACATCCCGATCCTCAGCGGCCCCGGATCGGCGCCGACCGCGTCGAGAAACGCGACCTCGGCCGGAGCCAGCCAGTGAGGGTCCCCGGCCACCGGACCGCTCGAGATGTCGAGCAGCGCGGCGCTGTCACGCACCGAGCGCGTGACCGCGTGCACGGTGGCGAGTCCGAACAGCGTGTCCCCGGGCGCCGGCGCGGAGGAGATCCGCCCGCGCGTGGGCTTCAGGCCGTACACCCCGCAGCACGACGCCGGGATGCGGATCGACCCCGCGCCGTCGCTGGCGCCGGCCGCGGCCACCACCCGGGCCGCCACGGCCGCCGCGGCACCCCCGCTCGAGCCGCCCGTGGTCAGCCCCGTGGCCCACGGGTTGCGACACGGCCCGTGAACCACCGGTTCTGTCGTCGAGTGGTTGGCGAACTCAGGGGAGTTCGTCTTGCCCAGGAGGATCATGCCCGCGCGCCGGTAGCGTGCCGCGAGGTTGCTGTCACGCTCGGCCGGCTCCGGCAGGTGCGCCCGTGAGCCCTCGATCTGGACCACGCCCTCGATCTGCTGGCCGGAGTCCTTGAGCAGAACCGGGACGCCACGGAGCGGGCCCTCGGCGGCCGGATCGGCATCGATCGCCGCAGCCTCCTCACGCGCCTGCGCGAAGCGCTCGAGCACGACGCAGTTGAGAATCGGGTTCAGCGCCTCGATGCGGGAGATCGCGGCGTCGGCGAGTTCGACCGCGCTCACCGACCCGTGCTGGATCGACGCGGCCTGCGCGAGACCGTCGAGCTGCAGTAGTTGCTCTACTGCCAACTCGATCAGTGGCTGACCGCCGCCGCGGCCAGCTCTGAGACCAGCTTGTCCTCGTAGAACCGCTCGAGGGCGAAGGGGGCGATCAGCTCCGGCGTCCGCCCCGAGTGGATCAGCTCGGCCAGGGTCTTGCCGACGATCGGCGCCGCCTTGAACCCGTAGGTGCCCCATCCGGCGCTGATGTGGAAGTTCTCGACCTCGGTCTTGCCGAGGATCGGGCTGTAGTCGGGCGACAGATCACACAGGCCCGCCCAGGCGCGGAGCAGGCGCGCGTACTCGAGCTGGGGGAAGAGCTCGAGCGTGTGCCGCGTCAGGTCCTGGAGGAAGTTGAGCGTTCCCTGCATGCGGTAGGTCGTCCAGGGTTCGATCTCCGACCCCATCACGAATTCGCCCCGGTCGGATTGGGAGATGTAGACGTGCATCTGCGAGGAGACGATGACGACATCGAGCAGCGGCTTGACCGGCTCGGTCACGCACGCCTGGAGGATGTGCGTGGTGATCGGAAGCTTGACCTTGGCCAGCGCGCACACCAGCGTGCTCCAACCGGCGGTGGCGCTCACGACGTGACCGGCGCGAACCGTCCCGCGGTTGGTGCGAACCGCCGTCACGCGGCCGTTTGAGCGTTCGAGGCCCTGGACCTCGGTGTAGGGGTGGATCTCGACGCCACCTCGGTCCGCGCCTCGCGCGTACCCCCAGACGACCGCGTCATGGCGGATGATGCCGCCCGGCGGGTGATAGAGCGCGCCCATGATCGGATAGGTCACGTCGGGGGAAACGTTCAGCGGCGGGCAGAGCCGCTTGACCTCGGCGGCGTCAATGAGCTGGGAGTCGATGCCGTGCAGGCGGTTGACCTCGGCGCGGTTGGCCATCACGAACATCGCGCGGTCGCTGTGGGCCAGCGTGAGGTGACCGTTCTGCGAGAACAGCAGGTTGAAGTCGAGCTCGGCCCCCAGGCGCTCGTACATCTTCACGCTGGCGTCGTAGAAGCGCGCCCCCTCGGGAGTCTTGTAGTTCGAGCGCAGAATCGTCGTGTTGCGCCCGGCGGCGCCGGAGCCGATGTAGCTCTGCTCGAGCACGGCGACGTTCTTGATCCCCATCTGCGTGAGGTAGTAGGCCGTGGCCAGGCCGTGCGATCCCCCGCCGATGATCACCACGTCGTAGCTGTCGCGAAGCTCGCCGCTGCGCCGCCACATCCGCCGCGGTCGGAAGATCTCACGCAAGCTGATGCACCCCTACCGCATCGGCGCCGACCGGTCCGCCGCCAAGATGAGCCGCCGCGTCGGACACAACCTCGTAGAGGTATTCGCCGAGCGCCCAGCCCACCAGGATGAGCAGTCGCTGATCGCCCTCGACCAGGACGTAGCCGGGCGTCCGCGCCACCGATCCCGGGCGGAAGCCCGCGGCCGGCGTCACCGCGGGCCGGACGTCGATGGCGCAGAAGCGCGCCAGGAGCTCCCGCGCCCCGGGTCCCACAAGCGCCATCGCGGCGAGCCCGCACGTCACATCGACCAGGCTCGTCGGCCTCGTACCCGCGGCCTCGGTGAGCGCGGCGGCGACCGTGCCCCGCAGCTCACGCCCGGCCGCCGGTTCTCCCAGCACCAGCACGCGCGATGGGGTGACCGGGCACCACCAGGCATCGGCGGCCCTAACCGCGAGGCCCGGCTCGAGCTCGGCGCCCCCGGTGACGGCCGCCACGGCCGCGGCCAGGGCAGGCGCTTCGGCCTGAAGCTCGAGCTTGACCATCGCCGAGCGGTCGCAGAACGCCACGGTCTCCTCCATCCTGCGGCGCTCGAGCTCGGAATCGCCGAAGGCCACGGCGACGTTCCAGCCCTCCCGGGCCTCGAACCGCGCCCCCGCCGCCTGCGCCAGCTGCTCCATCGGCGTCCGCGCCAGGGCTTCGCCGGTCGCGTCGGGGGTCAGGAAATCGAGGGAGCTCATGAGCGCAGAAGCTCGCCCTCGGGGTCGTAGAACGGCTCGGTCGTGACCAGCGCGTCGAGGCGGCTGCCGTTGTCGGCGATCGTCACCCGCGCCCCGGAGTTGGCGAGGCCGGCCGGGACCCATGCCATCCCGATCACCTTCCCGAGCACTGCCGAGTGGCGCGCGCTCGTGACCTGGCCGGCCACGGTCCCCGTGTCATCGAGCACCGCCGCGCCCTCGGTGGGCACCCGGCCGTTGCTCAGGGTGAAGCCCACGAGCGCCGTTTCCGCGGGATGCTCGGCGGCGTGGGCCAGCGCCCACTTGCCGATGAAGTTCTCCTCCTTGTCAAGCTTGACCGCCCACGGCATGGCGGCGCCATACGGCGTGGACTCGGAGTCGGTGTCCTGCCCGACGATGATGTGCTGCTTTTGCAGGCGCAGAACGCGCTGGGGCTCGAGGCCGAAGGGTCGAATCCCCTCCGGCCGCCCAGCGGCCAGGATCGCGTCCCAGAGATCCTGGCCGTGGGCGGCGGGGAAGTGGATCTCGTAGCCGAGCTCGCCCACGAAGCCGATTCGCAGAAGCAGGCAGGGGGCTCCGGCCACGCGGGCATGACGCGCGTCGAGATACGTGAAGGCCTCGGCTGAGGTGTCGAGTTCGGTCAGGCGGCTGAGGATGTCCCGCGCCCGGGGCCCGGCCAGGTTGACCGCCCCGAGTGCCTGCGTCACGTCGCTCAGGTGGACGTCCATCCGCCAGTCGGCCAACCACCAGGAGAACCACTGCTCGACGGCGCCGGCGCCGCTCGAGGTTGTGGTCACGTAGAACGTGTCGTCGTCCAGCCGGGTGATCGTCCCGTCGTCCATGATCCGCCCCGCGTCCGAGGTGAGGACGCCGTAGCGGATCCTCCCCGGCTTGAGCGTCGAGAGCCGGTTGGGGTAGAGGCGGTCGAGGAACTCGCCCGCCTCGGGTCCGCGGACCAGCAGCTTGCCGAGCGTCGAGACGTCGATCACACCCGCGCTCTCGTGCACCGCCAGCACCTCGGCGTCGGGATCTCCATAGTCGTAGGCCCGCTGCCAGTCGCCCGCCCATTCGATCCGCGCCCCGAGGTCGCGGTGCCGCGCGTGAACCGAGGAGCGCTTGGCCGGCTCGATGGGCCGCCCCGCGAGCGCCCCCATGGGGACGGATGACCACGGCGGGCGGGCTGTGGTGGAGCCCACCTGCTCGATCGGGGTGCCGGTCTCCTGCGCCATGACCCGGATCGAAGCCAGCTGACACATCCGGCCCTGACACGGCCCCATCGTGACCGTGGTGAAGCGCTTGCAGAGCTCGATCGAGTCATAGCCCTCACCCACGCTGCGGTGGATGTCCTTGGCGGTGACGTCCTCGCAGAAGCAGACGAAGGCCTTGCCCCCGGCGGCCTGGGCGGTTTGCGCGGGCGGGCTGGCATCGCTGTTAGCCGGCTGGCCTTCGAGCAGCTGGCGAAGCTCCGCCTGGCGAGCGGCGCTGCCGTCCCCGTCGAGTCCGAGGGCACTCGCGGCGCCCGCTCCCGCGAGCTCGCCCGAGGCCTCGACGACCGCCGGCTCCCCGGCGCCCGCCACCTGTCCGGCGACCCAGATCTCGTCGGGCATCTCACCCAGCGTGAACCGCCCCGCTGCCTCTTCGTAGGCTGTCTTTGCCCCGGCCTGGGCCGCCAACGACGTCGCGGGCGCCTCGCCGCCGGAGATCACGAGGAGATCGCAGCTCACCTCACGCCGCTGTGTCTGGGGCCCGCCGGCCGCCGCCTCGGCGACCGGCGCCAACACCGCTTGCTCGACGCCGCGCCGGCCCTGGGCGGCAACCACCGTCCAACCCTGGAGGACCTCGATGCCCTCCGCCCGGAGCTGCTCGGCCAGCGAGGAGGGCTGCTCACGCACGTCGGCCACCACGGCGACGTCGAGCCCGGCGCGGCGGAGCGCCAGCGCGGCGTCGAGGCCTCGGTCGCCGGTCGTCACGAGCGCGGCGCGGCCGCCCGCCGCGACCGCGTAGAGCCCGGTCAGGCGCCGGGCGCCACCGGAGAGCATGACGCCGGGCAGATCGTTGCCCTCGAAGACAATTGGCTGCTCGATCGCCCCCGTCGCGAAGATGTGCTGCTGAGCCCGGATCTGATGCAGCGTGTCGCCCTCCCAGACCGGGACCAGGCCATCGAAATACCCGAGCGCGGTGGCGCTCGAAAGCACCTCGACCCCGGCCTCACGAGCGCGGGCGGCGAGCGCTGCGGCGCGTTCATGGCCGCCCTCCCAGAGAAGTCGACCGCCCGGCTGGGGCCCGTCGTCGACCAGGACCACATCCGCGCCGCGCCGCGCAGCCGCGGTGGCCGCGCTCAGTCCCGCCGCGCCCCCGCCGACGACGAGGACATCGGCATGACGGCGGCGGTACTCGGTTCGCCACGTCCGCTCAGGCTGGGACTTCGGGAGCCGGCCGAGGCCGGCGGCGTGCCGGAGCACCCACTCGTAGACCGGCCACAGGCGGCGCGGGCGGATGAACGTCTTGTAATAGAAGCCTGGGGGGGTGAATGGCCCGCCGACCAAGTCGGTGACCTGCATCACGTCGAGTTCGAGTCCCGGGCTCGCGTTCAGGTGCTCGACCCGCGCGCCCTCGCGTACCGGCTCGGTGCACGCGCGCACGCCGGGGGCACCGTCGACGGCGACCAGGCAATTGGGGCAGTGACCGGCGCAGCACATCAGCCCGCGCCGGCGGTGGTACTTGAAGCTGCGTGAGAACGTGCGCCGGCCGGCGGCGTAGAGCGCCGAGCCGATCGTGTCGCCGGCGAGCGCCGTGACCTGCTTCCCATCGAAGGTGAAGGTGACGGTCCGGTTGCGGTCGACAACCTGACCTGGCTGCTCTCCGAGCCGGCTCACGCCTCGCGCCCGTCTCGATCTTCGGCGCCCGTGGCGAGCTCGCCCGGCAGACCCACGCGGATCACGCGGTTCGTCCGCGTGTCACGCTCAGCCTGGAACCACGTGCGGCACCCCGACCGGTGGTACCACCACTCCCGCTGGACCCCGGCCACGTTGCGGCGGAAGTAGTTGTATTCGGACAGCTCACGGAACGACGGATCCTCGCGAGGCCGCGCCGTGACCTCGCCCCCGAACGCGAAATCCGCCACTTCGCGAACGCCGCAGTGAGGGCACGTGAGTACGAACGACACTTCGCGCGATCGTAGACAACGGTGGCGCCTGGCGCAATACTATTGCCAATGACGCAACAGAACGATTCCGCAGAAACGCCGGCGGACGCACCGGCTGGAGCACCCGCGACAGCCATCCCACCGCGACCCTCCGACGCTCCCGCCACCGGCGGCTGCCTGTGCGGCGCCGTCCGCTACGAGGTCCGGGGATCGCTGCGTGACGTGCTGCTCTGCCACTGCGTCGAGTGCCGCCGCTGGCACGGGCACATCTCGGCCTGCACCGCGGCGGCCAAGGGAGACCTCGTCCTCACCGAGCAGCGGGGGCTGCGGTGGATCCCGAGTCCGCACAGCGACGCCGAGGCGCGGCGCGGCTTCTGTGGCGAATGCGGGTCGAGCCTGTTCTGGGACCCGCCCCGGCGGGAGACGATCAGCATCGCGGCCGGGACGCTCGACCGCGCCGCCGGATTGCGCGTGGTCAGCCACTGGTACGTCTCGCAGGCCGGCGAGTACTACGAGATGCCGGATGACGGCCTGCCCCACCATGCGATGAGTGGCGAGGGTGAGCTGCCATGACCGGTGGCCGCTATGACGTCATCGTGGTCGGAGGCGGCTTTGCCGGCGTCACCGCGGCGCGGGAGGCGGCGCTCCGGGGCCGCTCGGTGCTGCTGCTCGAGGCCCGCGACCGGCTCGGCGGGCGAACCTGGACCTCGCCCTGGGACGGCCTCGAGATCGAGTACGGCGGGGGCTGGGTTCACTGGCACCAGCCCCACACCTGGTCGGAGATCACGCGCGCGGGCCTGGAGGTGGTGTTGAGCGACGATGCCGAGATCGCGAGCTGGTACGTCGGCGAGGAGCGCCGGTCGGGAACCATCGCCGAGCGTGACGCGATCGCACGTCGTGGCTGGGACATGTTCGTCGCCGGCGTCGAGGAGGCGCTGCCCAACCCCCACGATCCCCTCTACGCGATCGACAAGCTGGCCCGCTTTGACCGGATGACGATCGCCGAGCGCCTCGCCGAGCTGCCCCTCTCCGAGGAGGAGCGCCAGGTGCTGGTGGCCGAGCTCGAGTCCCTGGCCCACGCGCCCCTCGACGACGCCGGGGCGGTGTCGGTGCTGAGATGGCACGGCCTGTCCGGCTACAGCCTGGCCCTCACCCAGTACACCGGCGGCCGGGTGACCCTGGCCCGAGGGACCCGCTCGCTTGTGGAGGCGATCGCCAACGCCGCCCCGGTCGAGCGGCGCTTCGAGGCCGTCGTGGCTCGCGTGGCCCAGCGCGATGACGGCGTCGAGCTCGAGACCCGCGACGGATCGTTGCTCGCCGGCGCCGCCGTGGTGATGGCCGTGCCGATCAACACGCTCGGCGCGATCGAGTTCGAGCCCTCGCTGTCGGAGGCCAAGCGCCGCGCGCTCGCCCTTGGCCAGGCCTCACGGGGAATCAAGATCTTCATTCGGGCGCGAGGAGAGCCGCTCCTTCAAAACGCTATTCGGCCCCACCACCCGTTCGGATACCTCGACACCGAGCTGCTGCTCGAGGACACCGAGCAGCTGCTGATCGGCTTCGGATACGACGCCGAGCTCTGCCAGGCGAGCGATCGGGATGGTGTCCAGCGCCAGCTTGAGCAGATCCTCCCGAGCTACGAGCTGCTTGACGCCACCGCTCACGATTGGCTGCATGACCCCTTCTCACGCGGGACCTGGGCGATCCACAGACCGGGCTGGTACGAGCACCACCACGCCGCCATGCGGGAGCCCGAGAACCGGGTGATCCTGGCTGGAGCCGACATCGCCAACGGGTGGGCCGGGTTCATGGATGGCGCGATCGAGTCCGGGCTGCGCGCGGGAAAGCTGGCGGCCGAGATCAGCCGGTGAGCGCGTCCGCCCGGGCGGGCGGACTGACCGGTGCCCGCGCCGCGACCGCCGGCCTGCGGACGAGGGCATCGACCGCCGCGGCACCCCGCTCCCACACGAGCACCGGGTTGAGCTCGATCTCCACCAGGCCGTGCTCCAGCAGCACCTCCCCGGTTCGCGCGGCCAGCCGGGCCGCCGCGGGCACGTCGACCGCGGTCGTGCCGCGCATGCCGGTCAACAGCGGGGCAAAGCCCGCGCCCCGCAGGACCCGCTCGATTCGCTCGGCGTCGGCAGGAAGCGGGACGATGGCGACGCGGTCGAGCAACTCTGTCCAGACCCCGCCGATCCCGATGACGAGCGCCGGCACGACAGCCGTGCTTCGAGCCGCGACGAGCAGCTCGAGACCCGGCGGCGCCATCTGTTCCGCCAGAACGACGCCGTCGTGCTGCGCCGCGAGGGCGGCGATCCGGCCGTAGGCGAGGCGGACCTCCGCCTCGGAGCGGAGGTCGAGCTCCAGGGCTCCCAGCTCGGACTTGTGCTGGATCGCGGCCGCACTCAGTTTCAGCGCGATCGAGCCGCCGAGCTCACGAAGCGCCGCCACGGCCGCGTCCTCGTCCTCCACCGCCTGACCGGCCACCACCGGGATGCCCTCGGCCCGGAGGAGGGCTTTCGATTCATGCTCACCGAGCCAAGCGCCGTTCTCCGGGGATCGAGCGGCCGCGCGGGCAAAGGCGGCAATCTCACGCAGCCGCGTGGCATCGCCGGGCTCGGTCGCCCGGGCGGCGGTGCAGTGCAGCCCGGTCCGCAGACCCGAGATGGCGGGGACCCCGGCCTGGGCGAACCACCAGGCGTCGTCGTCGTCGATCAGGTCGGGCAACGTCGAGCAGACCATGGTCGGCGCCGGGCTTCGCTGCGCCCCGGCGACGATCCCTTCCCGGACCGCGCGCCAGGAGTCCACGCCGGCGGCATCGAGCCCGGGCAGCTGGTCATAGAACACGAGCACCTGGTCGACGCCCGGGTCCTCGCCCAGCGCCCGCACGAGCTCGGCCAGCGCCTCCGTCTCGCCCCAGATCATCGAGGTGTAGTCGAGCGGGTTGGCCGCCGTGGCCGCGGGCGGGAGGAGCTCGGCCAGGCGCGCCCGCGTGGCCGGGCTCAGCGGAGGCAGCGTCAGCCCCACCTGTGCGGCCTCGTCGGCTCCCTGGGCTGAGTCGCCGCCCGAGCAGGTCATGATCGCAAGGCCCTTTCCTGGAGCGCGGGGCGAGGTTCGCACCGGCACGGCCAGCGTCTTGGCCAGCTCGAGCAACTCGTGGGCATCCTCCGCCCACGCCGCCCCCGCCTCCTCGATCAGGCTCCGAAAGACGCGCTGATCGCCGGCCAGGGATGCGCTGTGAGCAGCGGCGGCCTGCGCCCCGGCCGGGGAGCTGCCGACCTTGAGCACGGCGATGCGGATCCCGCGCTCGGCGCATGCGGCCAGGCCCTCGCAGAAGTCGGGGCCCCCGTCGTCCTCGAGGTACATGGCCACCGAGCGGACGCCATCCTGGTCGGCGAGATAGCGCAGGTAATCCGCCGCGCCGAGGACGGCCTGATTCCCGCTCGCCACGACGGTGTGAAAGCGCAGCCCGCGGCGCGTCGCCAGCGCGTTGATGGCGACGTTGCCGCTCTGGGAGACGAAGGCCACTGGCCCGGGCTCCCGCGGTGTCAGGGCGTCCCCCCACAGGCACACACGAGCGTGCATCGATACGAGCCCGTTGCAGTTGGGACCGCAGAGCGCCAGCTCGTGACGGCGGGCCGCCTCCACAAGTTGGCGCTGGAGCTCTCCGCCGCCGGCGATCTCGGCAAAGCCCGCGCTGTAGACCACGGCGGCGCCGCAGCCCCGAACGCCCGCCTGCTCGATCACCTCGGGTACGCCGGCGGCGGGAATCGCCACCACCACGGCGTCGACGGCGATCGGCAGATCGGCGATGCTGGGGACGCACTCGTAGCCCAGCACCTCGCTCCGCTTCGGGTTGACCCCCCACACCGGGCCCTCGAACCCGATCTCCCCGAGGTTGACCAGGGTCTGGTAGGCGTAGCTTCCCGGGCGGTCGTTCGCCCCCACCACGGCCACGGAGGTAGGGGTCATCAACCGGGTCAGATCCACCGGCTGGCCTGACTGGCTCAATCGCGGGTTGCCGCGAGCCGACTCAATGGATCGTCGCCTCGACGCCGCGACGCTCGAGCGCACGGGCGATGATCACTCGCTGGATCTCGTTCGTGCCCTCCCAGATCCGGTCGACGCGCAGCTCGCGGTTGAAGCGCTCGGCCACGTTCGAGCGCAGGTAGCCGCGACCGCCGAAGATCTGGACCGCCCGGTCGGCACACCGACCCGCCGCCTCCGAGACGAACAGCTTGGCCATCGAGGCCTTGGCGTGAACGAGCTTTACGTCGACCCGGGCATCGACCATCCCGGCGATCTGCATGGTCAGCAGCCGTCCGGCTGCCGCGTCGGCGGCCGAGTCGGCCAGCGGGAACGAGACGCCCTGGTAATCCATGATGCGCTGGCCGCCCTGAATCCGGGTCAGGGCCCAGCTCGTCGTCTCCTCGAGCAGGCGCCACATCGCCCCCAGGCCGTGAGTGGCGATCCCGAGCCGCTCCTCGGTGAACCAGGCTCGCTGAAGCACATCACCATCGCCGACGCCGCCGATCACGGCCTCCGGTCCCACCTCGACGTCGGTGAAGCGGATCGTGGGGTGGCCGTGGGGATAGTTGTGCGTGAACTTGGGGTCGTCGACGAACTCCACCCCGGACGCGTTCGGCTCGATCAGGAACAGCGTCGGCAGACGATCGGCTCCATCGACCACGTTCGCCATCACGATCAGCACCCGCGCGACGTCGCCGGAGGTGACGAACCACTTCTCGCCGTTGATTCTCCAGCCGCCGTCGCTCTTGACGGCGGTGGTCGCGATTCCACCCGGATCGGACCCCGCCTCAGCCTCGGTGACGGCGTAGGCGTCGCTGCCCTCCCCCCGCAGGGCCGGGACCAGGTAGCGCTCGATCTGCTCCGGTGTCCCCTGCTGGAGGACGTTGTAGGCGTTCGGCACATGCCAGTGCAGGCCGTTGGTGACCCGCCCGAACTGCTCGTTGACGACAAACCACTCAGCCATCGACCAGCCCTGTCCTCCGAGCTCGGGGGCGAACCGTCCGCCGTTCAGCCGCGCCGCGATCGCCTCGCGCTTGATCTCCTCGACCGTCGCCTCGGGCAGCCGTCCGCCGCGTTCCTCGGCCTCGAGCTCGAGCGGGATCAGGACCGTGTCGACAAATCTGCGCGCCCGCGCGGCCAGCTCCTGGAGGTTGGCGTCGAGTTCGGAGGATGCGCTCGGCGAGATGACGGCGGTCATGTTTGCCCCTTCACTTCGTGGTTTTCGAGATCGAGCTCGGTTAGCCGCCGCCGATCTGCGGCGCTCAGCTGCGCGCCGCGGCCCGGCAACCCGAGCAGCAGGTTGTGGTGGTTGGAGATTACGGCCACGGCACGGGAGCGGGCGCTTCGCACCTCGGGGGTGGCGTCATCGGCGCTCCGGTCGATCAGTTCCACCACGGCATGGAGATAGCGCAGCCACTGACGTTGCGTGCCGTGAAGGACCAGTCGCTCGAGGCGGGCGGACTCCGCGGCCACCTGCTGAGCTGACGGCGGGCCGCCGCAGGTCAGCGTGGCCACGGCGGCGGGAAGCTCGCGCTCCGGCTCAGGCGTGATCGAGAGCCAGCTGGCGGCCTTGACCATCGGCCGTACAATACAGCAACTGATCACAAAGTCAGGATCCCGCCCGGCGTGGCGCAGCACTGCCATGGGATCCCCACCAGGCCAAGGAGACGAGGACCCGATGAGCACCACCGCAGCTCCCAGCCCGGCGAGTCCGGAGACCATCCACGGGGTCAAGCCCGGCACCGCGCTCGAGCCTCGCCTGTACCTCGATCCCGAGCTGCTGGAGCGCGAACAGGAGCTGATCTTCGAGCGCACGTGGCAGTTCGTCGGCCACGTCTCCTCACTGCCGCGCTCGGGCAGCTACATCACCGGCCGGGCCGGCAATCAGCCCGTCCTCGTCGTGCGCGACCAGGACGAACGCCTCCAGGCCTACCGGAATATCTGCCGCCATCGGGCCTCCAAGCTGCTGAGCGGCTCAGGTCAGTGCAAGGGGGCGATCCGCTGCCGCTACCACGGCTGGACCTACCGCTTCGACGGATCGCTGATTGGAGTGCCCGAGGCCCTGACCTACGGCGAGCGGTTGGACAAGAGCACGCTCGGCCTGCACCCGGTCCGCGTTGAGGAGCTCTGCGGCCTGATCTTCATCAACCTCGACCCCGACGCCACCCCTTTGGCCCAGCTTGTCGGGGATCTGCCGGCGCGGCTCGAGCGCTACTCGATCCCTTCGCTCAAAGGGTTCTCACTGTCCCACGACCAGCAACCCGCGAACTGGAAGGCGGTGATCGACAACTACATCGAGGGCTACCACATCCCGATCGCCCATCCCGGCCTGATGCGCCTGCTCGACTACAAGCACTATGACGTCGAGTGCTACGAAAACTACGTCTGGTTCGAGGCGCCGATGCGCGCCAAGCCGAGCAGCAACTGGGCCGAGCGCCTCTACACCGAGCTCGTGCAACCGATGCCGGGGCTGCCCAGGGAGGACCGCCGGGTCTGGCGCTACGCCGTCATCTACCCCAACACGACGATCGACCTCTATCCCGACCACGTCGGCGTCTGGCAGATCCGGCCGGACGGCGTGGGCCGCACCGATGACACCTACCACCCCTTCCGCGCCCCCGGTGCTGGCGCCCGGACGCGACTCGTCCAGTGGCTGAACTGGCGCGTCAATTCGATCACCATGGACGAGGACGTCGACCTCGTGGCCAACGTCCAGGAGGGCTTTCACACCCGCGGTTATCGATGCGGGCCGCTCTCGCATCGTGAGGCTGGGGTGGCCTGGTTCGCCGACCGGATCCGGCAAGACCTGGCGGCCGTGCTCCGGCCCGATGAGCGTCTCGAAGGCTGAGGAGGCCCCAGCGGCCTCAGCGGGCCGGCGAGGCGCGCGGGACCGCATCCTCGGCGCCGCCGTACGCCGAATCGCCAGCGAGGGGATCGACGAGGTCCGGATCGCCCGCATCGCCATGGACGCCGGCGTCTCGACCTCGCTCGTCCACTACCACTTCGCCACCCGCGAGGCACTCCTCGCCGAAGCCCTCGAGTATTCATACGCCCGCGCCGGCGATGTCCGGATCGAGTCCGGCGGCCTGCCGGCGGCCTCGCATCGCGAACGGCTGGCCTCGATGGTCGAGCAGTGCCTGCCCACCACCCCCGCCCTCGAGGAGGATTGGGTCCTCTGGGTCGAGCTCTGGCTGCGCGCCGTCCGCCACCCTGAGCTCAGGCCGGTGGCCGAGAATCTCTACCACCGGATGCGCGAGTGGTTCGCCACCGAGATCGCAGCCGGCGTCCGGGACGGCGAGTTTGACGCCGGCGATCCGGATGAGGTCGCCGACCGGCTGCTCGCACTGATCGACGGGTTCGGGATTCGGACCCTGCTCGGCGACGCCCGCGTGCCGTTGCCGCGGGCTCGGGAGCTTCTGGCTGACGCCCTGGATCGTGAGCTCGGGCTGGCGGCGCCGAGCTAAGCCCTGGAATAAGAGACGGTGAGCGGAACTCCGCCGGCCAGTGTCTGGTAGACGACGCAGTAGCGCTCGGTCAGACGGATCAAAGTCGCGAGCTTCTCCTCGCTCGCCGGCCCGGTGAGGTCGAACATCAGCCGAATCGCGGAGAAGCCCACCGGCGCCTCCTCGCCGGAGGCGACACCGAGCGTGCCCCGGAAGTCGAGGTCGCCCTCGGCCCGGACGCTCCCGTCGACCTCGATCTCCAGCGACGTGGCCACCGATCGCAGAGTCACGCCGGCGCAGGCCACGAGTGCCTGCAGAAGCATGTCCCCCGAGCAGGCGAGCGAGCCTGATCCCCCCGTGGCCGGATGCAGTCCCGCGCGGACCAGCGCGCGTCCCGTCTGGACTGAGCAGGCGATCTCCTGATCGTGGAGCTCGCCCTCGGCCATCAGCGTGATCCGCGCGGTCTCCGGATCCGTCCGGTAGCGCTCCTTGATCGGCTGTTGAACGGCCCGTAGCTGTTCTCGGTTCACGTTGCCCCTCCCGCTCCGGCTCGCCTCGGCGGGAGGAGCCTCAGATGGAGCCGATGCTGAGTCTGTCCGGCCCTAACCCGGCCTTAAGCTCGCCGTCTTGACACCGCGAGGCGGGCGTCGCTAGTTTTCTGAACGCCGGTTCAGTATACGAATTTGTACGAGGAGCCTGGCATCGAGGGATGAGTCCGCGACCGAAGGTCGATCACCTGCGCAGGCCTCAAATCGTTGCCGCGGCGGCGGAGGTGCTCTACGAGCGGGGGCTGCTCCAGACACGCATCGGCGACGTCGCCGAGCGGGCGGGAACGAGCTCGCCCACGATCCTCTACTACTTCGATTCGAAGGACCGCCTGTTCGAGGAGGCCGTGGACCAGACCGACCGCGACTTCTACAAGCGTCTGCGCGGAGGCCTGGCCAAGCACGCGCGCGCCCGCGACAAGCTCGTCCACCTGATCGAGGAGACGAGCCGGGGGCCGGGTGGCCTCAGCGACTACACCCTGTGGATGGAGCTGTGGGTCCGGGCGCGTCGCGATCCCACCGTACGCAAGAACTACCACCGACTGAACCTGCGGGAAAGAGGGCTGATCTCGGAGATCGTCAGGGAGGGTCAGCGGAGCGGCGAGTTCACGCCGAGCGCTGACCCGGACGACTTCGCGCTGGCGCTGAGCGCGCTGATGGACGGGCTTGGCGTGCAGGTCACGCTTGGGCAGCCGGATGTTCCGGCAGAGCGAATGGTGCAATCGTGCCTGGCGCTCGCGGCGGCGGAGCTCGGATGTGAACTGGGCGAGGTAGGGAGCAGCACCGGGGCTGGATCGTCGATCTGAAACCAATTGGAGAGGTGAGCTTGCATGCATCCACGTGAGGGATGGTCCGAGGGTGGGATCCGGCGGCGGCCGGAGCCCGAAGAAAGTGCGATCTCCCGCCGGCAGCTGCTCGGCGCGGGGGCGGGGCTGGCGATGGGCGCCGTGCTCGCCGGGTGCGGCGGCTCCAGCGGCGGCGGGTCGGGCTCAACGACGCTCAAGGGCGCGGGCGGCGTGCCGCTCCCACGGCAGAACAGCCCAGTCACCTGGCCGATCTTCTCCGACAACAAGCCGATCGCCTCGAGCCTTCAGCCCGAGAAGGGCGCGACCCTGCAGATCTACAACTGGGTGGCCTACATCAACGAGGCCACGATCAAGAACTTCTGCAAGAAGTACAACTGCAAGTATCAGCTGACGACGTTCAACACGATGTCGGAGGCGATCGCCAAGCTGGGCAGCGGCCAGCTCCAGTTCGACATCTTCTTCCCGACGGTCGACGTGCTCGGCCAGTTGATCGAGGCGAAGATGGTTCGCCCCCTCAACCACAGCTACATCCCCAACCTCACCAATACGTGGTCTGACTACCACAGCCCGTTCTATGACGTTGGCGCCCGCTACACGATGCCCTACTCGATCTACACCACCGGCATGGCATGGCGCAAGGACAAGGTCAACCTCACGCCCGGGTGGGACATGCCGTGGCGCGCCTCGCAGTACAAGGGCAAGGTGGCCATCCTCGACGACTACCGCGAGTCCTTGGGCCTCGCACTGCTCAAGGCGGGGAACCTCGACCTGAACACGACCTCCAATTCTGCCGTCCAGGCGGCTGGGAAGGCCCTTCAGCAGCTGTCGAGCCTCACCAACGTGCGGATCGACAACAACGACTACACCGATGTTCCGACCGGGAAGACCTGGGTTCACCACGCGTGGTCGGGCGACATGGCCGCCGCGTACTCATACCTGCCCAAGGGGACGCCGATCGACGTCCTCGGCTACTGGTTCCCCTCCAACCACCGGGGGCCCGTGGCCAACGACCTGATGGTCAACCTCAAGAGCGGGTCGAATCCGGTGCTGGCTCACCTGTTCATCAACTATTTCCTCGACACCACCAACGCGCTCGACAACTACAGCTACTACGGCTACATGTCACCCCTCAACGGCGTGACGCCGCAGCGCCTGATCTCGGAGAAGCTACTTCCGGCGCAGCTCGCCTCGACCGTCGTGCTGCCGGATTACTTCCGCAACGGGATCTTCGAGCTGGAGCTTCCCCCAGCCGCCAACTCGACCTGGGAGACGACCTGGAACCAGTTCTCGAAGGGCCTGTAGGGTAGGCGCGGTGGGCCGCGCGGACACGTACGATCGGCGGAACCGCTGGCTCTGGATAGGGCTGACGGCGCCGGGCGCCATCTGGCTCCTGGTCCTCTTCGTGGTGCCGTTCTACGCCATGCTGGCGGTGGCCGCCGGCGGCGTTAACCCGTTCTTCCAGATCTCGGTTCCGACGTGGAATCCGCTCCACTGGTCGAGCACGAACCTAACCGCCGAATGGCACGCGATCGTCGGGACTGGTTCCTTCATCGCCGCGCCCGCGCTGCGCACGATCCTCTACACCGCGATCGCGACGATCATCTCCCTGGCCATCGCCTACCCGGTGGCCTACTTCGTCTCACGCTATGCCGGGCGGCGCAAGACGCTCTACCTGGTCCTCCTGATCGCGCCGTTCTGGGTCAGCTACATGATGCGCATGCTGGCCTGGATCGACCTGCTTCAGCAGAACGGTTTCGTCAACAGCGTCATAGGGGTCGTCGGGCTGCCCTCACACACGGACTGGCTGGGCGGCAAACCGGCCACCGTCGTGTTCGGGCTCGTGTACGGATATATCCCCTATCTGATCCTCGTCCTCTACGCGGGCCTTGACCGAATCGATCAGAGCCTGCTCGAGGCGGCGCGGGATCTCGGCCTCAGCAAGTGGCGCGCCTTCTGGCGCGTCACCATCCCGCTCTCGAAGCCGACGATCATCGCCGGGGCCTTCATCACGGTCCTGCCGATGCTGGGCGACTACTTCACCAACCAGCTCATCTCGGCCGCTCCCGGGACGACGATGATCGGCAACGTGATCGAGGGACAGCTCAATTCGCCCGGCCAGACCGGCCAGGGCGCCGTGCTTGCGCTGATGCTGCTCGTGGTCCTGCTCATCCCGATGGTCTATTACGCCATCAGCACGGCCCGCGCCTCGCGGGAGTTCGCCTGATGGCGAGCGTCGCCGGCGAATCGGTAGCCGCGCCCTCGGGCCCCGGGGTGTTCGCCTGGCGCCGGCGGCTGCGCCGCAACCCCTGGCGCCGCCCCTGGCTGATGGAGGGCTTCACCGTGCTCTACATCATCTGGTCGATCGTTCCCATCGCCATCGCCGTGCTCTTCTCGTTCAACAAGGGCGGGTCGACGGCCACCTGGCAGGGCTTTTCCACCAAGTGGTACGTCGGGAACTTCGCCCAGTCGGTCCTGCACAACCCCGAGCTGCATTCCTCGGTCATCCAGACCCTGAAGCTCGGCGGCCTGACCACGCTGATAACCGTCCCGATCGGCGTCGGGTTTGCCATCGGGATCGACCGCTGGCGCAGCCGGACCTCGGGCGGCCTCAACTTCCTGATGATCTTCTCCTTCGTGATTCCCGAGCTGCTCCTGGCCGTCGCTCTGTTCCTGCTCGTCACCCAGCTTTTGAAGTTCATCCACCTCGGCACGACGGCCGAGGTGGCCGGATTGGTCGTGTGGAACATCAGCTGGCCGGCGATCATCGTCCGCGCCCGCCTGGTCACGATCGGGCGCACCTATGAGGAGGCGGCGGCCGACCTCGGCGCCTCGCGCTTTGGGGCGATGCGGCGGGTCCTCGTGCCGCTGCTCATGCCTGCGATCTTCGCCAGCGCCGTGCTCGTGTTCGCCAGCACCGTCGACGACTTCGTGCTCGTCGAGCAGCTCTCCTCGACCGCCAACACCCAGCCGATGTCGGTGCTCATCTACGGCAACGTGCACGGCGGCCTGAGCGGCCCGGCGCTCAACGCGCTGGCCACGATCATGCTCGTCGTATCGCTGCTCGTCGCGCTGGTCGGCTTCATCGCCTACCGGTGGATGACCAGGGGTGAGCGCACGAAGGGCTCAACCGAGGCGCTGGCCGGCATCGCGGGGATGTGAGGAGGGGCATGGCCGGAGGAAACATCAAGCTCGAGTCGCTGACCAAACGCTTCGACGATGTCGTCGCCGTCGATGACATCTCGGTCGAGATCCAAGCCGGCGAGTTCTTCTCGCTGCTCGGGCCGAGCGGCTGCGGCAAGACGACGACCCTGCGGATGGTCGCCGGCTTCGAGCCTCCGACCAGCGGCAAGATCCTGCTCGACGGGACCGACGTGGGCAATCTGCCTCCGCACCGGCGCAACGTCAACACGGTGTTTCAGAGCTACGCGCTGTTTCCGTTCCTGAGCGTCGCCGAGAACGTCGCCTTCGGGATGAAGTACAAGTCGGTGGGCAAGGCCGAGGTCAACACTCGCGTCAAGGAGGCGCTTGAGTTGGTGCAGCTCGGTGGCTATGACAAGCGTCGTCCCAACCAGCTCTCCGGGGGCCAGCAGCAGCGCGTGGCCCTGGCCCGGGCGCTGGTCCTGCGCCCGTCGGTCCTGCTCCTGGACGAGCCCCTGGGCGCCCTCGATGCCAAGCTCCGGCGCACGCTTCAGGTCGAGCTCGGCGTGCTCCAGAAGCAGGTCGGGATCACCTTCCTCTACGTGACCCACGACCAGGAGGAGGCGCTCACGATGTCCGATCGTCTCGCGGTCATGAACCACGGCAAGATCGTTCAGATCGGCTCCCCGGAGGAGGTCTACAACGCGCCCGCCGACGCCTACGTGGCCGACTTCCTGGGCGTCTCGAACCTGATGGATGCCCAGGTCGAGCCGGGCGCGGGTCGGCCGGATTGCTGCCGGTTGCGCCTGGGCGACTTCGTCGTGGAGGCCGAGGCAGGCCGGCTCGACGCCACCGGCCCGGTCAAGCTCGCCATCCGGCCTGAGCGAATCCACCTGCATCCTCACGAGCAGACGGGGCCCAACCGCGTTCCCGGGATGGTCGAGCGCCTGGTCTTCCTTGGCTCGACGACGCAGATCTTCGTCCGCCTGGCCACCGGAGCTCCGCTCCAGGCCCTGGTCCGAAACGACGGCCCGGCGGTCGCCCACAGCCAGGGGACGCCGGTCAGCGTCGAGCTCCCCCCCGACGCCCTGCGCGTGCTCCCGGACCCCGGCGTCAGCGTGGCCGAGATCCGCGACGAGACGCTCGGTGATCAGCTGCTCGATCTGACGAGCGCGGCGCCGACCTCGGGCTGATCCCCGCTCCGCGCGGGGCCGGCGGAGCGCAGCCGCAGCACCGGGATCAGCGTCACCAGCATGGCCACCGCCAGCAGCACGATCGGCACCGCGTCGCTGGTGGCGTGTGACAGAGTCGCGGCCACGGGAGCACCCAGCATCTCGCCCAGCGACCAGGCCACGTTGAGCAGCATTGACCCGAACGCGACCGCGGCCCCGATGGCTTCGATCGCGTCGGTCATCAGCGACATGGCCGGGATCGTCGAGGCGATCAGCGGGCCACCGAACGTGACCACGGTGAGCACGGCCAGGATCAGCGCCGACTGAGGCACCGGCAGCAGCGCCACGAGCACGGCACTCGCGGCCAGGCCGATGCTCATCGGCCGCAGGATCCCGCGCCGATCGACCACGCGCCCGAGCACCGGGGTGAAGGCGGTGCTGAACAGCGACGCGACCACAAACGTGATCCCGACCGCGACGCCGGATGCCCCGAAGCGGGCCAAACGCAGCGAGAGCAGCGTCCCCAGCGCCCCGACGGTGCACGCCTCGAGCAGGATCAGCCAGAAGCCGAGCCTCACCCGTGAGCTCTTGAGAACCGCCCGCAGGGGCGCCCCCGCGCCGAGCCGGGCCCGGGGCGGCTCGGGGAACCCGAGCGCCCACCCGGCGAGGCCGAGTGAGACGACGGCCACAGACGCGAACACGACCCCCGTCCCGATGCCCAGTGCCAGCGTGCCCAGGATCGGCCCGATCAATGTCCCGAACAGTGCCGCCGCGAACACTGAGCCCAGGGTCTGGTTGCGCCGCTCGGCTGGCGCGCTGGCGATCGCCCAGGCCAGACCTCCCCCCCAGACGTAGCCGCAGGCGATCCCCTGGACGAAGCGCAGGCCGTCGAGGACCCCGAGCACCGAGCCGAACCCGAACGGCGCCACCGAGACGCTGAACAGCACGAGACCGAGGACGGTCGTGCGCCGGACCCCCGAGCGCGCGGCCATCCAACCTCCGAGCAGCGATCCCGGGAGCATCCCGGCTGGATAGGCCGCGGCGAGCAGCCCGATCGCCGGCTTGGAGGCGCCGAACTGGTGCTGATAGTGCGGCAGCACCGGCGTGACCACCGAGTAGAGAACCGCCTCGAACCCGAGCAGCACCCCCAGCAACATGACCGTCCGCCGCTCCGGGCCGCGCTGGCTCCGCGCGGCGTGGAGCCGGGCGACAAGGCGGGTCACCGCTTCACCAGCGCCGCGGCCACGCGCTCGAGCTGCGGCCTCGCCGCCGCCGTCCGGTCGGAGGCCAACTGCTCCACGAGCAGACCGTCGGTGACAGCCAGCAGAATTGCCGCATCGCCGCGCGGGTCGGCCGAGCCCGCCCGCTCGAGCAGGCGGGAGACGGCATCCAGATAGGCGTCCGTCCAGCGACGGTTCACGGCTCGGAGCGCGGGGCGCCGCGCCGCCTCGAGCATCAGCGAATAGGTGGCGACGAGCGAGGTGCGGCAGCTGAGAGCCGTCTCCTGCACCGGGTCGAGGATCGCGTCGATGGCCAGGGCTAGGGGATCTGTGAGCTCGTCATCAGCCTCGGCCAGGAACGCGTGCAGGCGGGCGATGTCCCGCTCCGCAGCCCGCTCCAGCGCGGCCGTCAGGAGGTGCTCCTTGGAGTCGAAGTAATACGTCGTCGAGGCCAGGGGGAGCCCGGCTTCCTCGGCCACCCGGCGGTGCGTCACCGCGTCCGCCCCGACCTCGGCCACGATCCTCAGGACCGCGTCCAACAGTGCCTCGCGCCGAGCCGCTCCGCGGGGCCGGGCACCGCTCGCGCTCGTGATCGCCATAGTGGTACAAATGTACCACTATGGGGCCGGCGCAGTCCGAGGAGCTGACGAGGCAGGATGCGGGCACCCCGCGGCCGGTTGACCGCCTGCTGTCTCCCGCCTCGGCGGTGATCATCGGGGCGACCCCGCGGAGTCCCGAGCTGATCACGAACGTCCTCCGCGGCGACCGGCCGGTCTGGGGCGTTCATCCCACGCGCCGCGAGGTGCTTGGTCTCGAGTGCTTCCCCAGCGTCGATGCGCTGCCCGAGGTGCCGGAGCTGGCTGTCCTCGCCGTCTCTCACCAGCGACTCATCGGGGCGTTCGAACGTGCGGCCCAGGCCGGCGTCAAAGCCTTCGTCGTTCCCGGCCTTGGCACCGAGGCGGGAGTGGAGGGCGCGGCGATCCGGGCCGCCCTCGCGGATCGGGCGCGCGAGCTCGGAGCCGAGCTGCTGGGCCCCAACTGCATGGGCATCGCCATCCCCGAGCAACAGTCGTTCTGGATCGGCACGGTGCCGGACTCGTTCCGGCCCGGCCGTGTCTCGGTTCTTGCCCAATCCGGTTCGGTCGGGGAGGCGCTGCTGTCGCTCGGGGGCCGCGTGGGGTTCCGGATGGTCATCTCGTCCGGTGCCGAATCGGTCCGCGACGCTGCCGACTACCTGTGGTTCCTGGCCGGCGATGAGCAGACGCGAGCCGTCGGCCTGTTCCTGGAAACGGTCCGCCGGCCTCAGGCCTTTCGCTCCGCCCTCGAGGCCTGTGCCGTGGCCGGCAAGCCCGTCACCTGCCTCAAAGTCGGCCGCTCGGCCGCCGGGCAGCGCGCCGCCCTCGCCCACACGGGGGCGCTCGTCGGCTCAGATCGCGCCTTCACGGCCCTGCTCCGGAGCGCGGGGGCGCTGCGCGTGGATGACTTTCACGAGCTGGTCGAGACGCTCGAGGTCCTGGGCCGGCGCCGCCGACCCCGCGGGCGTCGCATCGGCGCCATTTCCGAGTCAGGCGGAGAGTGTGCGCTGCTGGCTGACCAGGGCGAGCTCGCCGGGATCCCCTTCGCGCCGCTCCCGGACGCGCTCGCGAACGCGCTCGTGGCCGAGTTCCCCAACTACATCAGTCCGCAGAACCCGCTTGACGCCTGGGCGGTCGACGAGCCCGAGCGCGTCTACCCCCGCTCGCTGGAGCTGATGGCGCAGTCGGGGGCGTTCGACATCCTCGTGGCCCAGATCGATCTCTCGCAGCACCGGGGAGCAGCCGAGAACGTGTGGTGCGAGATGATCCTGCGTGAGCTGGCCCGGCACACCGCGGGGACCGACATCTTTCCCGCCGTCAGCTCGGTCGGGAGCTCCGATCCGCCGCCGGCGATCGCCGCGACAGCCCGCGAGCTCGACGTGGCGCTGCTCCGCGGAGCCCGAGAGGCCACGCGCGCCCTGGCCGCCGCCGCCGGCTGGTCGCCGCCGCCACCGCGCTCCGCCCCCGCGGCGCCACCCGTCGATCTCTCGGATCTGCTGTCCGCCGTCTCGACGCACGAGCGTGCTCAAAAATGGACCCCAGGGGAGCAAAAATCGATCACGCTCCCAGAGCACGAGTCAAGCCTGATCCTCGAGCGCTACGCGATCCCGGTTGCGCCTCACCGTCGGGGGAGCGACCCGCGCGCGGCCGCTGCGGCGGCGCGGGAGCTCGGCCTTCCCGTCGTCGTGAAGCTCGACGGCCCGGCGCACAAGAGCGCACGAGACGGCGTGGTGACCGGGCTCCAGACACCGGAGGCCGTGTCCCAGGCGGCGGGGCGCCTTGGTGGGCCCGTGCTCGTCGCCGCACAGGTGCCAGCCGGCCCCGAGGTCTTCTGCGGGATGACCCGCGATCCGGATTACGGGCCCGTGCTCGCCGTCGGCTGGGGCGGCGTCGGCGTCGAGGGACTCGAGCCGGCGCTGGCCCTGGCGCCGCTCGACCTCGCGCGCGCGCAGCAGCTCGTCAGCGACGCCCGCCTGCCCGAGTCGGCATCGCCCCTGGCCGAGATCCTCCTTGCGCTCAGCCGGCTCGCCCTCGAGCATCCCGCCGTCGAGGAGGTCGACGTCAACCCGCTGATCCTGACCCCCGAGGGGCCGATCGCGGTCGACGCCCTCGTGGTCCTCTCAGGGAGCGATCTTCCCGTAGCGTGAGTCACGCCACGCCAGCGCCGCCTTGAGCCCGTCGCGGGCGACGATGGCGTCGAACTCCCGCTGCTCGGGCGTGTCGGCGCCGTTGAGGATCGACGAGATGTCGAGGTTCGCGGCCACCGCCTCGGGGAGCCCGCCGGCCTCGTAGGCTCGCAGCAGGGCGAGCTTGGTCAGACGCAGGACGGCGGCGGGAGTGGGAACGATCCTGGCCGTCAGCCGGGCCACGGCGTCGTCGAGCTCGTCAGCCGTCACGACCTGGTTCACCAGTCCGATTCGGTGCGCCTCGGCGGCATCGATGACGTCACCGGTGAACAGCAGCTCGTTTGTCTTCTTTTGGCCGATCAGGAACGGCATGAGCAGGGTTACCGGACCTGAGCCGTAGCGGATCTCCGGCTCGCCGAACCGGGCGTTCTCGCTGGCCACGATCATGTCGCAGGCCATCGCCAGCTCGCAGCCCCCGGCCAGGCACCACCCGCTGACCGCGGCGATCGTCGGCTTCGGGCAGCGCCAGATCTCCATCGTCACCTCGACGTCTCGGGCCAGGACCCGCCGCCACTCCTCCGCCGTCGCGGGTTGGTCGGCCGCCTCCTCGCTGAGGTCATAGCCGGCGGAAAACGCCCGCCCGGCGCCGGCGAGGACGATCACCTTCACCGCGTCATCGGCCACGGCCCGGCGAAGCGCTGCCTCCAGCTCATCGAGCAGCCCCGCGCTCAGCGCGTTCAGCTTGTCCGGGCGGTTGAGCGTGATCCGGGCGGTTGGCGGGTGCGCTTCGTAGAGGACGAGATCGGTCATGACCGCGAACTGGTACAAATGTACCATTCGATGACAGACGGCGCCGATCAGTCGACCCGCCTGACCGCCCGCTACCGGGAGTTCCTTCGCCTGCCCGGTGCGGCGCGGCTCCTCGTCGGGTCGCTGGCCGGACGGTTGCCGCTGGGCATGTCCTCGCTCGCGGTTCTGCTCCTCGTCCATCTGAAGACCGGGTCGTTCGCCACCGCGGGCATCGCCGTAGGCGCCTACACGCTGAGCAGCGCCTTCACCACCCCGCTGCAGGGCCGGCTCGTTGACCGTATCGGCGGACCGCCGGTGCTGATCGCATTCGCCCTGGCCCAGGCCGTGGGCATGGTCGCGCTCGTCGTGGCGGCTCAGCTGCGGGCGCCGTCAGGGCTGCTGATCCTGCTGGCGGCGATCGCCGGCGCCATGACGCCGCCGCTTTCGGCCTCGGTTCGCGCGCTCTGGCCGCGCGTCGCCCCCTCCACGGCAACGCTCGAGGCCGCCTACCAGCTCGACGCCACGAGCCAGGAGGTCATCTGGACCTGCGGCCCGCTGCTTGTGGCCGCTGCCGTCGCCGCCGGTTCCCCCGCCGCAGCGGTCCTCCTCTCCGGCGCCATCACGGTCGCCGGCACGTTTCTGTTCGCCACCGCCCCACCCGCGCGCGACTGGCGTGGGGCCGGACCGGGCTCCGAGCGGCCCACTGCGATCGCCAACCCCGCTCTGCAGATCGTCCTGGCCGCGACGTTGCTCCTCGGCCTGGGCATCGGCGCCATCGAGGTCGCCCTGCCCGCCCTGGCCGTCCACCACGGCTCGCACTCCGCGGCCGGGGTTCTCCTCGGGCTCTGGAGCATCGGCAGCCTGCTCGGTGGCCTGACCTACGGAGGAAGACTCGGGCGAACCCGGGTCACCGCCCGGTACGTCGGGCTGATGCTGCTCGTGGCGGCGACAAGCGCACCCCTGATCGTGGCCGGGTCCCTGGCCGCGGCGTTCCCTCTGAGCCTCCTCGCGGGAGTTGGGTTCGCGCCCCTGATGGCGTGCCAGTACTCATTGGTGGGCGCGTTGGCCGACCGGCGCAGCGTCACCGAGGCGTTTGCCTGGACGAGCACCGCCCTCGTGTCAGGCATCGCCGGCGGCAACGCGGTCGCCGGCGCCCTGGTTCAGGGAGGAGGGATCGCGCGGACGTTCGCCTTCGGGTGCCTGACGCAGGTCGTGGCGGCGATCATTGCCCTCAGCGGCCGGCACCGGTTGGCTACGGCAGTGGCGCGGGGGCGCTCGCAGCCCCTGGCCGCAGCGGTGAACTCATGACGACGGTGAGGCGGTGAGCCCATGAGGGCGATGCGACTGATTGGCTTTGGCGATCCGCCGAAGTTCGAGCTCGAGGACGTTCCCGATCCCGTTCCCGGTCTGGGCGAGGCCGTGATCGACCTCAGAGCGGCCGCGCTCAACCGGCGCGATTGGTGGATCTGGACCCAGCCGGACCACGCCGAGCTCCCGGTGACCCTCGGGTCAGACGGGGCCGGGGTCATCAGCGCCGTGGGGAGCGATGTCGAGGGCTGGAGCTCGGGTGACGAGGTCGTCTTCGACCCGACGCTCAATTGGGGCGAGAGCGAGGAGCGGCCCACCGACCGCTTCGACATCCTCGGCGCCCCGGTCGATGGCACGTTCGCCGAGCGCGTGCTCGTGCCGGCGGCCAACCTGGCGTCGAAGCCGGCTCGGCTGAGCTGGGAGGAGGCGGCCGCGCTCAACCTGGGTGGCCTGACGGCATGGCGGGCGGCGGTCACGTGCGCCGGCGCCGGCCCCGGGCGGAGCCTGCTCGTCACCGGCGCGGGGAGCGGCGTCTCGACGTTCGTCGTCCAGATCGCGGCCGCGCTCGGCGCCCGAGTGTTCGTCACCACCTCGACCGAACCGAAGCTGGCCCGCGCCCGTGAGCTCGGGGCCGACGGTGGTGTGAGCTACCGGGAACCGAATTGGCCCGAGCAACTGATCGAGCTCGCCGGCGGCCGGCTCGATGCGGCGGTCGACAGCTTCGGCGGCCCCGCGTGGGAGGGGGCGCTTCAGGCGCTGCGGCCCGGCGGCACGCTCGTCTCGTTCGGCGACACCGGCGGCGAGCAGACGACGATCACCACCTCCGAGGTCTACTGGCAGTGGCGGCGGATCGTCGGGACCTCGATGGGCAGCCCGCGCGAATATCGGGCCCTGCTTCGCCACGTCGAGGACGCCGCGTGGCGGCCCGTCATCGACAGCAGCTTCGCGCTCGACGAGCTCGACGCGGCGGCACGGCGACTTGCCTCGGCGGATCGCTTCGGAAAGGTCGTCCTCCAGATCGCCTAACGCGCCGCTCCGCAGCCCGCGCGCGCCTACTGTCGTGATCGCGCAGCGACCTGTCGCAACGACGTCGCCGGGCTCCCGCCGTCGACGTGTAAGTCGTGAGGGTCAGGCGTTCGGCGTGTCCTCGGGCACGCCGAACGCCGCCACCTCGGCCGGGGTGAGCGGACGAGACTGCGTCTCGCCGCGGTTTCGAGCCACCAGTACCGATTCGGCCTCGGCGACCAGTTCACCCTCCGGCGTTCTGACCTGCTCGCGGGTGCGGACGCTCGAACGCCCGGTTCCGGCCAGGCAGCAGCTCAGGAGCACGCGGCGGTCACGGTCGACGAGCAGCTCCCGGCGAAAATCGATCGCCACTCGGACGAGCACGAAGTCCCACGAGGACCCGTGCTTGCCGATCGTCTCGTCGAGCCACTCGTCCCGCACCTCCTCGAGGTAGTCGAGGTACACCGAGTTGTTGACGTGGCCGAAGGCATCGAAGTCACGCCAGCGCAGCTCGATCCGCTTCTCGTGCACGCGGGCGGTCACCGCGCGTCTGCGGAGGGCTCGAGCGGCGGCACGGCGGGTGCGTCCTCGTCGTAGTACCAGAAGCCTGAGAGCTGGCCGCCGTCGACCACGATCGCCTCGCCATTGACGTAGGACGCGTCCTCGGAGCAGAGAAACAACACCACCGACGCCTGCTCCTCGGGCGTCGCCGGCCGCCGCATCGGAATGCGGCGCATGTAGGCGGCCCAGAACTCTGGCGTCAGGTCGCCCTCGGTCATCGGCGTGCGGGTGAACCCGGGGCAGACCGCGTTGCAGCGAATCCCCAGATGGCCGAGCTCGAAGGCGATCGACTTGGTCAGAAGCACCAGGCCGGCCTTCGACGCCATGTAGTGCGCGGAGGGTGACTCGGCCACGAACGAATCGATCGAGGCGACGTTGACGATGCTCCCCCCTCCGCGCTCGACCATGTGGCGCGCCGCGACCTGGCTGGCGAAGAACGGCGCGCTCAGGTTCGTGGCCAGCGTCTCGCTCCAGCGCTCTTCACTCGCCTCGAGGAACGGCTCCGTGTAGGACACGCCGGCGTTGTTGACCAGCGCGTCCAGCCCGCCGAGGCGATCGATCGCGTCGGTGACCATCTTCCGGCTCCCCGCCGCCGTGGCGAGGTCGGCGACCACCGCCTCCACCGAGCCTGCGGGAGCCGCGCCCCGAACCTCGGCGAGGCGCTCGGAGCTCCGCCCCGCCGCCGCGACCCGGGCGCCGGCCTGGGCGAAGGCGAGCACGGTGGCCCGGCCGATCCCGCTCGAGCCTCCGCTGACGAGAACGCGCCGGCCCGCGAAAGGCTGTCCCTCAATCACGCGCCGATCATAAGCGGGCACCCGGAAACGTAGGATTGCCGCCACCGATGCCCACCCCGTCGCCGTTCATCAGCCCTTTGCGCAGCGACGCCAACGCCGGGCGCGTCGCGTTGATCACCGGCGGCGGCACGGGGATCGGCCGGGCCACGGCGCTCGAGCTCGCGGCCACCGGCGCGAGTGTGGTCATCTGCGGCCGCCGGGAGGAGCCGCTGACGTCCACCGCCCGCGAGATCGAGGGAGCCGGCGGAACGTGCCTCCCGGTGCTGGCCGACATCCGCGAAGGCGACCAGGTCGAGCGGGTCCTCACGACCGCGCTCGACCGCTTCGGCGGGCTCGATGTCCTGGTCAACAACGCCGGCGGGCAATTCGAGGCGCCGGCCGAGGAGATCTCGGACAAAGGCTGGCGCGCGGTGGAGCGGCTCGCGCTCGACGCCACCTGGAGCGTGACCAGGACGGTGGCCACGGGCTCGATGATCGGCCGCGGCGGCGGCCTCATCGTGTTCATCGGCTTCAGTCCGCTGCGCGGGATCCCCGGCTTCGCCCACGCCTCCGCGGCCCGCGCCGCGGTGGCCAACCTCGCCTCCGGGCTGGCGCTCGAATGGAGCCGTCACGGGATCCGCTCGGTGTGTGTGGCCGCGGGCACGATCGCCACCCCCGCGCTCTCTCAGTACGGCGAGGACGCGGTCGAGCGCTGGCAGCGGACGGTGCCGCTCGGCCGGCTCGGCTCGCCTGAGGAGGTGGCCAGTGTGATCGCCTTCCTGGCCACCGCGGGGGGCGCGTACATCACCGGCACTACGCTGGTGGTGGACGGCGGCGCCGATGCCTGGGGCCTGGCCGAGGAGCCGCCGCGTGTTTGAGCTCATCGAGGTCCGCCGGGAAGGGCACGCCTGCGTCGTGCAGTTCCGCCGCGAGCAGAAGCTCAACGCGATCTCGGCTCAGCTCGAGCGTGAGCTCTGCGGGGCCATCGTCTCGCCCGAGGCCCGGGATGCGAGCTGCGTGATCTTCACCGGGGGTGAGCGGGTGTTTTCCGCCGGCGCCGACCTGAACGAGATGAGCGGACTCGACCCGGCCGCGATCGTCTCCTACTACGAGGGATCCGGCGACTACGCCGAGCGCGTGGCCGACCTGCCCCAGCCCACCTTCTGCGCGATCGCCGGCTACTGCCTGGGCGGCGGGCTGGAGCTCGCGCTGGCCACGGATTTTCGGATCGCCGACCGGACTGCGGTCTTCGGCCTGCCTGAGGTCGGGCTCGGGATCCTCCCGAGCTCCGGGGGCACGCACCGTCTCGTCCAGCTGTTCGGAGCCGCCCGGGCCAAGGAGCTCATCCTCCTCCATGACCGTCTGCGCGCCGAGGACGCGCTCCGCCTCGGGCTGATCAGCGAGCTCGTGGACGAGGGTCAGGCGCTCGAGCGCGCGCTGGCGCACGCGGAGCGGCTGGCCGCGCTGCCCCAGCTGGCCGTCAAGGTGACCAAACGGGTCATCAATTCGATGGCCGACGGATCCCGCGCCTCCGGGGTCGAGCTCGAGCGCCTGGCCTACGGACTGCTGGCTCAGACGCCTGAGGCCGACGAGGAGAACGCCAGGCGGGTCAGGCGGCGCTGAGCACGGGCTCGCGGCTTACCGCCACGCGCTCGATCAGCTCGGCCGCCCGCGTCGTCCCCGGGCGCCCACGCAGGCGCTCACCGGCGGCGGCGCTGCGCGTGCGCAGTCCCCGATCGGTGAGCACGCGGTCGACCGCGCCCGCGAGTTCGTCGGGCTGGTGAGCGTAGGTGGGCAGCCGCAGCCCATAGCCCGTCTCATCGACCCGCTGCGCGTTGTCGTGCTGGTCCCAGAAGATCGGGAGGACGAGCATCGGCTTGCCGAACCACATGCACTCGGTCACCGTGTTGTTGCCGCCGTGGGTGATCACCGCGTCGACGTGGGGCAGGACCGAGGTCTGGGGAAGGAACGCCTCACCGATCATGTTCTCGGCGAGCTCGTACTCGCTGTGCTGAGGCCCCGTGCTCACGATGTAGCGGTGGCCGGTTGAGCCGAGGCTCTGAACCAGCTCGCGCATGAGGGCTACGTCGCCTGAGCCGAGCGAGCCCAGGCTCACGTAGACGAGCGCCCGCCCGTCCCTCGGCGGCGGCGTCCACGGCGCATCCGTCGCCCGCACGCACGTCTCCAGGTTGTGCCAGGTCTCGGCCAGAGGACGGCTGCGTGGGTAGTCGAGCTCGGTCGGGTACAGCATCAGGTTGAGCCACGGGGATTCGTGGATCATCTCGTGCCCGGGCAGCGGTGGCGCGCCCCGCTCGACACAGAAGCTCGAGAACTCGGCCTGCATCTCGCCGATCTGGCGCACGTACTCGTCCCAAAACCCCGCCCACCCGGACTGGTCGTCCAGCGGCAGGCCTGAGAACGTCGGCGGCAGCGCTGGGTCCTTCATCTCGAGCGGGTTGCACGACATTATTCGAACCCACGGGCGCGCGCTGGCCGGGATGGCGGGGAACGAGCACACGTTGTCCTCGACAATCGCGTCGGGCTCCAGCTCGTCGAAGATCTCGGTCAGCCGTTCGTCGACGTAGCGCGCGCCGTCCAGCAGGGCCTGCCAGGTCGGCGCGATGAACGTCTCCAGCTGCTCGAGCGTCGTGCCGCGAAACGCGGGCGCGGTGTCGCGAATGAAGTCCTTCCAGAACTGCCCCGGCTCCTCGGGCTCATCGGGGACCGGCCCGAGACGCATGAGCCGCTCCTCGAATCCCTTGGCCTCGAGGGTGCCCGCGAACGATTCCTCGATCACGAAGATCACGCGGTGCCCACGCCTTCGCAGGACGTCGCCGATTCCCACGCAGTTGTTGGTCGGCCCGAACGCGCCCTCGGGGAAGAAGACGATTGTGCTCAAAGTTATTTACCTGCCAGGCGAACGATGAAAGAATCTCCACCGGAATGGGGAGCAAGGGCGAACAGACTAACCATCGGCAGTCGCTCGTCGATAGCGCCGAGCAGGCACTTCGCAACTGGCTGGCTCCCGGTCGCCACCGACCCGGCGACCGTCTGCCCCCCGAGCACGAGGTGGCGGCGATGCTGGGTATCTCTCGCGGCACCCTCCGCACCGCGCTGGGCCGGCTGGAGGAGACGGGCGAGATCATCCGCCGGCAGGGCAGTGGAACCTTCGTCGGCCATGTCGCGGTTCCGAGCCAGCTCGACGAGCGCCTGGAGCGGCTCGAGCCCTACTCGTGGCTGGCCCAGCGTCGCGGCGTGAGCCTCACCGCGCGCGACCTACGGCTTGAGACTGGGCCGGTGGGGCGTGAGGTCGGCGAGCTCCTCGAGCTTGACCCCGACACGGAGGTGACGACGATCTCGCGCCTGCTCCTGGCCGACGGCCGTCCCGCCGCGGTGATGTTCGACGTCGCCCATCCGTCGGTGCCGCTGCCCGTCGGGCGTCGGCTCGAGCGGCGCCTCCACGATGGGCACATGGTCCTCGACCTCCTGATCGAGGCCGGGATCGCGGTCGCGTTTGCCCGCACCCACGTCATCCCGCGTCTGTTGACTCCCAGGGACAAGGCAGGCCGGGCGCTCGAGATCAGGCGGACCACCGCGGCGCTCGAGCTCGAGGAGGTCATGTACACCGCGAGCAGCGAGCCGGTCGCCTACTCCCGTGATCTCTTCTCCCAGGGCGCGCTCGATGTGACCGTCATGCGGTCCCTCGATGCCACCCGCCCGACGCCCATCGGACCCGGCCGCCGCTCGACCCGCCGGGTTCGTCCCGTGGCGCTCGGTTCGGCAGCCAACGGCGGCCAGCGGCGCCGAGCAACTCTGCCGCGCTAGGCCTCGCACGCCTCGCCTATGCCGACCCCCCGGCCTTGCGGGTCAGCTAAGCGCCCCCCCGCCGGCGATCAGCTCCAGGGGTACGGGCTGTGCGAGACCGGATGGAGCTGGCCGCTCTGGAACCGCTCGTAGGTGAACGGCGCCAGCAGCGAGGAGTGCTCGCCGCGGATCACGCGCGCGACCTCGCGACCCACGGCGATCATCTTGTAGCCGTGGTTTGAGTCGGCGGCGACATAGACGTTGGGCCGCATGTAGTCGAACACCGGGAAGTTGTCCGCCGTGAATGCACCGGCTCCACCCGAGCGCACCTGGCGGTAGTACTGCCGGCCGCCTTCGAAGCGCTCCAGGCAATGCGAAAGCGCAGCTGACCACATGTCCGCGAACCCCGGCTCGACGCTTCCGGTTGGGTACGGGTCGACCTGAAACTCGTGGCCGATGGGCAGCGGCTGAGCCCCGCCCTGGACGGTGGTGCGATCCGGCTTGAAGTACACGCCCCATGGCTCCTCGGTGATCAGCCGTCCATCGTCGGTCCGCAGCGGCTGGTCTGAGTCGACGTGCAGCACCGGAGACGAACGCCCGTCGTCGGTGACGAAGTCCGAGGGGTCGATTTCCAGCTCGCCCTCCTGGAGGTACCAGTACGTCCACATAGGCCGATCCTCGAGTACGGTCCCGTCGGGCTGGTGGACGTCGAGCCGATCCGGAAGGCCGAGCATCTCCCATAGCGACGCGATCCACGGCCCGACCGCGACCACAACCTGTTCGACCTGGATCGATCCGGCCGATGTGTCAACCGACGTGACAGCGCCGGAGCCGTCAAAGTGAAAGCCCGTGACCTCGACGCCCGGGAGGATCTCCGCCCCCGCCGCCCGTGCCTTATCGGCCAGGCCGAACATCGACTCGCGATTGAACGCGTACCCACCCGCTCGCTCGTGCAGGCAGACGGTCAGACCGGGAGCTCGCCAGTCGTAGTAGAGCGAGGACATGTGGGCGCGGACCTCGTCCTCCCCGACATAGATCTCAGATGGATAGCCGATCCGTTGCTGACGCTCGCGCACCTCGATCAGGTCGCTCTCCTGAGCCGGCGGTCCAAGCGCGATGTATCCGCTCCCGTGGTAATGAAAGGCCTCCGGATCGGACTCCCAGATCTCCACGCACGCGGCCATCAGATCCGACATCGCGGGCTGGAAGTAGTTGTTGCGGACCACCCCGCAGGCGATGCCCGACGCACCCGCGGCCACGCCGATCTTGTCGACGACGAGCACGCGCTCTCCCGCCTGGGCAAGATGCCAGGCGGTGGACAGGCCATGAACGCCGGCCCCGATCACGAGCACCGGAACCGAACTGGGGGGTGTGCGGCTATCTGCCATGCGGTGCGGCGCCTCCGTCACAGACTGGGTGGAGCGGATCGGGAACAGCATTGCCTATCACGCAATGCCTTTGCCTTATACGCTACACCTAGGTTATCGTGAGGCCCTGATGACGGTCAAGCCGCAGCACGGGCAGCCCGTCACGCTGGCCCGCGTTCCTCTCCCCTGGGCCCTGTCGGTGCCGACGGCCCTGCTTCTGGTCCGGGACGATCCGCGCCCGTTCGCGCTCGCCGGTCGGTGGGCCGGCGGCGGGGCCCTGATCGGGTCGGCCCCGGTCCGCGTCGCCCCTGCCGAAGCGGATCCGTTCGCGTTGCTCGACGACCAACCGGCGATTGCGGGTTGCTCGCCGCGTGTGGCTGCCGGAGAGGTCCAGCCACCCCCGCCCGCCGTCGGCGGCGGCTGGTTCGGCTGGCTCGGCTACCGGCTCGCGCGGCATGTCGAGCGCACCGACCCGCCGCCCCCAACGCTCGGCGATCCTCCGCCCTTCCAGCTGGCCTTCTATGACCATCTGCTTCGCCTCGACGCCAACGGCCAGTGGTGGTTCGAGGCCCTCTGGACCGAGGGCCGAGCCCGCGCGCTCGAGCTGAGGCTCCAGACGCTCCGGCAGCGCGCCGCCACCCCGCCCCCACCCAGACCCTTCGCCACCGAGCCGTGGCGCATCACGCCGTCCGCCGCCGGCCACGAGCTTGCCGTCGCCGCCTGCCGGGAGCGGATCCACGCGGGCGATCTCTTCCAGGCCAACATCTGCGCTCGCCTCGACTCACGCCTGGCGGGGGAGCCGATCGACCTGTTCGCGGCGGCGCTCACCCGGCTCCAGCCCGACCGGGCGGCGTTCTTCTCCACGCCTCAGGGTGCCGTGGCCAGCCTCTCCCCTGAGCTCTTCCTCGAGCGTCACGGCCGGCGCGTCCGCAGCGCCCCGATCAAGGGCACCCGACCCAAGCCTCCCCGGGCGGCCGCCGCCGCCCGAGCCCGGCGTGAGCTCGAGCGCTCGGACAAGGATCGCGCGGAGAACATCATGATCGTCGACCTGGTTCGCAACGACCTCGGCCGGGTCTGCATCCCCACGACGATCGAGGTCGACGCGCTCGCCGAGGTCCGGCCCCACGCCGGCGTGTGGCACCTGGTCTCCGAGGTCAGCGGGCGCCTGCGCGACGGCGTCGGCGACGCCGAGCTGGTCCGCGCGGCATTTCCCCCGGGCTCCGTCTCCGGAGCGCCGAAGGTCGCCGCGATGAACGTCGTGGCCGAGCTCGAGAGCACGGCGCGTCAGCTGTACACGGGCGCGGTGGGGTTTGCCAGCCCGCTCGCGGGCCTTGAGCTGAGCGTCGCCATCCGCACCTTCGAGTTCCAGCACGACCGAGCCTGGCTCGGCGTCGGCGGCGGCATCGTCGCCGATTCAGAGGCGGCCGCCGAGGCGGCCGAATGTATGGTCAAGGCGGCGCCGCTGCTCGACGCGATCGGCGCCCGGCTCGCCTCACCAGCTGCCAGCCACCGACCATCGCTCAGCCCTCCCCCGGTCCTTCGGCTGGCCCCTCGACCGACCCCGCGTCCTGATCCCAGCGCCGGTGTGTTCGAGACGGTTCTCGTCCGGCGCGGGCGCCCGCTTGACCTCACGGCCCATCTGCGCCGCCTCCGGACTAGCGTCGCCGCGCTCTACGGCGACGACCTGCCCGGGGAGCTGGAGACCGAGCTGCATGTCGCGTCGTGGCGCCTCGAGACCGGGCGTCTGCGCATCGATGCCCGCCCGGACGACGGCGCGCTCCGCACGCACGTCACCCTCTCAACCCTCCCCGTTCGGACCACGCCGACGGTTCTCTGCCCGACGACCGTTCCCGGGGGACTCGGGCCCCACAAGTGGGCGGATCGGCAGCTCCTGAGCGCCCTCGCTGCACAGGTTCGCGGCGAGCCGCTGCTCTGCGACCTCGACGGGCTGGTTCTCGAGGCCGCGCGCGCCAACGTGTTCGCGGTCGAGGATGGCTGCTCGCTCCTCACTCCACCCGCCGACGGCCGCATACTGCCCGGCGTGACACGCGCCCGGATCATCGACCTCGCCATGGCGCTCGGCCTTCACGTTCGCGAGGAGCCGCTCGAGCTGGCGCGCCTGGCCCGCGCCGAAGAGGTGTTCCTGACCGGATCGCTGAGCGGGGTCGAAGCGGCGCACCTTGACGGCGCGCCAGGCTCGGATGCCCCGGTCGCTGCGCGCCTCGGCGCGGCCTGGGGCAGGTGGGCGAATGGCGCTGCAGGCCCGTCGGTACCCGACGCGGGACCCGCCCCCCTTCCGGCTTAGTGGGCATCGCGCTCGGGCTCGGGGCGGCCCTCTCCTGGGGACTGGCCGACTACTTCGCCGCGCTGGCGTCGCGCTCAGTGGGACCGTTGCGGGTCGTCCTCGGGTTCCATCTCTTCGCGCTTGTGCCGCTGGGGATCCTCGTCCTGGCCACCGGAGGTCTCGACCACGTCAAGCCGGACCAGTTGCCGGTGTTCGCGCTGCTCGGCATCGTGGGCTGGCTCTCCTATCTGACCTTCTATGGCGCGCTTGAGATCGGGCCGATCTCCGTTCTCAGCCCGATCGTCTCCGGCTACGCGGCCGTGACGGTCGTGCTCGCCGTCCTCATCCGCAGCGAGCAGCTCTCGGCGGGCGAGTCGGTGGCGGTGGGGATCACGATCGGCGGCGCGATGGTCGCCTCGGCCGACGTTCGCGCCATCGCCCACACCCACCTCGAACGCCGCTCGGCGCTTGGCTTCGTCCTGGCGCTGGCGGCGATGGCCCTGCTCGGCGCGTTCGTCTTCGGCGTCTCCTATTACCACCGCTCGATCGGCTGGCTCGGGCCGATCTTCCTCGCGCGCGTGGCCAGCGCGGTGTTCATCGCCCTGAACGTCCTCCTCCGCTCCGACCCCCGCCGCGAGCGCCTGCCCCGCCGGCTGCTTCCCGTCCTGGCCGGCCTCGCGCTGCTCGACACGGGTGGCTACGTGTTCTTCAACCTGGGGACCAGCCACGCCTCGACGGCGGTCGTCGCCACCGCGTCGGCGCCATACGCCCTCGTCCCGGTCCTGATGGGCGTCTCACTCCTCCGAGAACGCCCCACCCCCTCCCAGTGGCTCGGCGTGGCCCTGGTCCTCGCCGGCCTCCTGACCCTGGGCGCGGTCTCGTAGGAGAGTGCGCGCCGTCTCGTAGACCCTCAGCGCGGTCTCGTAAGACCCCGCGGCGCCGTCTCGTTCACCCCCGAAGGCGCCCGCCCCCGGGAAAGCCGCCGCCCCTCACCAAGAGGGCGTGGGGGGCCGGCCGCCGCCATTCGCGCGCCGCGCCAACGCACCCGCCCCACGAAGACCGCACCATGGCGCCGGCCGGCCCCCACGCCCGCCCCCCTTTCCCAACATTGAACAAAATGGTATAAACGCTCGGTGGGCGTCTGTACCTACGGGGCCTTCCCGGGGCGGCTTGGACGACTCGGCAAATCGTGGATAGGCTCGCTCCCCTTCAGGGCGAACGAGGAGAGGAGATCGAATGGCAGTCGACGCCGCCAGCGAAGCGACGATCGCACCTGAGCAGGTATTCGGTGGCACCGTCGCGACGGTCCTCGCGAGCGACCGGATCGCGCCACCGCCGGCGACCCTCGAGGAGGCGCGGAACGCGCCCGGGCGCGCGGAGAAGATTGAGGCGCTGACCCGGAAGATCGAGTCCCAGGGGATCAAGTACGTCTTCTTCCAGCAGGTCTCGATCACCGGCCGGGTGATGGGCAAGGGCGTCGTCTCCACCTTCTTCCCCCAGGTCGCCGAGCGCGGCTACCAGCTCGTCTACGGCGCCACGGCGAACCTGTTCACCGACCGCCACGGCAACTACATCGGGTTCGGGCCTGAGGAGTCGGAGCTGGCCGCGGTCGCCGACCTCGACACGTTTGCCGTGCTGCCCTGGGACGAGCGGGTGGCCCGTGTCTACTGCGACTGCTACGACACCGAGACGGGCGAGCTCCTCGACGCCGACCCGCGCCAGAACCTCAAGCGGATCGCCCACGAGTTCGAGCAGGAGCTCGGATACCAGTTCCTGATCGGGATCGAGCCGGAGACGATGTGGCTCAAGCGCTCCGAGGACGGGGCCCTGCCCGAGGGCCTGACCAAGCCCTACTGCTACCACATCCACCAGTTCGAGGAGCTTCGTCCGGTGCTCCTGAACGTCGTCGAGTGGGGGCAGGCGCTGGGCCTCGATATGAGCTACGGCGACCACGAGGACGCCCCCGGCCAGCTGGAGCTGAATTTCCGCTTCGACCGGCCCGTGCGCACGGCGGACAACATCACGACCTACCGGCAGGTATGCGCGGCCGTGGGTCGCCGCCACGGCGTGCTTCCGAGCTTCATGCCCAAGCCCTTCACCGGCGTCTCGGCCAACGGCCACCACCATCACTTCACGCTGGTGGACGACGAGGGCAACAACGTCTTCCACGATCCGGACGGTCCGGCCCAGCTGTCCGAGCTCGCCCGCCATTTCCTGGGCGGGATGCTCGACCACTTCGGTGCGCTGATGTGCGTCGGCAACCCGACCGTGAACTCATACTGCCGGATGTGGGACACCGGCTTCTGGGCCCCGATCTACAAGAACTGGGGCTGGCAGAACCGGACCACGACGGTTCGGGTGGCCAGCGGCGGCCGCTTCGAGTACCGCGGCGTGGATTCGTCGTGCAACCCGTACCTGACCATCGCCTCGCTGCTCCAGGCCGGCCTCGACGGCGTGCGTCGCAAGTCAGACCCCGGCCCGCCCCAGCAGGGCAACACGTATGACCTGCTCCAGCGGGGCGTCGAGATCGAGAAGGTCCCGGACAGCCTGGGCGACGCGCTCAAGGCGCTCGCCGCCGACGAGGTCATCAAGAGCGCCATGCCCGGGCGCCTGTACAAGGTGTTCGAGCATTACAAGCGCGACGAGTGGGAGCGCTACCTGGCCGCCGTCACCGACTGGGAGCGTGAGGAGTACCTCGAGGTGCTCCCGTGAGCCCTCGGTCGCGAAGCGGCGGGGAGGCCTAGCTATGTGCGGTATCGCCGGCATCATCTATCGCGATCACGGCGACGGGCACCGAGTGGGGCGCGACCTCACCAAGATGCTCCAGTCGATGAAGCACCGCGGCCCGGACTCCACGGGTTACGCCCTCTACCGCGCCCCCACCCAGGAGCTCGTACTTCGGGCCAAGCTGGCCGACGGCCCCGGGAACGGCGACCTCGACTTCGCCGAGGCCGTGCGCCGGCGCCGACGTGAGCTCGAGGGCCGGCTCCGCGCCGCGGGCGCCCAGATCCTGAGCAGCGAGGACATCAACGCCTACACGATCGCTGCGAGCCTGGCCTACGAGGGCGACCTCAAGCTCCTCGCCGACCACATCGAGGCCGTGCCCCACGTAGAGGTCCTCTCCCTTGGGCACGCCCTGGAGATCGTCAAGGACCTGGGCGACGCCCGCACGGTCGGATCCTCGTACCACCTCGACGACTACTTCGGCAGCCACGGGATCGGCCACGTCCGCATGGCCACCGAGTCGGACGTCGACATCTCCAACGCCCACCCCTACTGGGCCTATCCCTTCTCTGACGTCGCGGTGGTCCACAACGGCCAGCTGACCAATTACCACCAGTGGCGCCGGCGGCTGGAGCGCTCGGGGCACCGGTTCGCGTCCGAGTGCGACTCCGAGATCATCGCCGTCTACCTGGCCCAGAAGCTTGAGCGTGGGATGGAGCTCGAGGAGGCCATGCGCCTGAGTCTCGACGAGCTCGACGGCGTCTTCACCTACATCTGCGTGTCCGAGGACGCCCTGGGCATGGCCAAGGACGAGCTCGCGGCCAAGCCGCTCGTCCTCTATGAAGGCGACGACATGGTCGCGCTGGCCTCCGAGGAGATGGCGATCCGAGCCGTGATCGACCACGAGATCGAGACCTATGACCCCTATGAGAGCGTGGTGAAGGTATGGAAACGCTGATCCCCGACGGCGAACCTCGCTACGACGCCCGCGGGCTGGTCGAGCTCGACGAGGTAATCCCCCGCATCAGCCAGATCGACGGCGAGCGCGCCACCTTCGACGCCCGCGCCCTGACCACGCGGCGGATCAACCTCGAGCTGCGCTGGCTGCTCTACGAGATGGGGGTCAAGGACGTCACCGTGCAGAACCCCGGAGCCAAGCACTCGCTGGCCGCCGGAATTCTCACCCGCTGTCGGATCACCTTCGAGGGCAGCCTGGGCTACTTCGCCTGCGGGATCATCGATGGGCCCGAGGTGCACATCAAGGGCCGCGTCGGCTGGTCGGCGTGCGAGAACATGATGTCCGGCGTAACCATCATCGACGGCAACGCGGGCTCGCTGCTCGCGGCGGCGATCCGCGGCGGTGACGTCGTCGTCAAGGGCCAGGCCGGCGCGCGGACCGGGATCGACCAGAAGGGCGGGACGGTGATCGTCCTCGGCGACGCCGGGTCGATGACTGGCTTCATGATGCAGCGCGGCCGCCAGATCATCTGCGGCGACGTAGGCCCCGGGCTCGGCGACTCGATGTACGACGGCACGATCTATGTCGCCGGGAAGGTCAAGTCGCTCGGCATCGACTGCGTCCCCGGCGAGTGGAACGACGCCGACACCGAGCTCATCGAGCGCAAGTTCCGCATCTACGGCCTCGGGTCGCCGCCCGAGTTCCAGAAGTTCGTGTGCGGCAAGAAGCTCTACAACTACGACAACCTCGAACCGTCCGAGCGCAAGCTCGTCCTCTAGGAGGCGACGATGGCAGACGAGACCTCACAGAGGCGAGTGGCTGACGAGACCGCCGCCCCGGCGCCCCGCAACTACGGCGACGAGACCGCGCCCTCCAAGCACAACCGTCTCGGCCATAGCCGGATCTTCACTCCGGAGGTCATCGACGACATCCACGTGAAGTCCGAGCTCGGCCGCTACCGGATGCGCGGCTTCTCGATGTTCAAGCCGATTCCGCACTGGGATGAGCTCATGTTCCTTCCCGGGACGCTCACCCGGTTCGTGATCGAGGGCTACCGCGAGAAGTGCGTGACCAAGACGGTCCTGGGCGCGCGTTTCGCCAAGAAGCCGATCGAGCTCGACATCCCGATCTACATCACCGGGATGAGCTTCGGCGCGCTCTCGCTCGAGGCCAAGATGGCGCTGGCCAAGGGCGCCTCGATGGCCGGCACCGCCACCTGCTCAGGCGAGGGCGGGATGATCCCGCCCGAGCGCGATCTCTCGACCAAGTGGTACTACCAGCTCATCCAGAGCCGCTACGGCTTCAACCCCCATCACCTGATGCTGGCCGACGCCTGCGAGTTCTTCATCGGACAGGGGTGCAAGGTCGGTCTCGGCGGCCACCTGATGGGGCAGAAGGTCACCGAGCAGGTGGCCGAGATGCGCTCGCTGCCCGCGGGGATCGACCAGCGTTCGCCCGCTCGCCACCCGGACTGGCTGGGACCCGATGACCTGTCGCTGAAGATCCAGGAGATCCGCGAGGCGACCAACTACGAGATTCCGATCCAGCTCAAGCTCGGCGCGGCTCGCGTTTATGACGACGTCCGCATGGCCGCCAAGTGCAGCCCGGACATCATCTACCTCGACGGAGCCGAAGGCAGCACCGGCGCCGGCCCTCACACGGCCACCGAGGAGACCGGGATCCCGCTCATGTCGGCCATCCCGGAGGCGCGCCGCGCGCTCGAGGACGTCGGGCTGGCGGATGAGATCGACCTCGTCGTGGCCGGCGGGATCCGTAACGGTGCCGACGTCGCCAAGTGCCTGGCCCTGGGCGCGACCGCGGTCGCCATCGGGACGACGGCCCTGGTCGCGCTCAACTGCAACAAGGAGATCCCGGGGGTCACCGACTACGAGGGGACGGTGGGCGTCCCCGCGGGCCAGTGCTACCACTGCCACACGGGTCGCTGCCCGGTCGGCATCACCACCCAGGACCCGGAGCTCCGCAAGCGCCTCGATGTCGACGCCGCCGCCCAGCGCGTCTACAACATCCTCCACACGATGACGCTCGAGTGCCAGATGATGGCCCGGGCGTGCGGCAAGACCAACGTCCACAACCTCGAGCCCGAGGACCTCGCGGCGCTGACCACCGAGGCGGCGGCGATGGCCCGGGTGCCGCTCGCCGGCACGAACTACGTCCCCGGCGTCAGCGAGGAGAACGCGCTCGCCGAGATCAAGCGCCTGCTCGAGCGCAACATCGAGAACCCGATCGACTACCTGACGCCCGAGGTTCAGCCGACGGCCGCGGGAGGTGAGGCGTGAGCACCCGTGAGGCCCCCCACGTCAAGATAGACGCCGAGGCGCTGGCCGGTCACCGCTTCCCCTACCAGGAGGACATCTCGCTGATCGAGGACGTCGACCTGCTCGCGGCGACCCCGGGCGAGGACATCAACTGGCTCGAGGACATCACCCTGCTCGAGGAGGACGGCCTGCCGGCCGTATTCGACCGCTACTCGAACTCGTTCCTCAAGCTCTACTTCCCCATCCCGGAGGGGCGCGAGGACGAGATCGCCCGCAAGGTCCTGATCAAGCACCTCGAGTCGGGTAACTCGTACGGAATCCAGCTCAAAGAGCGTCACGCGAAGTTCCCGCAGCCCAAGCTCGGCCCCTGGGTCGAGGGCTCAGAGACCGTCGGCACCAGCTGGACGCCGCCGGTGCTCGAGGGCTGGGAGCCACCCGACCACTGAGCCCTCTGCCCCGCGCGCCGGCTCCCGTTCGCAGCTGGTGGCTGCGTGAGGCGGGCGTCGCCGAGTCGGCGGCGCCGCTCGTCGGCGCCCGCCGGGCCGACGTCTGCATCGTCGGCGGCGGCTTCACCGGGCTCTGGACAGCCATCCGGATCAAGGAGCGTGAACCGGCGGCCGAGGTCGTCCTGCTGGAGAGCGACATCTGCGGCGGGGGTGCCAGCGGTCGCAACGGCGGATTCGTGATGAGCTTCTGGCACCACTATCAGGGGCTCGAGCGGGCGTGCGGGAGCCAGGAGGCGCTGCGCCTGGCTCGCGCATCCGCCGAGAACGTCGCCTGGATCGGGAGCTTCTGCGAGGAGCACGGGATCGACGCCCAGTACCGCCACGACGGATGGCTGTGGACGGCCACCAGGCAAGCGCACCTGGGGGCCTGGGACAGCACCGTGGCCGCCATCGCCCGCCACGGCGAGGAGCCATTTCAGGCGGTTTCCGCCGACGAGGTGGCACACCGCAGCGGGTCGCCCGCTCACCTCGCCGGGATCTTCGAAGCGAGTTGCGCGACCGTTCAACCGGCGCGCCTCGCGCGGGGGCTGATGCGCGTCGCCCAGGAACGCGGAGTCAAGGTGTTCGAGGGCTCGCCGATGGTCGCGCTCGAGCGCTCGACTCCGCTCGTCCTCCGAACTCCGCAGGGCAAGGTCACCGCCGACCGTGTGGTGATCGCGGCGGGCGCGTGGGCGTCCCGGCTCCGCGAGCTGCACAGGGCGTTTGTCGTCACTGGCAGCGACATCGTCATCACCGGCCCGGTCAGGGAGGAGCTCGAGCGGAGCGGCTGGCGCGACGGCGTGGCCATCTCCGACTCCCGCCTCATGGTCCACTACTACCGGACGACCCTTGACGGGCGCGTCGTCTTTGGCAAGGGCGGGAGCCGCGTCGCCTTTGGATCCAGGATCGACCCCGTGTTCAACGGCCCAGCGCCGCTTGCTTCCGAGCTCACGCTGCGTTTGCGCGAGCTCTACCCGTGGCTCGCCACCACGCCGGTCTCGGCCAGTTGGAACGGGCCGATCGACCGGACCGTGGACGGACTGCCCTTCTTCTTCAGCCTGGGGCGTCCGGATCTCGTGTGCGGCGTCGGGTATTCCGGCAACGGCGTCGGACCATCGGCGCTCGGCGGCCGGATCCTGGCCTCGATGGCGCTCGGGCTCGATAACGAATGGGCGACGTGCGGTCTCGTCCGCAGCCCACCTCGCGGCCTACCGGGGGAGCCGTTTCGCTACCTCGGGGGACGGATGGTCCGGGCCGCCGTCGCCCGCAAGGAGCGCGCCGAGGACGAGGATCGCAAGCCCGGGCGGCTCGATCTCGCCCTGGCCGGCCTCGCCCCCGCCGGATTGGTGCCGCTCGAATGACGCGGGTCGCCGTGATCGGGGCCGGGTTCGCCGGCCTGGCCGCCGCAAGCGAGCTCGCCCAGGCAGGGCGAGACGTGATCGTCCTCGAGGCTCGCGATCGCGTGGGCGGACGCGTGTGGTCGGACATCGTGCGAACCCCCGACGGCGCCGAGGCGGTGATCGAGCGGGGCGGCGAATTCATTCTCCAGGGCTACGACGAGCTGCGCCGGCTCGCCGCGCGGCACGGGCTCTCGATCGCCGATACCGGGATGAGCTACTACGTCCGCGAGCCTCGCGGCAGCGCCGGAGTCGACGCCGAGGCGCTCAGTCGCGCCGGCGCCTCGATCGCGTCGGCCGCCGATACGAGCGGGCGCACCGTGGCCGACGTGATCGCCGCGGCCGGGCTTCCGGCGGCGGTGGGCGAGGCGGTGCGCGCCCGGGTCGAGATCTCGTGCGCGCTTGAGTCCGAGCGGCTGGCTCCCGCCGTGCTTGAGCACGTGGCCTCATTCACGTCATTACCCAGTCACCGCATCGCCTCCGGCAACCAGAGCCTGGCCGAGGCGTTGGCCTCAACGCTCGGGGACCGGCTGGCGCTGCGCACGCCGGTCCGCGGCATCGAGCGCCGCGGTCATGCGATCCGGGTGCTGACCTCCGACGACGAACTCGAAGCCGAGGAGGTCGTCCTTGCGCTGCCCCTTCCGGTCCTCCGAGAGCTCCCCATCGACCCACCGCTTCCTGACTGGAAGCACGAGGCCCTCGCGCAGGTCGAGATCGGCCAGGCGGCCAAGCTCCACCTCCCTCTGGCTACCGCCGCGCCGACGAGTGCGGTGATGAGCGTTCCCCTCCGCTTCTGGTGCTGGACCGCGACGAGCGGCGAGGGAGCCGTCACACCGGTTCTCAATTGCTTCGCTGGATCGCCCACGGCGCTTGACCGGCTCGAGGTTCGAGCCGGCGTCCGACGCTGGGTCGATGCCGTCAGAGAGCTCCGACCCGAGCTCGACCTCGCCCCCGAGGCGCCCGTGCTCACCACCTGGCAGAGCGATCCCTACGCGCTTGGCGCCTACCGGGCCGACGGGGTGGTTCGGGTCGACGACGCCGCGCTCGAGGCACCGGTGGATGGGCTTCACTTCGCCGGCGAGTGGGCGGCAGGCGCGCAGAGCGGGCTGATGGAGGGGGCGCTGCGCAGCGGCATGCGCGCCGCCGGCGAGCTCGTGGCTAATTCCAGCTTGCGGGCAGCGGGCTGACTTGGTTGGCCGCCCCGAGATAGCCCGGCGCGACCACGCCAAACCCGTCCTGGAGCGTTCTCAGCATGCTGTAGACGTAGGTCAGGGAGCCGTATTCGCCCGGCTTGACCAGCGGGCTGATGATCGCGCACACGGTATGCCCGCCGGTGCCGAGCGTGGGATCCTGGCCGTCGGCGCGATCGGACTCGTCGTAGACGACGATGATCACGCCGTCCTTTCCGAACGCCGGGGAGGCCTCGATCAGCGGGATCTCGTTGGCCAGGAAGTCGTCGAACTGCGTATAGCGATTGTTGACGGGCTTGCAGTTGCTCTCGCCGTCCTCGCAGCCGTTCGGGATGACGGTGTTGAACGCCGCAACCTGACCCAGGGCGAGGTCGGCGTTGAACGTCGCCATCCCGTCCGTCGGCGACCCGGCTGGGATGTCGTTGGCCAGGCATTCCTGCGACGGGGTGCTCGCCGACCAGACGCCCCCCGGTCCCTCGATGTTGTCGAACAGGATCGGCGGATTCCCCGTCGTGTAGAAGCCGGTGAGCGGGCAGGCCACGTTGCTCGAGCAGGAGCCTCCAGAGCCCGTATCGCACTTGGCCGAGCCCGCCTCGAGCCACACCTTCCAGCTCAGGTGGGCGCCGTCCAGCCGGTGGTAGAGGTTGTCGATGTTCTGATGGCAGGAGATGCCGCCGTCCTTCTGCTCACAGCTCGTGAACTGGCCGGTCACCATCGCCACGTAGTTGGCCTCCGACCAGTGGGTCGCCGAGTAATAGCTGTCAAACCAGGCCGAGTTGGGGCGCACCGTGCCCATCAGGTACGGGGTGTTCGTGGCGTCGACGTGCGAGTAGTCGGTGTTCTCGCCGATGATCAGAAAGACGTGTCCGAAGCGCGGCACGGCGCTGTCCGCGTTCCCGGCCGCCGACGCCGACCCTGCCGCCAGCAGAGCCGCCGCGATCGCCCCTATCAGTGCCACCACCCGTCTCATCAGATTCCCCGGCGCGAACCTACCAGGCACGCCGGCCCCTGCCAACCGATCCGGTTAGGGTGCAGCCAATGGACACGCCGCTCGTAGTCGCCCTCGATCTCGAGTGGGAGGATCTCGGGCCCGAGGAGGCGGCGTTGGCCGGCGTCGGCGCCCAGCTTGTCCGGCTGGCCGACCTTGAGGATTCACAGCTCGAGCGGGTGGTTGGCCTGCTCACCGAGGGGATCGCCGGCGTCCGCGCGGACGACCTTCGCCGCTACCCGAACCTGAAGGTCGTCTCCGAGCTCTCCACCGGCTACGACGCCGTCGATGTCGAGACGGCTCGTCAGCTTGGCATCGCCGTGACCCACGTCGCCGGCTACTGCACCGACGAGGTCGCGGACCACACGCTCGCGCTCGCGCTTCACCTGATCCGCCACCTCGATTCGCTGAGCCGTCAGGCTCTCCAGGGCCAGTGGCTGAACGTCGACGCCGGCAGCATCCGCCGTAGCCGCGACTCCATCTGGGGGGTGGTGGGGTTTGGCCGCATCGGCCGCGCCGTCGCTCGGCGTGCTTCCGCCTTCGGGTTCGCCATCTGCGCCCACGATCCGGACCTCACCGACGAGCAGATCGCCGAGCTGGGAGCGCGGCCGGCCACCCTCGATGAGCTGCTCGAGCTCTCCGACGTGGTGAGCCTCCATGCCGCGCGAACCGGCCGTGACGACCACATGCTCGATCGCCGGCGCCTTGCCCGGCTCAAGCCCACCGCCTACCTGATCAATGTGGCTCGCGGCGCGTTCATCGACGAGGACGCCCTGGCCGACGCGCTCGACACCCGACGGCTGGCCGGGGCCGCGCTCGATGTGCTGACCGACGAGCCACCGGACCCATCCAACCGCCTGCTCGGCCACCCCCGCACCCTCGTCACCCCCCACTCGGCGTGGTATTCGGACAGCGCTTTGACCGAGCTGCGTGCGCGCGGGGTAGGCGCGGTCGTCGATGTGCTCAGTGGCCGCCGGCCCGCCGACCTCGTCCCTGAGCTGGCCGGAGCGAGGTCGTGAGCAGCCGGCCAAAACTCCTTGTGCTCCAGCACATCGCCTGCGAGCCGCCGGGCGCCTATGAGGACGAGCTGCGCGAGCGGGGCGGTGAGGTGACGCGCGTGATGGTCGACCAGGGCGAGCCGCTTCCCGAGCTGGCGAGCTTTGACGGGATGATCGTCATGGGCGGCCCAATGGGCGCCTACGAGGATGACCGGTTGCCGTGGCTGCGGCCTGAGAAGAAGCTCATCGCAACCGCCGTGAAGGGCGGAGTCCCCGTGTGGGGCGTGTGCCTGGGCGCACAGCTGCTGGCGGCCAGCCTCGGCGCCGCGGTCGCCCCGGGGCCCGAGCCGGAGATCGGAGTGCTGCCGGTCTACCGGACGGCCGCCGCCGAGCGCGACCCCGTGTTCGAGGCGCTCCCGGAGCGGTTCCTGGCTCTGCAATGGCATTCCGACACCTTTGCCCTTCCGGAGGGAGCGGTGCTGCTGGCGCGCTCGGGCGCCTATGAGAATCAGGCGTTCCGGGTCGGGCGGGCGTACGGGCTTCAATTCCACATCGAGATCGGCACTGCGCTGGCCGAGGAGTGGGGCGAGGTTCCGGCGTACGCCCAGAGTCTCGAGACCAATCTCGGGACCGGGTCGCTGCCGGCGCTGCTGGCCGAGGTGGATGCTCACCAGGAGGAGATGGTGGGATTGGCGCGGACGCTGTTTGCCGGATGGCTCGAGCACGTCGTCGGAGTCGTGAGTGGCGTTGTCCACGGCTGAGGCCGGGCTCGAGGCCCGCTACCGCGCCCGAAGCCTGTGGCTCGACGGGGTGCCGGAGTCGCTGGAGCCGCGCCCCGGGCTTCCGGGGGACGTCGAGTGCGATGTGGCGATCGTCGGCGCCGGCTTCACCGGTCTCTGGACCGCGTATTACCTGAAGCAGCTCGACCCCGCCCTGCGCGTGGTTGTGCTCGAACGGGAGATCGCGGGCTACGGCCCCTCCGGGCGTAACGGCGGCTGGGCGAGCCCCGGAATGGCGGGCAACGCGGGCGCGTACGGGCTGGCGCGGGACAGCGACCCGATCCGGCGCGGGGTCCGGGAGACCCAGAACGGCGTCGAGGAGATCGGCCGAGTCGTCGCCCGTGAGGGCATCGACTGCGGCTACCTCAAGGCGGGCGCCCTCACGATCGCCACCACGGCACCGCAGCGCGACCGCCTGCTCGGCCATTCCGCGCGCTCCTACGAGCGCGGTGACCTGGACCGGGAGCTGTCGTTGAGCGAGGCGGCGGAGCTGGTTCACGTTCCGGACCTACAGGCCTCGACGTTTGCCGCCGACGCCGCCCGGATCGATCCCGCCCGGCTGGTCCGCGGACTGGCCCGAACCTGCGAGGGCCTTGGCGTGACGATCTACGAGCGCACGCCGGCACTCGAGCTCGTCCAGGGACGCGTGCGCTGCGGCTCGGGGAGCGTGCGCGCGGATGTCGTGCTGCGGACCACCGAGTCCTACACGACCCAGCTTCCGGGTGAGAGCCTCCGCTATCTCCCGCTGTATTCGCTGATGATCGCGACCGAGCCGTTGCCGGAGGAGGTGTGGGAGCAGCTGGGGTGGCGTGACGGGCTCCTCATCGGCGACGCGCACCACCTGTTCTTCTATGCCCAGCGGACCCGAGACGGGCGGATCGCGATCGGTGGCCGGGGTGCGCCCTACCGGCTCCGCGACCCGATCAGCGAGCAGCACGAGCGCTCGGCGCCGGTGGCCGAGCGCCTGCGCCAGGCCATCCGGCGCCACTTCCCGGCCGCCGGCGATGCCGCCATCACCCACCACTGGGGTGGCCCGCTCGCGGCGCCGCGCGACTGGTCGATGAGCGTAACCTTCGACCGGGTCACGGGACTCGGGTACGCCGGCGGCTACACGGGCCACGGCGTCGTGGCCTCGAACATCTCAGGCCGGACGATGGCCGACCTGGTGCTCGGCCGTGACACCGACCTCGTCACGCTGCCCTGGGTCGGGCACGACAGCCGGCGCTGGGAGCCTGAGCCGCTGCGCTTTCTCGCCTCCCGCGCGATCGTCGGGATTCTTGCCCATGCCGACCGTTACGAGGACCGAACCGGTCGCCCGTCTCGCCGCACGCGGCTGGTGGCGCCGTTCATGCCGGGAGGAGGATGACGATGCCCCGCAACGCCCGTGACCCGCGCCACGACATCCTCTTCGAGCCGGTTCAGATCGGCCCGAAGACCCTGCGCAACCGCTTCTACCAGGTGCCTCACTGCACCGGCTTCGGGACCCGCAAGCCTTATTCTCAGGCGGCTTTCCGCGGGACCAAGGCCGAGGGCGGGTGGGCGGCGGTGTGCACCGAGTACGCCGCCATCAGCGAGGAGGCGGACGAGGCGCCGGCCATCTCCGTCCAGCTCTGGGACGATCGCGACGCGAACAGCCTGGCGCTCATGTGCGAGGAAGCCCACCGGCACGGCGCCCTGGCCGGCATCGAGCTCCACCACTCGGGCGCCCACGCGCCCTCCGCCGAAGCTCGTCGACCGGCACTCGCACCGTCGCAGCTCGGCAGTGACCTCTACCGGTTCGTCGTGCCCAAGGAGATGGAGCTCGCCGATATCCGGCGCGTCCAGGCCGACTGGGTCCAGGCCGCGCGCCGGGCGCGTGACGTCGGCTTCGACATCGTCTACGTCTACGGGTCCCACAGCTACCTCCCGGTCCAGTTCCTCTCGCCGTTCTACAACCGCCGTACCGATGAGTACGGGGGCTCGTTCGAGAACCGGGCCCGGTTCTGGCTCGAGCTGCTCGAGCTCGTCCGCGACGCCGTCGGGGACGAGTGCGCCGTCGCCTGCCGGATCGCGGTCGAGGCGCTCGGCCCGGCGGGGGTCGATTTGGAGGAGAGCCTCGCCTTCATTCGCGCCGCCGATGAGCTCGTCGACCTCTGGGACGTGAACGTCGGCTCGATCGCCGAGTGGTCCAAGGACTCCGGGGCTTCCCGCTTCTTCGCTGCCGGCTACCAGCTGGAGTGGACGGGGCGGGTGCGCGAGGCGACCGCGAAGCCGATCGTCGGCGTGGGCCGGCTCACCGACCCCGATCAGATGGCCTCGATCATCCGCAGCGGCGCGTGGGATCTGATCGGTGCGGCCCGCCCCTCGATCGCTGACCCGTTCCTCCCGGTGAAGATCGAGGACGGTCGCTACGGCGAGGTGCGCGAGTGCATCGGGTGCAACGTCTGCATCATGAAGAGCGAGGCCGGGGGTCACCTCGGCTGCACCCAGAACGCGACCGCCGGCGAGGAATACCGGCGCGGTTGGCACCCCGAGCGCTTCTCTCCGGCCGGCGGCGCCGACCGTGACGTCGTGGTCGTCGGCGCCGGGCCCGCGGGCATGGAGTGCGCGATCGTCCTCGCCAAGCGCGGCTTTAGGCGAGTCCACCTGCTCGAAGCCGAGGCCGAGCCGGGCGGCGCGATGCGCTGGATCCCGAACCTGCCCGGCCTCGGGGAATGGCGGCGCGTCGTCAACTGGC
>DATGFT010000108.1:0-10265 GCA_035308915.1 Solirubrobacteraceae bacterium
CGCGGGCCGCTGGGAGGGAGCTGGGGGTGCGAGGGGTGGGGCCCGCGAGGGTTGCTGGGAGGGGTTGGGGCCGCGATGGGGGGGGGCGGCGACGACCCCCTCCGCGCCGGATGCCTGCGGCCTGAAAAACGAGGTGCCGGCGGCCTGAAAAAACGCGTCTCCCGATACGCGTCCGCGCGAGCCGGCCGCATTTTGGGTCGCTCCGGACCACAAAAGCGCCCCGAATCGAGCCGCCCGGTCTTCCCGGACGCGTTTTTTCAACCCTGATGGAGCGCGAGCGGCGCGCGCGGGCCCCCTCGGAGCTGGCCGGCCCCCCTGACCACGGAAGCGCCCGAACTCGGTCTCACCGCCACCGCGGAGAGGGTCGACGCCACCGCGGAGAGGGTCGACGCCACCCGCAGAGGGTCGACGCCACCCGCAGAGGGTCGACGCCACCATGCAGAGGGTCGACCCCACCATGCAGAGGGTCGACCCCACCCGCAAAAGCGAAAACCACCCCACAAGGTCTGGTTGTTTGCGCGTTTGCAGCGCCAGAGCGGGTCAATGCGCATCGCTCGAGGACCCGTCGCAAGCCGTGCACGTTTGCGGTGGCGCTGGCTGGGGAGCCCCGGCCCCCCGGCCACCCGGCGCACCCGACAGCGCCCGGCCGCAGCAGCCGCCCCTACTCCGCCAGCGCCTCCGCCAGCTCCCGCCGCGTCTGGATGTCGAGCTTTCGGTAGGCGTTCCGGAGGTGGTACTCGACGGTCTTCGGGGTGACGAACAGGAGCGTCGCGATCTCCCGATTGCTCTGGCCGCCCGCCGCCAGCTCGGCGATCCGGCGCTCGCTCGGTGTCAATGAAGCCGGGCCGCTGAGCAGGAGCTCGCGCCGGGGGCGGGCGCCGCTGGCCGCGAGCTCGGTGCGCGCTCGGTGGTAGAGGAGGAGGGCACCGCCCTGACGGGCCAGGTCGGCCGCCTCCTGGAGCGGCCCGCGCGAGGCCGCCCGCTCGCCGGACCGGCGGAGGGCCGCTCCGAGCTCGACCAGGCTCCGGATCGTCTCGAGCCGCGGGGGCAGCGAGCGGCCGAGCTCGGCCGCCGCGCGGAGATGTGCGATGCCAGTCGAGCCACCCTCACAGATCCCGAGCACCCGGAGCGCCTCAATCCTGCGCTCGGCGACGCCGACCCGATCGGCCCGCGAGAGCATCTCACGCGCCAGCCCCAACGCCCGCTCACGGTCATCGAGCCCGAGTGCAGCTTGCGCCGCCACCGAGCGCCAGCGGCAATAGTCGAAGAAGGGAAGCGTCCGCTCAGCCGCTGCGCCGGCGGCCACGGCCGTCTCAAGCGCCTCCTCAAGCCGGCCCTGCGCCCGCCGCACCTCGGCCAGGGCGCCGAGCCGCATCGCGTCCTCGAGGTCGTAGGGCTCCTCGAGCGGAGCGTCCTCGGTGAGCACGGCCTCGGCCGAATCGAGCTCCTCGGTCTCCACCAGGCATAGCGCGACCTTGGCACTGGCCGCGCGTAGGAACTGGGCCCAGCCGTAGCGCCGGCCGTCTCGCGTCGACTCGAGGTCAGCCAGGGCGTCGTTGATCCGGCCCTGGAGGAAGAGCGGGCTCGCGCGCGTGAAGGTGGCGGTGGCGAAGCCGAGGGGAGAGCCGCGCCGCCGGGCGTCCTGGATCGCGGCGTCGCAGACCTCGGCGGCGCGCTCGAGCGCGCCCGCCGAATGAAGCGCATTGGCCACCAGCCGCCAGCCGATCCACTGCGAGGCGGCCTGCCTGAGTATGCGACCTCCATCCCAGGCTCGCTCGGCGTAGTCGATGACCTGCTCGGCCGGCTCGCCGCGGTGCGCGGCCTCGAGCGCCGAGTGGGCCAGGAGCAGCCGCTGGCCCTGAGTCGCGGGAGTCTCCGGGGCGTTGGCAAGCCAGCTCGCGGCCCACTCGGCAGCCCGACCCCGCACCGATTGGACGAGCGTCCCGATGGCTATGAACCCCGCCTCGAGCTGGTCGCGCAGCTCGAGCCCCGCCGGGTCGTCGGGATTCGGCCCCAGATCGGCCAACCCCCGCTCGAAGGCTTCCGCGGCCGCCGCGTGCTCCCCCCGGGCGCCGAGCGCCCGCCCGAGTTCAAGCGCGAGCTCCGCCCGCTGCCGAGGCGTCTCGGTCTCGGCCACCGCGGCGCTCAGGTGATCGACCGCGCCGGGAGCGCCGATGGCCGCCTCGGCGGCGCCGAGCTCGCCCAGCACGACCGCCCGTCGGTCCCGGGTCGGCGGCTCGGCCAGGGCGCGTTCGAGGTAGCGGACCGCGGACTGGGGGGCGGCGTTGGCGCGGGCTTCACGCGCCGCCGCGCGCAGGCGTTCGACCACCCACGGATCGCCCTCGGCGCGGCCCAGCAGCAGATGGGCGGCGACTCGCTCGACCCCGCCGCCCTCGCCGTAGATCAGGCGCGCGGCCTCGAGATGACGACTGGCCTGCTCAGAGGCCGGAATGTCGTGTTCGATCGCCTGACGGACGAGGGGATGGACGAAGCGCAGCGGCTCGCGCGCCAGCAGGATCTCGCCGGCGCTCAGGGCGTCGGCGGCGGTGCTGGCCTGGGCGATGGTGAGGCCCGACAGCGCCGCGGCGTGGCGCAGGGGAACGTCCTCGCCGAGCACGGCGACGGTCCGCGCCAGCGTGGCGGCGTCGCGGCCGAGGCGGCCGACCCGAACCCGCAGCGAGCGGCTGACCGCCTCGGGGACGAGTGACCGGGCGCGGGCCATCAGCTGCTCAGAGGACAGCCCGCCATCCTCGGCCAGCGCCCGCAGCAGCTCCTGGAGAAAGAACGGATTGCCGGCGGTGGCCTCACGGCAGACCTCGATGAGCCCCGGATCCACCTCGGATCCGAGCACCTGCACGATCAGGGCCCCGATTGCCTCGCGGTCAAGCGGAGGCAAGTTCTCGACGCGCACCCGGGGATGTGCGGTCATATAGGTCAGGGGGTCGGTCGGGGCCTCGTCGGCGGCGGGACGCCGGGTCATCACGATGGCCACCGGGAGCTCGTCGATCCGGTGCAGGACGTAGAGCAGGAACTCCAGCGAGGCGCTGTCACACCAGTGCAGGTCATCGACCGCGAGCAGGATCGGGGCGGACTCGGCGGCCGAGCTCAGCGCGGTGAAGACGCCGTGCGAGACGGCGAGGTGATCGTCCTGGTCGAGGTCGGCGTTGGCCGCCGCGGCGCGGCCGACGAACAGGCCGTGGTGGGGAAGCTCGGCCTCGAGGGCCTCACGCTGAGATTCGGGCGCCTCACTGAGCAGTGAGCGCACGAGCTGGCCGGCGACGCCAAAGGCCAGGTTCTGCTCGAGCTCGGCCCCGGCCGCCCTCACCACCCCGAGCCCGCGCGCCTGCGCCGCAGCGATTGCCGCCTCGTACAGGCGCGTCTTGCCCATCCCCGAGTGGCCGACGAGGAGCAGGGCCTGGCTCGGCCCGGATCCGGCCGCATCGAGGGCCGCCTCGATCGCCCGCAGGATGACGGCGCGCCCGAGCAGGCGGGCACTGCCCGCCCTCCTCGCGGCTGGATTGTCGGCGACCGGCCCGCCCGACACAGCGAAAATATATGTCGATCCCCGGGGTTTCTGCGCCAGGCGCCGCGGGTCGGAGGGGAAAACCCTCGGGTGGCACCCTGGGGCGAACTTCGCGGTGCGGAGGGATCATGTTCGCGTGGCCCGCCGTTCCGCTGAAATGCAGTTGTCGATCGAGATCGGATCCGAGCCGATCGCGGGATCGATCGCAGTGGAGAACGACGTGCCGCAGAAGTTCAGCGGCTGGATCGAACTGGTGGCAGCGATCGAGTCGGCTCGGCATCAGGGGGCAGCTACAGGGGGCGAAACTCTGCGCGCGGTTCAGGGGGCGAGCGGCGGGCGGATGTAGAGGAGAGATGTCAGGCTGGAGCGGAGGCGGCGCGAGGGGGGCCGCCAGGGCGGTCGTGGGGGCCGCCCGTCTCTCCAGCCTGGTTTTCTCTCTGCTCCAGAGCTAGAAGGCGCAGCCGTCGATCGGCGCCCGCAGGCGGCGACTCGGCCTCGAGGTCCAGGCGACGGTCACCGATCCACGACGCTCGACCGCGCCGCCGCCGCGCCGCACATTCTCGAGGACCGCGGGCTCGGCCCGGCGCGCCGTGGCCGCGTCGATGTAGAACGCGATGAAGGCGGCTGTCCCACGATTGGAGGCGACGAGCTCTCCGATCGGCGTCTTCCGGGGGTTGCCCGCGAAGTAGGGGCCGCCGCTCGCCCTGATCCCGCGGCGGCTCAAACACGTCTGGACCGCGTACATGTGGGTGAAGACCCGCTGCCAGGAGGGAGGGATGCGGATCGGCTTGAGCGCGTGGCACTGCTTGGCGTTTTGCACCGACGCCGGAGTCTGGTGGCGGTTAGAGAAGGAGAGCGGGCAGCGAAAGCGGCGGCCGTCGGTCAGCGTGTAGGTGCACGAGCCGTGCACGTGGTGCCCGCCCGGCGCGGCTGACTCGGTGCATCCGACCGAGTCGATCTGCAGCTTCGGAGGCGGATGGCCTGTGGCGGCAGTGCCCACGGCCACCCCGGCCCCGGCGAGGGCGATGCCGGCGAGTACCGCGACGAGGCGACGCACGTGCACAACCCCAGGATCCCACGATTTTCGCCGCCCGCAAAACCCTGGGGTGCTTCCCTGGTGCGAACCCCGGGGCAGGGGCCTATCTTTCCCATCAGCACAGAGCTTGACCGAGCGGGAAGGGGCAAAACCTCGCTCAAGCTGTGGGGGTGCAAATAGGGGGCAGACTTCGGAGACCACCCGGTGTGGTGTAGGGGCACACACCACACCGGGCCTCCGGGAGTCATGGGCCCCGCAAACTCCGGGCACGCCCCAGGGCTGCTCGATACAGTGACGATTCCGTGGCCGAGCTGAACCTGATCCTCTTCGGACCTCCGGGCGCTGGCAAGGGAACACAGGCCGATCGCCTGCAGCGTGACTTCCAGTTGCCCTACATCTCGACCGGGATCATGCTGCGGGAGAACGTCGAGCAGGGCACTGAGCTCGGCGATGAGGCCAAGCGCTACATGGACAAGGGTGACCTGGTGCCCGACGAGGTGATCGTGGCCATGGTCGCCGAGCGCCTCCAGGAGGAGGACGCCCAGGACGGCTTCATCCTCGACGGGTTTCCACGCACGGTCCCTCAGGCCGAGGCGCTTGACAAGCAGCTCTCAGACCTCGGGCGGCGGATCACCGCGGTGCTGCTCCTCGACGTGCCCGACGACGAGGTCGAGCGACGCCTCTCGGGTCGCCGCGTCTGTGTCAAGAACGGCCACAACTATCACGTCGAGTTCGACCCGCCGAAGCGAGCGGATGTGTGCGACCAGGACGGCTCACGCCTCATCCAGCGCGACGACGACAAGCCCGAGGTGGTCCGCAACCGCCTTCACGTCTACCACGACAAGACGGCGCCGCTGATTGACTACTACGAGGACCAGGGCCTCTTGAGGCGGATCGACGGCACTCGCGATCCCACCGAGGTCCACGATCACGTCCGAGCCGTGATCGCGACGCTCCGGATGGAGGAGAACGTCTAAAGCCGATGATCATCAAGAAATCCCCCGAGGAGATAGAGCGGATGGCCGCGGCGGGGGAGATCCTCGTCCGCACGATGAACCTGCTGGCGGGGAAGATCCGCCCCGGCGTGACCACTGCCGACCTCGACCAGGCAGCCGAGAAGTTCATCCGCTCGCAGGGGGCGGAGCCTGCGTTCAAGGGCTACCGCGGCTTCCCCGGCTCGATCTGCGCCTCGCCCAACTCGATGATCGTCCACGGCATCCCCGGCCCCTACAAGCTGAACCGCGGCGACATCCTCTCGGTTGACATCGGGGTGGTACGGGACGGGTGGGTGGCCGACGCAGCGCGGACGTTCCCGGTGGGGCCGATCTCGCCGATCGCCCAGAAGCTGCTTCGCGTGACCGAGGAGTCCCTGTTCCTGGCCGTCGAGCAGTGCCGCGCCGGGAACCGGCTCGGCGATGTCTCCCACGCCGTCCAGAGCCACGTCGAGGCCAACGGGTTCTCGGTCGTGCGGACGCTGGTCGGCCACGGGGTGGGGCGAAACATGCATGAGGAGCCCCAGATCCCCAACCATGGCGACGCGGGCACGGGCATCCTGCTCGAGGAGGGGATGGTCCTGGCCGTCGAGCCGATGGTCACCGCGGGCCGCCACGGCGTCCGGGTCGCCGATGACCACTGGGCGATCTACTCCCAGGACGGGTCGCTGGCGGCCCATTTCGAGTTCACCGTCGCGATCACGGCCGCGGGACCCCGGATCCTCACACCGTGGCACGAGGCCGGCGGGGGACGGGCGGCGGCGTAAATCGTGAGGTTCGGGGGCGCGGGGAGGCGTCGTGACCGCATCCGGCTCCGGGCCCTCGCGCGCTCCGCTCCAGGAGTCCGGGAGACCGCTCCGCGCGCTCCGGGCAGTTAGATTCGGCCCAGCATCCTGCTGGATCCTCCCTTCCAACCCTCCCCTGCTATTCTGGATCGGTGCGCCCGCAGCGCCACCTTTTGTGCTGCGTGCGCTTGCTTCAGCTCGGTAGCGGCGACCTCGCGGTCTCCAGAGCCGGGCTGAGGGCCCACCTTCAGGAGATACGAACGTGAAAGTAAGACCTTCGGTCAAACCGATGTGCGAGAAGTGCAAGGTCATCCGCCGCAACGGGCGGGTGCTCGTGATCTGCTCAAACCCCCGGCACAAGCAGAGGCAAGGCTGATGGCTCGTATTTCAGGCGTGAACATCCCTTTGAACAAGCGGGTCGAGATCGGGCTCACCTACATCTACGGGATCGGCCGCTCGACCGCCAACAAGCTCCTCACGGAGGTCGGCGTCGAGCCGGACCGCAAGGTCCGTGACCTCACCGAGGACGAGGTGGTCAAGCTTCGCGACGCGATCGACAACGAGCTGACGGTCGAGGGAGACCTGCGGCGTGAGCGCTCGCAGAACGTCAAGCGGCTCCAGGAGATCGGGTCGTACCGCGGCCTGCGTCACCGGCGCGGGCTGCCCGTCCATGGCCAGAACACCAAGACCAACGCTCGCACCCGCAAAGGGCCGAAGCGGATGCAGGTCGCCGGCAAGAAGAAGGCGACCAAGAAGTAGATGCCCGCGCCTCGTAGACCTCAGCGCGGCCGCCGGCGCGTCCGCAAGAACATCCCCATCGGCCAGGCCCACATCAAGACCTCGTTTAACAACACGATCGTCTCGCTGACCGACCGTGAGGGCAACGTGATCGCGTGGGAGTCGGCCGGTGGCGCCGGTTTCAAGGGGAGTCGGAAATCGACCCCGTTCGCGGCTCAGGTGACGGCGGATGCCGCCGCTCGCAAGGGGATCGAGCACGGGCTCCAGAAGGTTGAGGTGTTCGTCAAGGGCCCCGGGTCAGGGCGGGAGACCGCGATCCGGTCCTTGCAGGCCGCCGGGTTGGAAGTCCTTGGCGTCAAGGACGTGACGCCCCAGGCCCACAACGGCTGCCGGCCCCGAAAGCGGCGGAGGGTCTAGGGCATGGCGCGCGACACATCCCCCCAGTGCAAGCAGTGCCGGCGTGAGGGCCAGAAGCTGTTCTTGAAGGGCGAGCGCTGCCTGACCGACAAGTGCGGCGTCGAGCGGCGGTCCTACCCGCCGGGCGAGCACGGGCGCGGGCGCCAGAAGCAGTCCGAGTACCGCGTCCAGCTGCGGGAGAAGCAGAAGGCACGCCGCTACTACGGGATTCTCGAGAAGCAATTCCGCAACTACTATGAGAAGGCCACCCAGCAGCCCGGGGTGACCGGCGAGAACCTGCTGCGGATGCTCGAGTGCCGCTTCGACAACGTTTTGGTTCGCCTCGGGTTTGCCGCCTCCCGGCGCCAGGCTCGGCAGCTGATTCTCCACGGCCACTGGACCGTCAACGGCCGGCGGGTGAACATCCCCTCGTATCAATTGAGGGACGGGGACGTGATCGCGATTCACCAGCGGAGCTCAGCCGGCCAGGTGATTCGCGACGCCACCGAGCTGACCGGGCAGGTGCCGGCCTGGCTCCAGGCTGATCACGACGCGCTCACGGCGAAGGTGCTGCGCAAGCCGGAGCGGCGGGAGATCGCCGCGCCGGTGCAGGAACAGCTCATCGTTGAGCTGTACTCGAAGTAACGAAAGCTTTTTGCCGCTGGTTCGTCCTGTAAGGCGGACGCGGCACCCCAAGCCGCCGCGGCGGCGCACGAAACCACGACGTTAGGACCCTGATGCTCGACTTCCAAGTCCCCCGAATCTCCAGCGAGGCCGTCGACGACACGCGTGGCTCGTTCACGATCGAGCCCCTCGATCGCGGCTTCGGCTACACCTTCGGCAACTCGCTGCGGCGCGTGCTCCTGTCCTCGTTGGCCGGGGCGGCGGTGACCAGCGTGCGGATCGAGGGCGTGGCGCACGAGTTCTCGACCATCCGGGGCGTCAAGGAGGACGTGACCGACATCGTCCTGAACCTGAAGGGGATCGTGTGCCGGATGCACACCGACGCCACCGAGGTCGAGGCGCCGCTGGTGGTCACGGGCCCCGGCGACATCACGGCCAAGGACATCGACCTTCCGGCCGGCGTGGAGATCCTGAACCCGGACACCCACATCGCCACCCTGGAGAAGAAGACCAAGCTCGAGGTGTACCTGACCATCGGGCGCGGGCGCGGCTACCGGCCGGCCGAGGAGAACAAGTCGCCCGACCAGCCGATCGGCGTCATCCCTATCGACTCGATCTTCTCGCCCGTGCGGCGCGTGGCCTACTCGGTCGAGCAGGCCCGCGTCGGGCAGCGGACCGACTACGACAAGCTGACTCTGGACATCGAGACCGACGGCTCGATCGATCCTCACGCGGCGCTGCGGGAGGCGGCGGAGATCCTGATCTCCCAGCTCGCGATCTTCACCGACGCCGACCGGGTGGTCGAGCTTCGCGAGGCCGGCATGCCCGGCCTTCCCGACGCCGGCCCCGGCGGTGCCGGGGGCCCGAGTGGCGGCGGCGGCGGCGGTCGCCAGCCGAATGCGCTGGACGACATCCTGATCGAGGAGCTCGAGCTGGGCGTCCGCTCCTACAACTGCTTGAAGCGGGCGGGCATCCAGACCGTGGGCGACCTCGTCTCCAAGACCGAGGCCGAGCTCAACGCGATCCCCAACTTCGGGAAGAAGTCGATCGACGAGGTCGTGGAGACGCTCCACGGCCGCGGGCTGCATCTGCGCGGGGAGTAGCCGGTCGCTAAGGTCCGTGCGTCATGCGACATCAGCGTCAGCGATACCAGCTAAGTCGAAGCGCCTCGCACCGCAAGGCGCTGCTGATGAACCTCGTCAAGGAGGTCGTCGACCACGAGCGGATCATGACCACCGAGGCCAAGGCCAAGGCGGTCAGGCCGGAGCTCGAGAAGCTGATCACGCTGGCCAAGCGGGGCGACCTGCACGCTCGGCGCCAGGCGCTCTCGGCGCTCGGCCAGGACAAGTTCGTGGTCTACAAGCTGTTTGAAGAAATCGCGCCGCGGTACACCGAGCGGGCGGGGGGATACTCGCGGATCCTGAAATTGGGACCTCGTCGGTCTGACTCGACCGAGATGGTGTATTTGGAGCTGGTCTGAGGAGTCGTCTCCTTCTGGAGTACGACGGGGGCGGGTTTGCCGGGTGGGCTTCGCAGCCCGGGCAGAGGACGGTTCAGGGAGAGGTCGAGCGGGCGTTGGCTGTGCTGCTCGGTGCCCCCGTTTCCGTCGTCGTCGCGGGGCGGACCGACGCCGGGGTGCACGCGCTCGGCCAGGTCTGCTCGTATGAGGGCGAGCCTGTCGAGGCGCGGGCTCTGAACGGCCTGCTGCCGTCGGATGTCGCGGTCCTATCGTGCTCGTCGGTTGGTGCGGGGTTCGATGCTCGCCGTGACGCGACTTCCCGGGCCTACAGTTATCGCGTGCTGGCGCGGCGAGCCCGGCCGGCGCTGGACGCGGGGCGGGTGCTGCACTGGCGGGGGGACGTGGACCTCGCCACCTTGAGCTCGTGCGCCTCGGCGCTGGTCGGGGTCCACGACTTCACCGCCTTCACCCCGACCGAGACCGAGCACGTCCGGTTTTCCCGGGAGGTGCTCGCGGCGTACTGGCGGCGTGAGGGGGATGTCTTCTCGTTCTGGATCGAGGCCGACGCGTTCATGCGCCACATGAATCGGGTGCTTGTGGGGACGATGCTCGAGGTCGTGGCGGGCCGGCGGACGGTGTCGGACTTCGTCCGGCTCCTTTCCGGGCGACCGCGGGACGAGGCGGGGCCCACCGCCCCGGCGCACGGGCTGTA
>DATGFT010000109.1:0-6497 GCA_035308915.1 Solirubrobacteraceae bacterium
TTCGGAAGGTCTCCCCGCGCGTGTCGAGGTGGTCGAAGAGCTGGGGGCCGACGCTTACGCGTTCTGTGTGGCCACCCTCGGCGAGGCCGAGACCAAGCTCATCGCGCGCACGGATCCACGACGGGCCCCGGCTCGGGGCGAGCAGGTCATGCTCGCGCCACGGGCCGGCGAGGCGCACGTGTTCGATCCTGCCAGCGGCGAGCGGCTGGGCAACTGAGGGCCAGCGACGTGCCGCCGGCAACCTCGGCCACGCCCTCGATGCTGCGCACTCTCAACGAGCGCACGGTGCTCGAAGCGATCCGTGCCGACGCTCCAATCTCCCGCGCCGAGATCTCCCGGCGAGTTGGGATCTCGAAGCCGACCGTGTCGCTGGCGCTGCGCTCACTGCTCGGGGCCGGGCTCGTGCGGGAGGTCGACGGAGCGGCTCGCGGTCGCTATGGGGCGACGCTGTTCGAGTCGGTTCCTGAGGCCCGGCTGGTGCTGGGCCTGGACATCGGAGCCAGGTTCCTGCGGGCCGCAATCTGCGACCTACGCGGCGACGTGCGAGCGCGCCAGGACGTGGAGGTGGCCGGCGCCGACGCGCCGGCGCTACTCGACGCCGCGGCGGATCTGCGCGATCAGCTGTTGGTGGCGGCGGAGCTCTCGACGCCGGCGATTGACGGCGCCGTGATCGGTGTCCCGGGTGCCGTCGATCCCGCGACCGGGCGCGTGCGTCTGGCCGGGAACATCCCCGGCCTCGAAGGGCTCGAGCTGGGCCGCGAGCTCTCGTCACGCCTCGGGCTGCGGGTGTCCGTCGAGAACGACATCAACCTGGCCGCGGTGGGTGAGCGGTGGAGGGGGGTCGGCCGCGGGGTCCAGAGCTTTGCCTTCCTGTCGGTCGGGACGGGCCTGGGCGCGGGGCTGGTGATCCGCGGAGAGCTGCTGCGCGGACATCACGGGGCCGCGGGCGAGGTTGACTACGCGCTGATGGAGCCCGGCAGCGTCGAGGACGATCCTTGTGCAGCGGCCATCTCGGCCTACGCGGCCGAGGCAGCTCGGTCCGCTGGCCCCGGCACCCGGCTCGAGCCGCCGTATTCGGTTCCCTCGATCTTCGGAGAGGCCCGGGCCGGCGACCCGCTGGCGCAGGCCGTGGTCAGCGAGGCGGCGCGTCGCATCACCGCCCATGTGATGCCGATTGCCGCCGTGGCCGACGTGGAGCTCGTAGTGCTGGGGGGCGGGATCGGGGCCAACGGCGATCTTCTCCTGGCGCCGATTCGGGAGCGCCTGGCCAGCCAGCTGCCGTTTCCACCGCGGGTTGAGGTGTCGAGCCTCGCCGATGCCGCCGTACTCACGGGAGCGCTGGCCATCGGGCTGCGCGCGGCCCTCGAGAACGCATTCTCCGAGCGCGCGTAATCGACGAGGCTCAGCTGATCAGGCCGAGCCGCATCCCCTTGGCGACCGCGCCGGCGCGGCTGCGTACATCGAGCTTCAGGTAGATGTTGCCGAAGTGGGTGCGGACGGTGGCCCGGCTCACGGAGAGGCGCTGGGCGATCGACGGCGTCGACAGTCCATCTGCCGCCAATTGCAGGACATCACGTTCTCGAGGTGTGAGCACGCTAAGGGGAATGTCGGTCGGCCGTGGATCATCCATGCGCGTGGCGGGTCACCGAGGAGCACCGCGATGATATCCGCTTAGCGGTCAAGAGAGTCTTACCAATCGGCGCGGACGCTTGGCGCCGGGAGCGTCGCGCCGGGCGGCTACGAGGCTCGCGCCGGCTGGCTGATGTGGTCGCGAGTCGCGCGGCGGGCGGGAGAGCCCTCGGCCCGGCAGAGGAACAGCGCGGCAAGGAGGACTCCTGCCGCCACGACGCCTCCCCCCAACAGCGTGGCTCGAGCGCCGATCAGGGCGGCGGCTGGCCCGGCCAGCGCGAAAGACACCGGAACCAGGCCGATCGAGACGAGCAGGTCGAGGCTGGCCACGCGGCCCAAGAGATGGTTCGGAACGCGCGTCTTCATGAACGTTCCCCAGACGACGTTGCCGACAGCGCCGCACGCGCCCCCGAGGAGCGAGACGACGGCAAACAGCCACGCTCGGTGCGCGGCGGCATAGCCGGCGAGGGTCAGGCATTGCAGAGCCCAGCCCGCGAACATCGCCCGGAGTGCCCGTCTCGGGAGGCCCGACTGGCTGACCGCGAGGGCGCCGAGGAGCGCGCCGATACCGCCGAAGGCGCGGATCAGCCCCAGCGTGGCGCTCCCGCCGTGCAGTCCGTTCTTGACCAGGAAGGGGAGAACAACCTCGTACGGCCCGAGGAACAGCAGCAGCGTGACCGAGGCCGCGAGGAGCGTGCGCCAGAGCCATGGATTGGCGCGAACGAAGCGGATGCCCTCGCGCAGCGTGCTCAACGTGGCGCGGTGCCCCGGATGCGGGGCCGCCGGCCCGCCAGCGGGCCGCATTGCGAGCAGTGTGGCGGCGCTGACGAAGAAGGTTCCGGCGTCGAGCAGGAACCCCGCGGCGGTGCCCGCCATCGCGATCAGAAGGCCGCCTAGAGCGGGACCGATCAGGCGCATGGTCAGCGGGCGAACGGCCTGGTCAAGCGCGCTGGCCTGGGCGAGCTCGGACGATGTCACGAGCATCGGAACCAGGGCCTCGAACGCGGGAAGGAAGAATGCCTCGGCGGTGCCGTAGACCACGATCAGGCCGAGCAGCGCCCAGGGCTGAAGATGACCCGTGACGTCGAGCACCCCGATGATCCCCACCGCGCCGGCCTGGACCAGACTGGCGCAGAGCATCAGCCGCCGGCGGTCGAACCGGTCGGTGAGGATGCCGCTGAACAGCAGGCAGGCGAGAGTGGGAACTGTCCAGGCAACGCCGACGAGGGACACCGAGGTGGCTGAGTTCGACAGCCGGAGCGCCTCCCAGACGACGGCGATCGCGTAGATCCCGTCTCCGACCAGAGACACGGTCATGCCCGCCCAGAGCAGGCCGAAATTGCGCCGCCGCAGCGGAGCGAGGATACGGACACGCGCCAGCGCGGACGCGAGCTTTCCGCGCGAGCGGTGCGGGCTTGGCTCGGAGGCCATCGGCACGGTGGGACGCTCTGTGGTGCGCCCCACCGTGCCCAGCTCGGTCACGGCCGAACGGTCTTCATGCCGGTCACCTCCAGGTGTGGTCGCGGGGTTGGTGCTTGGCGAAGTAGACGAGCTTGATGTGGGAGTCCTCATCGGCGTCTGCCTCCAAGATGGCGCCGGGCCGCTGCCCGAGCACGGCGCAGCAGCTCAATCCGGCGCGCTCCAGCGCGCTGCGCAGCGCTTGTTCCGGGTGGTGGCGCTGGACGTGGCGCATCGTCCGTCGCTCCCAGAGCCCGTCGTCGCGTTGGGCGAAGATCTCGACCGTGGCGCTGGCCCCCTCCGCGGGTTGTAGCGATTGCGTCGCCTCTCCGCGCCAGGCGAAGAGGATCCCGGGCGCCTCGCGAAGCTCGGTCTCGGCGAAGCAGGTCCGGTAGGTGAGCAGCGAATTGACGTCGAAGGCGAAGATCCCGCCCGGAGCCAGGAGCCGGGCGACGCCGGCGAACGCCGCCTCGAGCTCGCCGTCGTCCAACAGGTAGTTGACCGCGTCGTCGAGGCAGAGAACCAGGTCGAACTCCCCCAGCTCCGGGAGGTCACGCATGTCAGCCACCGTGAAGGCGTCGGCCAGCTCCGGAAGCCTGCTCCGGGCGCACTCCACCATCCCCTCGGAGATGTCGCAGCCGCGCACTGAGTACCCGCGCGTGTGCAGCGGCAGCGTGCTCTTGCCGGTCCCGCAGGCGAGGTCGAGAGCCCGTTTGCCGCTCAGCCCGTGGGCGACCGCGCGCCGCTCGATCGCGTCGATCCAGGGCTCGTAGGCGTAATCAGCCGTGAATCGGTCGTAGAAGGGGGCAATGAGGTCGTACTCGGCGCCGGCATGGTCGAGGGCGGCAATCGTGGCCATCATTGATCGATGACCCGCGAACGCTCAGGTTCGTTTCATCGCGGCCGGTTTTTTCAGCAATCTTCGCGATACCGCACATGGCCACGGCAATCGAGCATTGGGATTGGTCGCTGATTCGGACCCGGTGCCGGGCGGAGGCGCTGAGGATCCTGCGCCGCCCGCACGATGCCGACGATGCGGTCCAGGAGGCGCTCACGCGCGCGTGGCGCAGCCGCCATGCGTGCCGAAATCCCGAGGCGCCGATTCCCTGGTGTCTGCAGATCACCCGCAACGAGGCGATCCGCCTGATCGGGCGGGGTCGCCCGCGCGCCGGCACGGGGACGCTTGATGAGGGCGATCACGTAGAGGATGCCGCGGCACGCCAGGAGCGTCTGAGGGTTCTTCTACGCGTGGACGTTCACAGAGCGCTGGAGACCCTTCCACCGGATGAACGTCGGCTGATTACGTTACGGTATCTGCATGGTTATTCGCACTCGGAAATCGCGCAATTGCTCGCAATTCCCGAGGCCACCGCGCGCGTGCGCCTGCACCGCGTCCACAAACGTCTGCAAACACTTCTCTGAGGGGGCGAATTGAAGCGCTACCAGGACATCACCGACCCGTCCGTCGCCAAGGCACTCGCGCATCCGCTGCGGACCCAGATCCTGGCTGCGCTCGAGAACCGGACGGCGAGTCCGACCCAGTTGGCTGATGAGTTGGATGCCCCGCTGGGCGTTGTCTCCTATCACGTCCGCCGGCTGCACGCCCTGCGATTCCTCAAGCTGGTCAAGCGGCTGCCGCGTCGTGGCGCCGTCGAGCACTACTACACGACGATCGCGGGACCCACGATCACCAACGAGGCCTGGGTGTCCACACCGACGATCGTCAAGCAGGCGACGATCAGCGCCGCCCTGACGGAGCTCGGCAAGCAGGCGAGCGCTGCGGTTGGAGACGGTGGGTTCGAGGAACCCGGATCCCATGTCTCCCGGACACCGGTCACGGTCGACGCTCAGGGCTGGCAGGAGCTGGCGCGTGAGCTCGACGCGCTGTTGCCGAGGATTCAGAGGATCGAGGCCGAGAGCCAGAAGCGTCTGCTGCGCGCGGACCACGCGGACGAGCAACGTGCCACGGTGGGGCTGATCATGTTCCGGCCGATGATTCCCGCGCCGGCGCCCAAGCGGCGCCGGGGCTCGAAGTCCGCCCGCGCCACCCGTAACGGCCGGGCCCAGGGCTCCTGACGCTCTCTCAGGCGCCATCGGCCACCCGCCGGTTGCACTCAGCGGCGCAGCTCGGCTCGCAGTAGCTTTCCCGTGGTGACGGAGTCGCTGGAGGCGCCAGAGAGAGACAGCGAGCTCGCCGATCCCTCGCCGCATTTCGAGCCTCCGACACTGCGGGGGCTCATGCGCGAACACAAGCGGGTCTCGGCCGGCGTCCTGGTCACGATCCTGGCGCTGCTGGCGATCGTGCTGATCAGCGATCTCGGCACCCGCGTCTCGCGCATCAGCGATTCGACAACGTGCTCGGTCTGGGGCTCGGCCAAACAGTCCAAGCGCGATGCCTATGCGGCGTTATACGTGAAGGAGCACGGGGCGCTGCCCAGCGGCGCAAGCGACCCGGGCACTATCGAAGGGGCGATCGACAACGGGTGCACGATGGCCTACGGGTTCGATGAGGCCGACACCGTGACGGTCCTACAGGCGGTCAAGGGCGAGTACTGAGCCCTCAGGCGCGAGTACGGCAAATTCGCCGTTCCCAGCCCGAGCTCACCGGGTAGCTTGCCGGCTATGTCGTCCCACTCGCGCCTCCAAGTCGCCGTCACCGGGCCTACGGGAACGTTCGGCTTCGGCCTGATTCCGCTGCTTCAGGACAGCCCGCGAATTTCCCGGATCATCGGGATCGCGCGTCGCCCGTTTGACCCCGATGTGCACGGCTGGACGAAGATGCGCTACCGGCAGGGTGACGTCCGTGAGCCCGAGGCGCTGCGCGAGGCGTTTGCCGGCTGCGACGTGGTCGTGCACCTCGCGTTCATGATCACCGGCAACGCGGATGCCCGGACGATCCGCGCCATCAACGTCGATGGGACGATGAATGCGTTCCGCGCGGCTCGCGAGGCCGGGGCGCAGCGCTTCGTGTACGCATCCTCGGTGGCGGCGTACGGGTTTCATCCCGATAACCCCATCGGGATGACCGAGGACTGGCCGGTGCGTCCCGCGGCGCGGCTGTTCTACGCGCGTGAGAAGGCGGAGATCGAGCGGCTTCTCGACGAGGAGTCCGGCACGGGCGCCGGTCCGGCGCTCTACATCGTCCGGCCGCCGATCGTGCTCGGTCCCCACGCGGCTGGGGCGAAGGGGACGGTGCCCGGTCCGATATCGGGCGCGGGGCGCCGCCTGCTGGATTGGCTGACCAAGTTGCCGGTGCCGGTGCCGGTTTTCGCGCCCACGGTTCCAGTTCAGCTGATCCACGAGCACGACGTAGGGTCAGCCATGCTCCAGTGCGTGCTCGGCGCCGGGCCTCCCGGGGCCTACAACATCGCCGGCGACGGAGTCCTGACCGGAGCCGACATCGTGCGCGA
>DATGFT010000110.1:0-30783 GCA_035308915.1 Solirubrobacteraceae bacterium
GCCGGACGCTCGAGTCCTATGAAGCGCCCCCGATCGACGCGGCGGTGCGCGCCGAGCTCGAGGAATTCGTCGCCCGCAGGCGTGCCGAGCTTGGCGATTAGGACTATGATCCCCTGACCCATGACTCATATATCAGTGCCCGGAGACCGGGGCGCAACAGTCTCCGGGGACGGCGGCGCCCCCCGGGCGCTGCTGGCCGACCGGGCGTACGTGGAGCTGCGTGATCGGATCGTGACGTTGCGCGTCCCCCCGGGTGCGCCGATCGACGACGACGTGCTCGGCCGTGAGCTCCACATGGGTCGCACACCTGTGCGGGAGGCGATCAAGCGCTTGGCGCTTGAGAACCTGGTGACGGTTTTCCCACGGCGCGGCACGTTCGCGTCGGAGATCAACATCACCGATCTCGCGCACGTCTCCGACGTCCGGGCCGTCCTCGAGGGACACGCCGCCGTCCGGGCGGCGGAGCGAATAACCGAGGCTCAGCGTGCCGAGCTGGACGCGCTGCTGGGCGAGCTCGGCGACAGCCGTGGCAGCGACGACGTCGAGGCATTGATGGCGCTCGACGCGCGAGTCCATCGCTTTATCTATCGCGCTGCGGGCAACCCCTATCTAGAAGAGACGCTGGGGCGGTATTTCAACCTCTCGCTACGGATCTGGCACCTGGTCATCGATCGTCTGCCGCACCTCTTCACGCGGGTCCATGAGCACGCCGAGGTGCTACAGGCGCTCGCCGCCGGCGAGGGTGAGCGCGCGCGCTCCATCCTCGCCGAGCACATTGCCACCTTCGAACGTGAGATCCGGACGGTTCTTTAGGAGGAACGCCATGGCCACGGCCAGCACGTATGACTTTGTGATTATCGGCGGCGGTTCGGCGGGTTGCGCCCTGGCCAACCGCCTGAGCGCCGATCCCTCGACCCGGGTCCTCGTGCTCGAGGCGGGCCGACCTGACTACGCGTGGGACGTCTACATCCACATGCCGGCCGCGCTGTCCTTCCCGATCGGAAATCGCTTCTACGACTGGAAGTACGAGTCCGAGCCCGAGCCGTTCATGGGCGGCCGCCGCGTCTACCACGCCCGCGGCAAGGTCCTCGGGGGGTCGAGCAGCATCAACGGCATGATCTTCCAGCGTGGCAACCCGCTGGACTACGAGCGCTGGGCCGCCGATCCCGGTATGGAGACCTGGGACTACGCGCACTGCCTGCCCTACTTCAAGCGGATGGAGACGTGTCTGGCCGGCGCCGACGAATGGCGGGGCAGCGACGGGCCGCTGAAGCTCGAGCGCGGCCCGGCGATCTCGCCGCTGTTCCAGGCCTTCTTCTCGGCCGTGCAGCAGGCCGGCTATCCACTGACCACCGACGTCAACGGCTATCGCCAGGAGGGCTTCGCAGCCTTCGACCGCAACATCTTCCGGGGCCGCCGACTGAGCGCGGCACGCGCCTACCTGCACCCGGTGATGAGCCGCCCCAACCTCGAGGTTCACACGCGGTCGTTGGTGACCCGGATCCTGTTCGAAGGGCAGCGCGCCACCGGCGTCGAGACGGTCGAGCGCGGCCAGGCGAAGCGGATCGCCGCGGGCGAGGTGATCCTGTGCGGCGGCGCGATCAACTCGCCGCAGCTGCTCCAGCTCTCGGGTGTCGGCAATGCGGCCGAGCTCGGCGCTCTCGGGGTCCCCGTGGTCGAAAACGTACCCGCGGTGGGCGAGAACCTGCAGGACCACCTCGAGGTCTATGTCCAGTACTCCTCGAAGCTGCCCGTCTCCGTCGCGCCCGCGCTCAAGTGGCGTAACCGCCCGGGCGTGGGGCTGCAGTGGCTCCTCTTCCGCACCGGCCCGGGTGCCACCAACCACTTCGAGGCCGGCGGGTTCGTGCGCTCGAACGACGAGGTCGCCTACCCGAACCTGATGTTCCATTTCCTTCCGGTGGCGATCCGCTACGACGGCTCGGCGCCCCAGGGTCACGGCTACCAGGTGCACGTGGGGCCGATGTACTCCGATGCCCGCGGCTCGGTCAAGATCACCTCGACCGATCAGCGCAAGCACCCGGCGCTTCGCTTCAACTACCTGTCGACCGACCAGGACCGGCGCGAGTGGGTCGAGGCGATTCACACCGCCCGCAAGATCCTCACCCAGCCCGCCTTCGACCCGTACAACGCGGGCGAGCTCTCCCCGGGGCCCGAGGTGCAGAGTGACGAGGAGATCCTCGCCTGGGTCGCCCGCGACGCCGAGACGGCGCTTCACCCGTCGTGCACCTGCCGCCTGGGCGTCGGCGAGGACTCGGTGCTGGACCCGACGACGATGCGCGTCCACGGCCTCGAGGGGATTCGCGTCGTCGACGCTTCGGCGATGCGCTATGTCACCAACGGGAACATCTACGCCCCGACGATGATGCTGGCGGAAAAGGCCGCCGACCTGATCCTCGGCAATACGCCGCTCGAGCCGATTCACGAGGAGTTCTACCGGCACACGCTGCCGCCTTTAATGGAGGCCCCGACCCACGAGGCGCGGACCGCCGATGTCAATGCGCCCTCCCAGGTGCAACCGCCGAGCGCGCCCGAAACGCGCGAGCCCGCGCAGCCGCCTCCGGTCTCGTTGACACAGTTAGACGACTGATATATAACGGCCCGGTTGGACCGGGTGACCGCAGTCCGGAGCACGGGTTGCGAGCCGGCGTATACGAGGGGCGCCCCACCAGGCGCGTGGACCGGGAGGTTGATGGATGGCAACCGCAGAATCGTCGTCGGCCGCGCCAACCAGCTCCGATACCGAGGAGCTAGCGAAGTTCGGCTACAAGCAGGAACTCGACCGCTCGCTGGGGAGCTTCTCCTCATTCGCGGCCGGGTTTAGCTACATCTCGATCCTCACCGGGGTCACAGCGCTGTTCGGGTTCGGGTATAGCTTCGCGGGCCCGGGGACATGGTGGACCTGGCCGGTCGTGGTCGGCGGGCAGTCGCTGGTCGCGCTCTGCTTCATGGAGATGGCGGGCCAGTATCCGATTGCCGGTTCGGTCTATCAGTGGAGTAAGCAGATCTCGGGTCGCACGGCGTCCTGGATGACGGGCTGGATGTATCTCATCGGCGCAATCGTGACCATCACTGCAGTCGCGATCGACTGGCAGGTCGTCCTGCCGCAGATCAATAATGGCGGCGCCGCGAAACCGCTCTTTCAGTTCCTCGGCAGCGCGGCGGACGCCGGGACCACCGTGACCAAGGGCGGGGCCCAGAACGCGCTCCTCCTCGGCGGAATCCTGATCGTGATCACCACGATCATCAACATGCTCGGCGTCAAGGTCATGTCCCGGATCAACAACTTCGGCGTCATGGCTGAGCTGATCGGCTCGAGCATCCTGGTGATCCTGTTCCTGTTCCATCTCCATCACTCACCGGCCGTGATCGCCCACTCCTACGGCTACGGCGCCGGCCATCCCTGGGGGTACTTCGGCGCGCTGCTGGTCGGCGGCATCGTCAGCGCGTATGTGATGTACGGGTTCGACACGGCGGGGACGCTCGGGGAGGAGACGAACGATCCTCGGAGGAACGCGCCGCCGAACATCATCCGCGCCGTCGGAGCGGCGGCACTGATCGGCGGGCTGGTGATCCTGCTGGCGATCATGTCGGCCAAGAACGTCGCCGACAAGAACATCGGGCTGCTTGGCCTGCCCTACCTCATGAAGCAAGCCTTCGGAAACACCGGCGGCAACATCTTCCTGGCCGACTGTGGAATCGCCATCTTCGTCTGCTGCCTGGCCGTCCAGACCGCGACGATTCGGATGCTGTTCTCGATGGCCCGAGATAACCAGCTGCCCTTCGGGTCAGCCGTCGCGCGCGTTTCCGGCCACCGGAAGGTGCCGATCGTCCCTGCGCTCGTCACGGGGATCCTCGCGATCGCAGTGGCGGCGATCAACGTGGGCAACCAGAGCGCGTTCGCGGCCATCACCGCGATCGCGATCATCATGTTCTACATCTGCTACATGGGCGTGACGGTGCCGATGCTGCGCCGGCGGCTGCGCGGAGAGTGGCCCAAACCCGACCATGGCCCCTACTTCTCCATGGGACGCTGGGGATTGCCGGTCAACACAATCGCCGTCGTCTACCAGACGCTGGTCGTGATCGACCTGATGTGGCCGCGCGCGTCGATCTACAACTACCTCGGCACCACGCACTGGTACTTCAAGTGGGCCGCGGTCCTGTTCATCGGCGCCATGTACATCATCGGCGCCATCTACTACTACACCGTTCAGGTGAAGAAGCCCGCGGGAGTGCTGGCTGAGCACCGGGCCGACATCCCGCGCGTCACGGCGATGGAGCCCGTCCCGGCGCCGCTCGGAGATGCCGCACCATGAGCGCGATAGGGCGCGCTGGGGAGTAGCGACCTCAGCGCGCTATGGCGCGGCGGCCGCGGAGCGTCGCCGCCCGCCTCCACGCATCGCCAGGTCCGGGCGGTGAGCGCCACCGCGGCGCCCGACATCGTCCGCTTCCTGCTCGAACATCCGCCGTTCGACGCCCTCGAGCGGGCGGACGTCGAGCGGTTGGCCGCGGCCGCCGAACCTGAATTCACCACCGCCGGCTCGACCATCTTCTTCCAGGGCGCCGAGCCGGTCGCCCATCTCCGGGTGGTGCGGAGCGGGGCGGTGGAGATCCTGGCCGACGGCCGCCTGCTCGACCTTCTCGGGGAGGGCGAACTGTTCGGGCACTCCTCGATGCTCTCGGGGCTGCCCCCAGGCTTCGAAGCGCGCGCCGTCGAGGACACCCTCTGCTATCGGATCCCGGCCGATGTGGCGGAGGGCTCCCTCGCCCGCCCGGCGGGCCTGCGCTTCCTGGCCCGCTCCCTGCTGGAGCCGTGGGCCGCGGAGGCCGGGACAGTCGCCTCGGCGGAGCCGCAGGTCGAGCCTCCGCTTCAGCCTGTCGGCTCCCTCATCCGCGGCGAGCCGGTCGTCTGCTCAGCCGAGACCCCGATCCGCGAGGCGGCCCGACGCATGAACTCGGCGGGAGCCACATCCGTGGTCGTCGATCTCGGCGAGCGGCGCCTCGGCATCATGACCGACCGCGACCTCCGGTCCCATGTCGTCGCGGGCAGCCTTACCGGTGAGGAACCGGTGGCCGAAGCCATGACGGCGCCGGCGTACACGACCGCGCCGGATCGCCTCGCCGGCGACGTGCTCCTGGAGATGCTCGACCGTGGGATCCGCCACGTTCCGGTGCTCGCTGTCACCGGCGAGATTCTCGGGGTGGTCGAGGAGATCGACCTGGCGGCGGCGCAGACGCGCTCGCCATTCTTCCTGCGGCGGCGCATCGCGTTGGCACAAACCCCCGATGCGCTGCTCGACGTGGCGCGTGAGCTGCGGCTCGCCGTCATCTCGATGCACGATGCCCGCATCGCCTCGGCCAGCATCGCCGCCGTCTACTCGGTGGTCGTCGACGCGCTCACCCGCCGCCTCCTGGAGCTCGCCATCGACGAGGTCGGCGAGCCGGGCGTCGAGTTCGCCTGGCTCGCCCTGGGCAGCCAGGCGCGGCGGGAGGCGCTCCCCAGCTCTGACGTCGACAGCGCCATCGTCTGGTTCGGCGATGCCCCCGAGGCTGAGGTGAGGCCGCGGCTCCACGCCCTCGCCACCTCGGTCGTCAAGGGGCTCGAGGCCTGCGGCTTTCAGGCCGACCGCCACGGCGCGACGGCCTCGGACGTGTTGTTCGTGCGGTCGCTGGCCTCCTGGCAGCACGTCGTCCGCAGCTGGATCGCCGACCCGACCCAGGAGAAGGCGTTGATCCTCACCTCGGTCCTTGTCGATAGCCGCCCGGTGTGGGGCGTTCACACGGGCACCCCCGTGGCCGACACGTTCCGGCTCGCGCCAAGCAACCCGGCGCTGCTGCGCCTGCTCGCCCGGTTCGCGCTCTCGCAGCGCCCGCCCACCGGTTTCTTCCGCGGCCTCGTGGTCGACTCAAGCGGCGAGCACCGCGGGCAGCTCGATCTCAAGCACGGTGGGGTCATCCCGATCATCGATCTCGCGCGCTGGGCGGGCATGGCGGCCGGCGTGACCAGCGCCTCGACCCCCGAGCGGCTGCGCTGCGCCGGGGCGGCGGGAATCCTCTCCGAGGGCGACGCGCGAACCCTGGAGGACGCGTTCATGCTCATCACCGCGCTGCGCGTCGAGCACCAGAGCGCGCAGCTGCGCGCCGGCCAGCCGCCCGACGACCACGTCGATCCGGCACGCCTGACACCACTGACGCGAAGCCACCTCAAGGAGGCGTTCCGAGCCGTCGCGTCGATCCAGAAGCACGTCGCCTCGCAGCTCAGCTTTGGCACGTCGTGAGCCGGGCACGCCGAGCGCGGATAATTCACCCATGACCGGGGACTGGCGTGACTGGAGGCCGGCCATCTGGCTGGCCATGCTGGGCATCGCGGTGATGCTGCTGGTGAGCCCGTTCTACTTCGGGGCGCTGTTCATCGGAGCCGGGATCGGAGCCTCGATCCGGATCCGGCAGCGGCGCCGGCGCGCGGCGGCTCTGTCCAACCCCACGCCCGCCCGCGTGGCAGCCCGCGGGTCAGGTCGGGCGGCCGGCCGGGCCCGGGCGAAGCGCAAACGCGGTCGTTGAGGTGCGGGGCAGCCGGCCGGGGGGCCCGGCGGCCGGGCCCGGCGGCCCGGCCCGGCGAGCCCGGCCCCGGCGGCCGTGGCCCGTCGGCGGGGCCCGGCGGCGAGGCCCGGCGAGCCCGGCCCCGGCGGCCGTGGCCCGTCGGCTGGAGGCCCGGCGAGCCCGGAGCCTGGAACCTTGCGCATTTAGTACCGAGGGGCGGTACCCCTGGGGCAACGTTCCCGCCAGCTTCGCGGCCATTGACGCCATGCGGGGTCTGATATATAAGTTGGATCGGACCGGGGTTCGAGCCCCGAGGAGAGGGAATGCGAGAGGCACGGCCCGCCGAAGCGGAGGGTTGATGACCACGATCCTCGCCGACGTGGTCGAAGAGGGGGAGCGTCTGCTGCAAATCGCCGCCTCGGACGGCGGCACGCTCGCCCTGCTCGGCGGCGTGGCGGTGCGCATCCACGCCCCTGAGGTGCCCGCACCGCTCGACCGGCCCTACAAGGACCTCGATTTCGCCGTGCCCAAGGGGCGGGGTGGCGATGCTCAGAAGCTGCTGCGCGGGGCGGGCTACGAGCCCCACGTCGTGTTCAACGCGATGAACGGCAAGGAGCGGATGCTGTTCTACGACAACGAGAACGGACGGCAGGTCGATGTGTTCGTGGGCTCCTTCCGGATGTGCCACCAGATCCCGTTCGGCGACCGTCTGCGCCCCGGCGACCCGACGGTCCCCCTGGCCGAACTGCTCTTGACCAAGCTCCAGATCGTCCAGCTCAACGAGAAGGACGTTCGGGACACCGTCCTGTTGTTCCACGGCCACGAGGTCGCCGACCACGACGAGGACGCCGTCAACGCGCAGCGAATCGCGGAACTGTGCAGTGAGGACTGGGGCTTGTGGAGGACCATCACCGCGAACCTCACGCGCTGCGAGCAGATGCTTGGTGAGTACCCGCTGCCGGAGAGCGAGCGTGCTCGAGTGGCGGACCGGCTGCGCAGCGTGCTCGGCCGGATCGAGGACGCGCCCAAGAGCCGGGGCTGGAAGCTCCGGGCCAAGATCGGCGAGCGCAAGCGTTGGTACGAGCTCCCAGAGGAGGTCGAGCAGTGAGGATCTTCTTCGCCACCGACGTCCACGGCTCCGAGGTGTGCTGGCGCAAGTTCCTCAACAGCGGCAAGCACTACCAGGCGGACGTGATCATCCTCGGCGGCGACATGACGGGCAAGGCGCTCGTCCCGATCATCGACGACGGCGACGGCCGCTGGCACGCCACGCTGCTCGAGAACCGCGAGACGCTGGTCGGCGAGGACCAGGTGGCGGCCTTCGAGCAGGCGGTCATCCGCCGCGGCTACTACCCGTTCCGGGTGACCCCGGAGGAGCTTCACGAGCTGAGTCAGAACGAGCCCAAGTGGCACGCGCTGTTCGAGGAGCACATGCTGGCCACGGTGCAGCGCTGGATGGACCTGGCTGACGAAAAGCTCGCCGGAACCGGAATTCGCTGCTTCGTCTGCCCTGGTAACGACGACCAGCTCGAGGTCGATGAGGTGATCGCCAAGGCCAAGACGGTCGAGCTGGGCGAGGGGCGGGTGCTCGAGCTCGACGGCTACCAGATGGCCTCGAGCGGCTGGGCCAACCGCACCCCCTGGGACACCTACCGCGAGGAGGATGAGCCGCAGCTGGCCGACCGAATCGAGCGCATGGCCTCACAGGTGACCGCGCCGGCCGAGCGCACGATCTTCAGCCTGCACTGTCCGCCCTATGGCACCGGGCTTGACGACGCTCCGGAGCTGACGGAGGAGATGGATCTCAAGGACGCCGGCCATGCCGTCAAGCCGGTCGGCTCGACCGCGGTCCGCGACGCGATCGAGCGCTACCAGCCGGCGCTCTCGCTGCACGGCCACATCCACGAGGCGCGGGGGACCAAGCGACTCGGCCGAACCCTTTGCATCAACCCTGGCAGCTCCTATGAACAGGGCCAGCTGCTCGGTGCGGTGATCGACATCGAGGGCGGAAAACAGGTCAAGAAGTTCGTTTTGACGAGCGGCTAGGCGACGCGCAGTGATCGTCAGCCGGTGTTCAACGGAGGAGGGATAACCGCAGATGGCAACGATTGCACCAGGTACCGGGACCCCATTTGAAGAGCGCGCCGTCTTCGTCCGCAAGGCCACCGGGCTGGTCCGCGGCTGGTCGGTGCGGGATGCGTTCATCTACGCCACATTCGCGATCAACCTGGTCACGCTGGGCTGGTACATCTTCGCCTTCGCGCCGGCCACCGTCGCCAACGGCAGCCTGCTGTGGGCGGTGCTGGTCGGTGGCGCGTACCTGATCTTCCAGGCCATCACCTACGCCGCCCTGATTGCGGTGATGCCCCGAGCCGGCGGCGACTACGTATGGATGAGTCGCGTCCTCGGCGGGGGGATCGGGTTCGTGCTCGCCGTCTGCGGATGGTGGTTCATCCTCTGGCACTGGGTCCCGATCTACGCCAACATCCTCCAGACCCAGGTCCTCCAGCCCCTATCGGCGATCGTCGGGTGGCACGGCGGCCTCACCTTCTGGGTCGGCCACACCGGAACCTTCGTCGCCTCGATCATCACCGCCCTGCTGGCCACCCTGTTCATCGCCCTCGGCATCCGGACCTACGCCCGGATCCAGAAGTTCTGCTTCTACGGCGGCCTGGTCGGCCTGGTGGTGATGGCCATCGCCCTGCTCGCCACCTCCAAGTCTGGCTTCGTTCACGACTTCAATACGCAGGCGCACAAGCTCTATCCCGGGGCCGGGAGCAACGCCTACCAGGCGACGCTGAAGGCGGGCACGAACGGCTACACCCCCACCAACCTTGGCTCGTTCAACGTCAGCGGCGTGCTGCTCCTGCTCCCGCTGCTGATGTTCTTCAACCTGTGGTCCAACTGGGGCGCCACTCTCTACGGCGAGGTGCGCGGGGCCTCGGATTTCCGCAAGAACATCTACGCGATGGGCGGGGCGCTGATCTTCACCACCGCGCTGGCGGCGATCTTCTTCCTCCTCTTCGCCAAGACGTTCGGCTGGCACTGGTATGAGGCGGCCAACTTCGCTTACTCGACCGGTCCGCTCGGCGTCGTGCCCTACCCCGGCACCTTTGCCGCCTTCATCCTCGGTGCCCGGATCTGGCAGTTCATCCTGATCCTGCTGCTGACGCTGTGGTTCATCGGCTGGGTCGGATCGGTCTTCCTCTCCTCGACCCGCGTGGTCTTCGCCACCGCGTTCGACCGCGTGCTGCCGGAGTGGGCGGCCAGCGTGTCCCGGAGCGGAGTCCCCTACGGGGCGCTGGCGCTGATGCTGATCCCCTCGATCCCGATCAGCGCCCTCTACGCCTACAGCCCCAAGTTCGCCAGCTACACCCTGGATGCGACGCTGGTGATCGCGATCACGTTCCTCGGCACGACCGTGGCCGCGGGCATCCTCCCCTGGCGTAAGCCCGAGATCTACAACGCTTCGCCGATCGCCAAGTACCGGGTGCTCGGGCTCCCGGTGATCACGGTGGCGGCGTTGCTGTTTGGGGTGATCCTCGTGTTCGCGCTGGTCAAGTGGTTCTCCGACAGCGCGTACGGCGTCAACCACAGCTCGTCGTTGATCTACATGGGCTGCCTCTATGCCCTGGCCCTGGCCATCTACCTGATCTCACGCGTCGCGCGTCGACGCCAGGGAATGGACCTGGGCATGGTCTACGGCGAGATCCCGGTGGAGTAGGGATTCGGTCTGAAGGCCGTGCGGCCGCGCCCGTTCGGGCCGGCCGCTCGGCCGGGACCGGACTGGCAGCCGCCTGGCCGCGGGTCCGGCGACTAGGGTTGTGCGGCGTGAGCCCGCTGCATGCTGTGGCCATATTCGTGGCCGGGATGGCGGCGGGCACGATCAACACGGTCGTCGGAAGCGGCACCCTGATCACGTTCCCGGCGCTGCTCGCCTTCGGCTACGCGCCGGTGACCGCGAATGTCTCCAACACGATCGGTCTCGTTCCCGGATCGGTGGCCGGCGCCGTCGGCTACCGACGTGAACTGCACGGGCAGCGTCGGCGCCTGCTCCCGCTGGCGCTCTGCTCGTTGCTCGGCGGCATCACCGGCGCCGTCCTCCTGCTCACGCTGCCGGCCGCGGCATTCAAGGCCATCGTCCCCGCGTTCATCGCCGTGGCGCTCGTGCTGATCCTGATCCAGCCGTGGCTGAACCGGCGCCTCACGTCGCGCCGGCGCCGCCACGACACCGCGGGTCCCCTGGCCGGCGCGAGCGTCTTCCTCAGCGGCGTCTACGGCGGCTACTTCGGAGCGGCCCAGGGGATCCTCCTCCTGGCCATCCTCGGACTCGCCCTCGACGATGACCTCCAGCGGATCAACGCCCTGAAGGTGGTCCTCGCCGGGCTCGTCAACCTGGTCGCCGGGATCATCTTCGCCATCGTCGCTCACGTCTCCTGGGGCCCGGCCGGCCTGATCGCCGGCGGCTCGGTGCTCGGAGGAATCGTCGGCGCCCGTCAGGGACGCCGCCTCTCCCCGCTCGTCCTGCGGCTCGTGATCGTGGCCGTGGGAATCAGCGCGATCGTCCGGCTGCTGTAGCCAGACGATCGCGCTGACGAAGGCGAGGCAGCGTTACGTCGCGGCCTGCGTCGTAGCTCTCCTCGGAGTGCGCTGTGCGACGTCCCGGACTTTGCTCTCGATCGCGGTGAGCGGCTTGGCGATCCCCTCGAGGCGCCGGCGTTCGGCCTTGACCCCGAACAGGATCTCGGCGATGCCGCCGAGGATCATCAGGATCGCGCCCAGCGCGAGGGCCTCGAACACCGGGCCGCGGCTCGTCTTGGCCACCAGCGGGCCGAACAGCTGGGGTCCGATGATCCCGCCGATGCCCGTGCCGACGGCGTAGAAGAGCGCAATCGCCAGAGCTCGGGTCTCCATCGGGAACACCTCGCTCACGGTGAGGTACGCGGCGCTGACGCCTGCCGAAGCGAAGAAGAAGACCACGCACCAGCCGAGGGTCAGCGTCGTCGCGCTGAGCTGTCCCTGCTTGAACAGGTACCCCGTGATCAACAGCAGAATCCCCGACAGGATGTACGTCCCCGCGATCATCGGCTTGCGCCCGATGCTGTCGAACAGCGGCCCCAGGATGATCGGCCCGAGCAGGTTCCCGGCTGCGAACGCCACCAGGTAGTACGGCGCGTCGGCCGTGCTCACCTTGAAGAAGGTGGCGAGCATGGTCGCGTAGCCGAACAGGATCGCGTTGTAGAGGAAGGCCTGGCCGATGAACAGCGCCAGCCCGAGCACGGTCCGCTTGGGATACCTCTGCACGATCCCGCGCGCCACCTCCATCAGACCCAGCGATTTACGCTGCCTGATCGCGATCGTGTCGTCCGGATCGTCGAGCTGCGCTCCCGTCGATTCCACCACCTGGCGCTCGATGTCCTGGACGACCTCCTCGGCCTCGCGCTCACGCCCATGGATGAACAGCCAGCGCGGGCTTTCGGGAACGTGGCGGCGGACGATCAGGATTGCCAGACCGAGGATCACCCCGAGCCCGAAGCAGACCCGCCAATTGAGCAGCGGCGAGAAGATGTGCAGCGCCGCCACCGAGAGCAGCGCGCCGAGTGCCGCACCCGCCCAGTATGTGCCGTTGATCAGGATGTCGATCCGCCCCCGGTGCCTGGCCGGAATCAGCTCATCGATCGCCGAGTTGATCGCGCTGTACTCGCCGCCAATTCCCATTCCGGTGACGAACCGGCAGGCGAAGAAGAAGATCGGCGTCCACGCGAACGCCGTCGCGAAGGTGCCCGCCAGATACACGCCGAGCGTGATCATGAACAGCTTCTTTCGCCCGAACAGATCGGTCAGGCGGCCGAACACAAGCGCGCCCGCACAGGCGCCGGCCACGTACATCGACGCCGCCCAGCCGGCGATCTCCGCGGACGAGATGTTGATCCCGCTCCCCTTGGCCGAGATCGCGCCTGCGATCGACCCGACGACTGTTACCTCCAGCCCGTCGAGGATCCAGACCGTCCCCAGACCGATGAGGATTCGCCAATGCCACCGAGACCAGGGGAGCCGATCGAGCCGCGCTGGGATGTTGGTCTCGATCGTCCCGAGCTCGTGTCCTTCTGCGAGAGCCGACATTTCTCTCCTCCTTGCTGCGGTAAACCTCGGGGCGTGGGACTACCCCGGGCGGGAGCGACCGAATCGCGCCTCAGGCGCTGGCCGTCTGCTCTCGCACGTACTGGTTCAGCCGCTCGAGCTCGTCCTCGTAGAGCCGCTTCATCACGCGCGGGGCGAATGTCCGCTCGAAGAAGCCGCCGATCCCGCCCGCCCCCTCCCACGCGGTCGAGATCGCGACCCGCGAGCGGTCAGCATTCGGTTCGACGGTGAATGTGGTCACGAGGCTTGACTCGGTGTCGGACTCCGTGAGGACGCGTCCCGGCTCGGGCTCGGCCACCTGCATGCGGTAGCTGCGGGTGCGCCCGCCGGCGTTCAGCTTGAACCGCGTGACCGTTCCCGCCCCGACGCCGCCGCTCTCCACCTCGAAATCAGAGAACGCCGGCGGAAGGAAGTGCGGGTGGTGCTCACGCATGTCGGCGAGATACGCGTAGACCTGGTCCGGAGGACCGTCGATCAGTCGCTCAGCGGAGACGTGAAGCGTTCCCATGCCCTCACCATAAAGGAATCGCGCCCCGGGAAACCGGCGAGGGCAATGTGCCGGTTCGGCGGGGCGCGATGAGGGAGGAGAGGGTGTGCGGGAATGATGGCGGTCTCCGTTTTAGATGTCCAAGACGGGATTTCCAGGCCCGTTATAGGCTTTGCTTATGGATCTCCGACAGCTGCGCTATCTGGTCGCGCTGGCCGATGAGCGTCATTTCACGCGGGCCGCCGCCCGCGAGCACATCGCTCAGCCCGCGCTGTCTCAGCAGATCCGCCGGCTCGAGGACGAGGTGGGAATCCCCCTTGTTGAGCGGACGACGCGCCAGGTGAAGATCACGCCGGCCGGCGAGCTCCTGGTCGCTCGGGGGCGGCGGATCCTCTCCGAGCTCGAGGCTGCCCACGCCGAGCTCGAGGCGGCGAAGGGCATGGAGATCGGCCACGTCACCGTCGGGACGATGCACACGATGGGACCGGTGGATCTGTCCGCCGTGCTGGCCGTGTTCCATGAGCGCCACCCCGGCGTCGGCCTCACCGTCCGGGAGGAAGCCAGCGAGGACCTGGCGCGGATGATCCGGGACGACGAGCTGGATCTCGCCTTCCTATCCGTGACCGAGCGTGTGGAGAGCCACGGCCTCGCGCTGCATCAGCTCGTGCTTGAGGAGCTCGTGGTGCTCCTCCCCCCGGGCCACCGGCTCGCTGGTCGCCCGAGCGTGAGGATGGTCCAACTCCGTGACGAGGAATTCATCAGCTACCGCCAGGGGGCCCGGCTGCGGGAGCTCCTCTTCTCGGCCGCCGTCCAGGCCGGCTTCGAGCCCCGCATCAAGCTCGAATCAAACGAGAGCCAGCGGATCCGGCGGCTCGTGGCCCGCGGCATGGGCGTCGCCATCCTGCCTTGGTCAGACGCAATCGCGCCAGGCGCCGAGGTCGCCCTCGCCACCCTGACCGACCCGCCGCTGTCGCGCGACATCACCCTCGCCTGGCGCCAGGAGCGCCGTCACCCGCCGGCGGTGAAGGAGTTCCTGGCCCTGGCCCGCGAGACGTTCGCCTAGCCCTGGCAGGCGGGAGCGGCCACGGCTTCCCGCGCCACGGCCGGCGTCGCCTCCGCCCACGGTCTCGCGCTTTCGATCTGGCCCGCCAGCGAGTACAGCGTGTGTTCGGCCTCGGGCCGTCCCACCAGCTGCACGCTCAGGGGAAGGCCTTCCCGGCCGAAGCCGGCGGGGATGCTGATCGCCGGCTGACCCGTGAGGTTGAACACCGAGGTCCACGGCGTGAAGCGCGATGACATGTCGAGCGCGACCGGCGCGCTGCGCCCGTGGCCCCCCGCGGCCGCGATCGGCGCCTTGGCCAGCGCCGGCGTCATCAGCACGTCGACCTCGTTCCACAGCGCCAGGATCCGCCCCGTGGCGCGGGCGCGCAGTTCCCCTCGCAGCCTGGCCGTGCGCGACGCGGAGACGAGCCGGCCCGCCGCCGCCATCTGGCGTGTCGATCGCTCGAGCTTCGAGCGATCGGGCACCGTCATCGCGTCCTCGTGGATCCCGCGCAGCCAGGTCTGCGTGAACGTGAACAGCGCCGCCCCGTAGGCGGGATCTCGTTCGATCACCTCGTGGCCTAACTCCCTCAGGAGCGCCGCCGTCGCCTCCCAGGCCTGTCGCTGATCCTCGCCCAGCGGCGCGATCACACCCGTCGGCGGCTTGCGTGAGACGGCGATCCGCAGCCGGCGCGGCGCCGTGGCCGCCGCGTCGAGATAGCTCCTCTCGTAGGGCGGGACGGCGTAGGTGTCTCCGGCGGCGGCACCCTGGATGACGTCGAGCAGCAGCGCGCTGTCAGCGACCGTGCGAGCCAGCGCCCCCAGGGTGCTCAACCCGAGCCAGTGCTCCCCTGCCGGCGCCATCGCCACCCTCCCGCGGCTGGGCTTCATTCCCACCAAGCCGCAGCAGGCAGCCGGGATCCGGATCGAGCCGCCACCGTCTGAGCCCGTCGCACAGGGCACCATTCCCGCCGCGACGGCCGCCGCCGATCCACCCGAGGAGCCTCCGGGGGTGCGGGTCAAATCCCAGGGGTTGCGCGTAATCCCCGTGGCGTCGCTGGCCGTCCAGGGGAAGATCATCAGCTCGGGAACATTTGTGATCCCGATCGGGACCGCTCCTGCCGCGCGTAGCCGGCGAACGATCTCGGCGTCCGCCTGCGCAGCTGGCCCGTGGCTGCGTGAGCCGCGCGTCGTCACCTGGCCGGCCACCGGGGTGTCGGCCTTGATCGCCACCGGAACGCCGGCCAGGGCGCCGTCTCGTCCCACGCGCTCGGCGGCCGCCAGCGCCTCCTCGGCCAGCACGACGCGAAACGCGTTGAGGCGCGGATTCAGCGTTTCGATCCGGCGCAGCGCCAGCTCGACGAGCTCCCTGGGGTGGATCTCGCCCTCGCGGACCAGGGCCGCGAGCGCGGCCGGTCCGGCGAATGCGAGCTCTTCATCTGAGGGGGGCACGCGGCGTACCATCGCATAGGTATGGCGGAGCGAGTCGAGGCACTGAGCAGCAACGGAGCGTCGTCCAACGGGTCTGACCTCGACGCGGTGGAGACCAGCGAGTGGCTGGAGGCGCTCGACGCCGTCGTCGCGCACGACGGACCTGATCGTGCGCGTGAGCTGCTGCGGCGCGTCGTCGAACGCGCCCAGCACGCCGGGACCGGCCCGATCGCCAGCCTCAACACCTCCTACGTCAACACGATCCCCCCCGAGCGTGAGGCCAAGCTGCCCGGCGATCCAGCCGTCGAGCGCCGGCTGCGGTCGATCATCCGCTGGAACGCGATGGCGATGGTCATCCGCGCCAACAAGGCCTCCTCGGAGCTCGGCGGCCACATCGCCAGCTATCAGTCGCTGGCCACGCTGTATGAGGTCGGCTTCAACCACTTCTGGCATGCCCCGAGCGCGGATCACGGCGGCGACCTCGTGTACTTCCAGGGTCACTCATCGCCGGGTAACTACGCGCGTGCGTACCTCGAGGGGCGCTTGACCGAGGAGCAGCTGGACGGTTTTCGCCAGGAGGTATCGCGTCCCCGCGGCCTCAGCTCCTATCCCCACCCCTGGCTGATGCCCGACTTCTGGCAGTTCCCCACCGTCTCGCTCGGACTCGGGGCGATCACCTCGATCTACCAGGCGCGCTTCATGAAGTACCTCCAGGCTCGCGACCTCGTCGATACCGAGGGCCGCAAGGTGTGGGCGTTCATCGGCGACGGGGAGGTCGACGAGCCCGAGACGATGGGCTCGATTGGCCTCGCCGGCCGCGAACGCCTGGACGACCTCATCTGGGTCGTCAACGCCAACCTCCAGCGCCTCGACGGCCCGGTGCGCGGCAACGGGAAGATCATCCAGGAGCTCGAGTCGGACTTCCGCGGCGCGGGGTGGAACGTGATCAAGGTGATCTGGGGCTCGCGCTGGGATCCGCTGCTCGCCGAGGACACCGACGGCCGGCTCCTCAAGGTGATGGAGGACTCCGTCGACGGCGAATACCAGACCTACAAGTCGCGTGACGGCGCCTACGTGCGAGAGCACTTCTTCGGTAAGGATCCGGTCCTGCTCGAACGGGTCGCCCATATGTCAGACGAGGAGATCTGGCTCCTGAACCGGGGTGGACTCGACCAACAGAAGGTCTACGCGGCCTACCACGAGGCGGTCGATCACCGCGGGGAGCCGACCGTGATCCTGGCCAAGACGATCAAGGGCTACGGGATGGGCGCCTCGGGCGAGGGCCAGATGGTGACCCACCAGGCCAAGAAGATGACTGAGGATGCGCTGATGGCCTTCCGGGATCGCTTCGATCTGCCGCTCACCGACGAGCAGGTGCGCAATGCCGCGTACTACAGGCCGCCTGACGATTCACCGGAGATGCGCTACCTGCGGGAGCGCCGTGACGCTCTCGGGGGCTCGCTGCCGGTGCGGCGGCGGCGTGCCGAGCACTCGCTCCCCGTGCCTTCGCTCGAGCTTTTCAGCTCCCAGCTCACCGGGACGGACGACCGGGAGATCTCCACCACGATGGCCTTCGTGCGAGTCCTCGCTGCCTTGCTCAGAGACAAGCAGCTGGGTCGCCACGTCGTCCCGATCGTCCCGGATGAGTCGCGCACCTTCGGAATGGAGGGCCTGTTCCGCCAGGTCGGCATCTATTCGCCCTTCGGCCAGCGCTACCAGCCTCAGGACTCAGAGCAGCTGATGTTCTACAAGGAGGACGAGCACGGGCAGATCCTCGAGGAGGGGATCACCGAGGCGGGTTCGATCTCCTCGTTCATCGCCGCCGGCACCTCCTACAGCGTGCACGGGGTTCCGATGATCCCGTTCTACATCTACTACTCGATGTTCGGCTATCAGCGCGTCGGCGATCTCATCTGGGCCGCCGGCGACAGCCGCAGCCGGGGGTTCCTGCTCGGGGGCACGGCCGGCCGGACCACGCTCAACGGCGAGGGGCTACAGCACGAGGACGGCCACAGCCACGTCCTCTTCTCAGTCGTGCCCAATGTCCGCGCCTACGACCCCGCCTTCAACTACGAGGTCGCGGTGATCATCCATGAGGGCCTGCGGCGGATGGTCGGCGAGCAGGAGGATGTCTTCTACTACCTGACGCTGATGAACGAGAACTATCACCACCCCGCGATGCCGGAGGGCGCGCAGGACGGGATCCTCCGCGGCATGTACCTGCTCCGCCCGAGTGCCGTCGACGGCCCTCACGTACAACTCCTCGGATCGGGCACCATTCTCAACGAGGTGCTGGCCGCCGCGTCGCTGCTGGAGGAGGACTTCGGCGTCGCCGCCGACGTGTGGAGCGTCACCTCGTTCACCGAGCTGCGGCGTGAGGGGCTCGAGATCGAGCGCTGGAACATGCTCCACCCCGAGTCCGAGCCGCGCCGGAGCTATGTGAGCGAGCAGCTGGGCGCCCGAGAAGGCCCGGTCGTCGCCTCGACCGACTACATCCGAACCTTCGCCGACCAGATTCGGCAGTGGGTGCCCGGGCGCTACCGCGTGCTAGGGACCGACGGCTACGGCCGCAGTGACTTCCGCTCCGCCCTGAGGCGCTTCTTCGAGATCGACCGTCACTACGTCGCCGTCGCGGCATTGCGTGAGCTCGTCGATGAGGGCGTGATCGAGCCGGCGCGCGTCCAGGAAGCCATCGAGCGCTACGAGATCGACCCCGAGGCGCCCCTGCCCACGACCGTATGACGACGGGCAGCGCGGTAGCGGTCGAAGTCCCCGACATCGGCGACTTCGCCGACGTGCCGGTGATCGAGATCCTTGTCTCGCCGGGCGATCGCGTGGGTCCCGACGACCCCCTGGTCACGCTCGAATCGGATAAGGCGACGATGGACGTCCCCGCGCCCTTCGCCGGCGTGATCGGCGAGGTCCAGGTCAAGGTGGGCGATCGGGTCTCCCAGGGCACGCCCCTGGTAACCATCACGCCGGACGCCGATGGTGGGGCCTCTCGGGCCGCTGCAAGCGCCGCCTCGCAGGGGGCTCCGGAGGAGGCCGAGGCTCCGGATTCGGTGGCCAGCGCGGTGGAGGCCGAGACGGCATCCGACGCTTCGAACGCCGCGGAGCCCGAACGTGCTTCTCCCCCGCCCGGACCTCCCCGGAACGGCGGCCCCGTGTACGCGAGCCCCTCCGTCCGGCGGATCGGGCGTGAGCTGGGCGTCGATCTCTCGTCGATCAGCGGGACCGGCCGCAAGGGCCGGATCACGCGGGACGATGTCGAGCGGGCGGCTGCCGGGGGCTCGGCCGCGCTGCCGGGACCCGGCCCGGCGGGCGCGCCCGGCGGTCTCGACCTGGCACCGTGGCCGTCGCTCGAGTTCGAGAAGTTCGGCCCGGTCGAGCGGGTGCCGCGGTCCAGAATCCAGCGCATCTCCGCGCCGAACCTCGCGCGTAACTGGGTGATGATCCCACACGTCACCCAGCACGACGAGACCGACATCACCGAGCTCGAGGCGTGGCGACGGCAGCTCAACGACGAGCGCGCTCGGGATGGCCTCAAGGTGACGATGGTGTCGTTCCTCGTCGTGGCCTCGGTCGCCGCGCTGAAGGAGTTTCCCGACTTCAATTCCTCGCTCGACGGCGAGGAGTTGATCCTCAAGCGCTACTACAACATCGGCTTCGCCGCCGACACTCCCGGAGGCCTTGTCGTGCCGGTGATCAAGAACGCCGACGGCAAGGGGCTTCTCGACATCGCGCGCGAGCTCGCCGAGCTCTCCGCCAAGGCGCGTGAGGGCAAGCTCGGCCCGGCCGATATGAGTGGCAGCACGTTCACGATCTCCTCGCTCGGAGGGATCGGCGGGACGGCCTTCACCCCGATCGTCAACGCGCCCGAGGTGGCGATCCTGGGGGTCAGCAGGGCGGCCACCAAGCCGGTATGGAACGGCGAGGCGTTTTCACCGAGGTTGATGCTCCCGCTGTCGCTTTCCTATGACCACAGGGTGATCGACGGGGCGGCGGCCGCCCGCTTCGTCGTGTACCTCGGCCAGGTTCTCAGCGACCTACGCCGCGCGCTTCTCTGATGGAGGTCCGCGTGCCGGACATCGGCGATTTCACCGACGTCCCGGTGATCGAGATCCACGTCGCGGCCGGCGACGAGGTGGCCCCCGAGGATCCCCTCGTCACCCTGGAATCCGACAAGGCGACGATGGATGTCCCCGCGCCATCGGCGGGTGTGGTCAAACAGCTGAGCGTCAAGATCGGCGACCGCGTCTCGGAGGGCAGTGTGCTGCTCACGCTCGAGCCAGACGGCGCCGCCCCGAGAGAAGAGGCCTCGCGCCCGGCCTCGCCAACCGCTGCCAGCGAGCCGACGGCGCCCCCGCCCCCTCCTGAGGACGGCGCCGGCTATGACGTCCAGCTTGTGGTCCTCGGCTCCGGTCCCGGCGGCTACACCTCGGCCTTCCGCGCCGCCGATCTCGGGCTGAAGACGGTCCTGATCGAGCGGCATCGCCGCCTCGGAGGCGTATGCCTCAACGTCGGCTGCATCCCCTCCAAGGCGCTTCTGCACGCCGCCCGAGTCATCGCTGAGGCCGAGGAGATGTCCGATCGCGGAATCACGTTCGGACGCCCGAAGCTCGATCTCGACCGCCTGCGGGAGTGGAAGGAGTCGGTCGTCGGCAAGCTCACGAGCGGCCTCGACGGACTGGCGCGCCAGCGCCGGGTCGAGGTCGTGCACGGCGAAGGGCGATTCACCGGGCCGCATACCGTGGCTGTGGGGGAGCGGACGATCTCCTTCGAGCACTGCATCATCGCCGCCGGCTCACGCGCGGTCACGCTGCCCGGCTTTCCCGAGGACCCGCGCATCATCGATTCGACCCGTGCCCTCGCGCTGGAGGAGGTGCCCAAGCGCCTGCTCGTGATCGGTGGCGGGATCATCGGTCTCGAGCTGGCCACCGTTTACGAGGCCCTGGGGTCCAGGATCACCGTCGTCGAGCTGCTGGGCCAGCTTTTGCCGGGCTGTGATCCTGACCTCGTGGAGCCGCTGCGCAAGCGGATCAGCCAGCGCTACGAGGCCATCCACCTGGAGACCGAGGTCGGCGAGATGACACCGCAGAAGGCGGGGATCAAGGTCACGTTCTCGAGCGGCGAGACGTCTGTATTTGACCGCGTGCTCGCCGCGGTTGGCCGCCGCCCCAACGGCGCCCTGATCGGAGCCGAGGCGGCTGGAGTCGAGGTCGACGACCGGGGCTTCATCCGGGTCGACCATCAGCTCCGGACGAACGTCCCCTGGATCCACGCCATCGGCGACATCGTCGGCGGCCCGATGCTCGCCCATAAGGCGACGCACGAGGGCAAGGTGGCTGCCGAGGTCATCGCCGGCGATGCCTCCGCAGACTTTGACCCGAGAGCCATTCCCTCCGTCGCCTACACCGATCCCGAGGTCGCCTGGATGGGACTCACCGAGACCGCCGCCCGCGAACAGGGCATCGCCTTCGAGAAGGCCGCGTTCCCGTGGGCGGCCTCAGGTCGCGCACTCGGACTGGCCCGGGAGGAGGGACTGACGAAGCTCCTGTTCGAGCCCGAAAGCCGCCGCCTGCTCGGAGCCGGGATGGTCGGCGTCAACGCCGGCGAGCTGATCGCGGAGACGGTCCACGCGCTGGAGATGGGCGCCGACGCCGAGGACATCGCGCTCACCATCCACCCCCACCCGACGCTGACCGAGACGGTCGCGTTTGCGGCCGAGATGGCGGCCGGGACGATCACAGACCTCATGCCGCCCCGCCGGGGGGCTCGGGAGCGTCGCTGAGGAACTCGGGGCGGGCCGCTCGCCCGGGCCGGGGCCGGCGGGCGGGCCTGGCCGGATACCGACACTAACTCGCCACGCACGGCTTCCTAAGCACGAGCGTGGCGGGTAGGTATCGATAACCGATCCCAAGTCGCCACGCACGGCCTCCCGGGCGACAGCGTGGCGGGTAGCGATCAAATAGACGGCCCCAACTCCCCTCGCCGATCGCCAATCCACGGCGCACCCGACCCCGACCCCGCCCCAGAGCGACACCCGACCCCGGCCGCGCCCCAGAGCGACGGGCGACCCCGACCGCGCCCCAGAGCGACAGGCGACCCCGACCGCGGCCCAGCTCGCCTCAGCCCCGGCGCCGTAGCCGGAGCAGCGTCAGCACGCCGAGGCCCGCGGCACCCAGAATCGCCCAGCGGCGCGCGGCCGGGCCGCGGCTAACCCCGGCGCCCGCCGCGGGCCTGCCCACCGGCATCGCGAATGCCTCCGCCGCGAGGATGTCGTGCGGCTCAGCGATTCCGCTCGGATCGTCGGGCAGCTCAACCGGACCGTGGCGAAGCTGCGGGTCAGGTGCCGGAACCGCGAAAGCCTCGGCCGCCAGCACGTCGTGGGCCGGCTCCTGGTCGCTGCGCATGGGGTCCCGCGCCATGGCGGGATGATCCCAGATACCGCCCCTCCACCCTGCTCCGAGATACCCCCCACCCTGATCCCAGGGTACGGCCCCTCCACCCTGCTCACAAACGCTCTTCCTCGACCCTCTCCCCCCGCGAGCCCCGGATCCGGCAATGGACCGCAGCACCCAACGAAGAACCTCCGAAGGAACCGGCTGCTCCCCCCGCCCCACCCGCTAATCTCAGTCACACAGACTTAGATTCGACCCCCCACACGCAGGCTTGCAGTGGTATCCTTGACTTATCTTGCGTAAGCAACTATCGAAAGTGAAAGATTTCTCTGATGTCTAGTCGACTTCTACTTGTCCCCTTGGAAGACGCCGTGGTCTTCCCGGGCATGTCGCTGACCCTCGCGGTGGACGTTGGCGAGGAGGAGAGAGTCCTGCTCGTCCCGCGCCACGACGGCGAGTTCGCCAGCGTCGGCACGGTGGCCGAGGTCGCGGACCGCGTTCGCCTGCCCGGCGGCGCCCGCGCCGTGGCCCTGCAGGGACTGCACCGAGGCGTCGCGGGAGCGGCGCACACCCTCCCCGACGGGCGGCTGTTCGTCGAGGTCGAAGAGCGCCCTGATGAGACGCCCGTCGATGGCCGCACTCGGAACCTCGAGCGGGAGTACCGCGCCGTGGTCGAGGAGATCCTCGAGCTGCGGGGTGACGATGGCCGCGTGGCGGCGTTCGTTCGCAGCATCACCGAGCCCGGCGCCCTGGCCGACACGAGTGGCTATTCCCCGGACTTCGGCTACGAGCAGAAGGCCCAGCTCCTCCAGACACTCGACGTGACCGAGCGGCTCGAGCTCGCGCTCAAGCTGCAGCGGGAGCGGCTGGCCGAGCTCCAGGTGCGCAAGCGGATCCGGGAGGACGTCGAGTCAGGTGCCGAGAAGCAGCAGCGCGAGTATTTCCTGCGCAAGCAGATGGAGTCGATCCGCAAGGAGCTCGGTGACGACGACGCCTCGGTGATCGACGAGTACCGCACCAAGATCGAGGAAGCCGGCATGCCCGATGAGGTCCGTGAGCAGGCCGAGAAGGAGCTTGGGCGCCTGGAGCGGATGGGCGAGCAGAGCGCCGAATCGACGGTCATCCGGACGTATCTGGATTGGCTCATCGCCGTGCCATGGAGCAAGCGTTCGGAGGAGCGTCTGGATCCCGAGCACGCGCGGGAGGTGCTGGATGCCGATCACGCCGGACTCGAGGACGTCAAGGACCGCATCGTCGAGTACATCGCGGTCAAGAAGCTCCGTCAGGACCGTGGGATCACCGAGGACAAGCGCTCGGGCGCGATCCTCACGCTGATCGGGCCCCCCGGGACCGGCAAGACCTCGATCGGCGAGTCGATTGCCCGCGCCACAGGGCGCAAGTTCGTGCGGATGTCGCTCGGCGGCGTGCGGGACGAGGCCGAGATCCGTGGTCACCGGCGTACCTACATCGGCGCTCTCCCGGGACGCCTCGTTCGCGCCCTGCGCGACGCCGAGACGATGAATCCGGTGATCATGCTCGACGAGGTCGACAAGGTCGGCGCCGACTGGCGCGGCGACCCCAGCGCGGCGCTTCTCGAGGTCCTCGACCCGGCCCAGAACCACAGCTTCCGCGACCACTACCTGGACGTGGAGCTCGACCTGAGCAACGTCATGTTCATCGCCACGGCCAACATGGCCGACACCATCCCCGGCCCCCTGCTCGACCGGATGGAGGTGATCCGCTTCGACGGCTACACCACCTCGGAGAAGGTCGCCATCGCGCGCGGGTATCTCTGGCCGCGGCAGGTGGAGCGCAACGGGCTGAAGCCGGAGGAGGTCGCGATCTCCGACGAGCTGCTGCACACGATCGCCACCGAGTACACGCGGGAGGCGGGTGTCCGCCAGCTCGAGCGTGAGCTCGGGACGCTCCTGCGCAAGACCGCCACCAAGATCGCCTCGGGTCAAGCCGAGGCGCCGGTCACGCTTGACCTCGACCAGGTCCGGGACGCGCTGGGGCGCCAGAAGCACTTCCAGGAGTCGGCGATCCGCACCGCGGTTCCCGGCGTCGCGACGGGTCTGGCGGTCACCGGTACGGGTGGCGATGTTCTGTTCGTCGAGGCGACGGCGATGCAGGGCAACGGCTCCGGTCTCACGCTCACGGGTCAACTCGGCGACGTGATGAAGGAGTCGGCCCAGATCGCGCTCTCGTACGTCCGCGGACACGCCGAGGACCTCGGCATCGACCCGAGCAGCTTCGACGAGCGCTCGTTCCACGTCCACGTCCCGGCTGGCGCCATCCCCAAGGATGGTCCGAGCGCGGGAGTGACAATGGTCACGGCGCTGGCCTCGTTGCTGAGCGGCCGGCCGGTCAAGCACACCATCGGCATGACCGGTGAGGTGACGCTTCAGGGCCGAGTCCTGCCGATTGGCGGCGTCAAGCAGAAGGTGCTTGCCGCGCACGCCGCAGGCCTGACTGACGTCGTGCTCCCGGAGCGTAACCGCGGCGATCTCGACGACGTGCCGGAGGAGGTCCGGGACGCCATGAAGTTCCACTTCGCGATGACCGTCGACGAGGTCCTGGGCACCGCCCTGGAACCCGCCCCCCTCGCCCAGGCGGCGTAACGGCCGAAACAGAGCCCTGGCGAGCTGACTGGCTCGCCAGGGCCTTGCTCAGTCATCCAGGCCGGCTACGAGAACGACCACGGAGCTAGTTGAACTCCCGCTCCTGGGTAAGGTCTAGCCATGAGCACGATCACCGCACCCGAAGAGCAACGGGTCCTCGACGAGGTCCCCAAGCAGCTGTACATCGCCGGCGAGTGGCGCGACGGCGCCAAGGGCACGATCCCGGTAGAGGATCCGTCGACCGGAGAGACACTCGTCGAAGTCGCCGACGCCTCGACCGACGACGCCAAGGCCGCCCTGGATGCCGCCGTCGAGGTGGGCCCCGAGTGGGCCAATCACCCCCCGCGTGACCGAGGCGAGATCCTGCGCCGCGCCTTCGAAGCGATCGTCAAGCGCCAGGACGAGTTGGCCCTGCTGATGACGCTCGAGATGGGCAAGCCGCTCAAGGAGTCCAAGGCCGAGATCGCCTACGCGGCCGAGTTCTTTCGCTGGTTCTCCGAGGAGGCGGTGCGGATCGACGGCCGCTACGCCGTCGCGCCGAACGGCCAGGGGCGGGTGCTCACGATGAAGCAGCCGGTCGGTCCCTGCCTGCTCATCACGCCGTGGAACTTCCCGCTGGCCATGGGGACGCGCAAGATCGGCCCCGCCGTCGCCGCCGGCTGCACGATGGTCGTCAAGCCGGCGCAGCAGACGCCGCTGTCGATGTTGATGCTGGCCAAGATCCTCGCCGAAGCCGGGCTCCCCGAGGGGGTGCTCAACCTCGTCACGGCGTCGTCGGCGGGCGAGACGACAGGCCCGTTGATCTCCGACCCGCGGTTGCGGAAAATGTCCTTCACCGGCTCGACCGAGGTCGGTCGCAAGCTGATGGAGCAGGCGTCCGGGAACCTTCTGCGCCTTTCGATGGAGCTTGGCGGCAACGCTCCCTTCGTCGTGTTCGAGGATGCCGACATCGACGCCGCCGTCCAGGGCGCCCTGCTGGCCAAGATGCGCAACATCGGCGAGGCGTGCACCGCCGCCAACCGCTTTCACGTCGCCGGTCCTGTGGCCGACCAGTTCGCCGAGAAGCTGGCGCAGAAGATGGGCTCGCTGAAGGTGGGCCGCGGCACCGAGGACGACGTCGACGTCGGGCCGTTGATCGACGACAAGCAGCGCCAGAAGGTCTCCCAGCTCGTGGAGGACGCAATCGGTCGTGGTGCTCGCGCCGTCGTCGGCGGCCACGCCCGGGACGGCGCCGGCTACTTCTATGACCCCACCGTACTCACCGACGTGCCTGAGGACGCCGAGCTCCTGCACGAGGAGATCTTCGGACCGGTGGCGCCGGTCAAGGGCTTCGCCGACGAGGACGAGGCGATCGCCGCCGCCAACGACACCGAATACGGCCTCGTCGCGTACGTCTACACCCGCGACCTGAAGCGGGCGCTGCGCGTGGTCGAGCGGCTGGAGACCGGGATGGTCGGCCTGAACCAGGGGATGGTCTCCAATGCCTCGGCACCCTTTGGCGGGATCAAGCAGTCCGGATTCGGGCGTGAGGGCGGCTACGAGGGGATCGAGGAGTACCTGGAGACCAAGTACGTGGCGGTCAACCTCTCCTAGGCGCTCCGGCACCGCCCGCCTGAACTAGACAGATGCGCACACTCGAGACGCGGCTCGAGGGGCCGATCCTGATCGAGCCCGATGTCATCGGAGATGAGCGCGGCTTCTTCTGTGAGACCTACCGGTCGAGCCGGTTCAGCGAGCTCGGGATCATCGAGGAGATGGTCCAGGACAACCACTCCCGGTCTCGGCGGGGAATCGTCCGCGGTATGCACTTCCAGATCGGCGCCGGTGCGGCCAAGCTCGTCCGCTGCGCGCGCGGGGAGATCTTCGACGTGCTCGTGGACGTCCGCCGTGGCTCCCCCACCCATGGCGAGTGGGAGGGCTTCACGCTCAGCGACGCGAACATGCGCATTCTCTACTGCCCAATCGGCTTCGCGCACGGCTTCTGCGTCGTCTCCGACGAGGCGGACGTCATCTATAAACAGAGCAACTACTACGCAGCCGAGACCGAGCGCGGCATCAAGTACGACGATCCAGACGTGGCCATCCGGTGGCCGGCCGGCCTGGAGCTGACCCCTTCCACCCGCGATGCCACGGCGCCCCTGCTGCGTGAGGTCGCCGACGAGCTGCCGTTCGTTTATGCGCGCTGAGCTCGGGTTCTGACGCGGCCTGGCGCCGCAAGAGCCCGCTCAGTTCACCTCAGGGCTTTTACCTTGCCAATCGCGGTCTGTACCCTCAGAGCGAGACATGGCTTACGCCGAGGAGAGGAGTAGGCCCGCGCGCGTCGGGATCGACGCGACGAGCCTTGCTGGGGAGTGGCGACGGCTGCGTCGAGCGGCCACGGCCGTGGCGCTGTTCACGAGCCCCATGTTCTTCGTCGTTCTCTACGACCGGCTCGGCCTGTCCCTCGGATTGGCCCTGCTCGCCACCGTCGGGAGTGTGATCGCCTTCCGGGGCCTGGTGGACGTGGTCTCTCGCCGCGTGCTCCCCTGGCCGAGCATGTACGGCGTTTCTCGTGACGTGGCCGAGGAGGATGTGGTCGCCCGCCGGCGCACCTGGTTCTGGCGCTCGATCTACCGCAAGGCGATCTTCCTCGCGATCTTCATCTTCGCTGTCGGGGGGATCGTGGCTCTGGCCGGTCACCACTCGTGGCTCGGCGGGGTCAGCCACATCTTCAGCTGGCTGGGCAACATCGGCTCCCAGCTCCCGAGCCTGGCCATCAGCCTGGTCATCCTGTTCTTCGCCAACGTCATGATCCTGTTCGGTCCGCTGCTCATCGCGAACCTGAGGCAGGTGCGCGGGTACGAGCCCGGGGACGCCAACTGGGGCGTGCAGATGGAAGACGTGCGCGGGCAGGAGGAGCCCAAGGAGGAGGTGGCTCGGGTCGTCCGCCTGTGGCAGTCGGGTGAGGAGTTCGAGCAGGCAGGCGGCAAGCGTGAACGCGGCCTCCTGTTCCTGGGTGCGCCCGGCACCGGCAAGACGATGCTCGCGAAGGCGATCGCCACCAACTTCAACTGTCCCTTCGTGACCATCCCCGGCTCCGGATTCGCCGCCACCTTCATCGGCATCGACGTGATCGTCGTGATGTGGCTGATTCGCAAGGCCAAGAAGCTGGCCAAGAAGTGGGGCGGCCAGTGCATCGTGTTCATCGACGAGATCGACGCTGTGGGCATGCGCCGGGCCAGCATGGCCGGCGGGCAGATGACCAGCGCGACGGGCGAGATGATCAGCACCGACTTCGAGGATTACTGCTTCTTCGGCCCTTGGGGGGCATCCACCCCGAGCGGCGATCTGATCATGGAGACGCGGGCCTGGCGGGAGCGTCTGTTCGCCCAGCGCCAGGAGCCGCGCGCGCCCACGATTCCTCCCTTCCTGGCCAAGCCGGCGGAGTGGACCCAGCGCTACATCTTCCCCGGCATGATGGGCGGCGGGTATGGCGGCCTGGCCCTCAACCAGCTCCTGGTCCAGATGGACGGCATCGGCGAGGCGCCGCTGATCCGCAAGTCGCTCACCAATCGGATCAACACGCTGCTCGACGCGCTTTATCTGATCCCGCGCAAGCTCGGGAACCTGTCGCTGCGCCTCCCCGCACCGGGGCCAGCCCAGGAACAGGTGTTCTTCATCGGCGCGACCAACGTCCCCATCGACCGTCTCGACCCCGCGCTGATCCGCCCGGGCCGGATGGGCCGCCACGTCTGGTTCCGCACCCCGACCAAGGACGACCGGCTCGACATCTTCGACCTCTACCTGAACAAGGTCGCCCACGAGCCTGACCTCGACACCGACCGCCGGCGTGAGGAGCTGGCGCGCATCACAAACGGGTATTCCCCGGCGATGATCGAGCAGGCCTGCTCGCTCGGGCTGACCTACTCCCACGCCGACGGGCGCCAGGAACTGGCCTGGTCGGACATCGTCGAGGCCATGACCACCGTCGAGAGCGGGACCGCGCAGAACATCGAGTACATCGCCGAGGAGACACGCGCCGTGGCCATCCACGAGGCCGGCCACGCCGCGGCCGGGCACATCTACCTCGAGGAGGACGTGCTCTCGACGCGTCTGTCGATCCGCAAGCGCGGCAACTCCCTCGGCCACTACCAGAGCATGGAGAAGGACGAGCGCTTCTCGCACTTCCGCAGTCGTGTCCTCGGCGGCCTGATCATGACCCTCGGCGCGATGGCCGCCGAGCAGGTGTTCTACGGGGAGAACTCCCAGGGAGTGGGTGGAGACGTCTACAGCGCGACCTACCGCGCGGCCCTCATGGTCGGTATGTGGGGGATGGGCGCGGATCCCGTGCACATCCGCGGGAGCCTCGACCCCGACGAGCGCACCGAGCAGGTCCTGAGACGCCTGGAGCGGATCGGGGAGACGATCATGAACCGGGCCAGCGGAGGCAGCCCCCTGAGCGACGATCCGGTGTCGTCGGTCCTGCGCGACCGGGACAAGCGCCGTGCCGCCTCCCAGCTTCTCGGCCAGGCCTACGTGGGCGCATACGCGCTGATGGCGGCCAACCGCGAGCCCCTGGAGAAGATCGCCGAGGCCCTGATCGAGCGCAAGGAGATCTACGGCGACGAGGTCACCGACCTTCTCAACCACGTCGGCCTGAAGCGTCCCCAGGTCGACATCATGGACGAGAGCACCTGGCCCACGGTATGAGCTTCCGGCGGCCCCATCCGGAGTCTTCGCCCGCCCATGAGCACGTCGCCGACCCACCGGTGACCGGGGGAGGCGGCGAGCTGCTCGCCTCCCGTGAGCGCGCCGCCCATGCGCCGCGGATCCGCCACGCCGGCCGCTTCCGCTGGGTCACCGCAGGGCTGTTTCTCCTCGCCGTTGCCTCGCTCGCGGCGGCGGTTCTCCTCTCCGGCAACGGCCCCCGGGTGGTCAACAGCGGCGCCGCCTGGTCGGCCTGGCGACCGCCTGACGACGGCCTCGCCGGCGCCCAGGAGATCGCCGACTACCTGGCCCCCTACTACCGCGCCACCCCGTCCGATCAGCTCGCGATCGTCACCGTCGTGAATCTCAACAACCCGGCCAACCCACTCCAGGTGGTGGTCCCGGCACCGGGGTCTTCGCAGGGCCTGCTCCCGCTTCCCCCGAGCGGGACGATCGTCTACAACCTGTGCGGGGTGGGCGGGAGCGACTGTGCGATCGGCGTGGGCCAGCCCTCCGCGGCGCGGCTACTGCTCCTGCGACGCGAGGCGCTGGAACTGGCGCTGTACACGTTCAAATACATCAGCGGCACGCAGAACGTGGTCGCCATCCTCCCCCCCGGCCACACGCTGGTTGGCTGCACCGGGATCTGCGCCAAGCCTCAGTCCAAGCCGATCGTCAAGCCCCTGGACCTGGCGGTTGCCTTCGATCGCTCGGAGCTCGGGCCCTATCTGGCGGAGCCGCTGCGCAGAACCTTGCCCGAGGAGATCCCGCCGAGCGTCGGCCAGATGCCGGTGGCCGCCGAGGCCCCGCTGGTCAGTGTGATCACCGCCCACGGCCTGTTTGCCGAGAAGACCCAGCAGGGGCAGGACGGCAGCACCGTGCTGACGCTCACCCCGATGCCTCCGCAGTAGGTCCCGACCCTTCGGTCGAGTCGCTGGTCCGCTCGTAGCCGCCGCAACGCTCCACGGGGAGCCGTGGATAGCGGGGAAAGCGCTCTGGCTGGGCCCGGGAGCGCAGGCAGAGCGAGAATTCCGAGCCGCGAGTGTTGAGCACGAGCTGCTGATGCCGGCAGCTGTCGCAGAGGCCGGCCTGCGGCCGGTGCGAACGAGGGGCTACTCCATCCACATGCCCGAAGCTACCCGGGCCTGAATCAGGCGTGGCCCGTCCTCGGCGGCCAGCCCCTCGCTCAGCGCCTGAGCGAGCTCGCCGGGCTCCGCCACCTCCCGCGCCTCCATACCGTAGGCCCGCGCCAGCGCCGCCGTATCGAGTCCCGGAAGCTCCAGCCCCGGTGCCTCGGAGACCTGCTCGAGCATCGAGAACCACTTGAGGATCATGTACTCGTCGTTGCGCATGATCAGAAAGGTGACCGGAACCCTGTAGGCGACGGCGGTCCACAGCGCGGTGATCCCGTACT